>JBBRTX010000004.1:0-212792 GCA_038244085.1 Bacteroidales bacterium | reverse complement strand
CACAAGCTTATGCTAAAGTCATTGGTGTCAATTTCTCCGGCTTCGTGAATCAGGAATTGAAATCACGAAGCCATAGAAATGCTGCAAACCCCTGTACTTCCGCTATGTTCTACTTGAGAAACTAGCCAAACTCAAGGCCCCCTCTCCTACTGGAGAGGGGGAGAGGGGAGATGTTAATTAAAAAAAGAAGCTGCCCCGTTAACCGAGACAGCCTCTTCAAACCATGAAAAATTTTCTTTACTTCAGATAAACCTTCTGGCTATAAGTACCATTTTGAGTGGTGACTTTTACAGCATAATACCCTTCCGTTACATTCGGATTGTACTTGCTTACCTTGTTGTTCATGAGATTTGCTACAAAAATACTTCTTCCGGTCATGTCGAATAATTCAACTTTGCCCTTCTGAATATCTTTGTCAACATTCATAACATACAAATATTCTTCGTTCGAATAGATCTTCATGGTGGTCATTTCCGGGCTTGATGTACCGAGAGCAAATGTCATGAAATGCAGTTCAAAACGATTGTCTGCTTCACCTGCGGTATAGGAGAAAGTATAAACAGGATTCTGGTTCAGTTCCTGCCAGGTATTGGTGACTTTATCGACCAGGTAAACATATTTGTGGTCAAAACTCTCAACACCACTTGCTGTGAACTTAAAATCGCCTGAAACACCGTCCGAGAATCCTAATTGTACAACTTGTGATTCACCGATCCATGGCTGGCCATTTAAGGTCAGATTCTGATCGCCCGCCACTTTTGAATATAACTGCGGTGCATCAAAACCTCCCCATAATTTCTGGGCATCGATACCTTCGTCGTAACCAGCGGTAGCCTCAGGAACGAAAAATACTGAAATTTTATCCTTCTGCTCACTAGCTGTTGTTGTTGCTTCAATAAACAAAAGATTGTCAAAATCATTTCCTTGTTTCAGGAAGGTTTCAGCCCCGATGCGCTTAGCTGCCTGAGGAATACTGATGGTGGAATTATTCACCGTAGCTTTTACAAAAAATCCTTGTTGTGCAGGAGCATATTGGGAGTGTGTACCATACGTTCCGTTATAGACAGGATAAACCGTATAATTAGCAGCAGTAGGATCCCAGAACCACGCCTGAGCGGTAACTGTGCCCCAATTAACCTGAGCCAAATCCACTTCACAGGTATAAGGATTACCTACCAAATTATAGCCGGCATAAAGTAAATTTGCAGGCGTAACTTTTAACTGATAGGAGGTTGCCGGGGTAGTATTTAAAAGACCTGAAGGACCCGCATAACCGGGATTGGCATAAGTTCCGGTAGCCGCAGCCCACAGGGCATATCCCACCATTGAGGTGTTCAAAGTAGTATCGGGCGAAAAATTATTGTTCATCACATACTTCCAATGATCGGTTGGTTCCTGGTAGTATTTCATATAAATATTGGCAAAGGGCCTGGCGATGGTTGACTGGAAAGGAATAGCATAATAATGCCATTTATCCTGAGCAAATTTCACAAATGCCTGGGCCGTACCACCTGTATTATAGGTAATCGTTCCATTGTCTTTAAATTGTGCCATTCCCAATTCGCTTCCAATAACTAATCCTCTGGTCTCTTCGATAATTGTACTATCACTTGCTGTGATGGCTCCTCCCGATAAAATCCTCAAACGGCCACCAGGTAAACTTGCAACTTGATTAGCACCGGCAACTGAAGAAGTTGGATGAATTCTCAGTTTATTAACTAACCCGGCTGCGTTATTCATGCTTGCAACGCTATCCCATATTGAAGTATTAAGCGCAGTTGCCCAATTGAGCGCTCCACCAATTTGAGTCCAACCTGTAACACTGTTATATATCCTTCCGGCATAGAGAAATCTGAAATCTTTGGTATCGACTTTATGAGGAGTAAGGTTCATTAAGTTTACAACTCCACCAGCATCCCGATATGCTCCAATAGAAAAACCGCCCGCAACTATGGGCCTAAAAGTGGTACCAGCAATAAGACTCGGATCGAGTATTTTAATCCGAACAATAGCCCATGTATCCCAGGTAGTTAATAGCGGTGTAAAGTCAGCACTTGATGCAGGATGACTTTCAACGTTAATATCAGAAAGATATCCAATATTCCATTTCCCCCCGTTAACGCTCGTGGTAATGCTATATTTAAAAGCACCTTGAGAATTAAGCGGACTGTAATTCAAACCTTTTGTGACAGTCCAATCCGCACCCAGTTGGGATAATCCACTCCCATTAAAGTTTAATACAATTGTCATCCCTTTAAAAAACTTTCCTGCAATATCGGATTGAACCTGAATATCAAATTCAAGAAAATTATCCGGATTAACATATACAACACGAGGATTTGTCATTCTCCATGATAATCTGGGTTGCGCAGCAACCTGGACTACTATGAAAAATAGGATCACTGATATTCCTATAACTTTAGTAAATAGTGTTTTCATTTTTAATATCTTATAAGTGAATAAATATGACTAATTACGGAACCATGGAATGATACTTATTTAACATTCCATCATTAAATGGAGTGAACCCTCCAAAATTTGGATACCAATAAAAGTCTGCGTCATCTGTATCGACCTGTCCCGACAAATTAAAATCGCCCGAATAATAACCGTTGAACGAACCGAACTGTGGAGTCCAGGAAAAATCTTTATCATCAGTATTAATGTCCGCATCATAAAAACCATTGGCAGCAATCATCGACCATTTTCCACCAACATTTTTTATGCTGAATGGAAAACCATACGATTTAGTTCCCACGTCTGTAAAATCATAGAGGAAAACACCCTGAGTGTTTTTTGTAACACCAATATTCGACATTATCGCTAAATGATTTCTATGTTTAATCACCATATACACATTATTGCCAGTTGCGGGTGCTCCACCATAAAATTTTACAGGATTAATCCCATCAATATCTACAATCGATCCATCACTTTTAATGAACGCTGCTCTCTTTGCAAAAATAGTAGCAGCAGTCGCACTGGCAGGGGTTAATCCCTGTCTAAGTTCTATATAGACCCAATCAACAACACCGGTAGGAACTGTTCCTACATTTTCTGTACCTGCGTAATTCCAGGGAGCAGCAGCGTAAGGTTGAGTTAAAGGGAAAGGAGATGTGGAGAAAAAGGGTGCACCGGCTGTGAAAGCAGGCAGAGCAGTTGTCATCGCTCCGGTACCAGTATTCGGGCCTTCTAAAAATGCAGTGAGGGTCACGGTATGAGCTCCCCTCATCCCGGTAAAAGTACTGAAACTGGTCAGGCCGGGGGCTGTAAGGGTATGCGTTGCGGCAACCGTAGGATTATAGGTTACGACTGGTGAAGGATTGATTTTCACGGTATAGATATTTGCTTCTGTACCCTGAACATCAGCGACAGGATATTTAAAATCAGCCTGGCAGGTAAAACCTGTAATTCCGGTTTGGGAAAGTTTCCAGTAACGGTTAAGATAATCAACCGTGATATTGGGATCAGGATAGATGGCATTCACCAGGTTTACACCAGCATAGGCGCCACCGGCGAATGTTCCGGCCGAAAAATTGAGGGTAACCGGCGAGTATTCTGCCGTAGCTGTGTTATCTCCAACCGGATATACAAAAGTACCGGTTCCGGCAAATTGCTTTCTTAATTCTCCAGTTCCGGTGGCAACTACCATATTTGCAGCTGCAGGGGTTCCCGATACCGTTGCCCCGGTTCCCAGGGTCAGGTTATTGGTACCAAGGGTTACCAGTCCGGAGGTAAGGGTAAGCACACCGTTTACGGTGGTCTCTCCTGCCATGGTAACGCCAGCGGCATTATTCACGGTCATATTCGCCATGGTATTGGTTCCTGTAATGGTCTGGTTGGTCGTTCCATTAAAAACGAAAGTCCCTGTACCCAGTGCAGCGACACCGTTATTGGTAAAATTCCCTTTCAGGTTAATTGTACCCTTGTTATCAATGGTTCCGGCGGATGTCATTCCCAAACCGGAGCCTTCGACAAACGAAGTTCCTGGCTCAACCCGGAGGGTAGTCCCGCTTACGATGACCGTTTGTGCGAAGACCGGCGATAACCCAAAAATGAGAGAAAAAGCAATAAGCGCTCTCTTACTTCTCAGAAGGTAAATTGGTTTTATCATTGTTTTTGTTTTAAGACGTTTTCATTATTACCTTTATTTTATGCATTCAATTCAGGAAGTGCAGGACATGCATCAAAAGGATCAAAAAACAAGGCGTCCTGCCTTCAGTTATACGACTATTTTATTGAATCGTCAGCAGCTTTCAGCTTTGCTTTTCTGATTTCATATATTTTATAAGCACCATATCCGATGGCAAGTGCCAGGAGGACAAAAATCCCATTATCGATCGGGGCACCAACAGGAACTCCGCCATTACCAGCAGGATTACCTCCAGGGTTGGGTGGTCCGGGAGGATCGGCCAATACAGAATTCATGAAAAGCGGCAATGATAACATTAAGGTGTAAAAAATCTTTCGAAACATGTTTTTCATGGTATAGAGTTTATTGGTTTTCGTCTTAATTATTTTTTGCAAAGATAGAGATATCTGCATACAAACAAGACATTAATATGAAACCTCAAAAAAAATTAGATATAAAATACAATGTAGAAATACGCAGCATATGGAACAGCAAATATATAAATAATTATTACATATACAAGCAATGCAAAAAAATCCTAAAAAAATACTTATCGACACACAGTAATCAGGGCATCTAACCCGAAACTTCTTTGATCACCCGACTTTATTCTTCAATGAAAATGAACCTTCTCTTCAACGGGTAGCCATTTTTGTTGTAAAAATATTACCAATGCATTATCCGTGCAAGAGAATGTTTACTACATTTCAGTTCAATAATCACTCATTATTCCCCGTATTTTTACGTATTTTGTTAGCGAAAAACTACTATTAATTTCCTCTCACTTTTTCTTTATGTTTAACCAGTTGTTTTCGAAGCGCTTCCATAACCGTATCTGCAGCTTCCTCAAAAGAACGTGCCTGTTTTTTTGCAAAGAGATCATACCCTCTTACCATCAGTCTGATTTCCACTAATTTATTCTCCGGTGTTTCCGTATTTTCAAGTTTCAGAATTACCTCTGTTCCGACAATGCCCTCATAAAGTGCTGTCATCTTCTGAAGTCTTTCGGTGATAAATTCCTCTAATTTTTTGTCTGCCTTAAAATGTACCGGATTAAACTTGATATTCATACAACCTCCTTTTTTATGCCTTTGGATGGGCTTGTTTGTATACTTTCTTCAGTTTTTCAATTGTATTGTGTGTATAAACCTGGGTAGCCGAAAGACTGGCATGACCCAGGAGTTCTTTAACCGCATTCAGTTCTGCTCCGTTATTGAGCAGATGGGTGGCAAAGGTATGGCGCAACACATGCGGTGAACGCTTTTGCAGGGTAGTGACCTCCGATAAGCGGCTTCGGACGAGACGATAAACAAATTTCGGATAAACAGGACTCCCATGATCCGTGATAAAAAGGAACGACAGATGCTCCGGTTGTGGAGCTTCCTTATCAAAGTAGGCCGATTTTTCCTTTAAATATGTTCTCAATAGCAACCCGAATTTACGTGAAAACGGAATTAGCCGTTCTTTATTTCTTTTCCCCAGCACTTTTATGGTCTGACCGGAAAAGTCAATATCCTGGTCTTTCAAATGTATCAGTTCCGACAGCCGCATCCCTGTATTGTAAAGCATTTCCAAAATCACTTGGTTGCGTAATCCGGGGAATCCGTCCGTGGTACCGGCATCCCTGAGCAGGATATCCATTTTTTCCTTTTCGACGAATATGGGGAGGCGTTTGGCTGTTTTGGGCGAAATGATTTTTCGCATTGGATTTTCGGTGACAAGTCCTTCTTTCAGCAGGAAACGGTAAAACGATTTTAATGTGGAAAGTTTCCTGTTCACAGAACGGGAATTTACGGCAACTTGTTTGTGGAGATCCGGAGTTTCGCCAGAAGTGGCTGATTTTTCACTTCCCTCCATTAAATACACAAGCCATGAACGGATCTCTGAATGTCCCACGGTCTGAATGGATTTGATCTCATACATGCTTTCCAGGAAATGAAAGAACCCGTCAAGATCGTTACGGTAAGCGGTGATTGTATGGGGGGAGTATCTTTTTTCGAATTGCAGGTAAGCCAAAAACTTTTCCTTCTCCATTGACCGACGTTAAAAAACAAATATAAGCAAGAAAAGGGGAAATGAAATGTTAAAAAATGTAAAAATAAAATTCCGGATAAATTTGAATCAGCTCACCAGCTCATCAGCTGAATTAGCCAATGACAAATCCGCTAAGGAACATGGTCCCAAGCGGAAATCACATAAAAGAAATTATTGGAAAAGGTAAAGTCGGAATCAACTCACCAACTCACCCACCATTAAAGTCCTTCTTCTGTTTGATGTAATTGCTGAATGTAGATGGCTTTGTTTACGCCTTCACGATGTTTGATGGAGGGTTTGGTGAACTTCTGACGCTCACGTAATTCTTTAACAACACCGGTTTTTTCGAATTTACGTTTCAGTTTCTTTAAGGCTCTGTCTATGCTTTCGCCTTCTTTGACGGGAATAATGATCATGTTTGTCTTTTACGCTTCTTAATAATGATTACTCAATTACTTTTCTAAAAGGGGTGCAAAGATATACATCTTTTTTACAATTTCAAATATTTTGTTGGCAATTTAACGGCCAAAACCATCCAGAATAAAATTTGTCATCCGCTGATAGAGATGAAAGGTCGTATTTTTCCCGGTATAAATTCCGTGATTGCTGTTGGGATACAATTGCATCTCGAACTGTTTGCCTGATGCCACCATGGAGGTGATAAAATCCATCGAATTCTGAACATGCACATTGTCATCAGCGAGGCCATGGACCAACAGCAGTTTTCCTTTCATTTTTTCCGTATGATTGATCGGTGAATTGGATTCATAGCCATCGGGGTTTTCCTTCGGCGTGCGCATAAAGCGTTCGGTGTAGATATTATCGTAATATTTCCAGTTCGTAACGGGTGCTACAGCCACACCCAGGCTGAAATAATCGGCTCCCTTGGTCAGGCACGAAAGGGTCATGTAACCGCCAAAACTCCACCCCCACATACCGATCCGGTCTTTATCCACGAAAGAAAGCGTACCAAGATACTGCGCTGCTTCAATCTGATCGGAGGTTTCATATTTCCCGAGCTGAAGGTAAGTCAGCTTTTTGAACTCCTCCCCTCTTCCCCCGGTCCCGCGGTTATCCACCGATACCACGATGATCCCTTTCTGGGCGAGGTACTGTTGCCACATGGAAACCATACCCCAGGCGTTCAGAACGGTTTGTGACCCCGGGCCACCGTAGATACAGAATAAAACCGGATATTTTTTTGCGGGATCAAACGAAGCAGGCTTTAAAATCCAACCGTTCAGTTCTACCCGGTCGGCGGTTTTGAAAGTAAAAAATTCCGACTGGCCTACCTGGTATCCTGCCAGGGTTTCCTTAAGTTTGGCGTTATCCTGTATCACCCTTACCACTTCGCCGTTGACCTTGTTCAGGGTGATATACGGAGGTGTGTTGAGATCGGATTGCCGGTTGACATAATAGGAAAAGGTGGAATTGAATTCGGCAGCGTTGACTCCTTTCTTAGCAGAGAGCTTCTTCTTATTCTTTCCGTCCAGGCTGATACTGTAAAGATCCCTGTCGAGCGGGGAACTTTCGGTAGAAACATAAAAAATCCGGTCATTTTTCTCATCCACACCTTTGATATCGGTCACTTCCCATTTTCCGGAAGTAATCTGCCGGATGGGTTTCCCGGTCATATCATACAGGTAAATGTGATTGTATCCATCTTTTTCGCTTGAAAGCAGGAAGCCTTTTGACTGATCAAGAAAATGGAGATGGTCGTTGATTTCGATGTAATATTTGTTCTCTTCGGTATAAATGGCATGGGAAGCGCCGGTGGCGGCATCTGCGATCATCAACTCCAGTTTGTTCTGATGACGGTTCATCCGGTAATAGGAAAGCAAAGCCGGGTCTTTGGTCCATTTAACCCTTGGGATATAGATGTCGGTGCTGTCGCCGGTTTCAACTTTTTTCAGCCCTGAGGAGGAAAGGTCATAAATTAATAGCGACACAACTGAGTTGTCCTCCCCGGCTTTCGGGTATTTATATTTATACTGTTCCGGGTAAAGATCTCCGTAATAAGTCAGTTGGAATTCCTTAACCTTGCTTTCATCAAAGCGGTAAAAGGCAATCTTTTTACTGTCGGGAGACCAGAAGAATGCGCTGGTGAATCCAAATTCTTCTTCGTACACCCAGTCGGTGGCTCCGTTGATGATCTCATTCATCTTTCCGTCCAATGTGATTTGCTTTTCACTCGTCGGCTTTCCTGTTTCAGAAAGATCGCTTACAAAAAGATTATTGTCACGAACGAAAGCGATCCGGTTCCCATCGGGAGAAAACGCGGCAAGACGTTGCTTTCCATTGCCAGAAAGGGACGAGAGTGATCCGGTTTTGAAATCGTACACATAATAGGAAGCCTTGGACGAATAGCGGTAAATGGCTTCCACATCATTGGCAAAAAGGATCCTGCTTTCGTTTGGTGAGAATTCAAAACTGCTGATGTCGATCGGAGCTGTATCACCGGCAGGGATCAATTTTCCGGCCATCAGCAGGGTTCTGGTTAATTTCCCGGTGACATAATCATACAGGTTCAGGCTGTCTTTTTTTACCTGGACATAGTGTTCCCCGTCTTTCATGGACTGAAAACCAAACCCGCCCCGGGAGGAAAATTTCCGGTTTGTGAAGATATCTTCCAGGGTAAAGGCTTTCTTACTTGTCTGTGCAAAGGAAAATGCGGATAAGAAAAGAAGGGTGATAATAGCTATTTTTCTCATGATGAATAAGTTATACTATTTAGATGCGCTTTTCGCAGTACTGAAAATCCATTCACCCATCGATCTGTATTGATATCAGGCCTGGTGATTGGCTGCAAAATTAGATTAATAATAGTGTACAGCTTGATATTATTCGATGATTTGCATCAATAAACCGCTGAAGTTTTCACTTTTCCTGTTATGTATTTTGGTGACAGAAAAATAATTCCTTACTTTCGCAAAGAATTTTAGGGATTTTAGCTCAGTTGGTTTAGAGCATCGCCTTGACAGGGCGGGGGTCGTGGGTTCGAATCCCTCAAATCCCACAGAGTAGCTGATGAGCTGATGAGTTTTTAAATGTTGGCGTTTTATATAAAACGCTTTATTTCCCTTCACCGGTCTCCCTTTCCTCCTTATTTGATCAACGCTTTCAAATCCTCAAAGGTTTCAGTCACAAACAGGAATTCTCCTGTTGCCAGGGCAATGACGGTGTTTCCGGCTTCATCTTCTGAAGAGGCAGTAATTTTAATGACATAATGTGTATTGATGGTCATCGGGAGATCTTTTTCCAGATCTTCATCTGATTCTTTGGAAATGGTGACGTTGATGAATTTGCTCATATCGGATCGTTTTTTGGGCAAAGATATTAAAAGTTGGTGATTGGTGATTGGTGATTGCTGATTGGTGATTGGTGATTGGTGACTGGTGACTGGTGATTGGTGATTGGTGATTGGTGATTGGTGATTGGTGATTGGTGATTGGTGATTGGTGACTGGTGATTGGTGATTGGTGATTGGTAATTGGTGATTGGTGATTGGTGATTGGTGATTGGTGACTGGTTGTAGGTATTGAAAACTTTTCTGCTGAAAAATCAGGAATTCCCGGATCCCGGAGGGATCTCCCGTTTATAGCAAGAGGAAGCGGAATAATCCCGACCTTGGAGAGGTCGCCCGTAGAGTAAATCCCGAGAATTACGTGCGACCCCTGACGGGGTCGGAAGAATATTCGTGGTGATTGGTGACACCTTCTCCGTCCTTAACCATTAACCATAAACCATTAACGGAATTTTCCCCTATCCTAAAGAATCTGTTTCAAAATCTCTGAGCATCTCCGTGCCTTCTCCGTGCAGCTCCGTGTAATGAAAAAAATGTTTCGCTCTTCACCAGACACTTGACGTGTTACGCGTCACGTGTTACGTGTCACGATTTGTCCACCTTGTCATTTTTTAATAACTTTACTAAAAAAACAAACATGAAGATCACGCTATATGGAGCAGCAGGGGATGTAACGGGCTCGGCCTATCATCTCGAAACGAAAACAGGGAATATCCTGATTGATTTCGGTATCTTTCAGGGTGGCAAAAAGGCTGATCTCAAGAACAAGTCCTTCCCTCCCATCAATGTGAAAAAGCTGGATGCCGTAGTGCTGACCCACTCGCACCTGGATCATACCGGCCGGCTACCCCTGCTGATAAAGGCGGGATATAAGAATCCGGTCTATGCCACCCCTGCCACGTGTGATATTGCCTCGCTGATCCTTCGGGATTCGGCCAAGGTACAGTTTCTTGATGTGGAAAGAGATAACAGAAGAAGATCACGCAGGGGGCAGCCATTGATCGCTCCTTTGTATACGGCAGCCGAGGCTGAAGCTGTGATTAAATATCTGACACCATTGGCTTACGATACGCCTTTCATGGTGGCTCCCGGCATCTCGGTCAGAGCGGTGGAAGCAGGACATATCCTGGGATCCGCAAGCCTGGAAGTGACCGTCGAAGAAACCGGTCACAAAAAGACAGTCATCTTTTCCGGCGATCTTGGCCCGAGCGGGATGGCCATCCTGAAAGATCCGGAAGTAATGCGCCAGGCCGATATGGTTTTCCTGGAATCCACCTATGGCGACCGCGATCACCGATCGTTACAAGAGACACTTGACCAAGGCGAAAAAATCATCAACCAGGCGGTGAAAGATGGAGGCAAAATCCTGATACCGGCATTTGCAGTGGGAAGGACCCAGCAAATACTCTATTACATGGCCAAAGCCATTCACCTGGGTAATGTATCCCATTTACCTGTCTATCTGGACAGCCCGATGGCCATAGAAGCCACAAAAATATACATGAAACACATGGAGCTGTTTGATGAAGAAGCGGATGAAATGGCGCGATCGGGTGAGTTAAAGCTCGACCTGAGTCATCTTCATATGTCGGAGACCGCGGATGAATCGAGGGCTTTAAACTTTATAGAAGGAGCCTGTATGATCATTGCCGGTTCGGGGATGTGTAATGCAGGCAGGATCCTTCATCATTTGCGTCATAACCTCTGGCGTAAGGAAACCCATGTGATCATTGCCGGTTACCAGGCCGAAGGAACGCTGGGAAGACGGTTGGTTGACGGGGCGAGCGAGGTTTCAATTTTCGGAGAAAAAATCGCGGTAAAGGCTCAGATCCACCTGCTGGGCGGATTGAGCGCTCACGCCGGACAAAGTGATCTCCTGAACTGGTTTAGTACATTGGCTCCTTCAAAACCACGCCTTATCCTGGCACATGGCGAAGACAAAGGAAGAATTCCGTTAGCGAATATTATAGAGAAAAAATACGGCATCCGTGCAGAGTTGCCGGGGTTCGGGGATGTAATAAAATTATGACGGATGCCGTACGAAAAGTTGATTTACATTTTAATCAGGGGGAAGGATTGGGAATTCAAATGGACAAAATAGAATCCCGGCAACATTTCTTTCAGATCAAGGATTGTTTTCTTTCCTTTTAATACGAATCGCTTCAGTGATTTCCCTTCTACAGAAAATAATTCAGCCATAACCGGCTCTGTAGTTCCACGTTCGATCACGATATGATCATCTGCAGGATTAGGATAAATCATCAGAACTTCTTTGTCAGGCTCAAAAGATCCTGTCATCACATAATAAACATCTTCCGACGGATCCGAAACACATTCGTTCTGGGTAACTACCGTGAAATAGTGAGCGGTTTGTGACGGGGTATAATTTTGATCGTTTGCGCCGGGAATTTCAACCCCATTTTTATACCATTGATTTCCGAGAAGGGATGAGGAGACCAGATCATTTCCCGTTATGGTGATAACCGGTGTCTGCGGTATGGGAAATACGTCCACAATCGCAGTACCGATAGTGGTTCCTGAACAATGCGTATCCTGAATGACCAGGACGGAATAGATTCCCGGATCGGAAGTATTGATCAGATAAGGCGTTGTGTTTTGGTTATTAATGGTATACGTTGTGATCCCGTTGGTATAGATCAATGACCAGGGGGGTGTCCCCGTCAGATCAATGGTTAGCAATGTGGTTGATCCGTCATCACATAATGCAGCTCCACCGGAAATGGTTGCGGTGGGGAGTGGGTAAACCGTCAGGTTGGTGATACCGGATGACGAACTGTACCCGTCATTTATGGTGACATGGTATTGTCGTGATGAATCGGGAGCGACCATTGGATCTGCAATATTTGAGGTCCATGGAGGGATCCCCGGAGGAATGCAAGTCCATGAATAGGTGTAATTTCCGGAACCCCCACCTGGATTGGCATGCAGTTGGGAAGCTGAACCCTTGCAAATCATAGATGGAACTGCAACGGGATTGACGCCGAGTGCACCACCGGAAATGTTAACAACCACTTCATCTGTATTGTGGCATAGGGTCGACGGGTTGGTGACCAATAGCCTGAAAACATTGGTGGTCGTGAGGATGACGGTCTGCGGATTCTGAAGATCCGGGTTGACCAGCAAAGATTCCGGGGACCAATGGTAGTTGTATGAACCGCTCCCACCGGAAGCAGCATGTAAAAAAGTAAAGGTGCCATAAGGTATGGTCGTATCACTTCCCGCATTGGCAAGTGGAATGGTATTTACGGTTACCGGAAGCTGGGAGACCGGTCCGTTTCCACACGCATTGATCCCATCTACACTTATGACACCAGTATTGGCATTGGTTGAAAAATCAACCAAAATAGAATTCGTATTATTCCCTGTAACGATTGCAGCCCCGTAAGGAACTGTCCAGTTATAGCTTTCAGCATTCGGTATGGGTGCAATGCTGTAACTTACGCCCTTTTCTCCCTGGCAAACCATGTTGTTCCCGGTTATGGTACCGGGATTCCCGATATATCCGCAAACATAGCCATTGATATAATAGGTGGAAGTTGGCAGATCGTTTAACACGTTGTAGGCCCCATCAGCATACTCGCAGGATGGACCATTGTCAAACCACGTCAGAGGCGTACTTCCGCCAATGAAGGTAAAGGAAAGCGACATGATTACACTTCCGTCCGGAAGGCTTTTTGGCATACCATACCACCCCATTGTGATCCGGTGATTTCCGTTACCCAGGTCCGCATCACCTGCAATAAAATTAGGGAGTATCGGGTTGGGTATGGCCTGGAGAAAATGCATCACGGTGTAATTGTAATCCAGCGTAAGAGAAATCGCGCCGATTGACGTGAAATTTACAACCGTCACCGGTACAGTCACCGTACCCGGCAGGGTGCCACTCACGGTTGCCACGGTGGTAATGGGGGCATTCTGTGCAATTGAGACATATGCCAGTGAAGGGATAAGATGAAATGCAAGAAAAAAAATCAATCTACTTATATTACAAATTGGTTTCATAGCTAATTTTTTTAGCTAATGTATGATAAAATTACCATTGATCGTCAGTTGACTTAAAATGTCAATCAAAGTAATACTTTTACATTGGATGCCAATCGTAAGATCTCCGTTAAATACAGGCCAGAAGGATGCTGAAGCCGGAATTATAATATCCGTTGAAGCATCCGGGACCAGCCAATTATCCCAATTTTTAAATAAATTCCACTCAGAAGAAACCTCTCCGATCCAAAATCCGGAAATGCCTGCCAGCACATAACGATCCTTTGTCTTTGAATCCACAAGGGAGGATTTATGGACGGTCAGCGATACATTATAATGACCGCCATTTAAAAATTTTACTTTTGGATGTTGTGTATGACAGTTGGTTCCGCCACAATAGACAACATCAGCTGGCCGGTCGAAACTCCACTCCCAGGCCGTAGGGGCACCTGAAGTGAGGTCAGTGAAATTTACGGTAGTGTTTTTCGGAGGATTGACCAGGTCTGCCAAGAAATCAATTGAAAGACTTGTCACCAACCCGTCAATATAATAGACATTTTGCGGTAGGTCGCTGAGCGGATCAAGTGTTGTGGCATCAGCGAATTCGCATGAAATTCCGTCAGTATCATACCAGGTAAGCGTTGAAGTGCCTCCATGATAATAGAAACATGCATAAAATAAAACATCGCCGTCAGGTATTGTATGAATACCGGGTCCGTACCCGCCAACAATAAGCCGGCCCGGATTCACTGCCTGACCGTCAAAAAACCAGGTTCCCGGTATGGCTGAAGAGCTGATACACTGGAATGTCAGTACATTCGGATCATAATCCAGGGTCAGGGAAATGGATCCGATATCGAGAAACTGGCTTACAGTGATCGGGATACAGATTACCTGGTTTGTACCGGAAGCTGTGTAATTTGGAGCTATTGTCTGGGGAGACGGCCGTGACGGACCGACCCATCCATTGATGTAAAAGTTGGACTGCGGCTGATCATACAAAGGATTTAAGGTCGCCGCATCCGCATATTCGCATGAAATTCCATCTGCATCATACCATGAAAGAGTTGTAGCTCCCCCGTGATAGAGGAAACATGCTTCAAACAGCACACTGCCGTCCGGTAAACTGAATCCAGACCCATACCCACCGACGATCAGCCTGCCAGGGGTCACCGCCTGTCCGGTCAAGAACCAGCTCCCTGGTATTGTTGTGGATGCAATACTTTGAAATGTCATCACTGCCGGGTCATAATCCAATGTCAGGGAGATGGATCCGATATTGGTTAACTGATCTGCTTTTATTGGGATACAGATGACCTGGTTTGGCGATGCCACATAGACCGGGGCAAAGGTTCGCGGAGCCGGCAGTGACGGGCCGACCCAACCATTGATGTAAAAGTCGGGCTGTGGCAGATCATATAAAGGATTTAATGTGGCCCCATCCGCGTATTCGCATGAAATTCCATCTCCGTCATACCATGAAAGGGATGTGGCTCCCCCGTGATACATGAAACATGCTTCAAACAGCACACTGCCGTCTGGCATGGTGATTCCCGGACCGAAGCCACCGACAATCACACGGCCAGAAGTCACGGCTTGTCCGGTTAACAACCAGCTCCCCGGTATCGTTGTGGAAGCTATACTTTGAAATGTCATCACTGCCGGATCGTAATCCAGCGTCAGGGAGATGGATCCGATATCAGTGAACTGATTTACTTTTACAGGGATGCAAATGACCTGGTTTGGAGAAGCGGTGAAGATTGGGGCAACCGTTTGAGGACCGGAACGCTGAAAAGCGATATGTCCGTTCTTATAATAATCACCCGTTGGGGAATCATTTAATATCGTATAGGTCCCATTGTCATACTTTGAATATTGACACGAAATCCCGTTGTCGACCCAGGCGAGGTCTGTTTCCCCCGCCACCAGGCCAGTGAATATAATATCGGCAAGGTGGGCATTATCGGACAAACTAACACCGGATGAACCAGTCCATCCCATTACAATCCTGCCCGGAGTTGTTATCCAGTCTGCAGTAAAACCAGGTAAATTACTGTTGAATGAAACACCTGTTACCTGAACGACCGTAATGTCATAATCCATTGTCAATGAAATGGCTCCGATGTCAGCAAAGTTTGCCACTTTGATGGGAACGACTACGGCAGATCCGTGATCATAGACGACACTTCCGGTTGTAACCGGTGCATTCTGTGCATTTGAGGTCAGCGAGCACAGGAAGATCAAGCAAAAAAGAAAGTTTATCAAGGGTTTCATTGTCATGACTTAAAATTTAATATCAGAATCCATTCATTATTTTATTTGGTATAAAATCACAGCCTGATTTTTCATCCATTTCACTATGGGTTGATCACCAGGTTTCCGTTAACAATTATATTGCATGGATTCGTCAGCGTTGCGCCAACCTTTGATATTTTTATATTATTGAAATTATTGGTTACCGTGGGAGATCCTGCACTGATTATACTTGCGGGATTGGTGCCTGTAAAATCCACCGTTCCATCGCCGGCATTAAAATTCCCGGCATTTGTCCAGTTCCCCCCGACATGTAACATCCCGTTACCCGTAAAATTCAGCCCGGATCCGGAATTGATGGAGAAATCTCCATCTACCGTAAATTGAGCGGAGCCATCCAGTGTGAGGGAATTGCAATCGGTACCTAAACTATAATCCCCTGTGATCACAGGCCAGAATAAAGCGCTTTGCGAAATCACCAGGTCCGCTGATGCTGCCGGGACAAACCAGTCATCCCAGTTTGTTGTTGTTGACCAGTCTGAAGAAGTAGCGCCTGTCCATTGGCCGTGAGTTCCTGCCCGGATGTAATCGGCTTTTATTTTGGTATCGTTATTCCCGGTTTTGTGAACCACGAGTGTGACAGTGTAAAGACCACCATCCGTGAATTGCACCTTTGGGTTTTGTGAATTGGAATTTGTACCATTCATATAAACCACCGAAGATCTGTTAAAACTCCAGGACCAGCTGGTCGGGTTGCCTGTTGTGAGGTCGTTAAAATTTACAGTGGTATTTTTTGGCGGCGTGGCATTATCAGCGGTAAAATCTGCAAATAAGGAACTCAGAAAAGTCAATGACCCGTTGAAATAAAAACTTGAGGTTGGAAGGTCATATAATATGTTGCCAGGACCATCAGAGTAATAACAGGAATAACCGTTATCGTACCAAGTGATAGCAGTTGTGCCCGATGTTACCCTGGAAAATGTGATGTTAAAAATGATAGAGTTGGCTGGCATGGTTACACCCGGGTAGGTATACCAGCCAATGATAATGACTCCTGGAACCGTCAGGTTTGTATTGAATCCTCCTCCAAGACCCGGACCGGTAGTGACCAGGGTGGCAGTTGCAATGGCCGGGTCAAAATGCAGTTCCAGTCCGCAACTTCCAATATTTGAAAAGTTCGTTGCCGTTATGGGGACGACAGCGGTTAGTCCACTGGCTGTAGCTGTTACTGCAGTTGTAGATGGAGCATCATTTGCGTATACCTCCTGCAGGCAAACTGCAAAAAGAATCCAGAAAATGATGAGAAAATTTTTCACTTTGTTTTATTTTTATCCTTTACGAATCCGTAAAAAAATTAGTATTGACAAATAATTCTTACCGGGTTTATCAAAAATTGACCGGTTGTTACTGCCCTGATTCTGACGGTATAAATTCCCGGTGAAAGCTGACTGTTTGAAAACGCCAGTTTCTGTTCGCCCGGCTTATCACAATTTTTGAAACGCGATTCAACCAACTTCCCCGACATATTATAGATTTCACAGGACACCTTGCCTGAAGAAGGCATTGACCAGTTGATCGTTCCGTGGTCACTAAATGGATTTGGATAAAATCGCAGGTCCTGTTCGTTTGCATCTGTTTCATCAACCCCAAGGCTGGGAGTAATTGCTCCGTTAAAATAGTACGAACCATTTGAAGTATCAAAAAGGACCGGGTAGGATGGCGGCGGACCTGCAAATTCACAGGAACCCCCATCCAGCTTCCAGTTAAGTCCTGTCGAACCTCCTGAATAATTGCAATGCAATGTAAAAAGCACACTGCTATCGGGTAAACTTATACCTGATCCGTCCGGCCCGACCGTCCCTTCAACTTGGATTGTTCCCGGGTTGGTTTCCCGAACCGTCAAGCCCGGAAATCCGGAGGAATCCGACCAGGTCTGCAAGGAAAGCACCAGCGGATCATATTGAAGGACAAGGTTGATCTTCCCGATATCCCGGAAGCCGGATATCCTAATAGGGATATCAACAGTTGTACCCGGAAACGCACTGATTGAAGGAGCCATCGTAAAGGGCGCTGGCAACTGAAAAGTCACAGAACCATTGATATAGTAGTTATTGGAAGGCAGATCGTTTAAGATGACAGATTGACCATTGCTGTAATAACAAGAGTAACCATCATCAAACCAGGTAATAGCAGAAGTCCCGGTTATGGCTCTTGAAAAAACAATGTTAAAAATCACCGTGCTGTCGGCCAGAGAAACACCTGGCCAGGTGTACCATCCCAGGATTATCCGGCCCGCAACGGTAAGGTTTGAATTCAAATTGCCGCCAAGAAGCGGACCGGCAGTAACGGCAGTGGCAATCATAATTTCCGGATCATACAACAGTTGCAAGCCACAACTTCCGATGTTGTTAAAATCGGAAGCAATAACAGGAAGTGTAATTGAAGAATCCGGTGTAACAATATTGCCTGCAAGGGTAACAGGTCCGTTTTGAGCCTGAATACCGATGAAGGGTAAATAAATAAGAACCCACGCTATTTGTTTAATTTTTTTCATTTCCCAGCTTGAAAAAAAATTAAATTTTCAAAAAAATCCAACGATCTCTTCTCTCTTCAATCTTTTTGTTTAATAATGAGTTAGATAATATTTTTCCATTGATAAATAAAAACGAGAACGGGAGAATCTTGCTCCCGTTCTCGTTTTTTCTGTTAATCCTGGTTGCGTATAATCTTGATCAGTCGATTGAATTGCTGGCCTTTTGCGTTAAGCCTTAAGGTAGCGATGTAAACGCCCGGCCCCATGATGTTGGCATCCAGTGTCAGGGTATGATCTCCCGCTGTCTGCATTTCATTCACCAGCGTTTTCAATTTACTTCCCAGCATATTACAGATTTCAATCGAAACGAAACCGTCGACTGGCAGGGAATAAGCAAAGGTTGTCTGGTTCCTGAACGGATTGGGGTAGTTGGCAAAAGTGAGTGTTCCGAATCCCGGCAGCACATCAACTCCGAGCGCTGATCCTATAGCATTTGTGAATAACACAGCATTTGGAATAACATCGTAGTCGGCATCGGCAAGCTCATTGAGTTCGTTGCCGGCAAGGCTGAAACGGATTGACTCGCCTTCTCCCAGTTCAACCTTCAACCTGAGCTTCAGGGTGAGAAGTTTTTCACCTGGATTCAGGGAAACGGGGGAAAGTGATTGCCATCCGATCCTGAGTTCATCGCCGGTTGCCGCATAATCCAGCGGACTTGCCAGGTTAGCGCCGAGGTAGATTCCTGTCACTTCAAGTTTATCAGACGGAACGTTGAGGATCATCGAAACAGCCGTCACATCCATTGCAGCACTTGCATAGACCGGTAATTCGAACTCAATCCCCTTCTCTGCCTGTATGCTGCCATTGATATTCAATTCAAGGTTGTCACTTGCGCTCTTGGCACCGCCAGGAATAAAGCTGCGGTTAAAGTCTCCGGTTGCCAGCGCATAAAAATTCTGCGTCAGCGGACCGGTTACATTCAGTGTCAAAGCATAAGTACCCGCGTTCGTTGTGGTAGGGTCATTTGTTTTCCAGTAAGTCCAATCAGGATTGAATGCAAGAGCTCCGCCGGATACAAAGTATTGTACAATTCTCTGGGCATCAAGAGGCAGAATGTTTCCGTCCCTAACAACATCACCGGCAAAGAACCTCACCTTTTCAATTGAATACTGCGGTCCTACCGACCAGGCATTTACCTGTGCAGCATCAGTCGAGTTGATACCACCAGCAGGTTTGGAAGTCGAGAATACCACATCATAATTGCCGTTACACACACCGGAGAAAGAATAGCCGCCAAATCCATTTGCAACAGCAGTATATTTTGTAGCACCACCCTGCTTGAGATTGACGGTCACATTATTCATCGGAGTGTTTGCAGTGTTATAATAGGTAATGGCGCCGGCTATGGATACAGTTTCGACGGTCACAGTGAAGCTACAGGTTCCTGTTTTTCCGCAAGCATCCAAGGATGTAACATTCACAGGAGTTGAGCCGATATCAAATACAGTTTCGCTTACCGGGGATGCAGTAACCGATAACTTGCGTAATAAACTTGTATTATCAATTGCCAGTTTATCAGCAGCGATAAAATTGAACCACATATAACGATTTCCACCTACACCAGCAATAGCATCGGTAGTGTTGATAGTAGTTGTCCATACAATTGCACCTGAAGCATTGCGTATATTGAAATCCATAGCCAGGAAACCTGCATTATCACGTGCTTCCCACTCCATTGTGTACCATCCTGTTGCAGTAATTGTAGCATGAGGCTGGGTTTGAATATAAGCAGGGCTCATTGCCGGGATTACATTATTTGAGTTATTGCTTGCGCACACATATATTCCGGTGTTATCTCCGCCGACATGGTAAACGAAATCACGCAGGAATCCAGCACTGCTACTGCTAACGGCCTGATCAAGGTCCCATCCGTAAGTACCGGTAGATATGCGTCCATCTGACATATTAAAATAGACATCCACTTTCGAAATAAAGCCTAAGCCGAAAGTACCATTATATCCACCTAGTCGACCAAATGCGCCCGTAGTATTTGGATTAATGTTAGCTGTGGAATTTATAACGGCATGTGCACTCCCAGACTTTGAAGTGATACCATCAGTTCCGGAAGTAACTCGAACAATTGGGCTACTATATTCATTCCAATCAACAGAAGGATTGTTCGCGGCAAGACCGGCAACCCAATTAGGATTTTCAAATCCCTGGAAGAATCCGAAGTCTGTGGCTGTTGGATTGAATGTCTCTACTGCAGTGCATAGTCCGGGATCTGTATATGTCACTATATTGGATGGACAGGTAACAACCGGGTTATCATTATCCTGGATAACAATATTCTGAACACAGGTTGTGGTATTATCAAAATAGTCCTTTACAGTCCAGGTGCGGATGATCGTACCGGTTGCATTGCAGGAAGTTAGCCCGGAACGGTTATCATCATAAGTTAAGGAATAAGGACCGTAACAGGTAGTGACCGTTGGCGTACCGGTAGCATAAGGATCTCTTTCAGCATGCTGATCCAGCGTTATCGGAGAAGTACATGACGATAACAACGGAAGTGGAAGCGTGTAAAAAGTCGTCATCGAAGCATACTGGTACCAGGGTTTAAAATCAACCTTGGCTGATACGGCATTCCCAAGCCCGCAGGTATTGTTCGGGTCATTATAGGGACCTGTGGCATCACCCCACCAGTTGTTTATAGCGTTTACAGAAGAAGACTTTGCATTGCTGACACCCAGTCCGTGAGGAGCAGGGCCATTCCCGCTGATCGTATTATCGCTTATAATGCCAATGGTACCTGCGGTGGATTCAATGATAATCCCACCAACTGTATTATTGGTTATCGTGTTATTATTACAGGAAAGAAGGTTACCTCCATTTTTGATAAGAATACCAACCTGGTTACCCGTAATGGTCGTGACATTGTTAGTTACTGATACTGAAGCATGGACTCCTTCGGCAAGGATACCGGTAGTTCCACCAGTGATATCACAATTGTTGGTTACATTTACGACGGCAACATTTGAAGAAGCGGCAGGATCCATATAGGCTTTTACACCAATTCCACCGGCTGCAACGCTGATGTTGACATTGTCAAGCGTAACACTTGCATCACCTGCACCCCAGACTGGGTCATTCGTAGTTGCAAGTACTCCGTAATCTTTAATACCCGAAAGTGAACCGCCGGTAACCTTTACATTTGGACTGGAAACCGCCGAGGTATAATAACCAATATTACAATTACCAGCACCAATTACGGAATTACCGGTATAAGTAACCTTACGATTATCATCCATGGTTATTGAATAAATACCCCAGGCTGAAATACCTCCCGATATTGCTTCGGGAAAGCGTATTATATTAGTGTTTACAATCAGATCAGCAGCATTTTGTCGGCGATAATTCACCCAGATCCCGATCGCCCTGTTTCCAGATAATGACGGATGAACCCACTGCCAGGACAATGTAATATCATTGTTATTGATTTTAGGAACAAATCCATCATCGCAGGCAGTATTAGTACCGTGAATACTGATACCACGGTTGACATGGGTCATGAAGTTACCGGAAATGTCAGCATGAAGAGCATAGGTTTGAACCCCTTCCCGCATTTTATCAAACTGATTGTTCACAAGGTAATTCCAGGAATAGTTGGCACCGAAGGAATTTTCGATATAAATTCCATCAGAAATAAAATCCTTGAAAATATTGTTCTCAAACCGTAGATTATCCACCTGGCTGTAAGGTCCGTTAAACAAACCATTGCAGATACCTCCCCTTGCATTGACGTCAATACCAAATACGTTGGTTCCGCCCGAAAGGCCAGGATTGTCGCCATCAATAGTAAATCCCTTAATGATGGTATTACTCTTCTGGACGATAAAAACGATTCCGTTGCTTACATCAGTGGCTGCAGGTTTTACATAGGCTTCAGGTCCACGAGCACCTGTGTTCGGGTTAATGGCCGCATTCGGGCCAAGGATGCTAACCGCAGTATGAACGTTAACATTCTCAATGAATGTTCCTGCACTGGCATTCAGGGTGTTTCCCGTGCTTGCTTCATCAATCGCATACTGGATGCAACCAAATACAATATTGGTTTGATCAGGATTATCAACACGTTTATCGTAGCTAACGGGAGCAGAAGGAACAATTGAAGGACTATTCATTGAAACATGAATCTTGTTATTGCTAAATGTATTTGGATTAATAGTTAAACCTGCATTTGAAGTATAACCGAATGTATTATCTCCTGCAACAAAAAGCCCGACCTCATTTCCATTAAGATTATTTCCGTCAACAACTGTCAGTTTGCCTGTGGCAGCATTATGATAATCTATGCCTACACCTACGAGTAAAATCCCTGAAGCAGTCCACACATGCGGATGCTCAACCTTATTCCAGATGTTGTTTGTAACAATGTTACCGGTAATGGTTCCATATGCACCATATGCGAGCTGAATCCCGTTCTGACCAGTTACCAAAGGAATATTCTGACCAGTTACCGTATTGTTAGTAATAATACCCTGAGTGTTGAGTTCATTAATCACTATGCCGGCCTTCTGGTAATCGTCAATGATGTTATTATCAACTGTTACCGTTTGGAGAACTGAAATATCCCATTGATGATTGGCAGTGAAAGCTGTCCCTCCCTGGACTCCGCTGAAAGGATTATTCCTGATTGCTGTAATTCTGGAATTTGTGAATGCTCCATTTGCAGCAAAATAATGAACTCCTGTAAAGGTAGCATCTGGCCTTCCATTGTCACCATCAACAAGGATTTTATCAATATTGATGGTATTTGTATTACCATTGGCATAAATAATTGCATAAGAAGTGCCGTTGGCATTTATAAATCCGAATAAAGTTGTAGGTGCTTTCACAATCGTTTTCGTCCTGTCCACACCAGTAATATCTACAGTCTTACCAACAGAAATCTGTTCCTGGAAAGTTCCTGCATCCACCCATATTTTGGTTCCGGCAACGGCTGTTGAAACAGCTTTACCAATAGTTAAAAATGGAGCTGAATGTGTTCCCGGATTGGCATCGTTACCTATAGCTGTAGTATATATGTCATTGACATTGAGGGTACCATCGTTCACAAAGAGGTCGGTTGCACCTGAGCATGAACCACCGGGTACGAAACCAGGATTACCCATATCGGTGCCATCAATCAGCCAGGGAGTGTAATTAACCAGACCAGATATCAGCGACGAAACGCCGCTAACCGTATTTGTTCCCCACCAGTTGCAGGAAGCATCCAAAAGTAAATTATTTGCATTATTTAGGTTATAAATTGAACCAATAATACTGTTGGATACGATCCTTGGCGAAGCTGCTGCATTGCTTCCCCATAAAACTGAATTGTAAATTGATTCAATAAAAATGGCCCTATCATTATTATACAAGATATTACCGGTAATAGAATTGTTAATTCCGGCTGATCCCATGATAGAGATACCATAAGTCATGTTACGATTGAATGTATTATAAACAGTGTTGCCAGAAATTTCCGAATTTAAAGCCCCAATTATCTGGACTGAAGCACCATTATTACCAGTTTTCCAACAGTCATGAACTGTATTATTACGTATTTTATTATTATCATTTAATAACCAATTAAATGGGGTTTCATTCATTGCATTGACTATAATACCCTGTCTTCCGGTATTATACACAATATTATCATCAATTATCGCATTTTTTATATCATGATCATAACCAAAATACAAAATTCCAATTCCTGTTGAATTGTCAATAGCACCAATATCATGAACTTTACAATTCTTTACTGTAGTTGAATAGGTATTAAAACCGTAGATACCGTACTGAAGGATTGTGCTATTGGTACCATCAACTTCAAAATTGTCGATAGTTACACCATCAACCTCATTTATATAAATACCAACCCTACGGCCATCTGTTTGTGGAGCATCTGTACCATCAGGAATAATTAATGGTTTGTTAGGGCCAATGCCTTTTAAAGTTAAATTGGCCTTGTTTATATTAACAACTTTATTGTAAGTTCCTTCAGCCACATTCACTGTCCAACCTGTCGAAGCTACATCAATACCGCGCTGAATAAGCGGAGTAGTATTGGGCGCCACAAAACTATTTACAGTTACATAATCGTTATTGGCTTTTACTGTTACAAACCCAAGAGCAGCATTATCGATTTTATGATCGATTCTATCTTCCGCTGCAAACAGCGTCGGAAGATCCATTGTCGAACCGTACTTTGTATCCAGCATTACCAGCGTTGCATCGATATTTCCTGCTGGAACATCTAAAGTGTTACTCTGAAGTACAATATATTTGGGTGCTCCTACAATAGTAGCTTGTGGTTGAGCGCCTGAAAAACTTAAAGATGCACTGCCGCCTTCAACCAGGAAAGCTTTCATACCGCTTGCCGTTCCTGAGATACTTGTTCCGGCAATATTAACAGCTACAGTTGCACCGTTGCTATTAAGTAAATTATCTTTTACATAAACTGCTGCCAATAATGGATTGGTAATGGTTCCTCCATTAATAATGTAAGAACTTGAATTGGCATTTGAACTATATCCATCATAGTTATTGGCAAATACGCCATAGCTGCAATCTATAAAAGTATTAGCTCCTATGGCTAAAGGACCAGTTGTAGTATTGCTCCAAAGGTTTATCCCTGCCATTGCACCGGTTACCGTATTGCCGTAAACATTTACAGAACTTGTTCCTTGTATTGAACTAATTTCAATACCACTATTGATAGTTGAACCAGAAACAGTCGTTACGGTATTACCAGTAATGGTAACCGGAGTAGCTAAACTATAAGCTAAATTATTCCAGATGCCAATTTTGTACGACTGAATTGTGTTGCCTGACCATACAGGGCTAATATTACCGGCATTGGCTTTATGGTTGTTTTCACCACCCTGAATCCCTTTGCGGACATTGGTCATACAGTTATTGGTAATGTCAACATAAGTGTTGTTGCCTGTATAAACTCCAATACCAAAACCTGCAGTAGGGCTTATATTATCAATTTTATTTTTATTGATAATATTGCCACTTGTACTTGAGGTCGTTGCATCGTCACATAAATACACAGCTGCTGAAGTCATATTTTTAAGAATGTTATTCTCAATCACGATATTAGCTTGTCCCGTGGAACCAACAATTCCTTGGCTAACATTATAGTCTCCAGCACCATTAAGTAGTGGGTTGTCTCCATCAAATGTCAACCCCTTGATAGTAATATTACTGGCAGTTAATAATACTAACTGTGAACTCCAGTCTGCCGGACTATTCGTAGCAGGAACGATGATTGCTTCAGCTATGCGTGAGCCACAACCATCGCTGGCTGCATTTGGCCCGAGAATAATTAAAGATTTATTAATTGTTAGATTTTCAGCATAAGTCCCCGCAGCCACTGTAATAGTATTGCCTGCTGAAGCTGCATCAATCGCCGCCTGGATCGTACAATATTCCAATCCTGTATCTGTATTTTTAACAGGCCTTACAGGAATTGGCCATGAACGGTCAACGAAACTGCTGACATATGTTGGTGTTCCGCCAGGACCTGCGTATTCGCATTGTCCGGAAACCGTACTCCAGGTGAAATTAGTAGCTGCCCCGGAAATAGCGGGTTTCAAATTCAAATGCAAGGTAAATAAAACAGCATTGTCAGGAAGGGTCACAGGTTCAGGTGATATGAATTGACCAAGTGTGAAAACTCCAGAAAGATTTTGATAGGTCGCAGTGGCAATGGCCGGATTAAGCGTAACTCCCTGGTAGTCAAAAACCAAAGGATCATAATTCAAATTAAGAGAGATTGCGCCAATTGCTGAAAAATCCTTAACCGTTACAGGTACATCATAGGTGCCACAGGAAAGAGAAATCGGTGCTTGAATGGTAGTGATCGGATTAGGATAACCATTTTCTAAATCAATAGTAAGTGTATTTCCGTTAGTCAGGGTAATAATAATGTTATCAAGATATGATAACATAGCACTATTCCATGCACCTCCAGTAGCAATAGAAATATATTTTACAGTTTGAGCGCCATAATCAATACCGGTACCTGAAGTCCAATAAGGAGCTGTATAATTAAAATTTACAAGACCAGCCTGAATATCAACAAGAGTGGGTGCATTGTTATACCCAATTGGCGAGTGATTTGAATCAAAAAAGGTCATCTGGTTTGAGGTTCCACCTGTCTGGTATGTTGACCATGCATTATAGAGTGAAACGTACCCGTTGTAATACATGGGTTCTGAAGTAAGTTTTTGTCCATACCATGTTGCAAATCCACCAGTGTAGGGCATAGTATAGATACTCCAGAAAAAATCAAGGTCTGGTGATGCCGGGATTGGTGTCGTCTTTTGGGTTGAAAACTTTAGGCTGACAATGTCATCAATAGTAAATGAACCTAATGCCGTTAATGGAAGATATAACTCCATTTTACTGGCGGCTTGGTTATTTTGCCATGATCCTGTTCCAAGGATTTGGGGGGATGGTGAGGATGTCGCAATTCCTCCAACAGGTGTAGCATCGGCGCTGTACAATGTAACATGATAATTCGCCGAAAAGGCAACACTGCATAATGTAAATAATGCAATGAGCAGGGTAAATAGCTGTTTCATCATTCTGGTTTTTTGGTTTAAATTGGTTATTATTGATTCTTAAATCTTTATATCTTATTCAATGATTTTCATCATAGGTGATTCCCTTATTCCTCCGTCGGAAAAAAATCATCATGGATCCGAAGTATTATCTGAAAATATAAATCCCCATGCTTCTATCCTATTCAAAACATGAGCCAAGAACAAAACAAGTTTGTTACAGACTGATCTGCTTGTTGTTACATATATGAGAATGAAAATATGGGGAGAAAAAAACGTAACAATACCGTACTTTTGTACGAAAAAATGTAACAGAAACGATTGGGAAATTATTAATCTTCGGGGGGATAAAAATCGTCCTGGATTCTCAGGATTTTGCCTTCATTTAAAAGCCTTTTTGTGATAAACCCGATGCGCATACGGCTTTCCCTGAACTTCTGCTCCATGGTGGTAATCCGAACGCCTTCCTGGTGTTGTTTGATGTATTCAAGGATCTGCTCATCGAGCCGCAGACCGGCTTCATCTTCCGGATTTCCCGGTGGAATGGATTCATGCATGGCCTTCCCTAACTCAAAAGGCATACCAACGTCAACATTGTATCACAAAATACTGATCAACAGACACTTGAATGAATGACAAAATTCCCTGTTAGGGTAGGTTGTACGGAATTGAACGTACTTATGTCCGCTTTTGATTCGAATTATTCTGCTTTTTTCCGGATCGTGATGTCAAACTTCTTCATCTTTCGGATGAGAGTCTGGCGAGTGACAGAGAGCGCTTCGGCAGTATCAATCTGGTGGTAATTGTGCTTTTCGAGCATCTGCAGGATAAACTCCTTCTCGTTTTGATCGAGGGAAGCAGCGGGCTGGCCTTCCACCGCTACCGATAAATGATTTTCCTCTTTAACCGGGAAATCTGCCAACGTCAGTTTATTGTTCTTACAGAGAATGACGGCTCTTTCCGCCATATTTTTCAGTTCCCTGATATTTCCCGGGAACTCATATTTTTCAAGAACCTTGATGATATTCCGGTCAATTTCAGGTAATAGCTTATTAAAACGAACAGAAAAGTACTTGATGAAGTGATTCAGGAGTGGCTCGATATCATCGGGTCGTTCCCTGAGCGACGGAATATGAATGTGAATTGTATTCAGTCGGTGAATCAGATCAAGCCTGAATCTCCCGCTGATTACCAGTTCATCCAGGTTATGATTGGTGGCCGAAATAATACGGAAATCAGTCTTTACAGGGTGGGTATCCCCTACCCTGGTAATCTGTTTTTCCTCAATGGCCCGTAAAACCTTCGCCTGAAGATTTGCCGGCATATCGGCAATCTCATCCATAAACAGCGTCCCCTTGTCACAAATCTCGAAAAAACCTTTTTTGTCATTGATGGCACCGGTAAAGGAGCCTTTTTTATGTCCGAAGAACTCACTTTCCAGCAGTGAATCAGTGATTGCACTGCTGTTGACCGCCCAAAGGAGATGATCTTTTCTTGCACTTGAATAATGGATGATCCGTGCGATGTTCTCCTTCCCGGTTCCACTTTCACCGGTAATTAGTACATTGGTATCGGGAAACCGGGCCGTGGTCATGGCAAGTTCCAGCACATCCAGGATTTTCCGGCTTACGCCGATAAACTCACGATCGATCTGGTCCACCAGGTTCTTTGAGATCAGGGACGAACGTTCTTCCGCATTCTTCAGCTTCCGCTGAAGCAGAAGATATTTCTGTGTACGCTCGATGGCCATCTGGATATCAAGATGGCGAAATGGCTTCCGGAGATAATCGATCGCCCCGGCCTGCATCGCCTTGATGACCGTATCCATATCACCATGGGCAGATACAATGATGACTTCAAGGTCCGTGTATTCTTTTTTTACCTCTTTCAGGATATCGAGCCCGCTGATCCCTGGCAACCTTACATCCAGGATCAGCAGATCCGTCGTCTCTTTTTTCAGGATCTTCAGCCCTTCGTCCGGAAGGTTGGCCTCAACCGCTGTAAATCCTTTCTTTTCAAGAAATTCGCGAAGTTCTGATGTAAAAATCTTTTCATCATCCAGAATCAGCACAGACAGTTTATCTCTGCCCGACTGAGGGTTTCCTCCATTGATATTCATGGTTTTTGCTTTAAGTCCTAACAATTTATGGGTATTTTAATCTTTATGGTTGTACCTTCCATAACCTTGCTTTCAATATGTATTTCCCCCTTCATCTCATTGATAATTTTGTAGGAAAGCGGTAACCCCAGCCCGGTCCCTTTCCCCAACTCCTTGGTGGTATAAAAAGGAAGCATGATCTTATCCATATCTTCTGGTTTAATGCCTACCCCTGAATCGCTGATCTGGGTCAGGAAATATTGATCTTTCTGCCATGATCTTACCCTGATATACTTCCCGAATGATGGTTTTGCCGTTTTAGCTCTTTCTTCGATGGCATCCTTTGCGTTAACCATGAGATTAAGGATCACCTGTTCAAATTTGAAGGTGTTTCCGGCAATGATGATTGGCTCGGGATACAGATCCATTTCCAGCTCAATGCCTTTATTTCCGAGTTGCTCGGAAACCAGCATCACGGCAAACCGGATACTTGCATTCAGATCGAAGGGAGCTGAAATGAAATCATCCTGCCGCCTGGAATAGGCCCTTATGTAGTCAATGATGTTCTCGATTCGTGTGATTCCGTCGAAGATGTTTTTTGATTTGGACTGAAGATACTTTTTATTGATCTCCTCGCCCGTGTTTAAATTAAACAGTATGTTTTCCAGCGATAAGGAAATATTATTCAGGGGCTGATTGATCTCATGTGCAATCCCTGCAGCCATTTCGCCCAGGCTGATCATCCTTTCGGAGTGGATCATCTGTTGCTCCATTTTCTTTCGTTCGGAGATATCCCGGATGATCGCCATGAAAGCCCTGGGTTTCCCATCGCTCTCCTGGATAAGGGTTGTACTGATCTCAGCCGGGAATTTTGAGGCGACATTCCGATTCAGCATTATTTCAACATTCTGAATAAGCCCTTCCGCAAGCGTTGTCTTTAGTATATCCTTTAACCGCTTAACCTCTTCGCCATCAACGAGATCATACAGTGTTTTCCCTGTCAGCTCACTAAAATTCTTCTTCTCGAATAACTCAAGCGCAATGGTAGATACATCTGTGATCTTACCCTTTAGATCCATGACAATGATCCCCTCCGGTGAAGCATTCAAAAGGGTTCTGTATTTTGTTTCGCTTTCGCTGATTGCTTTTTCCGCTCTTTTTCTTTCGGTTATATCCAGAACAGTTCCGATCATCATATTACCGTCAGCCTGGTCAAAGGCACCCAATGAATGTACACACCTTTCTTTTCCGTCTTTCGGCCGGATGATTCTGTATTCCCGGTCAAATCGTGACTTGTTTTTAACACAATTATAAAAATCCCCATGTACGCCTTGTCTGGAATCTTCAGGGATAATGGCCAGCCAGCCATCGATGGTCCGCTGAAAATCCTGATCAATTCCAAAAATTTCATTCAGCACAACCGAACTTTTCCAAATTCCGGTTCGCATGTTAAGCGTAAAACTGCCCAGTCTGGCGATTTTCTGCGATTCGGCAAGAATCCGTTCCTTTTCCCTGACCTCTTCTTCTTTTACTTTTAGTTCACAATAGGCTTCATGTAAACGAAATGCCATTCGGATGGAAGCAATCAAAACCGGTATACCACTGTCTTTTACTACATACCCATACGAAGAAACCTCACCTGCCTTATCAACATAACGTCGTTCGGTATGGGAAGAAAGGAAAATAACCGGTATTATTTCTTTGCTCAGGATCTTCCTGGCCGATTCAATGCCATCCATCCCTGACCCCAGTTCAATATCCATTAAAATAAGGTTTATCCGGGTTTCAGTGAGGACTTTCATTGCTTCTTCACCGGAAGCGGCCAATTCAACAACAAAACCTTCCTTTTCAAGTGAACGCTTAAGCACACCTGACAAGTAAGAATCATCATCGACCAATAACAACTTTTTTTGCATGTAAACCCTAAAAGGAAAATCGCAGCGAATCGAATAACCCAGAAAATATTTCCCCAAATATAAATAAATTTAATACAAAAAAATATTTTGTCACATTATTTATAGGGTGTAAAGATAAAATTCTACGATGAATCATACTGAAAACAAGATATTTACAAATACAAACCGAATTTCTTCTGTAAAATTTCAGAACACTTGTTAGGTTAACTATGCGGTAAAAAACACATCGAGAAAGCCCGGGATTACAGTCATACATCGATTTAAAAATATAATCATATTGAATGAATTACAAAAATTGTCATGTTGTATCATCGGCCCCGTTTGTTTATTTACTGCTATTTGGGTTATACCTTTTACCTTTGTAAAAAAAATTATGCAACCTCTCCTGCGACGTACTAAAATTATTGCCACCATCGGTCCATCCAGTAATTCACCCGAAATAATCCGGGCATTGATTCATGCGGGGATGGATGTAGCCAGGTTAAATTTTTCCCACGGCAGTTATGAGGAACATGAAAAAGTGATCCGCACCATACGAAGCATTTCTGAGGAATTAAAGACCCCGGTAACCCTGTTGCAAGACCTTCAGGGCCCTAAGATTCGGGTCGGAAAACTCCACAATGGAGAAATCGAAGTCAGGAAGGGTGATGTTATTTCGCTGGTTCCGGAAGCAGGTTATCAGGATGAATCAGGGAAAATCCCGGTTGATTATCCCTATCTGGCAGAAGAAGCCCGGCCGGGAATGCAGGTGCTGCTTGCAGACGGACTCTTTGAATTTACAGTAACCGGTATAGAAGGCACAGAGGTAAAATGCCTGGTGGTGGAGGGAGGCATTATCAAAAGCAGAAAAGGGGTTAACTTTCCTAACCTCAACCTGAAATTGCCTTCCCTCACGGATAAGGATCTTAAAGATCTGGAATTCGGGCTTTCCATGGGGGTAGACTGGATCTCCCTCAGTTTCGTCCGGAAGGCAGATGATGTGCAGGAACTAAAAAGAATTATCGCCGGTAAAGGATTTGCAACACCGGTCATCGCGAAAATTGAAAAACCTCAGGCCATCGATCATCTTGAAGAGATTGTTGCTGAAGCAGATGGCATCATGGTAGCGCGTGGGGACTTAGGCGTGGAAATGAGTCCTGAAAGAGTACCTATGCTGCAGAAACAAATCATTGAACGCTGTAACCGGGTAGGTAAACCGGTTATAACAGCCACTCAGATGCTGGAAAGCATGATCCATGAACCCCGGCCTACCCGCGCCGAAGCCAGTGATGTTGCCAACGCGATCATCGACGGCACCGATGCGATTATGCTGTCGGGAGAAACGGCTATGGGCGACTTTCCCGTAAAAGCGGTGGAAATGATGCATAAGATCTGTTGTGATGTTGAATCAAAAATCGATTTCAAGAATTACCCGCCCACAGGAGATTCACCCATTGTTGCGCTAAGCAGTGCTGTCAACCATATCGAACACATTATTGATTTGTCAGGCATTGTGGTTCTGACTACCAGCGGTCGAAGCGCTGCATTTGTGGCTGCCGAAAGACCCAAAACGCCGGTTTTCGCAATAACAACCAACGAGAAAGCCTACCATACCCTCAACCTTTTATGGGGCGTCAGGCCCTTCCTGGTAGGCCTGCATCCTGATAATATGAATGACATGACGAAAATGGCATCCTCAGTCCTGCTTCAACTCGGGCTGGTGAAAAATGACGACCAGATCCTTCTGTTAGCGGGAATCCCCGCCCATCCCGGAGGAACCAATTTTATCAAGATTCATCGCATTGTGAAGGCGGATTAACGAATCGTTCTACAGATGCAACGTTTCTTTCAGTAATTTATATCCTGCATTGCTGGCTTTCAGGCTGGTTCCGTTTTTCAGTATCACCGCGTAACTTTCTTTATCATATAGCTCAAGACGCGAAATAAAATCGGCATTAACGATATAGGAACGGTGGATCCGGATGAATCGGCCGGGCTCCAGATGCGTTTCAAAATACTTCATCGTTTTTTCCTTCAGGTATTTGTTGGTCGCTGTATGAAGCATCACATAGTCATCTTCTGCCTGGATGTGTATGATTTCGGATACCGGGATTACATCAATTTTGTGACGCGATTTCACTGCGATGCGCTGAAGGTGTTCTGTTTTTTCATCGACGGCTGTTAAAACCGCTTTGATATTGGCAGATCCTGGCGTCTTGCCACTAACCTTTTGTATCGCCTTCTGCAATGCCTGATCAAATCGTTCCTTTGAATAGGGTTTCAGGAGATAATCTACGGCATTCATCTCGAAAGCCTTAATGGCATATTGATCATAGGCTGTGGAGAAGATCACGACCGGTGGTTCGTCGATCAGTTCGAGCATTTCAAATCCGGTGATCTTCGGCATCTGGATATCCAGGAAGATCAGGTCAGGTTTCAGATCCTGTATGGCTTTTGCTCCGGAAAATCCATCGGGAAATTCTCCCAGGATTTCAATTTCGGCATGTGCATTCAGATAATGATGAATGAGATCCCTCGCGGGCTGCTCGTCATCAATGATCAGGGTTTTGATACTCATCTTGTTTGGTGTTAATAATAGCCTTTATCACAATTTACATCAAATTCCAAATTTTGCATTTGCAGCAGGGGTTCGAAACCCTTGCTTTCAAGGTTTGTGCAAGGAGCGCATTACAAATCCCCGCCATCCGGCATCGCGATTTATATAGGATTATCAGGGATAAGAAGTGTTACATCGAATTGATTGCCTGTGACCACCGTTTTTAATAACTGATCATTTCGGTAAATTAGTTTAAGACGGTCACGGATATTCCGCAACCCGATACCTGCTCCTTTTCGGGAAGGAGCACCGGGTTCAAAATTATTGGTGATACAAATGGACGAAAAGTTTTCTTCACGGCAACAGGTCGTTCTGATTGTCACCTCCCCTGTACTTTCATAAACACCGTGTTTGACTGCGTTTTCGTAAAGTGGCTGCAGAATCATCACCGGGATCCTTATGCCTGCACACTCTTTTCCCAGATCAAATTCATAAACCAGTTTGCTTCCAAATCTTACTTTCTCGATGTCAAGATACTTCCGGATATTTTCAATTTCCGAATCCAGTGAGGTAAACTTTTCGCTCCCCTGGGAAACCGAATACCGAAGGAAATCCGACAGTTTTACCGTCATCTCACGAGCCTGCTCCGGGTTGGTCACCGTGAGTGAACTGATTGAGTTGAGGCTGTTAAAGAGAAAGTGGGGATTGATTTGAGATTTCAGAAGATTTAATTCTGATTCCTTCACCATTTCATTGAGTCGTGCTTCGGTCTGAATCTTTTCCTGTAGATTGTTATAGTAGATAAACAGATAATAAACCAGGGTAATCAACAGGTAGAGCATGGTTCCGCTGATGATCCTCCAGGGGATGGAATCATCAAGGAGACGCAGATAAACCTTATTGTCAGAAAAGACCGTCTTCAGGATCGTAAAGCCCGCACCGAACCAAAGCAGGAGCACGATCACCAGGAACGGACCCTGGGACATAATCATACTTGAAATGGTCGGTTTTTTAGGGATACTGAAACGAATGGTGTACCAGAGTGCCAATCCGAGCAAGGATAAGATTCCGTTGAAAACGATACTGTCGGTAACCGATGGGATGAATGTTTGTCCGTAAAAGAAAAACAGCAAAGAAAAATGGATCCCCGCAAGGAGGATCCATAAACTGAAGTAAAAAATGATGGTACGGAAATTCTTAAAAAAAGGATGTTCTATCATGGCTGATCAGAATCAGATACTTTTTATTTCACCGCCGCCGAAGATGGCAGTCCCTTTTACCACGAGGTAGTCAGGTGAGTCGGGATTTTGACGGAAAATCATTCGTTTATCCGAAAATCCGCCCATGATGGAAGAGACATTCAGCACAACCCTCCATTCGCTGGGTACGATAAGGGTTACTCCTCCGAACATACATTCAACCACCAGTTCATTGCGGCCTTCCCCCAGCCTTGCCTGCGTTAGGTCAATCTCAGAACCTCCAAACAGGGTACTGATCTTACCACCGCGAAAAACCTGTTGAACGATCCTGTGCTTTGAACCACTGAAGATAATGGTTTCATTGATAAAGCCTTCATCAAGCGAAGAAGTGCTTTCCCGGAAACCGGTATGTCTTCTATGCCACCTGTCATTGTGGATATTGCCTCTTTTGACCAGGATGAAAATTCCAATAGCGATCAGTAATACAGGCCAGAAAATTCTTGAAAAGGAAATGTGCAGGTCAAAGATCTCAGGAATCAGAAAAAATCCACCAATCATGATGAGGATAATACCGGGAGTTGATTTCTCACTGCTGGAAAGACTGATCACACCAATGGCGATAAGGAGCATTTGCCAGGAAAAAATCACATGGCGGAAATAATAAGGAAGGATATCAAAATTAATCGCGAGTAGGGCAAGTCCTGCGAGTATGACCAGAAAGCCAAATGAAAACTTTTTCAGATCTTTCTGTTTTGTCGGTTGATCAACTGAGTTTTCCATAGTTTCAGAGCGTTAAAAGTACGATAAAAAATTCGGTGACAAAAATAGAAGGATATTTCATCCCCGGACAGGGAATATCGGTGGATGGGGGAAAAATGTCGGTGACTGAACTCATAAAAAAGGCTATTTTTGTCCCATGAAACGAGTATGTAAGTTAGGCACATACAAAAAGTAAAAACTGATACGCACGTTCCATTGGGCTTTTAATCATACATTTGGATGAACCTGCACTTTTTTAAATACCACGGCACAGGAAATGATTTCCTGCTGGTTGATAACCGGGATCTTAAATGGGAACCCTTGGAGAACCAGGTAGCCTTTTTATGTGACCGGCACCGGGGTGTTGGCGCCGACGGGTTGATCCTGCTCGGTTCTTCAACTGACACGCTTTTTGCCATGCGGTATTACAATTCCGATGGGAAGGAAAGTACCATGTGTGGAAACGGGGGTCGGTGTATCGTCTCTTTTGCCCGTTTTTTGGGCATTGAAGGAAAGACAGTCCGTTTTTCCGCCATGGACGGGGAACATGAGGCCCTTGTTCTTGATTACCGGGATGATATTGCGATGATCAGGCTAAAAATGCAAGACGTCCGCATACCGGGCTCCTATTCCCCTGGAGAGATCTTCCTGAACACCGGATCACCTCACCTGGTTAAAATCGCTGACGACCCGGATGGCATTGATATCATCAAGGAAGGAAGGATAAACAGGTACCGCGAAAGTTTTCATCCGGAAGGAACCAATGTAGATTTCATGAAAATCGAACCCGACTATATCCGGGTAAGGACTTACGAAAGAGGTGTAGAAGCGGAAACTTTATCCTGCGGAACAGGAGTGACTGCATCGGCACTGGCTGCTGCGCTTATCACCGGAATAGAAAAGTCGCCATGCCTGGTTGAAACTTACGGCGGACCGCTCAAGGTATATTATAAAAGAAATAAGGATCGTTTTACCGATGTCTGGCTGGAAGGGGCCGCCACTTTTGTTTTCAGCGGTGAAATTAATATTTGAGATTTATCGGGGATTTGGTATTTGAAATTTGATTGCCAGGTAGTTGACTTTATAGAAAGTTAAAAAATGGAACCACTCAAAAAAGAAATAAAGATCCTTCAGTCGGAGAGAATGCATCTCCGCGCCGTGGAGCCTGCGGATATCCATTTCCTTTTCGAACTTGAAAATGATCCGTTGGTTTGGAGAGCCGGAAATACGATTACGCCCTTCTCGAAGTATCAGATTGAACAGTATGTTTTTTCTTCGCAACATGACATTTACGCGGAAAAACAATTGAGACTGATGATCGATATAAAATCCACAGAAACAGAAAAAAAATGTATCGGGGCGATTGATATTTTCGATTTCGACCCACATCACCGTCGTGCCGGCATCGGCATCCTGATATTGCCGGAGGAGCGGGAAAAAGGATATGCCTTCGAAGCCATTGAACTGTTAAAGGCCTATGCATCCGAAATATTGCAACTTCATCAGCTTTATTGTTCAATACTTACTGGAAATGCGGCCAGCATAAGCCTTTTTCAGAAACTGGGTTTTGTACAATGCGGTTTGAAAAAAGAATGGCGGTACCAGGATAATCAATGGGCTGATGAAATGATGTTTCAGTTTCTTTTTTCATCCAGATGAAACTTCGTTCAAGAAAATTACGGCTTGTCCTGACGGGGATATTCTCCTTGCTGATTATCCTGATCTGTATTTTCGGACTCCGGTATTACTGGTACATCTTCAAACCAAACATCCAGATGGATGGAAAAACGAATACCTTTCTTTATATTCCGACAGGGGCAGATTTTTCTGTTGTCAAGGATTCCCTGAACAAAAAGAATTACCTGATCAATGCAAAGTCCTTTGAATGGGTTGCCACAAAGAAAGATTATGCCACTAAAATCAAACCCGGCCGCTACCGCATCAAGAACGGGATGAGCAATAATCAGCTGATTAACCTTTTGATTTCCGGGAAACAGGAGCCCGTGATGCTGGTTTTTAACAATATCCGAACGAAACAAGATCTGGCAGGCAGGATCGGAAGTCAGATTGAGGCCGATTCCATAAAGTTACTCCGGTTACTGAATGATCCGGAATACCTGCAGCAGTTCGACGTAACGCCGGCCTCTGCATTCAGCCTGTTTATCCCAAACTCCTATGAATTTTACTGGAACACTTCTGCTGATCAGTTCATCCGGAAGATGTACAAAGAGCAAAAGAAATTCTGGAACGATACACGGGTGGAAAAGATCAGTCTTACCGGATTAACCATCCCGGAAGTGATAACCCTTGCCTCGATCGTCGAGAAAGAGACCAACAAAGATGCAGAGAAACCGATTATTGCAGGTGTGTATATGAACCGTCTTCAAAAATCATGGCCCCTGCAGGCTGACCCGACGCTGATTTTCGCGCTGAACGACTACACCATTAAGAGAGTCCTGAATTTCCACAAATCCATTGATTCGCCTTACAACACTTACCTGCATACGGGTTTACCACCCGGCCCTATCTGCCTGCCATCCATTGCTTCTATCGATGCCGTGCTGAACTATCGGAAACACGAATACATGTATTTTTGTGCAAAAGACGATCTTTCCGGTTACCATACTTTTGCAGTCACCATTGACCAGCATTCACGAAATGCGGCGAAATACCAGAGAGCGCTGAACAAACTGAATATCCGCTGATATGAGGGCAGGAAAATCCTTTCACATCGTTCTCATTTTTATGCTCCTTCTGGGTGTCACTGTCCAGGGTTTTTCAGCTAATTCGGATTCCCTGCCGCCCGCCGATACAATAAAAATCCATGAAGGCAGGCTCACGGGCGTGATTCTTACGGAGGGAACCTTATATCTCGCCTCCCTGACCGGTTTGTATTTTGCCTGGTACAAGGATTATCCGCAAAGCAGGTTTCATTTTTTCAACGACAACAACGAATGGATGCAGATGGACAAGATTGGCCATGCCACTACCTCTTTTTATGTAAGCCGGATCGGGTATGAATCTTACCGGTGGGCCGGGGTGGATGAGAACAAATCGGTATGGTTCGGCGGATTGTTCGGGTTTGCCTATCTCCTGAATATTGAAATTCTGGATGGTTTCTCTAAGGGCTGGGGGTTTTCGGTGGGCGATTTTCTCTCGAATACATCCGGCTGCGTGCTGTTCATGGGGCAACAATGGATCTGGAAAGAACAGCGGTTCGTGTTGAAATACAGCTACCATCATACAAAGTATTCCGCTCTTCGTCCTGATCTTCTCGGTTCCAACCTGCTGCAGAATACCTTTAAAGATTATAACGGACAATCCTATTGGCTTTCAGGGAACATCCATTCCTTTCTCCCTGCCCGTTCACGGTTTCCCAGGTGGCTGAATGTGGCTTTCGGATATGGTGCCGAAGGGATGACCGGAGCCAATCAAAACACCGTAAACCGGGAAATACAGGATTTCACAAGGTACCGGAAGTTTTATCTTTCTCTTGATGTAGATCTTACGAGAATTAAAACGCGTTCCAAAACCCTGCGGTCCGTTTTTGTTTTATTGAACTTTATCAAAATCCCATTCCCGGCACTGGAATACAACACCTTAGGCAAATTCAGGTTTCATCCGGTTTATTTTTAGTGCATTTTTTCAGCATTTTTTTTTAAAGGAAATAAAATACAACTAATTTTACTTTAATTAAAAGCGCTGATCAATGGAAGATTATCCGACCAGGAGTAACCAAGAAAAGCAGAATTTCGACTCCCTCCTCTCTCAACATAACTTGCCCAATGCCAACACTGTACTGATCCTTGGCATTCTGTCCATCGCTTTTTGCTGGTGGCACCTGTTTTCGATCATTGGTTTTGTGCTGAGCATCATCACCTTGTCTTTCTCATCTAAAGACCTGATGTTATACCGGATGAACCCGGAAAAATACACATTGAGTTCCCTGAACAACATTAAGGCGGGCCGGATTTGTGCAATCATCGGACTTGTAATTTCAATCGTGGTTTTCTTAGTGGTGCTGCTGATCATTTTGGGTGTCCTGGCGACCATGCCATTTTGGGGGATGATAGACTAGAAATTATGAAGATACTTTCTGCCGGGCAAATTCATGAAGCGGATGCTTATACCATCCTCCATGAGCCGATTTCTTCCGTCAACCTGATGGAAAGAGCTGCAGGGCGATGTTTTTTATGGCTTGAAAAAAATATAAGGCCCGGAAACCGGATCCTTTTTTTCTGTGGGACGGGAAATAACGGTGGCGACGGGTTGGCGGTTGCAAGGATGATGAGGCTGAAGGACCATGATCGCGAAGTGCATGTTTTTATTTGTGGTGATCCTGAAAAGGGATCGCAGGACTTCCTCACGAATTTTCACCGTTACCAGGAAATGCATCCGGATGACCCTATAATCCTTACTGAAGATTCCCTATTTCCTGAAATCGATCCTCTCAAAGATATCGTAATCGATGCGATTTTCGGTAGCGGAATCTCCCGGCCGGTAAAAGGGGTTTATGAGCAGGTGATCCGTTTCATCAATGAAGCAGGTGCCATCATTATCTCCATCGATATGCCGAGCGGGTTAATGGTTGACCAGTCGGTGAGCGGCCAGAAGGGAGGCATCATCTGTGCTGATTATACCCTGAGTTTCCTGCCGCCGAAACTGGCCTTTTTCTTCCCTGAAAATGATGTATATGCAGGTAAATTGGAGCTGCTGGATATTGGCCTCAGTCGTGAGTTTATTGAAAATGTTCCTTCAAAAAATCACTATCTCACCGGACGCGAAGTATCCGAAATCTTAAAAGTCAGAAAGAAATTTTCGCACAAAGGCAATTACGGACATGCTTTACTATTTTGCGGCAGCAAAGGAAAAATGGGCGCTGCGGTGATGTCGGCACGGGCCTGTTCACGAGCAGGTGCAGGACTGGTAACCAGCCACGTACCATGGTCAGGCATTGGCATTGTTCAAGCTGCCGTTCCTGAGATCATGCTTGATCCGGATGTAGACGAAGATATCTTTTCGATGGTTCCGGCACTGGATATTTATACAGCCATCGCCGTGGGTCCCGGGATTGGTAAGGCCGATCAAACGGCAGTTTCCCTAAAATTCCTGATCCAGAATTCTAAAATTCCGCTGATCCTGGATGCAGATGCCCTGAATATCCTGGCTGAAAACAAGACCTGGCTCTCTTTTCTCCCTCCCGGGTCAATCCTCACACCACATCCAAAGGAATTTGAACGAATCGCCGGTCCTGTTTCCGATGATTATGAAAGAAATGAGAAACAGAAGGAACTTTCGTTCAAATACAATGTTTATATCATCCAGAAAGGGGCATATACAGCCATTACCAGTCCTGAAGGCCGGTGTTATTTCAATCCAACCGGTAATCCGGGTATGGCGACAGGAGGAAGCGGGGATGTGCTGACGGGTATACTCGCCGGACTTTTCGCCCAGGGATATACATCCTTGGAAACCTGCATCCTTGGCGTGTTTCTTCATGGCCTGGCTGGAGATCTGGCTGCTTCCCAGAGAGGATTTGAAGCCCTGATTGCCCCAGACATCACGGAGGAACTGGGAAATGCCTTCCAGCTTTTGCAAAAAAGCCGTGAACCTATTTATGGTATAAAAATTGAAGACCAGGACGCTTCAGAATAATTTAACTATGGAAAACGTTGAAAAAACGCAACTCGAAAAAATGATCCTTGCGCCATACGTTCAAAAAAGTACGGCCTTACAGGGAAAATACCGTTTTGTGGGAGGAAATCAGTTTCGTCATGCGATCAGCACTTTCGGCATTCTGCTGGATTATCACTGCCTGGATCCGGTCGTACTGAAGGCCTCCTTTATCCATGATCTTTTTGAAGACACGAAGGGTACTTCACCCGAAGAGATTATCAACCTTGATAGTGACGGAAAAGCCGTATACGACCTTGTGATCGAAGTTACCCGAATAAAATCGGAAACCAAAGATCAATTTCTTGAAAGGATCCTGAGGAAAGGTTCGCAAAGAGCAAAATTGCTGAAATGTGCCGACCGGATCTCCAATCTGACCGATCTTCACTCGGATATTTTCGATAAAAACTATATCCTGAAATATATCGACGAAACCAAGCGATGGGTTGTTCCCATGGCTGAAGAGGTTAACAGGGATATGCTTTTTGAGCTTCAGGACATCATGCGGCGCAGGGAAATCAATTTACACTTTACCCATCATTTCTGGCCCATGAAAAGAAGTAAAGAATAATCAGACTTCAATGGTTTCTGGGACCACATCTTCCTCAACTTTCAGATTCTCAATGATGAACACTTGCCGATCGGGTGTGTTCTTCCCCATGTAAAAGGCAAGAATTTCAGGAATCGAGGAATTTTTAGAGAGTATAACGGGATCTAACCGCATAGACGGACCAATAAAATGGGTGAATTCATCAGGTGAAATTTCCCCGAGTCCTTTGAAACGGGTTATTTCAGGATTTACCCCCAGCTTTGTCAATGCATCGACCTTTTCTTCTTCCGAATAACAATAGATCGTCTTCTGTTTATTTCTCACCCTGAAAAGCGGTGTCTGAAGGATATACAAATGGCCATTCCGGATCAGGTCGGGATAGAACTGGAGGAAAAAAGTCAGAAGCAACAACCGGATATGCATCCCGTCGACATCGGCATCCGTGGCAACCACAACATAATTGTAACGAAGGTTCTCCATTCCTTCCTCTATGTTAAGCGCGGAATGGAGCAGGTTGAATTCTTCATTTTCGTAAACGATCCGTTTACTCAGCCCATAGCAATTGAGCGGTTTCCCTTTCAGACTGAAGACGGCCTGGGTATTTACATCCCTGGATTTGGTAATGGATCCGCTGGCCGAATCCCCCTCGGTGATGAAAATGGTTGATTCATATCTCCGGTCGTCATGGTTGTTATAATGGATTCGGCAATCGCGAAGCTTCTTATTATGGAGGCTGACCTTCTTCACGCTTTCCTTGGCGATCTTCCGGATATTGGCCCATTCTTTACGTTCCTTTTCCGATTGAAGAATTTTTCGCAGCAAGGCTTCTGCAATATCTGAATTCATGTGAAGGTAGTTATCGAGATGCTTTTTCACGATATCCATCACATAATTACGGATGCTTTGTCCGCCGGGTTCAATATTCTGTGATCCCAGTTTTGTTTTCGTTTGGGATTCAAACACAGGATCCTGCACTTTTATACTGAGTGCAGCAACGAGGGATGCACGGATATCACCGGTATCGAAATCCTTTTTATAAAAATCGCGGATGGTCTTGACAAGCGCTTCACGGAAAGCCGCCTGGTGGGTTCCGCCCTGTGTTGTATGTTGCCCGTTCACAAAGGAGTAATATTCTTCGCCATACATCTCGCAGTGGGTAAAGGCGAACTCGAAATCGCCGTCACTCAAGCGGATGATCGGGTAAAGGACTTTCGCATCAATGGAACTGTTCAGGAGATCGAGCAGACCATTGTCCGAATGGAATTTTTCACCATTGAAAACGATGGTCAGGCCGGTATTCAGGAATACGTTATTCCAGAGCATTTTCTGCACGTATTCCGGGATATAATGGTATTTACCAAAGATTTCTTCATCCGGAACGAAGGTCACAATGGTTCCGGAACGCAGTTCGGTTGGTTTTTCTTTCTCGTTATTAATGATTTCACCCCGGCGAAATTCTACTATCCGCGTCATGCCATCCCGGACACCCTGGATCTTAAACCAGGAAGAGAGTCCGTTCACAGCTTTTGCTCCCACTCCATTGAGCCCTACGGCTTTTTTAAAAACCTTGGAATCATATTTTGCACCGGTATTGATCTTGGAAACACATTCCACGATTTTTCCTAAAGGCATTCCGCGTCCATAATCCCTCACCATGACCTGTTGGTCTTTTATGGTGACTTCAATCGTTTTTCCAAATCCCATGACAAATTCGTCGATGGAATTATCAATAATCTCTTTGATCAGGACATAAATGCCATCATCGGGGGAAGAACCATCTCCCAGTTTCCCGATATACATGCCGGGACGAAGGCGAATGTGCTCTTTCCAGTCGAGGGAGCGTATGCTCGCTTCATCGTAGGCTTCCGGCTCAATCATACTTAAAGTTTTTTATACTGCAAAGATAACAAAAAGCGATATGCCATCCGGATTTCAGACCCTGTCAGCAAAAAATCCCTGAAAAGAATTCCGGACAGGCGGAGAAACACAATAAACTGATACAAAGTGGCGGTTGCATAAGAAATGACAGCAGTCATCGCGGCTCCTGCCAGGCCCAAACGAGGGATAAGAATGAAGCCCGAAATCAAGGTTAACACCAATCCCAATCCGGAGGAAAACATATTGTGATCCGGTTTCCCGATACCAGAAAAGTAGGGACTCAAAACGATAGATACCGAGAAAATGAGAATTCCCACACTCAGGATCAGCATGATATTTTTCACCGGGGCAAATTCAGGATGAAAAATGACGGGGAAAAACCAGTGAATCAGCAGCAGAAGTGCCGCCAACGAAATGAAAGTAAGGATAAATGAAATTTTTATAAATGTCAGGGTCAGCTTGGCTGCGTATTGAGGATCCTTCTGGTTGGCAATTCGTGTATACTGAACAGTGGAAATGCTCTTGCTGAGCAGCCAGATACTTTCTGATAATTGTGTTCCGACCGAAAAAATCCCCAGGGACCCTTTTCCCAGGAAAAAATCAACAAAATAATAACTCATCCGGTAATTCAGGAACTGGAAAACATTTGCACTCTGCATGGTAACGCCATAGCGAAACATTTCTTTCAGGATATTTTTTTCTGAAATGGAAGGCTTGTCTTTCTTTATTTCGGGAAGAATCAAAAGAAAACTGGCCAACAACGCGAATCCGTATGAAAAATAGAGCCCATACAGGTATGCTTTTAGATCCCGGTATCCGAAAATAAAAAAGAATGAAAACAGCACCACAAACAGGACAACCATTTGAAAGAAAGTGACCAGGTTATATTCGCGAATTCTTTCCTTTCCCATGAGGATCATCAGGTTCGCATTGGTGAAAGAGAGCAGCATGGATAACAAGGCCACATGCACCATAAACCCGTCTACCCGGGTGAAAGGAATCAGGTTCATTATTAAAGTGCCCACGGTGGCGATCAAGATGCTCCATAAATAAGACGGAATCAACAATTTACGCAAAGGAGCCCTGGGAACGAGATAGACCAGGGAACCGCCACCAACAATACTGCTTACCAGTTGCAGGATGGTAATGGCAAGAATAATCAGGCTGAGGGTTCCAATTTCAACCTTCCCGAGAATGCGTGCATTTACCAGCACGATGACGAGTGTGAGCACACCGATCAGAACCCGGGTGGTTATTGTACCTATTATTTTTTTTACCATACGATCACCTTCTGGTGATTTTATTTTTCTATTCCCAACACTTGTTGATAGATTTCAATCAGACGGCTGGTCACCGTAGCGGAGTTGAATGTTGAAACGATCTCTTCCCGGATGATTTCATGATCAAATTGCCTGCAAATACCCAACATCTCCACGATGGCTGCAGCCATGGCTTCTTCATCCCGGGGCGCTACCAGGATTCCGTTGACCGTATGAATTACCTCTGTTGCAATTCCCACCCGGGTTGACACCACAGGGACACCGCAGGCCAGGCTCTCAATAATGCTAGTTCCGAAAGTTTCAAAATTGCTGGACTGAACAAGAAAATCAGCCGTATTCAACAATGAAATCAAGGCTCCGTCTGTTTGAAGTCCTTTAAAAATAACTACATCTCTCAAACCCAGTGAATAAGCATAACTTCTGCACTTTTCAAAATCAGGGCCCTCGCCGATCATGTCGCAGATAAAATCAGATTTTATTTCTGTAACTTTTTTGATGGCTCGTAAAAACCCGGTGATGTTCTTGGATCTGTCATCAAAACAGCTGATATGAACCACCCTCCGCGTGTCTGGCAATGCCTTATTTACAGAAGGAACAAATTTATCCACCTCGACCAGGTTTGGGATGATTTCGAAATGACGGTTATCCAGGCGATATGCCTGCATGGCTTCTTTCAGTTTTGCCGATACTGCGATGACCGCTCCGGCCTTTTTCACCACGATCCTTGTGAGGAATTTCCTGAACCAGCCATTGTAGCTTTTGTTTTCAGGAAAGTATCTCGACCAGTGTTCAGAAACAATGTAAGGAGTCTTGTTCCTGATTTTATTGATCAGGGCAATAACTCCCGTGCGGGTCAGGACATGCACATGGACAATGTCGGCTTTATAGGTGCGCAACATCTTCATTCCAATAGCATTTGCCTTGTAGTACCGATAAATTTTCAGGATCCGGCCGAGAACCGGAATCTCTTTTTTGGGTATCCGGTAATAGACGCGAACCGCAAACACTCCGTTTTCCCATGCCATATCCAGTTCATATCTGTTGGGAACGTCTTTCCCCGGGTGAACGGAAAGAACGGCCACTTCGCAGGAATCGACAAGAACCTCAGCCTGACGCTGGAAAAACAGTCCCGGCATCGGATCGAACCGGTTCGGATACCAACGGGGAAGAAACAGGATTTTCAGGCGGTTCGACATCAGGGTAGCGGTTTGTATTTGGACAATAAATGTAACATTTTTAAAGAACTTTTATTGATCAGGGGATCAATCCATGCGATCTGATCGCCTGAATCGCATTATCCAATCTTTCGCCATCCAATCCCCGGACAATCGCAAAGGGCAGTTCCCGCTTCTTTAATTCTTCATGATAAAGGTTGAAGAGTTCCTGCCGCATGTGCGGATGTTCCCGCTGCGGATCTGCTTCCCAGGGAAGATCAATATAACAAAGCAGGTAAAGGTCATAATCACCGGCAAAAATGTTTTCCAAAATCCACGGATTACAGGAACCATACCGTACTTCACTCCATATCTTGGTGACAATCAGTTCCGTATCGCAAAAGAAGATTTCACTGGCGGTTTTCTCCAGCCGGTGTTCGTTAGAAAGTTGGCCCATGGCAATCTCAAGGATATCATTTTGATTATAGGGCCGATCAAGTGAAGCAATATATTCCCGGGCATATTCCGCGACAAAGGTAGTATGAAAATGGGCAGCCAGGTCGCGAGTAAGCATAGATTTACCCGTTGATTCCGGTCCTGTTATTGCAATCTTTCTGATTGAGCTCATCCGATTTTCCTTTTCCATTCCAGAAATCCAAAAACAGCAATTATTGTAAACAGGAGAAATTGCAGACTGCTGAAGTACAACAGCTCATAACCGAAGAGGAATATCGAAATGGTATCTCCGGCGATCCAGAGTATCCAGTTTTCAATTTTCTTCCTGGCCAGTAACCACATACCTACGATATAGATGGCAGTAGTGAGGGCATCCCATACAGGCACCGTGCTGTCGGTGAAACGGACGAGCAGAAACCAAAGAATAAAAAAGAATATGATGATTAATCCTGAATAGAACAAACGTTCCTTTAATGAACAGCGGGTAATTTTCAGGGAATCTTCTTTTTTCCTCGTCCAGTTGTACCATCCGTAGGCGCTCATCACAAAATAAAAAATATTGATCGATGCGTATGCATAGAGCCCGGTGATGTAACAGATGTATGCATACATCAGTACGTTGATGATGCCGAAAGGGAAGACCAGGATCTTTTCCTTTTTCATGAACCAGACGCTGAGCAATCCGAAGAGGACGGCGATCAGTTCAGTTCCTGTGGTTGTAATAGGGCCAAATTGGATTAGTGTATTCAATGATTTAGGCTATAAACAGTGATGTACCGCCAGTAATAAAAGTTGAGTGAACGGGAATGCAACAAAATTAACCGTTTTCCGTATAGCTGAATAAAAAGATTTAATTTTGTATTAAAGTATCGTAGAGACCATGTTCCTGCACACTGCTCCTGAGATTCCCTTCATCGTAACTTTACTGATCGTACTCGTCTCGGCGAAAGTAATGGGAGAGGTACTGGAGCGGTTCGGTCAACCCTCCATGATTGGGGAAGTTCTTGCAGGGATCTTGCTGGGTCCTTCGGTACTGAACCTCATCCATGTTACCGGCAATCTGAGTGTTCTCGCTGACCTTGGTGTTTTTTTCCTGATCGTGCTGGCTGGGATGGAGATCGAGGTGGAAGAGATCCGTAATTCAGTCCGCGGGAGAAATGGTATGATCGCGCTTCTTGGGTTTGTCATTCCTTTTATCAGTGGAACCAGCATTGGTTATCTTTTCGATTTCAATACCACTTTCAGCATTATTCTCGGGCTTTGCATAGCTATCACGGCATTACCCGTCAGCATCCGGATCCTGATGGATCTGGGCAAACTCAATTCCGATGTGGGTCAGCGGATCATCTCTGCGGCCATTTTCAATGATGTATTGTCATTACTTGTGCTTGGAGTGATCCTGAATTTCTCCCAGGAATCTGTAAAATTAAAAGACCTGGTCATATCCACATCCTGGTCATTGATCAAAGTGATGTTGTTCATGGGTTTTCTGATCATTGCATATAAACTTTTCAAACAAGCAAAGGCGAGGGTGAAAGTGATTAACCCCTATTTCAACAAATTCCTGCTTTATATGAAGGGGAAGGAATCCCTGTTTGCACTGGTAATCGTGTTTGTTCTTGCCTTTGCCAGTATTGCTGAGTGGGTGGGACTGCATTTCATCATCGGGGCATTTTTCGGTGCCATCCTCATTCCAAGAACGATGTTTGCCACGGGCAGTTTTGATAAAGTGAAAAATTCAACTTCCGGCATTACCATGGGTTTTTTGGCACCAATCTTTTTCGCGTCCATCGGGATGGCCTTCAACCTGACTTCACTCAGCGATTTTCCGCTTCTCATCACCATCCTGATCGTTTCTTTTATCAGTAAGATCCTGGGAGGATACCTCGGCGGGCGACTGGCCGGTATGGATGATTCAAAATCCATTGCGCTGGGGCTCGGATTGAATGCAAGAGGGATCATGGAACTCGTAATTTCCAATGTTGCGCTTCAGAAAGGATTTATTTCGATATCGGTATTCTCAAGTCTTGTGCTCATGGCTCTCCTCACAACCGTCCTTACTCCTTTCTTTCTGAAAAGAGCCTTTTTTGTGATCGATAAAAAGCAACTACGAATACGAATCAGAACAAGTTCTGAAATAAAAATGTAGATTTGCGCGACTTTTCATATTTTGGCTAATCATGGAACTGCTTCGAACTTTTTTTGATTTTCTCCTGCACATCGACGTTTATCTCCAGCAATGGGTTACCGATTACCGGACATGGACCTACTTGCTCCTTTTCATCATCATTTTCTGCGAAACCGGTCTGGTGGTTACGCCTTTTCTCCCCGGAGATTCCCTCCTGTTTGCCACAGGAACCGTCGCGGCGATGACAAATCAGCCACTGAGCATCTGGTTTGTCATTCCCTTATTGATATCAGCTGCTTTTATTGGCGATAACACCAATTACTTCATCGGGCATTTTCTGGGGTCAAAGGTATACGACCGGAATTACAGACTTATCAAAAAGGAGTACCTGATCAAGACCCATAAGTTTTATGAAAAGCATGGAGGGAAAACCCTGATTATTGCCCGGTTTATGCCCATTTTGCGGACCTTTGCCCCTTTCGTTGCCGGAATCGGGATTATGAAGTATCACCGGTTCCTGGCGTTTAGTTTTGCAGGAAATGTGCTCTGGGTGACGCTTTTTACCCTCGCGGGTTACTTTTTTGGAAATCTGACTGTAGTAAAAGAAAACTTCTCCATCGCGATCCTGCTGATTATTTTCATTTCATTATTACCGATGCTTGTTGCATTGATCCGAAACTATTTCAGTTCCAGTAAAGAGAAAGATGAGGCATAACTTAAATAAGGGCCAGATCAATAATCTTTCTGCGGCGGGGATGCTGATCACGCTGGGAATTGTTTATGGCGATATCGGCACGTCACCGCTATATGTAATGCGTGCCATTATGGGCGGGGCGGATACCATCTCCGAATTGTTTATCATCGGGGGACTATCCTGCATCGTGTGGACCCTTACCCTTCAAACCACCATCAAGTATATCTTTCTTACAATCCGGGCCGATAATAAGGGTGAAGGCGGGATTTTTGCACTTTTTGCACTGATCCGTAAGCGGGCAAAATGGGCTTTCATCTTTGCAATCATCGGCGGATGTACCTTGCTCGCTGATGGGATCATTACACCTGCCATCACCATTGTTTCTGCCGTTGAGGGGTTATCGATCGTCAATCCCCGCATTCCTGTTTTACCCATTGCCATCCTCATTGTCACAGCACTTTTCTTTATTCAGAAATTTGGATCCAGAATGATCGGATCGTCTTTTGGCCCGATTATGCTTGTTTGGTTTACCATGCTATCCGTGCTTGGAATTTCGCAGGTGATCCATTATCCCCATATCATCAATGCACTGAATCCAAAATATGCCTATCTCTTCCTTACGCAATTTCCGCAAGGATTTATCCTTCTTGGAGCCGTCTTTCTTTGTACCACGGGAGCTGATGCACTGTATTCCGATCTGAGTCATTGCGGGATCAAGAATATCAGGGGAACCTGGGGTTATGTAAAAGTGTCGCTGATCCTGAATTATTTCGGCCAGGGAGCCTGGATCCTGTTGAATGCAGATAATATCCATGAAAACACCAATCCGTTTTATGCCATCATGCCTTCCTGGTTTCTTATCCCGGGAATTATCATTGCCACCGTCGCTGCCATCATTGCCAGCCAGGCAATGATCACCGGGTCCTTTACCCTTATCAGTGAGGCCATCTCATTGAATTTCTGGCCAAAGGTAAAGATCAATTACCCAACCAACTTCAAGGGTCAGATGTATGTGTCAAGCATCAACTGGCTGCTTTATTGCGGTTGTCTTTTTGTGATCATCTTCTTCCGGAAATCGGCCAATATGGAGGCGGCTTATGGATTGACCATCAACATCACGATGCTCATGACAACGATACTGATCAGCATCTATTATTACTTGCGGAGATATCCTGTATACCTGATCCTGTTCCTTCTGATGGGATACCTGTTCATCGAAGGCTCATTCCTGGTTGCCAATCTTAATAAATTCCTCCATGGCGGCTGGTTTACCCTTCTGATGGGAAGCATTTTGTTCCTGATCATGTATGTTTGGTTCAGTGGTAGAAAGATCAAAAACAGCTTCATTGAATTTATCAAGATCGATAATTACTTCGAAGTGATCAAGGCCCTCAGCCAGGATGAAACGATTAGCAGGTACGCCACCAACCTGGTTTTCCTGACCAAAGCCAATAAAGCGAACGAAGTTGAATCAAAAGTCATCTACTCGATCCTCAATAAACAACCCAAACGAGCTGATGTTTACTGGCTGCTTCATGTCGATATCCTTGATGACCCTCATTTGCTTGAATACAAGATCACTCATCTGATTCCGGATGTTTTAATCAAAGTTGATTTTAAGATCGGGTTCAAAGTTCAGCCCAGGGTTAACCTCTTTTTCAGACAGGTGATTGAGGAAATGAGCAAAAATCACGAGATCGACCTGCTCAGTCGTTATGAATCGCTAAGAAATTTTAATGTATTGAGTGATTTCCGGTTTGTGGTGATCGACAGGATCCAGAATTATGATTTTGATTTCCCGCCACGCGAACAGTTTATCATGGACATTTATTCGGTCCTGAAAAAATTCGGGATTTCAGAGGTGCGTTCACTGGGCCTTGATACAAGCAGTGTTACGGTAGAGACCGTTCCCCTATTCATCGACAAAGATATCCCCCTGATACTGACCCGGAATGCGGAACAGCATTAATTTGTAATGCTTACTGAAGTTCCCGGTTTAAAGTTTTCTGTTCATTTTCTTAAAACAGCTTTTTTAGCAGCCGCGACAATATCAACCGTTTCGAGGCCGAATTTTTTCAGCAGTTCTTCAGGTTTACCGCTTTCACCAAAACGATCATCAACGGCCACATACTCCATGGGAACAGGATGTTCCAGGGCAAGCAGTTGGGCAACCGAATCTCCAAGACCACCGTTTCGCATGTGTTCTTCTGCAGTGACCACACAACCGGTTTTCCTCACGGAAGCCAATATGGCTGCCGTATCCAGCGGTTTGATGGTATGAATATTAATGACTTCAGCGGATATACCCTGCTCCTCAAGCATTTTGCAAGCTTCGAGCGCTTTCCAGACGAGATGCCCGGTGGCGAAAATCGAAACATCCTTTCCTTCATTCAATAACAGGGCCTTCCCGATTTCAAATTTCTGGTCCGCGGGAGTAAAATTGGGGACTTTTGGTCGGCCGAAGCGAAGGTAAACCGGCCCTATGTATTCAGCAATCGCTAGGGTTGCCGCCTTGGTCTGGTTGAAATCGCAGGGGTTGATCACGGTCATTCCCGGTAACATTTTCATCATACCGATATCTTCCAGAACCTGGTGCGTGGCTCCATCTTCTCCCAGGGTAACCCCGGCATGGGAAGCACAGATCTTGACATTTTTCCCGGAATAAGCCACCGACTGGCGGATCTGATCATACACCCTGCTGGTGGAGAAGTTTGCAAAGGTACCGGTAAACGGGATTTTCCCTCCTATGGTCAGCCCGGCGGCCAGTCCGATCATGTTCGCCTCAGCAATTCCCACCTGAATGAAACGTTCAGGAAAGGCCTTTGCGAAAGCATCCATCTTGAGAGAACCGGTAAGATCAGCACAGAGTGCAACCACATTGGGATTTGTTTTGCCGAGTTCGGCCAATGCTTCTCCAAATCCGGATCGGGTGTCTTTTGAACCGGCATTGCTATATTCCTTCATAAAAAATATTTTGCATTAATAAAGTTTAACATTCACCGTCTGACCTGGTTCCACGGTAAAAAATTTCTCAATGGTATAATCTGACCGGTTAGCGTATTTTGAACGGAATACAACCCTGTATTTCCCGGGCTGAAGATAAAGGGTCTCCTGTAATGAAGGATTGTCGCGAAGATTGTATAACCAAACAAGACCATCCTTCCCATCGGTATACAGACTGCCGTAACCGTTCGTTGTTTTTGATATGACAACGATTCCCGGCACAGGGATCTCAACAATGGTGGTATGGCTTTGCGCAATCTCGATTTTGGAAACATTGATTCTTGGAAGGCAAAGAATCTCCGCATCATAAAAACCGGTAAGGTATTTTTCAACCTGGTCGAACTGCTGTACATTAATGGTTTCACTCGATCCTTTCTTCCGGATGATACAGGGAAGATTTTTGATCGTCGCAGTTGCACCGGCACGAAAGGTAAGGGATCCCTGGGGAGCATCGATGCCAACGATGGTATGCTTTCCGGGGGTCATTGTCACACTGTCCTTCTCCACAGGCGGAATCGTATGTACCACGATGTTATAAGAAAGCAGGGGATCAATCTGCAGCGTATCCGGAAAACCCTTGCTGTTCATGGAATGAATGAAGTTATACATGATCTTTCCGGAGAAATTATCATAGAAGGTCATGTTTACATTGGTTTCTGTAGCTTTTCCATATTGATCCAAAAGGTTGACCTGTACAGAGGTCGGATTCAAAACCCGTGAAATCACCACATTCAGTGCACTAACAAATTCTTTCTCATTGGTTGCATCAAAATAGCTACCGACACAATCAAAAGATTTCCGAAAATCCTTGCCGATTCCGATGATAAAAGGTTTTAGTATGATCCCTTTTTTCTGGAGATTAAATGAGACCTGGCAGGGATCCCCGCCGCATTCCTCCAACCCGTCGGTAATAAGAATTACAATGTTCCGGCAGTTGTCGCACGGAGGGAAGTCGTTGATGCTTTGTTCAAGTGAAAAGGCAATGGGTGTGGTTCCTTTTGGGGTGATGGTTTTGAGTTTGTGTTTGATCCTGGCAACATTATCAGGACCAAAAGGGACTTCCAGGCGGGTATCATCACAATCCTGGGGAGGGAATTGCTTTTGATGACCATAAACCCGCAATGCCAGTTCCAGGTTCTTTGTGCTTTTCAGGCTGTCAAGGATATTGGAAAAAAGACGAGTGGCGATGTTGAATTTGGTGTCGCTCTGCCATCGGCCATACATGCTCTGCGACGCATCGAAGACGAACAGGATCCGGGTAACCGGTTTCGGCTTCTCCTGTTCATTGGATTTCTGGGCAATACCCGCCAACGCGATCCAAAGACCCAGGATGATTAAAAGAAAAATCCGTTTCAGCATACCGGTATTCAAAGGATTAATAATCTCCCAATGTTTCGGGAATCTGGGAAAGTGCCCTTACCAGCTGGCTGTCATCCGGCGCAACTCCATGCCATTCATGATTATCCAGCATAAAATCCACACCATAACCCATGTGACTTTTCATCAGCACCATTACCGGCTTTCCTTTACCGGTCATTGAACGGGCCAGGTTCATCTTTTCACGCATCAGAGCCAGGTCGTGCCCATCCATCTCGACAAGGTCCCATCCGAATGCCAGGATCTTGGCCTTCAGGTCCCCCATGTCAATGACCTTTTTGGTCGGACCATCGATCTGTTGGCCATTATAATCAATGATGCCAATGATGTTATCTGTTTTATGAGCAAATGCGAACATCAGGGCTTCCCAGTTCTGGCCTTCCTGAAGTTCCCCGTCACCAGTAAGACAATAAACAATATGACTGTCATGATTCATTTTTTTAGCCAGGGCAGCACCCACAGCTACCGAAAGTCCCTGTCCGAGCGATCCTGACGAAATCCTGATCCCGGGAGGGCCATCATGACAGGATGGATGCCCCTGGAGCCTGGAGTTCATTTTCCGGAAGGTAGCCAATTCTGCCAGGGGAAAATATCCATACCTGGCCAGTACACTATACCAAACCGGGGAAAGGTGCCCGTTCGACAGAAAAAAAAGATCTTCACCAGAGCCATCCGTGGTAAAAGACTTTACCTCCGGTTTCATGATATCGAAATAAAGCATGGTTAGGAAATCGGAACAGCCAAGAGAGCCTCCAGGATGACCTGAGGATGCACCGTTCGTCATCCGGAGGATATCTCTCCGGACTTGGGTTGAAATTTTCTGAATATCTTGAATTGCTAACATGTAGGATAATTTCAGGTAAGGGATCACGTTACCGTATTGAGTGATCTGTGGGATTGGCGCCAAAAGTATCACATTTCTCTGTCCGCTGATCAGGAATGTTAATAAAAAGGGATAAGAATTAACGCAGGAAGCTGCATTTTTATTTCTTTTGTGCTGGTGTTGATTTAACCGTCCCCGAATGATGAAGGGTTTCCCTGTCTTATTATTAACCGTCCTTCTTACCCTGTTTCTGGCTGGCAAGATGAAGGCTGCCATTCCTCAAACTGCATCAGTTGATTCTGCCTGGGTGGATTCGGTCATGAATTCGTTAACCCTTGAGCAAAAGATTGCCCAGTTGATGATCATCCGGGTTGCTTCGAATCTTGATTCCGTCACAGAAGATACGCTGGTAAGCCAAGTCAAAAGCTGGAATCCCGGTGGAATCTGCTTTTTCAAGGGTACTCCCCTTCTGCAGGTAGCACTGACCAATCGCCTGCAGCAAGTGGTTCAGACCCCATTGATCATTTCGATAGATGCCGAATGGGGACTTGGAATGCGGCTGGACAGTACCGTCTCCTTTCCGCGCCAGATGACGCTTGGCGCCCTGGAAGATGATTCCCTTGTTTATGAGATGGCATCGGCCATTGCCTGGGATTGCAAGCGGATCGGCGTGAATCTGAATTTCGCACCGGTGGTGGATATCAATAACAATCCTGCCAACCCGGTCATCGGATCAAGATCCTATGGGGAAGATAAGAAGGCGGTTGCCCGAAAAGGCATCGCTTACATGCATGGATTGCAGGATCATGGCGTGTTTGCCACTGCCAAGCATTTTCCCGGACACGGGGACACCGATACCGATTCGCACCTGGCCCTTCCGGTCGTTCCTTTTCCTGAAACAAGACTGGATTCGGTGGAACTCTTTCCCTTCAAAGCCTTGATCCGGGAAGGTATTGACGGCGTTATGACCGGGCACCTTTTTGTCCCTGCCCTGGATTCGCTCCGTATCCCGGCAACACTTTCTCCGGAAATCGTTACCCGTTTGCTCAGGGGGAAATTATTATTCAAGGGATTCACTGTGACCGACGCCCTCGACATGAAGGGGGTTACCTCATCCTTCAAACCCGGTGAAATAGAAGTAAAAGCTTTGCTGGCAGGAAATGATATCCTTCTGCTGCCCCAGAACATTGGCGTTGCCGTTAAAGCCATTTGCCTGGCGGTTGACAGTGGTATCATCTCAGTCGATCTTCTCAACGAAAAATGCAGGAAAATATTAACGATGAAAAGCACTTTGGGATTAGCGGTTCATCACCAGGTCAACCCGGATTCCCTGGTTTATGAACTCAACCCGATATCATCAGAAGTGCTGAAAAGAAAACTGTTTAAAAATGCAATCACGGTGGTCAAAAATGAAAACAACCTGATCCCGCTGAACTTCCTGGAATACAAAAAGATTGTCGTTTTATCGATTGGTGACACGAATCATACGCCCTTTCAGGAAATGATCGCAAGATACGCTGCGTTAAAAAAAATCAACCTTTCTTTGCCATTTGACAGTTCCGGGATGGCATGCGCAATCCATGAAACGGGTGATGCAAACCTGGTGATCATTGCCGTTCATACGACCACAAATCTCGCCACCAAACGATTCGGGATTCCCACCCAGGTATATGCTCTTATCGATTCGCTTGCTTCCAGAAGAAAGATCATTCTGGATATTTTCGGCTCGCCTTACGCCCTTTCTCAAGTGCCCGTTGTGTCAAAAATCGAAACGATCCTCATCTCTTACCAAAATGAGCCGATCGTTCAGGAGGCCTCAGCGGAAATCATCTTCGGCGGGATCGCGGCTAACGGACATCTTCCGGTTACCGGTTCAGCGATTTTTCCCTTGAACACCGGAATCAGAACACCGGCCGACCGGTTTGAATACATTCTATCCGAAGAAGCAGGAATCTCCTCTGAAGCATTGAAGGAAATCGATTCGATTGCACTTGAAGGGATTCAAAAGCAGGCTTATCCCGGTTGCCAGGTGCTGTTTGCCAAAAATGGGAAGATTTTTTATGAAAAATCCTTTGGATCTGTCGGTTACAATGACCCGAATCCGGTTACCCGTGAAAGCATCTATGATCTTGCCTCTCTCACCAAAGTCATTGCAACGACGCTTGCTGTTATGCGACTTTATGATGAAGGTAAAATCCAGCTTGACGAAAACCTGGGAAGCTATCTCCCGGAGCTAACCGGCTCCAACAAGGAAAACCTTACGATCCGTGAAGTGATGACACACCAGGCAGGACTCCAGCCCTGGATTCCTTTCTTTGAAAAAACCATGAAAGACCGGAGATTGATTCCCGGCATATACGATTCACTGGCTTCTGCAGAATTTCCTTTTCAGGTAGCTGAAAATCTTTTCATGAGAAAAGATTACCGCGATACGGTCTTTTCATGGATCATTGCATCCCCGCTGCGGCCGGTTAAGGATTATAAATACAGCGACCTGGGATTCTACCTGCTTGCACGGATCGTGGAACGGGTTACGCACCAGGATTTCAGCAGGTATACGGACAGCGTTTTTTATCAACCGCTGGGCCTTCAAACCATGGGATTTCATCCACTCAATCGTTTTCCAGCCAGCAGGATCATGCCCACCGAGAATGACCTGCTTTTTAGGAATCAATTGCTGCGCGGCTATGTTCATGACCCGGGAGCCGCCATGCTGGGCGGTGTGGCGGGACATGCAGGCCTCTTTTCCAATTCAACAGATTTGGCGATCATTCTCCGGATGCTCCTGAATGGTGGTGAATATGGAGGCCGGCAATACCTGATTCCCTCTACGATACGTGAATTCACCCGTGTCCAGTTCCCGGAGAATCATAACCGCAGGGGCATCGGTTTTGATAAACCACCAGATGATCCTTCTCCCGATGGCCCTGTCTGTCCGGAGGCCTCCCCTTCCAGCTTTGGACATTCCGGTTTTACGGGAACCTATATCTGGGCTGATCCCGAGAATGGTCTTATTTATGTATTTCTCTCGAACCGCGTGTTTCCGGATGCTTCCAACCAAAAACTTGCTGAACTGAACATCCGAACCCGGATTCATACAGCAATGTACCGGATTTTGAAACAAGCTCGGATAGATTGAGAAAATTGTATATTTGCACAGAAGATTTAACCATTAAAAAACGCATTTATGAAGTCATTCCTCATCTGGTTTTTCGCTTTCTTTTTTACTGCAGGCGTAGCGGTTTATCAACGTATGACCGGTCCGACTTATCCGATTTCCGGAAAAGTGATGATGGATCAAAGAGTGATCAAATACAAATTAATCCGCACGTATGACGGGACCGACGGCGCCCTGATAAAAATTCCTGCTGCCGATACAGCAATAAAGGGTGAAATCAGGTTTCGCAGGTTCAGCAGTCATGATGAATGGTCGACTGCTCCCATGAACCGGGAAGGAAATGACCTTACTTTTCATCTGCCCCAGCTTGATCCTGCCGGTAAGGTAATGTATCATATTGCCCTGGTAAAAGATAACCAGCGACAGGAACTCAACCCTGAACCTACAATTCTCAGGTATAAGGGCTATGTTCCCGGGATTGTTCTGATCCCGCATATCTTTTTCATTTTCCTGGCCATGTTATTTTCATCGGTGACCGGTCTTGAAGCATTCTTTAAAGGAAAAAACACCTATATCTATACTTGGTGCACCGTGATCACGCTGCTGATCGGAGGATTGATTTTTGGTCCGTTGGTTCAAAAGTTCTCTTTCAATGAATATTGGACCGGATGGCCATTCGGCTATGATCTTACCGATAACAAATCCCTCATTGCCTTCATCTTCTGGGTTGTCGCGCTGATCTTTCAGTTATTTAACCGCAGCAGAAAAATCTGGGCCGTCATTGCCTCCATCGTTATGCTGATCATTTTCCTGATTCCTCACAGTCTCCTTGGTTCACAGATTGATTACACAAAAGAACAGAAGATCGAGACCGGCAAATAAGCATATCCTAACTTTTAGCTTCCATGGAAATTACCATTGCCATCATCGTCGTTACAGCGATCGCATCCATCCTCTGTATCAATGACGTCAGGTACTTTGATCAATTCAAATTCAACGCCTACGATGTCAGGCACAGCAACCAATGGTACCGTTTTTTCACCTATGGTTTTTTGCATGCCGGCTGGCTGCATCTATTCGTCAACATGCTTGTGCTCTATTCTTTCGGCGGAGTTCTTGAAGCCCTCTTGCGGGGATATTTCAGGGAAAGATATATCCTGTATTATCTCCTTTTGTATATTGGGGGATTATTGTTGTCGATTATCCCCGCCTACGGAAAATACAAGAATGATGTTTTTTATAATGCAGTCGGAGCTTCAGGGGCCATTTCCTCTGTGGTTTTCGCGAGTATCCTGATCTTCCCGCAATCGGTCATTCACCTGTTTTTCATACCGATCGGGATACCGGCACCCATTTTGGGCGTTTTATACCTGGCTTATGAATATTACATGAGCAAAAGGGCAAAAGATAATATTGGCCATGACGCCCATTTCTGGGGAGCCATTTTTGGGATCATCTTTATTATTATCCTGAAACCAACATTTGCCGAGAACTTCCTCTCCTATCTGCGGGGGATCTTTTAGGGATTTCTATTTCTTAACTTTGATCCTGGCATCCACGGCGACTACCGTCTCCTGGTTTCCAAGCAACGGGTTGAAATCCAGCTCAATAATCTCGGGAGCAGCTTGCAGCAAGGCTGAAAGACGTACAATCACATCGGCGAATTGATCTTCATTTACGCCCTTCTGACCACGGACGCCGCGGATGATCTGATAACTCTTCAGGTTACGAATCATGGTTAAAGCTTCCTCTTTGCTAACCGGCGACAAACCGGCTGACACATCTTTTAAGACTTCGATGAATATCCCGCCCATACCGCAAAGGATCATATGGCCAAATTTGGGTTCAGACTTTGCACCCACAAACAATTCAATCCCGGATAACATCGGCTGAATCAGTATCGCAACCGTATCCCTGATCCGGATCATCCGTTCGAATTCATTTCTTACCGATGCTTCATCCTTTACGTTGAGCATCACTCCCCCGACATCTGATTTATGAACGGGTCCGACGACTTTCATGACCACTGGCATACCCAGTGCCACTGCAGATTTGACGGCCTCTTCGGCGCTGGTTACTACGGCTTCACCGGCATGAGGGATTCCACAGGCATCCATCAGTTCACTGATCTCACGGGGAGAGATATAACCATTACCAGCATGGTCGATGACAGCACGAATCCTGGCCTTGTCAACCCAGGGCAAAACCGGCTCAGCGGCAGTATGGCCAGCAGAATGGTATACCTTTGCGAGCGCCTTCCCGAAAGTCACCTCATCGGGAAAAAAGATCCTGCTCTTAGCGATGAAGTCCTCAATCTCTTCATGGGCCGTGAGTACCGAAGGAAGGATGGCATATACCGGCTTTGAGCAACTTTTCATCTTCTGGTCAATTACATCATACACATCGAAAAGCTTGTTCAGTCCCGGAGTTCCGAATATCACCGCCATTCCGTCGATTTCCGGGAACTGGTTCTCGCAGTAATCGATAATGGTACTTAACTGGTCGGCCGTTCCCGTGGCCAGAAAATCGATAGGATTTCCAACCGAGGAACCCGGAAAAAGTTTTGTGAGCAGTTCAGCAGTACCCGGTCCTTCGAGATGCGGCACCATCAGCCCATTGTTTGAAAGCGCATCGGTGAGCATGACGGCTGGTCCACCGGCATGCGTGATGATGGCTATATTTTTTCCTTTCAGTTCTTTATGCATAAAAACCGAAGCAACGCTGATGAGCTCTTCTCGACCAAAACACCTAACGATTCCAGCCTTGCGGAAGAGCGCATCCACTGCAACATCCGGACTGGCCAATGCACCAGTATGTGAAGAAGCGGCACGGCTTCCCGCCTCCGACGAACCGGCCTTGATGGCGGCGATTTTACATCCTTTCCGGATCAAGGATTTCGCATGTTTCAGCAGCAGATCGGGTTTTGAGATATTTTCAATATATAGCAACTTCACATTGGCACTCGTTTCCGGATTATAGGTCTCGTCAAGGTAGCCGAGCACCTCTTCAACACCCATCTGGGCGCTGTTTCCGACAGAAAATACACTGGCGAAGGTAAGGCCGTTCGGAATTCCGGCTTCCATGATGAAACAGGCCGTTGCACCTGATCCTGAAATAAAATCACAGCCTTTGGGATCCAGTTTCGGGATGGGCTTGGTAAAAACGCCTTGGTAAGCCGGGGTCAATATACCGATACAGTTCGGCCCGATGAGGGCTCCGTCAACAGAATTGATGGATTCAACCACTTTTTCTTCAAGCAGTTTTCCTTCCTTACTCTCTTCCGAAAAACCGGCAGACAAGATGATGAACGCCCTTGTTTTCTTGTTTTTGACAAGGTAATCTACCGTTTCAAGGATATATTTGGCTGCAATGGCGATGATGGCCAGATCGACAAATGGAAGTTCTGAAGGATCTGTAAAACTCATGATCCCCTGAACGACCGGCTCTTTCAGGTTAGTGACGAAAAGCTCGCCTTTGTATTGGCCCTCAATAAGGTTCCGCAGAACAGCTCCGCCTGGTTTGTGTATATCATTCGAACCACCTATAACTACAATGCTTTTCGGGTCAAGAAGCTGCTGATTGATCATCGTTGGAAATTTTTAGCTAAATTATTAAAAAATGGAGGAACCAGCAAACCCCGGGAGTGGTTTAATGTGAATGATGGACAATCAGGTTTTTTGGAACAAAAACCGGTGTATCATTTTTGTAAGCATCCCAACCCGGACGACCTTCCATTCTTTTCTCCATCGGCGGAACTCCGGTGATATACCGCAGGATCACCGTCATCAAAACCGGGCTGATAAGGGTGATCCATCCGCCGGAAACATTTACTGCAAAAAGGCTGATCCCCCACCATATCAGGGCCTCCCCGAAATAATTGGGATGTCGGGAAATGGACCACAACCCGGAAGTCAGAAGTTTGTCCTTGTTGGTAGGATCTTTACGAAATCTGTCCACCTGGGCATCTGCCATCATTTCGAAATAAAATCCTGTAAGAAAAATTACTGCACCAACCATATCAAACAGGTCAAAGCCAGATTTCGCGGAAAAGTTGAACACCCAGATGGGCATCGCGATCAGAAACAGGATGAATCCCTGAAAAAGGTAGATCTGAAAGAAACTGCGCAGGGTGAAATATTTCCACGTTTCCCTCATGGTTTTATAACGGAAATCCTCAGGTTTTCCCTTGTTTCTGAGATAGATATAGATTGACAATCGCGCTCCCCATACCAGCACAAAAAAGTTCATCACGATTTTGGGCAGATCCATTGTGCCCCCCTGAAAGAGCGAAAAGATCGAGACCAGTATAATCCCGGTACACCATCCGATATCTGATACCGAGTTATCGCTTCTGATCAGAGAAAACAAAAAGACGATCAACATAAAGAGAAAGATCACGACGGATATTTCCAGAATCATTTGTGATGAAGTTTTATTGGTTGAAACGAAATCGGCAAAAATGAATTCTATTCAAGCATGAATGCCACGCAAACCACCCCGGGGCCAGTATTTGCCACCAGTGCCGGAGAGGCATGATCGACGAAAATCGGTTTTTTACCCGTCAGCTTTTCCATTTCAATGGCATACCAGTCGGCTGTTTTTGGATTTCCTGCATGAGTAATGATGTAATTCCAGATATTATTCCTTGCAGCGATCTTCGAGATGTTTCGCATTACTTTCCGCCTGGTTCCTTTCTCGGAAAAGGATTTTGAAAATGTCTCCGCCTTTCCTTCTTTTTTATCCATTATGATGATTGGCTTCAGATCCAGGGTTTTAGCGATAAATCCTTTCAATGGATTTACCCTTCCTGATTGAATGATATATTTCAGGGTGGTTACGCTCACCCTGATATGGCTTTTCTGAATCCATTCCTCAATTTTCAGTGCAAGTTCATCATGTAAAATTCCTTCTTCGATGGCTTGGGAGGCCCGCAAAATGATGAGCCCCAACCCTCCGGTCACGTTCTTTGAATTGAAAATCGAGATCTTCCCGCCGTTACGTTCCCTCACCTCCTTTGCTGCCTGAAAACTTGAGTTGAAGGTTCCGCTCAGCCCGCCGCTCACGTTGATTCCGATAATGGATTCGTAATGTGTAGCGAGATATTCATATTTGTTCTGAAAATCTTTGATCGAAGGTTGTGCAGTAGATGCTTTACTGCCAGTTTTACTCATCAGGGTATAAAACTGCGAAGGTTGTATGGTAAGACGATCAAGGAAAAAAGTACTTCCGAAATGAATGCTCAGCGGAACCATGTGAATCTGGTACTGGTCGAGAAACCTGTCCGGAATGTCACAACATGAATCTGTGACCAGCGCAATACCGGCTTTCCGGTTATTCAGTATTTCATTCTGCATGATCATATCATCCACCTTCTGATAGGTAATATTTCCGAATTCCTGCAACTGAGCGAACAATTCTGCAGGATGATCAGTGTGGATGTGAATCCGCATTTTTTCTTGTGTTCCGGCAATGACCAGGGAGTCTCCAAAAGACAAAATGGATTCCCTGATCTTTTTATGATCGAAATTCACCCCGTTCACCATCGCCTCCGAACAATAGCGGAAAGTGATCACCTCATGGGAGACTTTTTCGATCGTAGCCTCTTCAATCACAGCGCTTGTCTTTATGGATTTTGTAGGATCTCCCTTGGTCAAAAAATCAAGAAATCCTTCCAGGAAGACCACGAAGCCTTTTGCACCGGCATCAACGACATGAGATTTGGCAAGGACTTCCAGCTGGCGGGTGGTGTTGGCGAGTGATTGCTGGGCCCGGTTATAAGCTACGATCAGAATTTCTATAAAATCATCGATTACATCTTTCAGGTAATACAGGTATTCTGCCCAGTCTTTGATGACTGTCAGGATGGTACCTTCCACCGGATTGGCGATGGCCTCATAGGCATATGCCACAGCCTTCCGCATGCTGTCGGCAAATGACCTGACGTCGAGTGCCCGTTCATGCTGGATTTCATTGCTGAAACCATAAAGAAATTGAGCGAATATGATTCCGGAATTCCCCCGGGCGCCTGTCAGTGCAACATCGGCAATGGCCACAGCTGTCTGTTTGGGATTATCAGTAGGGATCACCGCATCCATGATCGAACGCATGGTTGAGGCCAGGTTAGTACCGGTATCGGCATCTGCAACGGGAAAGACATTGATCTTGTTGAGGTACTTCTGATTGTCAAAAATACGCTGAGCACCTGCAAGGAAACTGTAATACAATTGCTTCCCATCCAACTCTTTTATCTTAACCAACGACTGTGTCAATTCGAAAGATTTATAAACAGGATAATAATATGATAAATCACATAATCAATGATTTCGGTATAAGCGCAGCCCGTTATTTCAACCTTTTGTAATCCTTGATTTTCCCCGAAATGATAAGATCATTCAGCTCCTTTTCGATTTCTTTATATTGCGTCCGGTTCCCACACTGGTACATTTCCAGCAGCGGATCCTTATCCAGCATTCTTTTCCACAATTCACCGCCAACAGGAGTTTTGAACATCCTCGAATATTCATCATACGTATAATTCAGGAAAGCTACATCCGGTCCGATGCCCCGGTTGTCGAGCAGATATCCGCCAGCCAGTTCGGTAGGATAAGCCAGCTTACCTTTGTAGAAAACATCCTTGATATCAGGATAGGAAACGATTGTCGTTTTATCGGGAGACAGAATAACCGGAACCAGCTTGTTGTAATCCGAGCGGGTTTTATAGACAATACAGGGTTGCAGGGATGCAGAATTAGCCATTTTCATTTCAGTTTTTGCAACCGGGGCGGCTTTTTTGGCACAGTTTGTGAGTAGCAACGGGGCGATCAGGATGAGAAAAAAAATCGGTCGCATGTTCATAAATTAAGTTTCTTACTGTAAAATTAAATAATAATTTATTCGTTGTGTGAAAAACCTTTGCCCATTATTAGTAATTTACAAGGATTTTTCGAATTTACCAGATATATTTTATACTTTTGTCACCCGAAATTATTCATTCATTTAAATAATTCATTCCTATGAAAAAATTGATCATTAGTATTACTCTGATGGTTTTTGCCACAGCAGGACTGATGGCTCAGGATCAGGCACAGCAGGCGCCTGTTAATCCCAATGCACCCGAGATTTCATTTGAAAAGGTTGTCCATGATTATGGCACGCTGTTTCAGGGAGCTGATGGTACTTGTGAATTTAAGTTTACAAATACCGGCAAAGAGCCTCTGATTCTGAACAAACCACAATCATCATGCGGTTGTACCGTACCTACCTGGCCACAGGAGCCCATCCTTCCCGGAAAAAGTGACAAGATTACGGTGACCTATGCAACACACAACGTGGGTCCGATCAATAAAACCGTAACGGTTACTTCCAATGCAAAAACCAACCGCATTGTCCTTTCCATCAAGGGAAATGTCGTTGCAAAACCAACTGAGAAAGTTCCTGAAAAATCACCTGATCAATCTGCCTCTCCCATTTCAAAATAACTAAATCATATGCCTACTATTTCATTAAAGGGTAAAACGATGCCAGCTTCCCCTATCCGGAAGCTGGTTCCGTTTTCGGAAGAAGCCAAAAAAAGAGGTATTAAGGTTTACCATCTGAATATTGGTCAACCGGACATTGAGACGCCGAAAAATGTCATGAACAAGGTCAGGGAAATAGACCTTAAAGTGATCGAATACAGCCATTCGGCAGGAATTCTTTCCTACCGTAAGAAGCTGGTGGACTATTACAAACAGTGTGACATTGAGGTCACGCCGGAAGAGATGATTGTGACCACCGGTGGTTCGGAAGCGATACTTTTTGCACTGAACACCTGCCTGGATCCGGGGGATGAAATTATCATCCCTGAACCCTTTTATGCCAATTACAACGGTTTTTCACAGACCTCCGGTGTGGTGGTAAAGCCCATTGATTCACGCATTGAAACAGGTTTTGCCCTTCCTCCAATGCAGGCTTTCGAGGATGCAATTACCCCGAAGACCAAGGCCATCATGATCTGTAATCCGAATAATCCTACAGGTTATCTTTATTCAAGGGAAGAACTGGAACTGCTGAAAGAGATCGTCTTAAAACACGACCTGTTCCTTTTTTCTGATGAGGTTTACCGTGAATTTACCTATGATGGGAAAAAACATCATTCGGTAATGCACCTGGAAGGTATCGATCAGAATGTTGTGCTGCTCGATTCCATTTCGAAGCGTTACAGTGCTTGCGGAGCGCGCATCGGAGTGATGATCTCCAAAAACAAGGAGGTTATCTGCACGGCCATGAAATTTGCCCAGGCAAGACTCAGTCCGCCAACCTTCGGCCAAATCATTGGCGAAGAAGCGATCAACACACCAGCGTCCTATTTCGACACGGTCCTGGCGGAATATCATAAACGCCGCGATATTGTAGTGGAATCGATCAACAAGATGAAAGGATGTTTCTGCCCCAATCCCGGCGGTGCATTCTATGCTGTGGCAAGATTACCCATCGACAACTCAGACAAATTCTGTCAATGGCTGCTTGAAGATTTTTCCTTTAATGGAAAAACGGTCATGCTGGCACCTGCAACAGGGTTCTACTCCACAAAAGGACGCGGGCTTGATGAGGTCAGAATCAGTTACGTGCTGAACACCGAAGACCTGAAAAATGCCATGATCTGCCTGGATGAAGCCCTGAAAGTTTATCCGGGTAAAAAATAAAACTTTTTTACGATTCAGGATACATCAGATATTTGATCCTGATTTTCTTAAAGGCATCCAAACCGGGTTTCCACGATTTACGGATATCCATCTCGGAGTTTCCTTCAATTATTTGCTTTCGTAAGATTCCATTACCGGCCAGTTTATCAAAATAATCATTAAAAAATTCCGGTATGCTCCCCATGTCCCGGTAGGCCATAAACATCCAAAGCAGGTTAATTCGTCCCAACAGTTTCGGGTGAGCGTTATAAAATTGTCGTAAGTCAAGACCAAGACAGGTTTGCCCGTTCAAAGGCGGATTCAGCGCGAATCCCTTTTTCGGCAGAGGGGTGAATGAAAACGAAAATCCTTTCATCGCCGGGTGACCAAAAACTTCAAATGGATAATCAGTACCCCGCCCAACACTAACGGATGTTCCTTCGAAAAAGCAGAGCGAAGGATAAAGGTAAACCGCGTTGAGGTTCGGGAGATTAGGTGATGGCGGTCCCGCAAGTTTTGTCATTCGGGTTTGATGCGTATAATTTTCCAACGGTATCACCTTCAGATCGCATACCAGCCCGTCTTTTAACCATTTTTCCCCGTTCACCATCATGGCATATTCACCGATGGTCATCCCATAGACCACCGGAACCGGATGAAGACCCACAAACGACTGGTGAGCGGAATCCATCATCGGTCCGTCAATGTAAAAGATATTGGGATTGGCCCGGTCAAGGACGATGAGCGGGACATGATTCTCTGCACAGGATTCCATCACAAAAGTAAGCGTAGAAATGTAGGTAAAGAATCGAACCCCCGCATCCTGTAAATCAAAAACTATGATATCTACCCCTTTCATATCCAATGAATCCGGTTTTTTCTTCTTTCCATAAAGCGAAACCACGGGAAGGCCAGTCAACGAATCCGTAAAATTTTTCAACGACTGACCGGCTTCAGCATATTGCCTGAATCCATGTTCCGGAGAGAAAATTTTCCGGATTTGCAATCCGCAGCCAAGCAGTGTATCCACGATGTTTATCCCGTTGACAGTGGAGGCCACATTTGCCACTATCGCAATGTTTTTATTTTTCAATAAGGGTATATAAAGGGAAGTTCTTTCTGCCGCCGCATAATTCTGTCCTTTCGTCTGAAGGATAAAAGCCAGCATGAACAAGGTCAATACACCATATTTCCTCATAATAATCCGTTAAAGCCAGTAAAACAACATCCAATCCTTATCATCAATTCCTGATCTCTGATCTCAAATTAATACCTTTGCAAAATAAGCATAAAAATATTGAATACGGAATTTTTCATATCCCGGAGGCTCCTTTCGAAAAATAAGGAAAATTTCTCACGACCGATCGTCCGGATCGCCATAATGAGCATTGCCCTGGGGTTGACGGTGATGTTCCTTGCGATCGCGATTCTCACGGGATTCCAGAAACAGATCCGGGAAAAAGTCATCGGGTTCGGTTCGCATATCCAGATTTCTCATTATGATGAAAATGAATCGGCAGAGGCCAAGCCGATCTCTGTCGAAAATGATTTTTACCCGACATTACAGTATGAAAAAGGAATCCGGCATATCCAGGTTTTTGCCACCAAGGCAGGGATTATCAAGACCCAGGATCAGATCCAGGGGATTATCCTGAAAGGGATTGGACGTGATTTTGATCCTTCTTATTTCCGAAATAAAATGGTTGAGGGAACCTTCCTAAATCTGAGTGATACCGGGAAAAGCAATGATGTTCTGATTTCAAAAAACCTGGCTTCGCTGCTGAAATTAAAGCTCGGCGATCCGCTCCGCATCTATTTTATCTCGGGAACCACGACACTTGGACGAAAATTCCTCATTACCGGAATTTATGAAACAGGCTTGGAGGAGTTTGACCGTCTTTACGTAATCGGTGATATCCGTCATATTCAGAAGCTAAACGACTGGACTTCGGATGAAGTAGGCGGTTTCGAGGTTACCATCAACAATTTCAATGACCTGGAACGGCTGGGAAAATATGTTTACAAACGGATCGGTTTTTCGCTCGATGCCAGGACGATTAAACAGCTTTACCCGCAGATCTTTGACTGGCTTGACCTGCAGGACATCAATGTACTGATTATCCTGATCCTCATGACAATGGTTGCGGGGATTACCATGATCTCGACGCTGCTGATACTGATCCTGGAAAGAACGAACATGATCGGGATCCTTAAGGCACTGGGAATGAACAATCGCAGCATTCGTAAGATATTCCTGATCAATGCAACTTATATCATAGGCCAGGGTGTGATCCTCGGCAACCTGGTCGGGTTGGCCATCAGTTTTATCCAGTTGAAATTCGGGGTTCTTACCCTGCCACAGGAATCTTATTATGTTTCGACAGTACCCATCAATCTGGATCTCATCAACATACTGATTCTGAATGGGGCTACTATTTTGATTTGCTTGCTTATGCTGATCATTCCGTCGTACATCATCACACGGATCACACCGGTAAAAGCCATACGATTCTCCTGATCGGGAATTACTTCACGTGTAACCCGCACTCTTTATTTTCGGCGCTTTCCCACCACCATCGGCCTGCCCGGAAATCTTCCCCCGCGAGAACAGCCCGGGTACAAGGCAGACATCCGATGCTTGGATATCCCTTATCGTGCAGTGTATTGTAGGGAATCTTGTTATCATGAATGTATTCTCCCAACTGCTTAGAAGTCCAGTCGATCAGGGGGTTAATCTTGATCCGGTTGTATCTTTCATCCCATTCCACCACCTGCATATTTTGCCGGGTCGCCGATTGTTCGCGACGAAGCCCGCTAATCCATGCATCCGTCTCCAGCAAAGCCCTTTTCATCGGCTCGACCTTCCGTATATGACAGCACAGCTTCCGGTTCTCAACACTTTCATAAAACAGGTTGATCCCCCTGGAATTGACCATCTCTTCAACATCATATGCATCAGGGAAAACCATTTGAATTTTAATTTTGTATTGATCTTCCGTGATGGCAATCAGGTCATAGGTTTCCTGAAACATCCTTCCTGTATCCAGCGTAAATATCCTCATCTCAGGTGCAACTTCGGCGATCATATCAGTAATCACCTGATCCTCAGCCCCCATGCTGCTGGCAAGAGCAAGTCTGGCCCCAAACTCACACACAGAAAAGGCAATGATCTCCCGGAGCGTAGCCCCCGAAAGCCTTTCATTATATTCTTCAATTCGGTTTCGCATAAATTTTTTAAGATTAGCATCGTAAAAATACAACCACATTTCACGAATGCCAAGAAGAAGTTTGTATTTTTGAGAAAAAGATATTCCATGAAAGTTCATTTTATCGCGATCGGCGGAAGCGCCATGCACAATCTGGCCATTGCCCTTCATAAAAAAAACTATCAGGTCACGGGATCTGATGATGAGATATTTGAGCCTTCCAAAAGCCGTCTTGCCCGGTATGGGCTCCTGCCCTTGCAGGAAGGATGGAATGAATCCAATATCACCCCCGACCTGGATTCCATTATCCTCGGGATGCATGCAAAAGCGGATAACCCGGAACTCCTGAAAGCCAAAGCCCTTGGATTACCCGTTTATTCCTACCCGGAATATCTTTACGAGCATTCAAAAGATAAAATTCGCGTGGTCATCGGCGGAAGCCATGGCAAGACCACCATCACGGCCATGATCCTTCATGTGCTGCAATATTACCGGAAAGACTGCGATTACATGGTGGGTGCACAGCTGGAAGGCTTCGAAGTGATGGTAAAGCTCACCGATTCTGCTCCATATATGATCCTGGAGGGGGATGAATATCTTACTTCTCCCATCGATCTCCGGCCCAAATTCCATCTCTATCAACCGGATATTGCCTTGCTGAGTGGTATCGCATGGGATCACATCAATGTATTCCCGACATTCGAAAACTATGTTGAACAGTTCAAAATTTTTATCCGGCTTATCTCCAATGATGGGACTTTGATCTATTGTGAAGAGGACGAGGAATTGAAACGCATCTGCCCGGGAGACAGGAAAGACCTCATGATCCTGCCCTATTCCTATCCGGATCACTCCATTTCCGGCGGAATCACAACTATCCATTTTGAAGGCCGGGAATATCCCTTGCTGGTATTTGGCAAGCATAACCTGCTGAATCTGAATGGTGCTCGACTGGTTTGCAATCAGCTGGGCATTCCGGATCAGGAATTTTACGCGGCTATCCGGTCATTTAATGGTGCATCCAAACGACTTGAACTGGTAGCGAAAAATCCAGATTGCGCCATCTATAAAGATTTCGCCCATTCGCCTTCCAAACTCATGGCAACCCTGAAGGCAGTAAAAGAACAATATCCGGGGAAAAAGCTGGTGGCTTGCATGGAATTGCATACTTATAGCAGCCTGAGCCTGGAATTCCTGTCGCATTACAAAGGCAGTATGGATGCGGCCGATACGGCCATCGTTTATTTCAACCCGCATGCCATTCAACTGAAACGATTGCCCGCAATCACCGAAGATCAGATCAGAGAAGGATTCGGAAACGAGAAAGTGGAAATTTTCAGTGATGCAGCGCTGCTATATGAACGGTTGCTGGAAGAAGAATGGAAAAACAAGAATCTGCTGCTGATGAGCAGCGGGAATTTTGACGGGATGGACCTGGTAAAACTGGCCGGGAAAGTATTAAGCTCTGCAACTGCCAGCTCCTGATCTTTTGGAAAAGGAGTCGGAAGCTACAGATCTTTTTAGCTATTCATCGAAATCATGAACTCTTCGTTCGTGTTCGTAAATTTCATTCTTTCCTTCAGGAATTCCATGGCTTCGAGTGAATTCATGTCGGCCAGGTGGTTACGAAGAATCCAGATTCGCTGAAGCATATCTTTTTCGAGTAAGAGGTCTTCACGGCGTGTACTGGATGAAACGATATCGATGGCCGGGTAAATCCGTTTATTGGAAAGTTTACGGTCGAGCTGAAGCTCCATGTTACCAGTACCTTTGAATTCCTCGAAGATTACCTCGTCCATTTTGGAACCGGTGTCAGTCAAAGCTGTGGCGATGATGGTCAGTGAACCGCCATTTTCGATCTGGCGGGCGGCGCCGAAGAACCGTTTTGGTTTCTGCAATGCGTTGGCTTCAACCCCGCCGGATAATACTTTTCCGGATGCAGGGGCTACGGTATTGTATGCCCTGGCCAAACGGGTAATCGAGTCGAGCAGGATTACCACATCATGTCCACATTCCACGAGTCTTTTTGCTTTTTCAAGGATGATGTTGGAGATCCGTGCATGACGTTCAGCCGGTTCATCGAAGGTTGAGGAAATCACCTCGGCGCGGACACTCCGCTGCATATCAGTAACTTCTTCAGGCCGTTCGTCAATCAGCAGGATGATCATGTAAACTTCGGGATGATTGAATGCGATGGCATTGGCGATCTCTTTGAGCAGTACCGTTTTACCGGTTTTTGGCTGTGCTACGATCAAACCACGCTGTCCCATACCGATCGGCGCAAACATGTCGATGATACGGGTTGACATCGAATCCTGAGGATGTCCGGTTAGTTTAAATTTCTTATTGGGGAAAAGCGGAGTCAGGTAATCGAAAGGAATACGGTCTCTAACTTCTTCCGGTGTGCGGCCATTGATCAGCTCCACCTTGATCAGCGGGAAGTATTTTTCCCCTTCTTTGGGCGGGCGAATGGTGCCGCGGACGGTATCGCCGGTTTTAAGGCCAAACAATTTGATCTGTGACTGTGATACATAAACATCATCGGGAGAGTTCAGGTAATTGTAATCCGATGAACGCAAGAAACCGTAACCGTCGGCCATGATTTCCAATACACCTTCGCTGGCAATGATCCCCTCAAATTCGAAGGAATATTCTTCGCGTTTTTCAGGATATTTTCTTGGATCACGCGGTTTCCGTTCAGGATTGGGAAGCTGAACTTCCGAATGTGCAGGAGGAAGAAGATCAACAGGTTCGCCCTGTACATCTCCGCTCAGTCCTTCGGAAACCGGTTTTACAACCATGGGTTCCGGCTCGGCTTCTTTCTTTATAGCGGCTTCAAATTCAAACTCCTCAACACTGTTGACGATCAGTTCAGGATCAACCAGCTTACCGGGAACGGCAATGACTTCTCGTTTATTTTCTTTTTCCGGGAAAATATTCGGTGTTTCAAGGACGATAGGCGGCCTTGCAGGGATTTTTTCCGTGATGATTTTCTCCACACTTCTCCGGTCGGGATAGTTGGATTTGGCAACCGGATCAGGTGCAATCTTATGGGTGACCACAGAAGGATTGGCCGGTTTACCAGGCGTCCGCTGACGGCGGGGCCGGAATTCTTTTTTGACAACTTTCTTCTCCTGTTCGAGAAGCTCCTGAGAAGGATTTAAGGCTTGATGATCGAGAATCTTGTAGACAAGTTCCTGTTTGGTCAGGCGATCGATCTTGGGAATGTTCAATTGCTTTGCAATTTCTTTGATTTCCGATAACTCCTTGCTATCGAGTGAAATGATGTCGTACATTGGTTAATTAATTTTGATAAACAAAAATCCTGGAAGAAAAAACCGAACTCAAAACAAAAAATTTTGGGGTAATAATAACTTCTAAGGAGAAACGATTGAATTCTAAAATAAACTTAATGGCATCAATCTGAAAATTGAAGGGAAATCCATTATGAAGCACAAAGATATAAAATAATAAAGCAAAATCAAGAAAAATATTTTCTGCCCTCCAAAGTAATGTCCGGAAAATGTTTCCTAATTTCGCATCACAAGCATTATAGGAACGCACTGCAACCAAAGATATTATTTTATGATACAAAGAATTCAAACCGTATTTTTAGCCATCGTCTTTATTTCCGGGATCATTTCATTCGTTTTTCCGATAGCTGCCTATACAAATGATGCAACAGGGACCTACCAGTTATCAGTTACCGGAATGAAGTACATGGAGGCAAATGTTTATATCGATTTCGCATCCACTTCTCCCATGTTGATTTTGATGATCTGTTCGATCCTGTTATCCGGAGCTGCCATTTTTATGTACGGAAACCGCAGAAAACAACTGTTGGTCGTGAATACGGCCTTTCTGATCAATGTCATACTGATTGCCGTAATTTTCCTGCTTTACAGCAACCGGATGTTCAGAGATATCGTAAAAGCGGAACCCTCGTATGAACTGGGCGCTTTTTTACCTTTGATTTCGATTGTCTTTCTGATCCTTGCCAGCCGGGCCATCCGGAAGGATGAAGCACTGGTGAAGTCGGCGGACCGGCTAAGGTAAAACCGATCTTGGCAGATCCAGCACTTCCAGGTCCCTGATATTGCTTCCGTCGATCACAAACCTTATCATGGTGATGGATTTATGCAATCCGCTGTTTCCGGCGGCTCCGGGATTGATATGCAGCAGATCATATTTCTTATCATACATCACCTTTAATATGTGAGAATGACCTGATATGAAGATCTTCGGTTTTACCATCATAATTTTTTCCCGTACACCCTTTTCATAACGACCTGGATAACCGCCGATATGGGTCATCATCACCTTGACCTGCTCCGTGTAAAAGATCAGTGTTTCAGGATAGGTCTGTCGGACCGTTTGCCCGTCGATATTTCCGTAAACTGCCAGCAGGGGTTTTAAAGCAGCCAATTTGTCGGCTGTCTCAATATTCCCGATATCCCCTGCATGCCAGATTTGGACGCAATCCTTAAAAAATTCAGAAAGCCTTGGATGAATAGATCCATGCGTATCTGAGAGCAGGCCAATCTTTACCATTTACCGTTCATTTCTGCCAAAATTAGGGTAATTTTGATCTTTCGCTTAATTTTACAGGATTAAATAAAGGCCATGTTGAAAAAAGAAAACACCATTTACGGTATCAGACCGGTAATCGAAGCCATGAAATCGGGGAAAGAGATCGATAAGGTACTCATTCAGACGGGGTTGAAGGGAGAAGGGTTTCATCAATTGCATGGGATGATCAAAGAACTGGAGATCCCCATGCAATTTGTTCCCATCGAAAAGCTAAACCGGATGACCCGTCAAAATCACCAGGGAGTCATTGCTTTTATTTCGGAGATCTCGTACCAGCGAACGGAACAGTTGATACCTTTTGTATATGAGAAGGGAAGAATTCCCCTTTTCCTGATGCTTGATCGTCTTACCGATGTCAGAAACCTGGGTGCTATCGCCAGAACCGCCGAATGTGCCGGCGTTGATGGGGTCATCCTCCCTGAAAAGGGCGCTGCACAGGTTACTTCCGATGCCATCAAGACATCAGCCGGCGCCTTATATAAGCTACCGGTCGTAAGGACAAACAGCCTGAAAGAAACCGTTCAACTGATGAAGCAAAGCGGGTTAAAGATCATTGCAGCCACCGAAAAGGCCGTTACAAATTATACTGAAATTGACTATACCGGGCCGCTTGCGCTGATCATGGGTTCGGAGGAAGACGGAATTTCTGATGAATTGCTCCGTTCGGCCGATGAACTGGTTACCATTCCTGTCATGGGCGAAATCGGTTCACTGAATGTCTCAGTTGCAGCCGGTGTAATTTTGTATGAGATCGTCAGGCAGCGAAAAGCAAAGGATGAATCACCGTCTCATTAATTTCACAGCATGTACATCCTGAAAATCCAGGGCACCAGCAAAATACCCGATTATATCCAGATCAGGGACGAAAACTTCACCTTGATTGCCTATTTCAGGAAGAACAGCCCAAAGCGGGCGCTCAGCCGTTGTCATCTTCTTGAAAAGCTGGATGCCATCCTGGAGATCGCTGAAGAACTCCCTTACGGAAAAATCAAAAAACTTGATGTTTGAAAACCCTTTTGCAGGAAATCTTTATTTTTGATCCCTCAACCATTCCATATGGAAAATAATATCATCATACAATTCGAAAAAGTTTCGGTATTCCAGCACCAGAACCTGATCCTTGCCAATATCAATCTCGAGATTGACAAAGGGGAGTTCGTTTACCTGATCGGAAAAACGGGATCCGGGAAAAGCAGCCTGCTGAAAACGATTTATGCCGATATACCTGTCACCACCGGGAAAGCGATCATTGCCACCTACGATTTGCGAAAGCTGAAAACACGTGATATCCCCTACCTCCGCAGGAAACTCGGAATTGTCTTTCAGGATTTTCAGTTACTGATGGACCGTTCTGTAGCCGAAAACCTGATTTTTGTAATGAAGGCGACCGGTTGGACCGATAAGAAGGAAATGGAAAAGCGGGTACTGGAAGTGCTTGCAAAGGTGAACCTGGAGACCAAAGGAAAGAAAAAGCCGCACCAGTTGTCGGGAGGGGAACAGCAGCGCGTTGTTATTGCCCGGGCCTTGATCAATGACCCGGAAATCATTCTTGCTGATGAGCCGACCGGTAACCTCGATCCTGAGACTTCGGAGGGGATAATCAGCCTTCTTTTTGATATTTCACGTACCGGAAGCGCCGTCCTGTTGGCTACTCACAACTATACCTTCTTTGAAAAATTCCCGTCACGCACGTTGCGGTGCGAAGACGGGAATATCGTTGAGCGGAATTAAGCGCCGAGAGTGGCTACCATCACCGCCTTGATCGTATGAAGGCGATTTTCGGCCTCATCAAATACGATGGAGGCCGGTGATTCAAAAACCTCTTCGGTAACTTCCATGGCAGGAACTCCGTAACGCTCGAAAATATCTTTTCCAACACCGGTATCCGTATTGTGGAAGGCCGGTAAACAATGCATAAACTTCACTTTCGGGTTACCCGTCTTTTCCATCAATGCCTGATTTACCTGGTAAGGAAGCATCTCCTTGATCCGTGCTTCCCAGAGTTTCGGATCTTCGCCCATCGAAACCCATACATCGGTGTAGATAAAATCGACGCCTTTAACGGCTTCGCTGACATCTTCGGTAACGAGGATCTTCGCTCCGGTTTCCAGTGCAATCGTTTTACACTGATCAATCAGATCCTGTGCGGGCCAGTATTGTTTTGGTGCAGCGGCACGGAAATCCATTCCCATTTTTGCTGCGCCAACCATCAGTGAGTTTCCCATGTTAAAACGGGCATCACCACAATAACAGAAAGCAACCTGGTTGAGGGGCTTGTCTGAATGCTCCATCATAGTCATGAAATCGGCCAGGATCTGTGTAGGGTGCCATTCGTTGGTCAGACCATTCCAAACAGGAACCCCGGCATAAGCACCCAGTTCTTCCACGATGGCCTGGCCGAAGCCACGGTATTCGATCCCATCATACATTCTTCCGAGAACCCGGGCTGTATCTTTCATGGTTTCCTTCTTGCCGATGTGTGAGCCATCGGGACCAAGGTAGGTTACCCGGGCACCCTGGTCGAGGGCAGCCACCTCAAATGCACAACGGGTGCGGGTTGAGGCTTTCTCGAAAATCAGCGCAATGTTTTTTCCTGTCAAACGGGGTTGTTCGATTCCGGCATATTTTGCCTTTTTTAAATCAATTGCAAGATCCAGCAAGAATTTCAATTCCGCTGAAGTGAAATCAAGCTCTTTTAAGAAATTGCGGTTTCTCAGATTGAATGCCATACATTTTTATGTTTAAGAATATGATTGATAAGGGTTTATTAATCGGATGCAAAATTAGGAATTTTTATCCTCCCTTGCAATGGGAAGCATCATGCCGTGACGTTGTATAATCTTCAGGTCAAATTCTGGTAAAACCGCAAAAATGTGCTCGAAGAGCACCGATTGAAAATTCTCAAAATCGATGAGATCCGGCAACGGACTGAATGCCATGACTTCCAGCGGCAGGCCATTCTCCGTGCTTTGCAAGAGCCGCACCATGATCAGGTTTTGCTGGTTGACAGCAGGATTATTTTTCAGGTGATTCGTCAGATAACCCCTGAAAAGGGTGAGATTGGTGATGGTTCCCGGCTCTCCCTGAGAGGCATATCCGGGAATGTTAAATTTTCTGATTTTTTCCATAAATGCATCATCAATGGCCCTGATGGAGGTAAGGTCAATCAGTACGGATCGTTTCATCCTTCTTCCACCTGATTCCATCATTCCACGCCAGTTCAACACGGATTCCGAAACGAAGGTATAGGTGGGAATGGTCACTATGGAATTATCAAAATTCCTCACCTTCACGATCACCAGCGAAATATCGATCACCACACCATCCACATTGTGTTTGGGCATGGTGATCCAATCGCCGATCATCATCATGTTGTTGCTTGAAATCTGAACACCCGCCACGAAACCCAGTATGCTGTCCTTGAAAACCAACAACAATACAGCTGAGATGGCGCCCAGGCCGGCAAGCAAGCTGAGCGGGGACTGCCCAATCAGCATGGAAATGATCACGATGGCACCTACCACAATCACGATGATCTTCGCGATCTGAATATAGCCTTTGATGGGTTTGGAACTGGCAACTTCAAAATCTCCATAAATATGATAAACGGCATTGAGAAAAGAATTCGCTACCAGGATCATCACACAGGCGGAATAAAGTTCAAGCACAACCTGCAGAAAGTGGATTACGCCGGGATATTGTGATATGGTAGCCGGAAGGGCAACATTGAGGATCAGCGCAGGTACGATGAGTGCCAGCCGGGTAAATACCTTGTTTTCGTACAGATAATCATCCCACCGGCTTTTGGAATGCAGGATCAACCTTTTGAGGAAACGGTTGATGATGAATTTTATAATGTGATAAACCAGTAACGATGCAACAAAAACGATAAAGAGGTCGAGAAAATCGACCACATAATCGGATATCCGGTTTGAAAAACCCTGCTCAAGCAGGAATGATTTGATCTTTTCGCTGATGGAGTGGGCGGTAGACAGGTTCATTCAGGAGGTATAATTAAGGAATTATGACATTGAGGGATAAGGGATTTATTTTCATTTCGAGGGTATCCCCCATCTTAAAAGGATCACCATCAAAATGAATGCTTTTCCCTTTCGTTCTTTCTACCGTGACTTTTTTGACCCGGATAATTTCTATGTATTGTGTTTTGTGAAATGTTTTAGTGAACAGCATCGGTAAGAGAAATGGGATTTTGTAAATCGGGATCCGCCGGATGATGCAAAGATCGATGAATCCGTCATCCAGCTTTGCCGTCGGGTCGACCGAAGCATTGTTCCCAAACTGGTTGGAGTTGGCAAAAGAGATGGAAAGTGCCTTCCGGGTGATTTTCTTTCCGTCGATCATCAGGGTATATTTCTTTGGCTTGTAAAGCGGATATTCGCCGGAGACGATTCTGAAATAAGTAAAAAAACCTCTTTTCGGCGCCTTGGCGAATTTCTTCGCTACAAAAGCCTCATACCCTACCCCGGCAATGCTCAGAAATACTTTCCCATTAACCGTTGCCGTATCAATCTTATGCAATTTTCCCCGGTTGATCACCTGGATGGCCTTTTTAAAATCAAAAGGGATCTTCAGATGGCGAGCCAGCCCGTTTCCCGAACCGGTCGGGATGATGGCCAGCGCCGTGTTGGTTCCTACCAATGCCTGCCCGATCTCATTCACTGTCCCGTCGCCTCCCACCGCGACGACGATATCGGTCTGATCTTCCACGGCCTGCCGGCAAATAATGGTGGCCTGCCCCGGTCCTTCCGTAGTAATCACCGTATGATTAAATTTCTTCCGGTCAATTCCTACTTCTATCGATTTCTCGATGTTTTTTTGTTTTCCAACACCCGAGACCGGATTGATGATAAAGACGATTTTTTTCAGTACTTCCATATGATTTATTCCACAGTAAGACGGTTTTCAATGACACGATTGTTGTATTGCTGAATATACGCCTTGAGGAAGATCTCAAGTGCCGACTGAACGGGGAGATTTTTCGAAACCAGGTTGTTTTTCTGTAGGCTGTCGTTTTTCATATCAAACAGTGCCGTTGTTTTGCCTCCGTCGAATTCCAACAGGTATCCGTCTTTGATCATCCCATAAATTCCTGAGATGTAATGTACAGAAAAACGGGGAGCCACCGAATCAAACACACTGGACCCGAATGCCAGGTAATCATGGTCATAATGTATCAAATCAAAGATGGTAGGCACAATGTCAGTTTGCTGTGCAACAATCCCGGATAGGCCTTTCAACTTGTTCCCCGGCTGGTAAAAAATGACCGGAATGGAATATTGCCCTGCATCTGTCTGATACCAAGGCAGGGAAGCTTCGGAGGTGTGATCGGCGGTAATGACAAAAAGGGTATTTTTAAACCACTTCATGGCACGAGCCGTTTCAAAGAACCGTTTCAGTGAATAATCTGCATACATCACACTTTCCTGGATCGGGAGTTTCCCTTTCCGGAAACGGTGCGCATACTTTGGCGGAACAACATAAGGGTGATGAGATGACAGCGAAAAAAAAGCCATGATGAAAGGTTGAGGCATTTTGTTCATGATCCCAGCCGTGTACTGAAAAAATTCTTCATCACGGATCCCCCATTTCCCGTCGTAATCGCGATCATTTTTGTATTCTGATCTTCCGTAATAATGATCAAAACCGGTATAATGGGTATAGGAATCAAAACCCATGGTTCCATTGGTTCCGCCATGAAAGAAAGCAGTGGTATAACCTTTCTGTTTTAAGGCTCCGGCAATGCTGATCACCTTGTCGGTTGAATAATTGGACTGAATGTAAGATTCATTCATGAGCGACGGGATTCCGGATAATATGGCCGGTATTCCCTGGATGGATGTCTTTCCATTCGCAAAAGCCTTGATTACATATCCCTCCCCGATCAGTGAATCAAGGAAAGGTGTGAACCCCTGGTACCTTCCTTCATCGACACCCCGGTTGAGTGATCCGAAATGTTCTGCCGAAAAGCTTTCCATGATGATGATCACCACATTCATCTGTCTGAAACCCGTTGTATCCCCTTTATGAACGGGAGAATAGATTTTCTCCAGTTCATTCTCCGTCTGGAAATAAGTCAGCGGCTTGAGGGATTCATTATCGATCGTTTTGGCTATCGCAAAAGGAGTATTGATCAGCAGCGGGACATTTTTGGCAGAAATGTAATTTCCCGCCGTTATAATACCGATGGGTCGCAACTGAAAACCACCTCTGATGCCAATAACTCCGACAAATATCGTGATCAGGAAAAGCAGGGTATTCACAAAATAAAATGTCACGTCTCCCTTTTTGACGGTTTTCTTGGTATTGACTCTCAAGCTGAAGCGGCTGCAAAGCCAAACCAAAAGAACGACAAAAACGATCCAGATCACCATTATGTACCAGAAATCCTTCAGAAACTGCGGAAGGAGTTTATCAAAATCCCCTCCCACCCCCAGGTACCTGAAGATATCGGCCGTTGTCCTTTTCAGTGTAAAACGGAAATAAATCATATCGCCGAAGTTGGTCATCAGCGCGAAGCTGTTGATCACATAAAAATAACTGTTGAGGATCCGCTGATATATTTTGCCGGTTCGGAAAGAAAATGGCAGGGTGTTAAAAATGATAAAAGGTGCATTGATGATCACAATAGCAGAGATATCGAAACGAAGCCCGATAAAAAAAATCCTCAGGGTTTCCTGTGTCCCCAGGGAAGAGAAATACTGCAAATTGAAAAGATAGAAGACGACCCTTGAGAGGAAGAACAAAACCAGTACAATCGACAGCTTGAATAAAACCATGAGAAAGATATTCTCCTGAAACCCGAAAGCACTGTTTTTAGCTTTTTTTGCCATCTTCCCCTTTTATAGAGCAGCAAAATTAAGGAAAATCGGATGCTTTTTTCTATTTTTGAAGTTCGATTTTGTAATTCATAAACTATGGGAGAAATAATCACTACGGGAAACAAAGGCAAGACCGTCAGATCGGATTGCTTTATCACCCTCGAAATCAGAGAGAGCGGGGGAATCGAACTCATCATTGAAAGCAAGGTTACCGTTCTTTACGGAAAGTCGATTCGGGCACTGGCCATGGGCATGTTGGATTTTTATCAAATCAAAAATGCATTGCTGAAGATTGAAGATTCCGGGGCTTTGGCGTTGGTATTATCAGCCAGGATTGAAGCTGCGATTAAAAAAGTAATGCCTGCCGCGAAGGAGTTCCTGCCAGAGATGCTAAAGGAAAATAAATATTCCACTGCAAAAGATAAAAACCGGTTTTCACGTCTTTACCTGCCGGGTAACACGCCCAGCCTGATGATCAACGCCGGAATCCACCATCCTGACGGGATCATTCTTGACTTGGAGGATGCAGTGGCCCCCGATAAAAAAGATGAGGCACGTTTTCTCGTTCGTAATGCCCTGTGTGGAATCAATTTCTACGGCGCTGAACGGATGGTCCGGATCAACCAGGGGCAGCGCGGGCTCGATGACCTTGATTATGTGATTCCTCACCATGTTAACCTGATCCTGCTTCCGAAGTGTGAAAACGCAAAACAGATCCAGGAAGTGAACAAACGGATTGAAGCCATCCGGAGTAAAACAGGCACCGGCCAACCGGTTTGGATCATGCCAATCATCGAGAGCGCTCTTGGTGTAATCAATGCCTATCAGATTGCCAGTGCTGCCGATAATGTGGTGGCCATTGCCATCGGACTTGAGGATTATACAGCCGATCTGGGCACACGTCGTACCAACGAAGGCGCCGAATCCTTCTTTGCAAGGAGCATGGTGGTGAATGCTGCCAGAGCCGCAGGAATTCAGCCGATTGACTCCGTTTTCTCGGATGTGGGCGATACAGAAGGGTTAAAAAATAACGTGCTGCGTTCAAAAGCGCTCGGTTTCGATGGGATGGGTTGTATTCATCCACGCCAGATCCGGATCATTCATGAAAACTTTGCCCCCTCGGCAGATGAAATCGAAAAAGCCAAAAAGATTGTTTCAGCCTTTCACAAAGCCACTGAACAGGGACTTGGCGTCGTATCATTGGGAACCAAGATGATCGACCCACCGGTCGTAAAAAGAGCCCTGAATACGATCAACTTAGCTGTTAAAATGGGAAAACTCAATGAAAACTGGAGGGAAACGTATGAACAAGTATGATAAACTGGTAACCAATGCAGCAGGACGTATCGTTCCAACCATCATCAACGGGAAAGAAGCCATTCCGTACATGGGTGTCGGGAAATACCGTCCAACCGGAAGAAAAGCCGCTCCTCCCATTGCCTCCTGTATCGATTACCCGGCCGACGGTAATAAAGAGGTGACCAGTCTGAAAGAAGCCCTTTTGAGATGCGGTTTGAAAGACGGAATGACCATTTCAACACACCATCATTTTAGAAATGGTGACCTTGTAGCCAACCAGATCTTTGATATTGCAAAAGAAGAAGGAGTGAAAGACTTGATGTGGTTTCCTTCCGCTTCCTTTCCCTGTCATGAACCACTAATAAAATATCTCGAAGATGGGACCATTCATCACATCGAAGGCAGCATGAATGGTGCACTCGGGAAATTTACTTCCCTTGGAAAAATGAGTGGACTGGGTGTTCTCCGGTCACACGGCGGCCGTTACCAGGCAGTGCAGGATGGCGAAGTCCACATTGACATTGCGGTCATAGCAGCACCTTCGGCCGATGCTTTTGGAAATGCAAACGGAGTAGATGGTCCTGCTGCTTGTGGTTTGCTGGGATTTGCCCTGGCCGACAGCCAGTATGCCGACAAGGTCATAGTGGTAACGGATCATCTCGTTCCTTTTCCCTGTATTCCCTGGCAAATCAATGGAAACCTAGTGGATTTTGTTGTGGTAGTTGACAAAGTCGGAATCCCTGAGAAAATCATCAGCGGTACAACGGAAATCACCAAGAGCCCCGACCGTCTTCTCCTGGCCGAATGGACGGCCCAGTTCTGTGATGAGGCAGGGATAATCCGGGATGGATTTTCTTTCCAGGCCGGTGCCGGAGGTACAGCCCTCTCGATCGGGATCTATTTCGCGGAAAAGTTGAGAGAACGTGGCTGGAAAGCTCGTTTCGCCAGAGGTGGAAGCAATAAATACTTGGTGAATATGCTTGAAGCAGGCCTGGTTGACTATATCCTCGACGGGCAGACTTTTGATCTGGATGGCGTACGTTCGATGCGGGAAAATCCCAATCATGTGAATACCAGCCCTTTTACAAGTTATAATTACCATGGAAAAGGAAATTTCGCTTCCATGGTCGATGTGACCATCCTGGGAGCCACGGAGGTAGATGTGAATTTCAATGCCAATGTGGTCACCCATTCCGATGGTTATCTTCTACACGGGATTGGTGGCTGGCAAAACTGTCTCTTCGCAAAATGTACCATCCTTCCTATTCCGCTTTTCCGTGACCGGCTTCCGGTGATCCGGGAGGCGGTTACCACGATTTGCGGTCCGGGGGAATTGATCGACGTGATTGTCACCGAAAGGGGAATTGCCATCAACCCGCTGAGGACCGACCTGATTGAAAAAATGAAGAACTCCTCTCTACCGATAAAAACCATCGGGGAATTGAAAGCGGAGGCGGAAGCCATCTGTGGCGTCCCGGATGAACTCAAGCTTAGCGATGAGATTGTTGCCATAGTGAAATGGGTTGACGGAACCATTATTGACTCCGTAAAAAGAGTGATCCTTTAAGATTCACTGAATTGAACATACACCAGATCCTCCAGAAATATTGGGGGTATCCTGCTTTCCGGCCCCTGCAGGAAGATATTATCCAGTCGGTACTCGATGGTAATGATACCCTTGCCCTTCTGCCAACGGGCGGAGGAAAATCACTTACGTTCCAGGTACCCGCCATGGCAAATGAAGGGATCTGCATTGTCATTTCCCCTTTGATTTCATTGATGAAAGACCAGGTGGACAACCTGAAAAAGCGCGGAATCAATGCCGGAGCCATCTATTCGGGAATGCACCAGGATGAGATTGACATCGTACTGAATAATTGCAGATTTGGGCATAACAAACTGCTATATGTATCTCCGGAACGCCTTACCACACCCAAAATGCGGGATGCCCTGAAGCGTTTTAAGGTAAATCTGTTGGCGGTGGATGAGGCACATTGTATCTCGCAATGGGGCTACGATTTCCGACCTCCTTACCTGCAGATTGCAGAGATCAGGGAATTTCTTCCCGGTACGCCAATCCTGGCGCTTACGGCCACTGCCACAAGCCAGGTCATTGAGGATATACAAGTAAGGCTGAAATTTAAGAAGAAGAACCTCTTCCAGAAAAGCTTTGAACGGAAAAACCTTACCTATTTCGTCTTTCATGAAGAAGACAAGCACCGCCGGATCCTGAAAATCATTGAGAAAGTGAAAGGTGCCGGGATCATTTATGTAAGAAACCGCAGACAAACCAAAGAGATCAGCGATTTTCTTGTGAAAAACAACATTTCCTCCACCTTTTATCATGCAGGACTGGATACGCCTGAAAGGGATAAGCGGCAGAATGCCTGGATGAAGGAAGAAAAGCGGGTGATCGTTGCCACCAATGCCTTCGGGATGGGAATTGACAAACCCAATGTCCGGTTTGTCATCCATATTGATCTTCCCGACAGCATCGAGGCCTATTTCCAGGAAGCCGGCCGGGCAGGAAGAGATGAGAAGGAATCGTTTGCCGTGCTGCTGATCGAAAAAGCCAATATCCTGGATGCCAGGCATAATCTTACCATCACGTATCCTGACATCAAGCTGATCAAGGACATTTACCAGGCGCTGGGAAATTACCTGCAGATCCCGGTGGGCAGCGGAAGGGATTCCGCCTCCGATTTTGACCTTTCCGATTTCTCCGCACAGTATAAATTTTCACCCATCATCGTTTATAACGCATTGAAACTAATGGAGAAAGAAGGATATCTGATCCTGAATGAGGCCATTCACGCTCCTTCCAGGATATTTATCAAAGCAGATAAAGAGTCCCTATACCGTTTCCAGGTGGAAAATGTTGCCTTCGATCCCTTTATCAAAACACTTTTACGTTCCTATGCCGGAATCCTGACCGAATTTTCCACGATCCGCGAAGAGGAACTAGCTAAGCGGAGTAATCTTTCCAAAGAACAGGTGACAGAAATGCTTTTTAAACTGCAGAAGCGGGAAGTGCTGGACTATATTCCCCGAACAGAATCTCCCAGGATTATATTTTCCGAAGAAAGGCTGGATGCGAAGGATCTGATGCTATCACCGGTCAATTATGGTGAGCGTTTCAGGGAAGCTACCCGGAGACTTGAAGCCGTAATTGCCTATGCCGAAACAGCTCATATCTGCCGTAGTGAGCAGCTTCTGCGATATTTTGGGGAATCCGAACCCACAAGATGCGGAAAATGTGATGTTTGCATTGAGCGGAACAAAATCGAGTTAAACGACCTGGAATTTGAAAATGTCCAGAAACAAATTATGCCCCTCCTTCAGAGAAAACCTTGCGACCTGGAAGAACTGGTTGCTGCTGCTGCGCCCCTTCATGAGGATAAGATCATCCATGCCATTCAATGGCTGATGGATCATGAGAAGATCGGGATGAACTCCGAAAGAAAGTATTTTCGGAAAGAGTGATTTACTTTTTTTCCTTTTTGAAGATATCGAACCAGTTATTAAAATCCCTTTTGAAAGAGAGCCCGAATCCCTGTGTGTAGGGTGAATTGTTGAGGTTTAGATTATCGTAAGTATTGGTCCGGTTGAAACCCCGGAGTTGCCAGCGTCGGTTCCTGGTAAGGTCATAGGCAATGTTGATATCCCCCACAATGGTACTTGCTTTTTGTGCGGTAGCATTGGGATTCATACTGTTCATTCCAAACAATCCGTCAAGATGCAACCTTTCGTTGAAAACCTGGGTTGAGATGGCCACATCAATTTCCTGCCCGGCATTGGTAGATGACCGTGCATAATTCAACCCGATATTCACTCTTTTTGAGAACTTGGAAGTAAAAGAATTGGCCAGGTTGGTCAGCAAAGAGAGAGAGGTGTTACCGACATTGATGTTCCCGGTGTTCATCCCCTGGGTTGATCTAAACTGATTGAATACAAGGATATTGATCATCTGCTGCGTCATCTCCGCGGAATTGGTCGTGTCGATCGCGCTAAAAACCATTGCTTTGATGCTTTCGTCGACATTCGGCAGGTTCAGGCTCACTGAAATATCAGGATTCATCAGCTTTCCGAAGAGATGAACGATGCATTCCACCGGAACCCGGACTGATTTCAGATCGGCATCAGTGGTCAATCCTTCCAGCGGAACCCTGCTCTTGTATACTGCACTCATCGAAATATCAGCATCTGTAGGATCGCCCGTCCAGTAAATCCGACTCCCTTCTTTAATTGTCAGGTTATAACGCATCAGGTTCCGGAGCTGGAAGAGAAAGGTCCCTTTTTGAATGGTATAGGTTCCACCCAGGGTGAAATCGGAATAGGGATTCAGGGTCATTGTAAAATTCCCCGCTCCTTTGGCATTGATGCTTCCCAGCTGATCCGGGAAGAAAACTTCAAGGTCCGCGGTTGGATTGACCTGCAGGGCGATATTCAGTGAAAGTCCTGTAGAGGATATCGTTGGCTGAATCTTGTTGAAAGCCACGGTATCCACCCCCCGATAATCAAAGAGGATATAATCATTCTGCCCCACTCCTGCCGTAGTATTGATGGGAATGATCACATGGGTCCCGCCCCCGGTTTGTGCTTTTACACCGATAAAGATGTCATCCAGGGGACCTGTGATCTTCACATTGCCAGTCCCCCGGGCTGTTCCGTAAAACAGGTTATTTTGGGCAAACGTATTTCTGAAGGCAGAAAAATCATTCAGGTCGATATTCAGATCCAGCCTTACATCCCGGAGATGTTTATGTGTGATCTTCCCATTCAGATAGGCTTTGTTTCCCAACGAATCATATAAAGTGATGTTATTGAATCCAAAGTAACCCTCTTCGACCGTAACGACATCAGCCAGTGTGTAGGGGACTTTCAGGTAATCGATACAGAATTCCGTCCGCATCAGGTTGATCTTTCCTTTGAAAACAGGCTCAGCTAGTTTCCCGGTAATCTTCACATCCCCCGAAGCAAAACCACTTACTCTTGACATGAAGGAAGAAACAAACGGTGCGACCATCTTCAGATTCAGATTTTTCAGATGCAGATCGAAATCCATCCGGGGTTCTTTCTCTCCCATGAAATAGCTGCCGGAAAGCTTGAAGGGAATATTCGTCCCGGTATTTCCCGTGTAAAGAATTTCCGAATTCACGTCAAATCGTTTAAGACCATCATCATAGCGTATCCTGAACGTGGCATCTCCGAGTGCCTCCTTGTTAAAACTGAATCCATCAAGATGGAGATCCGCCAGAACCGTAAGCTTGCTGAAGATGTTACTCAAACTGAATCTTCCGCTTAAAATACCATCAATATTGACACTGGGATCTCCGATGAAATAATCCAGGTTGGAAATATCAACCTTGTTAAAATCCGCAAAAAGAGTATCCTCTTTCTGTGAAGAAACTTTTCCTTCTATTTTCAGATATTGCTCTTCCTTCCGGAATGAGAGATCGCTAATGGAAACACCCGTTGAATCAATGTAAATTAAATTTCCCGGGGAGATATGCCAGAATCGTTTATCAATCATTACATTAAAATCCGTCAGCTTCAAATCCAGTATCGGACTGTTCCTGAAGCTGAGGTATCCGCCGATCAGGCTGGTGCTGTCCCGCTCATTCCAGGTAATCCTGTAGTGGATACTGTCCTCGCGGATATTTGAAACGATTCGCAATGAATCCATCACGATGGTAAGGGTATCCTGTTCATCATTTTTTTTCAGTTCAAAATCGCTGCAACCCGTGATGATGTTCAGGTTGTCGATCCTGCTGGTGGCATGAACATACCAGTTGTGCAACTGCATTCCGAACAGACCTATTTTATCAGATTTGCCATTAACAGCGATTACCTGTCCGGCCTCATCATAGTCACCTTCCACCATGGTGTTGGGTGCCACCTTCAGAAAAGGAACAAAAACAGCCGTGAGGGGATCACTGTTTTTGATCTTTATTCGATAATGAAGCTGCTGATTGGTCATCGGAAGTGCGGCAACCTGCTCTTTGTTCATGTTAAAAGAAGCCAGGTAATTCGTGATGAAAGACTCAACGGAAGGGATCAGATCCGTGAAATTAAACTTCCCGGATATATCGGCATTCACAAAATCAGAGACCAGGTGATACGATTTGTAATTGTTTTCATCCCGAGATGTGAGGAGGGATAGCTGCTGCATGGGTACCACATGTTGTCCCTCCGTATACCATGTACTGTCGATAAGGATAATTCCTTCAATGTTATCCAGATTATTCCCCCGGAAATTCACATTCAGCGTGGTGGTTAAGTTCATGATAGAATCCCTTTTCAGGATATTCAGCGTGAAAAGCTGCGCTCTTCGGATATGGGCATTAAAATCGAATAACGGCAAAGTGTCACTAAAGTCAACCAACCCATTGAAATCAAGCTGAAGATTGGGATCATTGACAAGCAACTGACCGTTGAATTTCTTCTCCGCCAGTCCTCCTTTAATATTGATATGCCGGTAATTGTAATGATTCAGTTCCAGCGAATCAATCACCATGTTTGCGGTAAGGTCCGCATTCTTATAATTCAGTCCCTGACCATTAATATCGGCACGAAACGAGACAATTCCCAGGGTTTTGGTGTTAAAGAGTTCTCCCAGGTTAAGCTGTTGTCCGTTTGCTTGCCCGATATACGAAATCTGCATCTTCCCCTTCGGTTTCCTGAGCGTGAGGTCAGTGACCAGTGTCCCGATAGCGGTGCTGAGTCGTGCATTGGCAACAAAATCATTATAGAAACCCGTAAACATGCCCTTCAGATTAAAGGTTCCGGCACTTTTCAGGATGGCAGGAAGGGTAATATTCCCTGCTCCTGCAGGCAGGTTAAACGATTCAATATCCTCCTGTTTGGTTGAAAAGGATTTGATATTCATGTCCACAAAGGTCTCCTCCACATTGGGAAGACCAGTTGCGGTGATGTTTCCCGAAAAACGAGAATGGGTTCCAAATGCAAACTTCAGGTCGCGTGCCCTGAAATTGCTGACCGTTCCTTTCACATTCCCCCTGAACTTTATTCTATCTTTCATATCATACATCACCGGGGCAAAATGGCCGATCTCCTGAAGATCAATCTCCGAGGGATTAATCTCCGCCCTGATCTTTACTTTATTCAGAAAATCATTGAAATCGCTCCAGGTATCATACGTGAATTCAAGATCAAGATCGAGATTGGCACGATCGGTTACTATCTTCAATTGTTTCACACGGATAAACTTCGAACTGACCCGGCAATCCCCGCTAAATGAGCGGAGAGCAAATCCGGACCTTTCCACGGCAGAGAGATACCGGATTTTCCCTACGAGGGTATCCTCATAAGGAATAAAATCTGTGATCAGGATGTTAATGTGATTGATGTCGATATTGCTGTAATCCATGCCGGTATCGGCGGGTGCGGCATTTTCATCCTGGTAATGAAAACGGGTATCAGCAATCTGAACGGCAGAAAAGGAGAGATTCCACTTGGTTCCGGGCGTAGTATCCACGGGCTTTTGCACCGTAGTTCGGGAACTGAAATAATCAATGATGAACTGAAAACTCAGGCTACTGTCGCCTTTATGCGTAACAAGCTGGAACACTCCTTTGTCCAGGAAGATTTTTTGGATGTTGAGGATTTTTTTGCTGTAACTAAATCTGCCAGGGATAATGCTGATTTTATCGGCGGATATGATCTGCTGGTTATACCGATCCTTTACACTGATCTTTTCGATGATCAATCCCCGGAAAACAGACAGGTCAAACCCTCCTATCCTGATTTCCGTTTTCAGTGCTTTGGAAAGATAATCCGACGCCATCCTTGCCAAGAATGTCTGTACCCTTGGATCACGGAGCAATAAGAAAAAGGTGATGAGAAGCGACAGGATCACCGTCATCACATAAGCCACTATTTTAAATCCTCTTTTTATGATACCTTTGTATTTTCCTTAGAACTGACAACCCGTTGAAGCCAATATATATCCTTGGAATCGAGTCATCCTGTGATGATACGGCTGCAGCAATCATTGCCGGCGACCGGATACTTTCTAATGTCACGGCCGGTCAGGATGTCCACAAAGCTTTCGGCGGTGTGGTTCCTGAGCTGGCTTCCCGTGCCCATCAGCAAAATATCATTCCGGTCATTGCATCAGCCATACAAAAAGCAAATATAAACAAAAATCAACTTTCTGCCGTTGCCTTCACCAGAGGGCCCGGCCTGCTCGGCTCGCTGCTTGTGGGAATCTCTTTTGCCAAGTCGTTTGCGCTCGGACTGAATATCCCGATCCTTGAAATCGATCATCTCAGGGCACACATCCTGGCGCACTTTATTCAGGATGAAGCCGCTACCAGGCCAGTACCGGCCTTCCCTTTCCTTTGTCTGACAGTTTCCGGGGGGCATACCCAAATTGTCAGGGTGAAGGATCATTTTTCCATGGAAATCATCGGGCAAACCATTGATGATGCGGCGGGCGAAGCTTTCGACAAGACGGCCAAGATACTGGAACTCCCCTATCCCGGCGGACCGATGATTGACCAGCTCGCCATGAACGGCAATCCCAATGCATACCGTTTTGCAAAGCCACAGATCCCCGGGCTGGATTATAGTTTCAGCGGATTAAAGACTTCTATCCTCTATTTCCTCCGGGACCGTTTGAAGGAAGATCCTGAATTCATTGAAAAGAACAAAGCAGATATCTGTGCTTCCGTTCAAAAAACGATTGTGGATATTCTTCTTCACAAACTGAGCCTTGCCGCCGAGCAGACCGGAATCAGAGACATAGCCATTGCCGGTGGCGTTTCCGCCAACAGCGGACTGCGAAAAGCCCTCACAGACCTGGGAATCCGTAACCAATGGAATGTATTTATTCCGAAAATGGCCTATTCAACGGATAATGCCGCTATGATCGCGATAACCGGATATTTCAAATATTTAAAGGGAGATTTTGGAGATCAGTCGGCAGTGCCCTATGCAAGAAGTCACTTCTGACAACCTTCTTCATGGCAGCAGTCGGTTTCATAGCTTCTTTCCCTTGCCTTTTCAAGTGCTTCCCTGCCTTCCGCAACGGAAAACCAGATCAACCCTGCCGTACCCAGGATATCGGCATAGGCAAAGCCTGTTAATTCATACAGAACGCTGGAAATAAGCAGTACGATGGACATATAGATACATACCATTGTGCAATTGGCATCAGCAAGGACAGGGGCGGAACCGAGCGCTTTCCCCACTCTTTCCTTCATCATCACCAACAACGACATGACAACAATGGAGATGATGGAGATGAGGGTTCCCCATAAGGTACTTTCCGGTTTATGACCGTTGATGAGATTGACGACGATACCCGCTGTAAGTCCGAACGACAAGGCAAAGAAGGCGTAACCTGTGATCTTCAGCGCCCGGACTTCAAACCCTGATACCGGGTCTCCCGGATTTTTCCGAATCCGTAATACCATCTGCAATATACCGAGACCGGAAATCACTTCGATAAAACTGTCAATACCGAATCCAAACAGAACCAGTGTCTCATCTTCATAACCCAAGAAAATGGAGACCAAACCCTCGATGACATTATACCCAATGGTGAAAATGGCCAGGTAAAAAGCCCGGCGATAGAACTGCTGTTGGTTGGTTGTCATTTGCTGTCCAGTACTTCAAACCGCTCCTCTTCCGTTGTGGAAAGTGAACCGTTTGAACGGTTGTATCGGTAATAGCCATTGGGCAGTATTCCCTCTGGCATATGGAATCCTATGTAACTGTTCATGAAATAATCAAACAGATAATCAGCCTGTTGTCTGCCGGAATAAGCGGCCAGGTCGTAGAGGTCATTCACCGTCAGGGAATCGACGGAGTATTTGTAGCGGACATCCATCGAATTCGGATCGATGAAGAAATTCCCGTTAAAGGCATCTGAAGCGGTAAGCGTGGAGAACAAAATGGTCTTTTTCGGCTTGGTCACATTCAGTTTGCTGACTTCAAACCAGGTAGACGCATCTACCGCATTGAGATCGAATCGTTTATAAAACATACTGTCACCTACCGGCAGTGAGTCTTCAACCGGCAGGGTATATTCATCCAGTTGTACCTGTGCCATGCTGATAACATATGCCTGGGGCTGACTGTAAAGAAATGTATCTACAGAATTTTCCAGATAGACTTCGAATCCAAGTTTTCTGAGCTCATCAATAAACAGGTTCACGTATCGCTCAAGGTAAGCCGAATCATCCACTAACCCGATAAACTGGCTGCTGGCATACAAAGCGGAATCCTGCTGGGCATCTGTCATTATATTGAAACCCTTGATCTTCTCTCCCTTATGGTTGTATTTTAAAATAGCTTCCGGGGCAAACACCTGGATGTTGATCTTTTGTGGTGACGCAATAAACTCCCTAGCCAATTTTCTTTCAGGCATACAAGCGGATAGAGTCAAAAGCAAGGCTGCGAAAAATAAGAGGGTGTTGGTTTTCTTGTTCTTCAATGGAATAAGGGTTGGTTGAGCAAAAACTGATTTTTACTGAATTTATTATTCTTTGGATAACAGTTTTTCCCCGAAAGCCTTACCGTAATCCTTACATTTCTGAATCGAATCATGATGGGGTGTGAATTTCACCATCAGACATTCATCGAAAACGTTCAATTTCAGGCTATTCAGGACGGTGTTGATAATTTTCCCTCCTTCGCCGCTCCAGCCGTATGATCCGAAGGCAGCCGCCAGCTTTCCTCTGTCGCGAATCGGGTTGATAAGCGCAAAGACTTGGTAAATGGGCAAGAGAATGTTTTGGCTGAAAGTAGGGCTTCCGAGCATAAAGGCAGAAGAACGAATGAGTTTCTCTTCAATCACAGAAAGTTCCATCTTCTCAATATCAACTACATCCACTTCTATATTGCCTGCCTGGCGGATTCCCTCAGCGATGGCTTCTGCAATCAGCCCCGTATTTCGGTAGGCCGAGACATAGGCCAGAAAAACCGTATTGGGTATGGGAAATCGCAATGTCTCTTTCGCATATTTTTCAGAAAGATCGACATATTTCTTCCAGTCCGAACGCAGGATCATCCCGTGGCCCGGACAAATGGTTCGGATGGGTAAGGGGCGTATCTTTTCTATTGCAGAAATCATGTATTTGCTGAAAGGCTTCATGATCACCTCAAAATAATAACGGAATGCGTCATCAAAATTTCCGGCAAGATCATCAAACATCACTTCATTGCAATAATGTTCACCAAAAACATCACAGGTAAAAAGAACCTGATCCTCTTGCAGATAGGTGAACATCGTATCCGGCCAGTGCAGGTTTGGTGCACTGATAAACTTCAGTTTCTTATTCCCAAGGTCAATCTCCTGTCCATCCTTAACTATCAAATGCGGGAATTCTTCTCCGACCAGGTCGTGCAGGTAACGGATGGCATTGCCGGTTCCTACTACTGTGGCTTTGGGAGCGAGTTTCAACAATTTCCCGAGACATCCGGAATGATCCGGCTCGGTATGGTTCAGGATGATATAATCGATTTCTGCCGGATCAACAACCTGTTTGAGCTTCTCCAACCATACTTCCCAAAAAGATTCCTTAACGGTTTCGATAACTACTTTCTTCTCTGCGTTGACGAAATAGGAATTGTAGGTTGTTCCGTATTTCGTTTCCATCACAATATCAAACGTAACAATTTCTTTATCGAGGACGCCGATCCATGTCACATCCTCCGACACCTTCAGTATTTTATGATCTGTCATTTGAAAAATGCTTTGTCTTTAATTTTAGATTGATCCCGCATTTCCGGGATTTAAAGCTCCAGTTCCATTTGAATGGCGTCTGATGCCGTTTCGTCTTCCTTTTTTAGGGGTTCATCCTTCGGCTGGTCCTGGTAAGGTTCCGGAACTTCGCTTACCGGTATTTCTTCCACCTGTAATTCCTCTGGAACTTCATCCGTATCAGCAGGTGATTCGGGTTCATCTGGTTCTTCGGGCTCAATAGGCACAAGCCAGTCGATCCTTTTCACAGGATAGATTGTGAGACGTTTCCCTTTTGCCTTATATCCCTTCACCCCGATGAAATCGTGCACGGTGATTTCCTCGGTTTCGGCCCCTTTCGATTTCTGCTTCATATCAAACAAAATCTCGATTCTTGGGAGTTTATCCCCAGTGACCCCAACCATCCGATTCTTCTCTTCCTCGCCAATGAAATCCACCTTACGGTCGGTCGGCTCTATCACGAACCGCTTGATGAAGAAGAATCCATTCCGCGTTTCGATATAAACCGTTGTAAAAATCTTTGCAGGATTGTATTTCTCGATCAGGATCATGTCCTCATCAAAATGAGTGCTCAGGTCGAATGAGGTAAGCCGATAGTGCCCCGACTGCATGATGGTGAGGATCCGGTCAGCCCCGGAAAAGTCTCCCAGCAGGATTCCTCTCTCTTCTGTATTCAGTCGCTTCACCGTATCATCATACCAGATATTCCGGGATGCCAGTGTGGAAACTCCCTCCTGCCGCTGTTCAATCTTTTTGATGCCATAAGGCGTGAGGATGTTCCCGATGGAACCTCTGCCTTTAATAGCCAGGCTGGCAAAGTCGAAATCAAAACTAAGCTTTTTCAGCCTGGGTTTCGGACGCAACTCCACGCGAACCACTTCTGCCTCACCATTGGCGTTGGCGGTGAAATAGATCACCTTTGAATCAGTAGTGCCACGGGTGATGGCATATTCTTTATCCCGGGTAACACCGAGAACATTGAACCGCTTTACCATAAACTTTCCATTCTTCCCATCACGGTAAATCAGGTTATAAACGGTGCGTTCATCATTTTTCTGGAACACGGCAATGTGAATGATATCCTGCCCGACAAAGACTTTCTCTGTCACCTTGGTCACAATACAGGTCCCGTTTTGACGGAAAATGATGATATCATCCATGTCGGAACAGTCGGAAACGAATTCATCTTTTTTCAAGGAAGTCCCTGCAAATCCTTCTTCGCGGTTAACGTACAACTTCTGATTCGCTGCAGCCACTCTGACCGCTTCAATGGTATCAAAACTCCGAAGTTCCGATTTACGGTCACGGTTTTTGCCATATTTTTTCTTGATCTGCCGGAAGTATTCAATGGCATAATCAATCAGGTGAGCCAGGTGATTTTCGACCTCAGCAATATCTGTATTGATATTACGGATGGTCTCATCGGCTTTATAGGAGTTGAATTTTGAAATTCGTTCAATCGGGATTTTTCGCAACCGGGCCAGGTCTTCCTCATTGATGGGCCGGATCAGCAGTTTCACGAATGGCTTGAATCCTTTGAGGATGGCTTTATCAATTTCTTCGCCCGTCTTGCAATTCTTTATCCCTTCATAAATCTCTTCCTCGATGAAGATCTTCTCCATAGAGGCATAATGCAGATGCTCGTTCAGTTCCTCCATCCGGATGCTGAGTTCTTTCCTGAGCAGTTCAAGCGTATTGGCTGTCGATAAACGAAGAATCTCGCTGACACCCATGAAATCAGGTTTTCCGCGTGATATAACACATGAATTGGGAGATATCGAGACTTCACATTCCGTGAAGGCATACAGGGCATCCATGGTCGTATCCGGCGAAACACCCGGTGCGAGATAGATCATCACTTCCACATTCTGCGCGGTATTGTCGTCGATCTTCCGGATTTTGATCTTGCCTTTGTCATTGGCGGCCAGGATGGAATCGATGATAGATGTCGTGGTGGTGCCAAAAGGAATCTCGGTGATGACCAAGGTCTTTTTATCGATTTGATTAATACGGGCCCTCAGCCTGACCTTTCCTCCGCGAATCCCGTCATTGTATCGTGAAACATCCGCTAATCCACCGGTCAGAAAATCCGGCAAAAGTTCAAACGCCTCATTCCTTAGTATTTTTATGGATGCATCGATCAGTTCATTAAAATTATGCGGTAGGATTTTTGAAGCAAGCCCGACCGCAATTCCTTCCACTCCCTGGGTCAGCAGCAAGGGGAATTTTGCAGAAAGCGCAACAGGCTCTTTATTCCTGCCGTCGTAGGAAGATTTCCAAACGGTGGTTTTGTTATTGAATAAGACTTCCAGCGCAAACTTTGAAAGCCGCGCCTCAATGTACCGGGGAGCGGCGGCACTGTCACCCGTATGAACGTTTCCCCAGTTTCCCTGAGTATCAACCAAAAGGTCTTTCTGTCCCAGCTGAACCAGGGCATCCCCGATAGAAGCATCGCCATGCGGATGATACTTCATCGTATGACCGATAATATTGGCCACCTTGTTGTACCGGCCGTCGTCGAGTTCCTTCATGGCATGAAGGATACGCCGCTGGACCGGCTTGAGCCCGTCGGCCACTTCCGGAACCGCCCGTTCAAGGATCACATAAGATGCATAATCCAGGAACCAGGTCTTGTACATATCGGAAAGCTGGATGGTGTTTTTCAACTCACCCTTCTCCAACTCCGGGGATTCCTCTGCTGCACCGTTTATGTTATCTTCTTCTTCGGTAATCATTGATTGAACATTTTTTAGCTGCGGATCTTTTCCATACGTCTATTTGACCAGTTTCGATACCGCCTTAAATTCTTCCGTTCCTGAAAACCTCAGCAACTCAAAGAGCAACGATTCACAGGTGGTAATGATCGCACCCTCCTGGCGCATCCTGTCGATGGCCAGCCGTTTGTTTTCTTCGGTTCGCGAGGAAATACAATCGGCAACTACGACGGGATGATATCCGTTCTTCATCAGGTCCAGAACTGTTTGCAATACACAAACGTGACTTTCAATACCGGCTACGATCACATTTTCTTTACCTGCCACCGCAATGGATTCCATGATACCCGGATCGTCGCAGCAGCTAAAAGCCATTTTTTCAAATTTCGGATTGCTCCCTGTGAGCAGCGAAATGGGTTCGATGGTAGGCCCCAGCCCTTTCACATACTGTTCTGTCACATGAACCGGTACCCCGATCACTTTTAACCCTTCCATCAGGATCGACAGATTTTTTACCAACTTCTGATTTTCAAATATATAGGGAAACAATCGCTCCTGAACATCAATGATCAGGGCGATAGAACGCTCTTTTGTGATCCTCATAATGACTGAATTTTATAGGTTTTTACCATGGCAAATTTCCCCGGAATTCCTGATGGGAGGGGATTTTCTTTCAACAAAGTCAAAATTTTCAAATCTTATGGCAAATGTAAGATTTTCGGAAATAAGGCCGGAACTTGTTAGTAACTAAAATTTTTCTACTTTTGCACAAATTCCGGCCTGGTAGCTCAGTTGGATAGAGCAACAGCCTTCTAAGCTGTGGGTCGAGGGTTCGAATCCCCCCCAGGTCACTGAACACCCATTGAAAATCAGGTTTATAAATTGAAAGTCAGCCAACAAGCTGACTTTTTTTTACTCCCATTTACTGCGATTTAATCCCTGTTAACAACTTTTTAAGATAAAGTTGCCTGAGATTTTGCCTAACGCAATCCTTCTCAAGGTGCATCTTTATTTCAATAGCGGTCCGCTGAGAATCAGGCCAGATCAAATCGGTCAAGGTTTATCACCTTGGTCCATGCTGCCACAAAGTCCTGAACAAATTTTTCCTGAGCATCCTCACATGCATAAACTTCAGCCAGGCCGCGCAGTTCAGAATTTGAACCGAAGATAAGATCAGCACGGGTACCCGTCCACTTCAATTCGCCTGTCGCACGATCTCTACCCTCAAACACTTGTTGGGATTCCGAACTGGCCTTCCAGGTTGTGCCGAAATCAAGCAGGTTCACGAAAAAGTCGTTGGTAAGCGCTTCAGGATGATTAGTAAAGACACCGTGTTGAGCCCCATCGAAGTTGGTGTTAAGTACGCGCATGCCACCAACGAGAACCGTCATCTCAGGCGCTGTCAGCGTCAGTAATTGTGAACGGTCAATCAGCATTTCCTCTGCTGGAGCAGTAAACTGGGTCTTCTGGTAATTGCGAAACCCATCTGCAACCGGTTCGAGAACGGCGAATGATTCCACATCGGTTTGTTCTTGCGATGCATCACTACGTCCCGGGATAAAGTGCGCGGTCACAGGCTGACCGGCATTTTTGGCCGCCAGTTCAATACCTGCGCATCCTCCCAGAACAATCAAGTCGGCGAGCGAAACTTTCTTCCCACCGGATTGAGCGCTGTTGAACTCCGTTTGGATACCCTCAAGCGTTTTTAGCACAGTCGCTAATTGAGCCGGATTATTGACTTCCCAATTCTTTTGCGGAGCAAGACGAATGCGTGCGCCGTTGGCACCACCTCGTTTATCGGAACCACGGAAGGTAGAGGCAGAAGCCCAGGCTGTGGAAACCAGTTGAGACACTGTCAGTCCGGTAGCCAATATCTTACCCTTCAGTGCCTCTGTGTCTTTAACATTGATCAGCTCATGGGTAACGGCAGGGACAGGGTCTTGCCAGATCAGTTCTTCTGAAGGTACTTCTTTGCCCAGGTAGCGGGAACGTGGGCCCATATCGCGGTGCGTGAGTTTGAACCATGCCCGTGCAAAAGCGTCTGCAAACTCTTCCGGATGCTCATGGAATCGTCTTGAAATTTTCTCGTAGGCTGGGTCCACTCTCAGGGAAAGATCGGTTGTGAGCATCGTTGGTGCATGACGTTTGGACGGATCATGTGCATCCGGCACTGTAGCCGCACCTGCGTTACCCTTGGGTTGCCATTGATGGGCACCGGCCGGGCTCTTTGTCAGCTCCCATTCGTAGCCGAAAAGATTCTCGAAGAAGTTGTTGCTCCATTTCGTTGGTGTGGTGGTCCAGGTTACCTCAAGACCGCTGCCAATCGTGTCGCCCGCATTACCGCTTCCGAAGCTGTTTTTCCAGCCGAGACCTTGCTCTTCAATACCTGCAGCGGCAGGTTCCGGACCAACGTACTTGCCGGGATCTGCTGCGCCATGGGTTTTGCCGAATGTGTGTCCGCCAGCAATAAGCGCCACCGTTTCTTCGTCATTCATCGCCATGCGGGCAAAGGTTGTACGAATATCACGGGCAGCTGCAAGCGGATCAGGAATTCCATTAGGTCCTTCCGGATTCACATAGATCAGACCCATTTGCACAGCCGCAAGCGGATTCTCCAGTTCACGATCGCCGGTATATCGTTTGTCGCCTAACCACTCTTTTTCAGAACCCCAATAGACGTCTTCATCAGGTTCCCAAACATCCTCGCGTCCACCACCGTAGCCGAAGGGTTTCAAGCCCATCGATTCGAGGGCGCAGTTACCGGCGAGAATCATCATGTCGGCCCAGGAAATTTTCTTACCATATTTCTTTTTGATCGGCCAAAGCAGCAAGCGCGCTTTGTCGAGGTTAACATTGTCGGGCCAGCTGTTGAGCGGTGCAAAGCGCTGGGTACCTTTGCCCCCACCACCCCGACCGTCGTGGATGCGGTAAGTACCTGCGCTGTGCCATGCCATGCGAATGAAAAAGGGACCATAATGACCAAAGTCGGCCGGCCACCAGTCCTGCGATGTCGTCATCAGCTCGAATATGTCCTTCTTAACGGCATCCAGATCAAGCGACCTGAACGCTTCAGTATAGTTGAACCCCTTGCCCATCGGATTGGACAGGGCAGAATTTTGGCGGAGGATATTCAGCTTCAACTGGTTTGGCCACCAGTCACGATTTTTCATTCCGTTTCCAGCGCTTTGCTTTGGTGTTTCACCCATAAACGGGTTCTTGCTTTCACCGCTAATATTATTTGCTGATGTGCTTGGAGGTGCGGTATTTTCCATAATTTGCTGGTTATGTTTTGTTTTAAAATCCCCAATTACCTGAAGTTTAATGTCTTTGGTTTCAAATTCAGGAATACTCTTCTCTTTTAAATATTCAGGAAGCTGTTTGACTCTCTTTTAAGTATAAACAAAGATAATTATAAAACAAAAATCCACAGATATGAATGAAAAAAAAACGAAAGGGAAAACTGGCACGCTGATCTTTCTTATCAGAACAGACCTGCACCCACAACCTGCATATCATGGTCGGCAAACACTTTTACAATTTCTTCTTTTGTCGGAGGGGAAGTCCATTGATCGGTTACGGCAAAAAACGACTCCATTTTACCGGCAGGCAGATAGGAAACGATCATTTTTCCAGTCTCGGAGCGCTGAACAAACGCATGTTTAACATTCCGTGGAAGAAAAATCGTATCGCCGGATTTCATCTGGTATTTATCTTCGCCAACCTGAAACAAATAATCCCCTTCAATAACATAGAACCACTCGTCCTGATACGGATGTATGTGTAAAGGCGGGCCACCGTTAGGGGTCAAGCCCGTCTGTTCAAAAACGGCTAAATCGTTTTCTGTGTCCCTGCCTGAGATTTTAATGTCCAGTATATTCAGCGTTACACCTTTCATTTTGTAATGAATACCAAACCTTGCCTCACCCGAATTAACCTTAAAACCTTTATCTGATCGCAAAGTAATGAATGAATTAAATTTAGCAAATGTCAAAACTGGCAATGCTGCAAGAAGGGTTAGCATAAAATTTCTTCGTCTCATTTCCTAATGTTCTTGCAATTTAAAAATTGAGATGTTGCAGGTTATGCTCATTGGCTGCATATAACTGGCAACCTGCAACGCCCAGGTATTCTGAAGTGCAAGCCAATTCCTAATAACCTGTCCCGGTAGAATTAGATACTTGTTTTATCAGTTGTCCCCTGATTTCCCCGGCAGGGAAATTTGCCGTATGGATATTTACATAATACAAATTGGCTGAAAGGTCTGCTTCCTGGGCGACGGTCAATGCCACCGATGTAAAACCCACAAGGGAAACATAGGTGCCACTTCCGATCGGAAACACTACATCCCCGGCTACCCCCACGGCTCCTTTATGGATATGTGCCGCAATAGGCGTGAGTCCGTTGAAAGTAACTGTACCAGACAATATCTTGGAAACGGAATTGAAAGTCAATCGGGCTATCCCGGTAGCGGTTGATGAATTTGCAGGTATTTCACTGGAACCCTTGATGTCCGCCACAAAGCTTATTGTTGTTCCCGCAGGCGTCGAGCTGCTTTTTTTGCATGAAACAGCAAATACAGCGATCAGAACCACCAGCGCAATCATCGGGATATTTATTTTTAATGTTTTCATGATATTTTACGATTAAAATTTATTCTTTTATTTAGATTGATTCTAAACAAAGATAATGCCGATTGTATTAAAATCAACTATTTTCTTTAAAAGAATCGGGGGAATATCATAGATGCCAGGGCCGCCAGCTAAAAATGAATTCTCTGCCAGGTGATTGTAAGGAAAAATAAAAAATCCGTGAAGAAAGGTCATCTCTCCCGAAGACTTGCATCTCCGTGACTAAAAAACAGGAAGGGTTCTTTTGACATGATTATTGAATTTGGCAATAATCCTTTTACCACATTCCATCAAAGAATCCCCAGAGCAAAGGCAGGAAAAACAGGTTCAAGAGGTGGTCAATTTGACCGGTTTTTCCAATTTCGCATTTATATATTATCCAAAAATGAAATTTGAATTCACGAAACGGGTTAAATAGTTTTTTCGCTTGTATATGAGATATTATTTTATGTTGTATATTGCAACATCAATAACATGATATTTAAAATGATGTATATATGAAAACGTTCTACTTGCTTTTTATTGGATCCTTGATGCTGGCATCTGTCGTCTTTGCTCAGGTAGCTGTCAACACGGATGGCTCAATCCCCGATAATTCAGCCATGCTGGATGTAAAATCAACAGCAAAAGGAGTCCTGGTGCCACGAATGACCCTGGTCCAACGCAATGCCATCGCTTCACCGGCAACCGGGTTGCTGATCTACCAAACCGATAATACCCCCGGCTTTTACCATAATTCCGGGACATCTGTAACTCCGGCCTGGACCATGGTCGGGACCAACTCAGGTCAGTGGCAGAACAGCGGAAGTCATATTTATTATAATAACGGAAATGTGGGAATAGGCGCCAACAGCCCCGTTGCCCTGCTCCATACCCAGGGTGCAGGCACCGGGCAAGGTAATGTACTGTTTGTGGGTCAAATTAAAAGCTCCAGTCCTGCTGATCCTCCGGTCTCCGGATCAGGTACCCGTATGATGTGGTATCCCGATAAAGCCGCTTTCAGAGCAGGCCATGTGGACATTGACCAATGGAATGCAGCCAACATCGGGCCATATTCCACCGCCATGGGTTTAAATACCATCGCTTCCGGATGGCTTTCAACCGCCACGGGCCATGCCAACATCGCATCAGGAGATGCTTCCAATGCGATGGGTAATTCAACAACCGCTTCAGGATTGCATTCCACCTCCATGGGCAATGGCACCATTGCTTCAGGAGAAGCATCCAATGCCATGGGGTATTTCACCACCGCCTCGGGATATGCTACCACCGTATTGGGCCGTTTCAATGTTGGAGGCGGAAATGCTTCCAGTTGGGTAGTTACCGACCCGCTTTTTGAAATTGGCATTGGTTCATCAGGCTCCTCACGCAGCAATGCCATTACAATATTAAAAAACGGGAATGTGGGCGTCGGCACCAACAGCCCGACAGCCCTGCTCCATACCCTGGGAACCGGCACCGGGCAAGGCAATGCTGTTTTTATAGGTAGTTATAAAAGTTCCGGTCCCGGCAATCCTCCTGTCTCCGGGGCTGGCACACGCATGATGTGGTATCCTGACAAATCCGCTTTCAGATCCGGAACAATAGTAAGTACCCAATGGGATGCATCCAATATCGGTGAATTTTCTGTCGCCGCAGGCCGTAATACGATTGCATCGGGCTGGGGTTCGATCGCCCTAGGTGCTGATGCAACGGCTTCGAATTCTGCCGATGTTGCCCTTGGCAACAGCACTACCGCTTCGGGAGGTCAATCCACCGCCATGGGGTCAGGCACTACTGCTTCTGCTATGTATTCCACCGCCATGGGGTTTTACACCAAAGCTGCGGCCTATGCGACCACTGCAATAGGCCGGTATAATGTTGGATCGGGCCAGCCTCAGCTTTGGTTGGATACCGACCCTCTTTTTGAAATTGGGAATGGTACTTCAAACTCCACCCGGAATAATGCCCTGACCGTACTTAAGAACGGGAATACAGGTATAGGCGTTAACAGCCCGGCTGCTCTGCTTCATATCGTGGGATCCGGTACAGGGCAGGGAAATGTTTTATTTGTTGGTGAAGACAAACCCTCAAGTTATGGTGATCCTCCGGCCTCCGGAACAGGGACCCGCATGATGTGGTACCCAGATAAAGCCGCTTTCAGAGCCGGATTTGTGGACAATATTCAATGGGATTTAGCTAACATTGGCCGTTGTTCCATTGCCATGGGGGCTTCCAACACTGCTTCTGGAGGTTTTTCCACCGCAATGGGGAATCAAACCACCGCCTCGGGAGGTGTTTCCACTGCCATGGGCAATGGCACCACCGCTTCGGGAATTGAATCCACCGCCATGGGAACATATACCACCGCTTTGGGAGATGCTTCCACAGCCATGGGGGCTTCCACCAATGCTGAGGCATTTATTTCCACCGCCATAGGCCGGCAAAATATAGGGGGAGGCAATCCTACCAGCTGGGTAGATACCGACCCACTTTTTGAAATTGGCAATGGTTCAGGCACCGGATACAGCAATGCCATGACTGTACTGAAAAACGGGAATACAGGTATTGGAACCGCTTCCCCATCACAGAATCTGGATGTGGCTGGTAATGCCCGCATAAGGGCAATAGGCTCCGGTGCTTATTCCGGGCCTGTAAACCGCATGGCCGACGGCACATTAACTACGGCAACTTCGGATGGCAGATTAAAGGAAAATGTCAAAACATTACAAAACAGCCTGGAAAAAGTGATGCAGCTCAGGGGAGTGACATTTACCTGGAAGACCAATCCGGAATATGGTAAACGAATAGGATTTATTGCTCAGGAATTTGAAAAGGTTATCCCTGAACTGGTCTTTACTAACGAAGTGGATGGTTATAAAGGGATAAATTATGCCGAAGTCACTGCTGTTCTGGCAGAAGCAATCAAAGAGTTAAAAGCGGAAAACGACCGGTTGAAAGCCGAGAACAAAACAATGAACGACCGGCTTACTAAAATTGAAACCCTTATGAGTCTGAGCGCTGAAAAATGATTACGGGTAGGAACCCCGGTGCAAGCCCATGAACCAAATTCCGCGGCAGCGCATCGGGGAATTATACCCTGCACGACATTTACAATCCGGATAAAAAAAAGGCTGTCCAAAATACCCTGGACAGCCTTTTATTTATCCTTCAGTATGATCAGGGATCTACTCTCATGACCATAACCTGTGTTCCCTCACAGTTGGCCTGGTTAAAGAACAACACGCACACCCAACCGCCCGGCAGGGGTGTAAAGGTTCCCCCGGCAGGAACAGCCGCTTCTGCTGCTGTTGCAATGTTATCTGCTTGAGGGGTCCAGGCTACGCCCGTCTGCGCAGGCGAACCGCTCCAGCTATTATTCAGATGCCAGAATGCTGCCTGAATGTCGCTCCACAAGGTGGTCGGTGTAAAGTAATGGTTGACGATCCAGTTCATCCGGCCAAACTGGAAATTCGAAAATGAACACGGAAAACTTCCCGGGTACAGAGATGAACGCACATTCATGTCGTAGTTCTGATTGATGTAGATAACATGGTCCATGTCTGCGCAATACCCGTAATTTTGGCCAGGTTGAATGTCATAACCGGCCCCGAAACCTCCCAGGCTAAAACCAACATATGCATCGGTTGGATTTGTTTGGCCAAGCCCCCATGACATGTTTATATTATAAGTACAGGTGAGTGGAAGATTCACGTACGGAGGCCATACATAATCAGAGGTTGACTGCACACAATTCCCGACCACAAAGTCGACGATGTTATCGTCTCCGGCTGTCAGATTGGAAATATCATTGAAGGCCCAGGGGTTTATCATTCCCTGTCCACCATTGAACTGCACCCAACCAAATCCAGCTCCTACCCTTGCATAAACGAAAAGTTTGAATTCAAACTGATCAATATGGTTGACATAATCCCCGTAAGATACACATGTCGGAGGACCGGGAATCACCCATGCATTGTTCACCCAAACAGGGGCATTTGAGTAATCCGGTAGTTGATGAATATTGTTGCGCCATACTTCAATTTTGAATATTGCAACAAGATCATACATAGCGATTGGATTCCCGTTATTCGCAATCTTATAAAAATTGGGAAATTCAGTGGTTCCGGCAATATTATACTCATCAAGACTCTTGATACAAAGGTCACCGAAGAAGCATTTTTCGCGGATAATGATCTGCTCCATCTGGAAATAGACAAATCCGAAAGCAGTCCAGTTCTCAGGTATGTAACATACCACTTCGACCTGCAATTCAATCTTTTTGAATGCCTCGACAATAAATGTCTTATCAAGTGACATCCCCGGAGCCAGAAAAACAGCGAACTCAGAGCCGGCATGGGGAGTCGCCCATATTGCAATATCATCGGCTTCATTGCCAGGTGTTCCGTTGTCGTTATAAACGATAAATTCCTTAATCGTGTAGTTTCCCGGCACTAATTTGATGCCCTTTGTATAGGGTATGCTATTCAGGTAAAACGCCTCCAGTTTAAAGTTAGAGAGGCCGCTGCCGGGGCCTTCCAGCGTGACTTTTACATATGACGCCTGAAGATTAAGACATTGAACGTCTATCTTGTATCTGTTTGATACATTGTCGACATTGAAACTGACCTCAACCGGCGCATTTCCATCGGCCGGCGTATCTTTGGCGTCTTTCTTGCAACCGTTTATTGTGCATAGAAACGGCAAAAATAATACTGCGAGCAACAATTTTAATTTTTTTTTCATTGTGTTGTTTTTTAGGTTTATACTGAATAAAACATATACTTCTCCGGACCAGAGACCGGAGTCTTGGATTTATTAGTGAGTCTCAATTTTCAATGCTCTTCGTTTTTGAAAATTGTTAGACGAACAATCCCGAGGAAGTCGGAGGGTATAATACCCCGCTGCTCTGCCGCGGAATTTGGATCCTGGGCTTGCCCCGGGGTTCCTGCCCGTGATTGTCTCTGAATTATTAACTTATTGAAGTGCAATATTCTCCTCCAAGAAAATAGCATAACAACATCCAAGCCATATGTATAATTAATTGACTGTCTATACATTGTATGATTATACTGATATTTTTACTTTTGAATTTTATTTAAAACGGGCATATTATTTGAATATTACCCACATCCCCTTTCATAAACAACTGAAATCCAGATAGAAAAAACATATGTGCCCGATATCGGGCAGGTAACCGGTTTTGGTCTTTGTATAGCATGAAGGGATTAGGAAATGATGGCAGCGCTCTATCTGCTGTCACGATCTGGGAGTTCAACCTCATTCACGACCTGGTCGAATACCCCAATCGGGAAGATAACACCAACCGATGGTGTAATATCAATATTGTACTTGCGGCTTTTGTAAACTATAACGCATCTCTTGTGGTGGTAAAACTATTTATAACCACCGATCCATGATTCGAAGGATCATCATTTGTTTTTTTACAGGACACGGTAATTACCAAAATGGCAATTACAAAGAGGAGTAGCTTTTTAACCATAACGGCAGGTTTATTGGGCTTCATTATATTTCACAGTTACCCCCTATTTGAACACATAAATGGATATCTCGTACAAGCCCACCAGGATAAATATTACAGCGACAACCCTTCGAAACCAAACCTCGAACGATTTCATCCTGTTGTAAAAATTCCCGATGCCCGATACACTATAGGCCAGCAACCAGGCAACGATGATAACCGGGATGCCGGTGGCTATTGCAAAAATGAATGGAAGTATCAATCCTTTGGCGCTGGCAATGGTTAGTGGGATCAACATACCGAAATAAAGCACCCCGCTGTACGGACAAAAAGCCAGGGCGAAAACTACGCCCAGGAAAAGCGCCACCCAACTGCTGCCCTTCTTCCCGCTTCCGGCAATCTTTTCAGAAATATTTCCCACACCTGGCAAATTAAATCTAATGACGTCAAGCATCAGTATTCCGATAATCAGGAGCAACGGGCCCAGCAGCTGTTGCCCATAGGATTGAAACAACTTGGAAATATGAAATTTACTGGCGCCGAAATAGAGAATCAGCCCGAGGGAAGTATAGCTGATCGCTCTTCCGAGGGTATAAAGTAAACCATTGAGAAAGATTTTTTTCTTATTCTCTATATCCTTACTGATATAAGCTATTGCTGTGATGTTTGTTGCCAATGGGCAGGGACTGATCGCTGTCATCAATCCAAGGATCAGGGCGTACAACACCGGCATCCGGGTATTGTCCAGGATATTTTGCAGCCAATCCATAATTCTTATTTTAAATCTTTGGTGATTTCGTCTTTGATTCCGGTCATGAATTTTTCAGGATTACTCCTCCCATAAGAGAAAGCGAAGTTGGTCATGTCTGTTTTGACTTCTTTCCCGGTACCAATCTTTGTAACCCACAAGGCTGACCCGCCGGCTTCATACTTTTCCGCAAGTTTTTCATTGGCTTTTTCATCCACATTAATGGCCAGGAACTTTATGGTGCCATCTTTCAGCTCCTTATCGAAATAAGTATGAAGGGCTTTTTCCGTGTTGTCTTCAATGGCCAGGCAAGTCGGACAACGATTGGTTGCATGAAAATAGTAAACCAACACTTTGGTTTTATTACTATTCACCCGTTTGTTTTGCGCCTGGATAGAGATACAGGACATCATCACCATCAACATGAAAATTGTTCGGAATGTCTTCATAAAATCTTGATTTAATGTGGATAATAAACTATTGATTGTGTTTCAGAATGATTTCTTTGAGTTCTTTAACCGAAGGAACATTCCCCTTTACTACCACTTTTCCATCGATGACCAGCGCAGGGGTTGTCAAGATTCCATATGCCATGATCTCCATGATGTCTTCAACTTTTTCAACCTTGATGGCAAGATCAAGTTCTGAAAGAGCGTTGACCACTGCTTTTTCCATGGTTTTGCACTTGGCGCAACCGGGTCCCAATACTTTGATATTCATAGTTCTGTTTATTAATTTGATGGTTAAACACATTTCTGTTTCTTCACCTCCATACCGGATACAATCACTGGCTCAGGTTCGGTGAAAAGATCGGCAAATAATATTTTGGCGCGTTCCCAGTTCTTCTGGTTGATGCAATATTTCACCTTCGGAGGTTCAATGCTGCCCTGGATCAGTCCTGCACTTTGCAGCTCCTTCAGATGCTGGGAAACTGTTGCCTGCGCTATGGGCAATTCATTATGGATTTCACCAAAAAAACAACAACTGATCGATGAAAGGTATTTTACAATTGCAATTCTTGCCGGATGTCCAAGTGCCTTTGCAAATCTTGCCAGGTCACGATCTTCATCCATGTAACTATCAACGTTTGTATATGCCATTTTATCCGTTTTAAAATATGAAATTGAATAAAAACCCCACCATCATAATTCCAACAGCTACAATACCGACAAAGGTAAAGATCAGGGGGAGTTTAAGAACCTTGCGCAGAATGATCACTTCAGGCAATGAAAGACCAATAACCGACATCATAAATGCCAGGGAGGTGCCAAGGGAGGCTCCTTTTTCGATAAGAACGGAAACGATCGGGATAATGCCGGCAGCATTGGAATAAAGTGGTATTCCAATCAATACGGAAAGGGGAACGGAATACCAGGCTGATTTTCCCATCAGGGCAACCATGAAATTTTCAGGGACAAACCCGTGAGCTCCCGCCCCTACTGCTATCCCTATCATCACATAAATCCATACCTTTCCTACAATATCTTTGATCGCTGTCAGTCCGAAATCCATCCGATCGGCCAATGTCAGTTTATTTTCGGCCGCGTGCTGTTCACCAAATTTGGTTTCATAAACCCAGCCTTCAACCCATTTTTCAAGTCGTAATCGTCCGATCACCCAACCCGCCGTTATTGCAATAAACAGTCCTGTCGCCGCATAAATCAATGCCGTCTTCCATCCAAACAAACCAAAAAGTAAGACAACAGCTACTTCGTTGATCATTGGTGCGGCGATCAGAAATGAGAAAGTCACCCCAAGTGGAACCCCTGATTCAACGAAACCTAGAAAAAGCGGGATGGCTGAGCATGAACAAAACGGTGTAACGACGCCCAGACCACTGGCCAGGACGTTCCCGGTAAACAGGGATTTCCCTTCCAGTATCTTCCGGGTTCTTTCCGGTGAAAAATAAGACCTGATGATTCCGACGAAGAAAATGATCAAGGTTAAAAGCATCATCACTTTCGGAACTTCGAAAATAAAAAACCGGACAGCTTCTGTGAGATGAGCGCCTTTAGCCATGCTGAAAACATCATCCACCAAAAAGTTTGAAAATGGCTGAAGGAACCTGTACACCAGGTACCACAAACCGATCATCAAAACAACCAGTGAATATTTAGCTTTAGGATTCTTAATAAGTTCCGAAACCGGGATCATTGTATTCCATTTATCGTCAATCGCAAAATTACGATTAATAATACCTTATTTTATTTTTTAGAGACTTTTTCCATAATTTGTAATCATTATAAAAAAGAATCCAGGATTGACCTGACATAATCGGGAAAGTGCGGTCAACGACAGGGAAAAATCGATTTTCTTTATATAAGGCCTTTTGCCTTTCATTTCTAAAGGACAAGGACCAAAATTGCCTTGTATTTCTAAAGGAGCAAGCCGTGGAAAGATTATTTACGCTAAAGTTGAACGAGTGGAAAAATGCGCCTAAAAGAAAATCGCTCATTATCAGAGGGGCACGTCAGGTTGGGAAATCATATACGGTTCATGACTTCGGTAAAACGCACTTTGAGGGAAAGATCCATACCGTTGATTTTGAAAAGCATCCTGAATGGATTGGTATTTTTGAAAAAAACCTTGATCCTATTCGGATCATCAGTGAACTGGAACTCTTGTTGAATGCTTCAATTAACACGGCAACAGATTTACTTTTTTTTGATGAGATCCAGGCGGCGCCAAAAGCAATCCATTCATTACGATATTTCTATGAAGAGATACCCAAACTACATCTGATCGCCGCTGGATCACTTCTTGAGTTCACCATGCAAAAGATATCATTTCCCGTAGGAAGAGTGAGCCTTTTAAATATGACCCCCATGAATTTTTATGAATTTCTGAAGAATACCGGGAAGGGAAAAATGGCAGAGATCCTTCTTGAAAAACCTTACAGACTTTCCGATACCATTCATTCCACCCTTCTCGATGCACTTAAGCAATATATGTTTATCGGAGGAATGCCGGAATGTGTAGATGTATGGCGTAATTCTAACAGCATGACGGAGGTTTTTAAAATTCAAACTGATCTTGTGGAAACCAATCGCCAGGATTTCTCAAAATATGCTCCATATACAGATAAAAGAAGTCTTCATCATGCGCTTAATTCAATCGCAAGAAATATCGGACATCAGGTTAAATATTCAAATTTATCTGATGAATTCACGGGTCCTACCAACAAGAAGGCCTTAGAATTACTGGTACTTTCCAAAGTGATCAGTAAGATCCCTTCGGCTTCGGTCGCCTCGTTACCTTTTGAAAATACAGCCTCAGATAAAAAATTCAAGGCATTGATCGTAGACATAGGATTAATGAGGGCACTCAACAACCTTCCCCCCGATATTGAATACACTAAAAATGATCTTTTATCCATGTATTACGGGGCGCTTGCCGAACAATTCGCCGGACAGGAATTTCTTTCATCCGGAATAGACAAGTTGTATTATTGGACAAGAGAAGCAAAAAGCAGTTCAGCAGAAGTAGATTTTATTTTATCAAAAAAGAATAAAATTTATCCTGTTGAGATCAAAGGCGGAGCGGCCGGGAAAATGCGGAGCATGCATCTGCTGCTGGAAAAGTATCCGCATATTGAAAAAGGTTATGTATTATCGACAGCCCCTTACGGAGAACTTCCCGATCAAAAACTGACCTTAATGCCATTGTATTATGCTTTTAAACTGGCAGGTGATGTTTAATCTGCAACAAACGTTAACCGCCAGGGTTGGTAAAGCTGACGGTCTGACCCCGGCAGGATCAGAACCTGAATTTGATTCCGATATTGAGGCCGACATTCGACAAGGGCACGGAGTATTTCTGCCGCTTATCGGGGCTATCTGAGGGGATATTTTCCGAATAATCAATTTTCTTTACATAATTCCATTCTTTATCTCTGGTTTTGGCTTCAGGCATTTTATCAACCCCGTCAATGGTCCATTCTGTCCTTTTTCCTTTTTTGGGCGAATAGTTTAATCCATTGAGATCAACCTCTGCATAAAGGGCAATTTTATTATTCAGGTTGTAATCTGCTCCTATCGCCGCAGCAAATCCGATCGCCAATCCTCCATACCCTTTATCTTTATAATCCATTTGCGTTCCATCTACTGTATTAGTGATTTTGTTGACTACCCCAAGAATCACCCCGAATCGGCCATAGGGATTTATCTTTTCAAAACCGGGTGTTATTACCAATGAAGGTACGATCTGAAACATCATCGCGGAATAATTGTCCTTAACTTGATCGACACTTGACTCAGGATTTAAGATAGAGCTGATATCAATCGTTTGCCCTATCCCGAATCCGATAAATTCATTAAACCCCATCTCCACACCTATCTGTTTTGAGAACATATACCCAAGCCCAAGATTAATATTTGCCCCACTGCCCATACTGTAAGATTTCATATCATAAGTATAGTAATTGTTGTCACCATCCATTGTTCGGTCGCCAAAGTTGGACGTGTAGTAACTAAGCCCTAATCCGGCACCACCTCCGAAACGAGCATAGAAATTCTGTGAGTTGGCAACACCGGTCATCAATACAATGACCAAGGTGAACATCATAATTTTTTTCATGGTTTTATTTTTCAGAAAGAAGATTGAATAATGGTTAATGGTTAATTGTGTTACGGGTCACGTGTTACGCGTTATGCGTCATGTGTCACGGGCGACGCGCAACACACCACGGACAGTTTGAAAGATGGTCAATTACCGGATAACGATCTTTAGGGTTTCATTATTATAACGCAGAAGAAAAAGTCCCGCAGGTAAACCGGAGAGATCGATCCGTATAGAATTCTGACTGCCGGTCAAAGGCACAGAAATCACACTTCTTTGCAGGATATCGGAAAGGATAAGGATGCACCCCGAATGGAATAGCGGAAGTGAAACGGTGATATTATCCGAGGCAGGATTTGGAAAAACACGAATGGAACCAGCGGCAGGTTCCCTTTGATCGATGCCGGTTACCAGGTGACATTCGGGATAAGACGTATTGTGATATATAACCTCATCCGACTGGATCATACAGATCAAAGCAGGATTATCACCAACGGCCCCGCACATTCCTCCCATGGTCACACCCCTGAGGCAACCTATTCCTTCAATCCAGGTTTCCTGACCACAGAAAGAATTCGTCAAATGAAAAGCTTTTCTGTATTCGCCATTAAGCAGGAGAACAGAATCGATGGAATCCAGGAAATAGGCATTCCCGATACTCAGCCATAAACTGTCACCAGGCATCGCACCAAAATCATAGGATAAATACTCATTCGTCCAGGATGCATTGCGCATCCAGACCCGCTTCTGAGCATCCTCGCGAATAAGATTTGTTGCCGTCCAGTTATTTCCCGTCGTGTCTTCACTTACCCAGATCTGCTTATAGACGGTATCATTGATATTAATATCACCTTCAAATTTCAGATAATCGCTGAATGGGTCAGACCGGTCCTTGCTGTATTCGTGAAAAGTACTCCATACCTTATTTTCCACGACCAGCGGATGATAAATCTGTGACATTGAAATGAAAGGCATTTGCAGGATCATGGTGATGAAGGCCAGCACCCGGAATAATTGAAATTGTTTTTTGGATATCATATGGAATGTAAATTTATGGATTATTCCCAACCATATCGCCTGTTGAAACGCTTACAATATTATAACAATTTATTATAGGATAAAAACAAATTCAATTTAAAGTTTTTCCTGCCCCTACGTAAAACTCTTAAAACATTACCTATCTTTGAACCCTATAAACCTAACATTTAATTATGCCATTCATAAAATTATCCGACCCCGAGATCTTGCAGCTGATTGAGATGCACCAAAGAGAACTGGATTCTGCCACCTCTTATATTAATAAATTAAAATTAGCGCTTTCAAAGCTGTCCCCAAAAGATCAGTCTGAAACTGTTTCACGTACCATCGTTTTAAAGGAACCAAACATAAAACCAGAGAAAAAACGCGGACGGCCCAGAAAAACGCTCACTTCTCCTCCAGCTGAATCTGCCAAAATATTAACCCTTCCGCTGATCGAAATAATTGCCGATAAGGAAATGATTGAGGCACCTGAAAAGGTTGTTCCTGCCAGAAAAAAGAAAAAAAAGAAAAGAGGAGGCTGGAATTACCGTGAAGGCGGGATGGTTTTCCTGAAACCCATGGCCAAACCTTTACCAAAACCCCGGGCTGATGATCCCTTTATTACCGAAGCGAACAGGAAATGGTTGTAATCCACATTCCGGAAAAATCCTAAAGTTTCCGTCATCGCATTGAATCAAAGCTTCACCCACCATAATCTTGACTTTTTTCCGGCTACTGTTTCATGAGCAGTCAGGATTAATGTGTCGTGCCTGAATTCGAAATCACGGAACAACGATGAACCCCAGTCATTCGGATTGGTTGCAGAAAGCCTTTTATGCTCGATGGTGTGATTTGTGATTTTATAATCAGCAAAATACACCCAGTTCGATTGATAGAATTTAACCAGTTCTTTTAAACTTTCCGGGTTCAAACTGTCAAGGTCGTGGCTTGGTTTAAAATCCCGGTATCCCTTTGGTGTTATCTGAACCCCCATATGTCCCTGCCCGTCATAGATAATTAACCCGTTCCAGCGAGTGAAGGTGGAGTCGTAAGTCCATTCGCCTGATTTCTTATCAAGGGATTCTATCTTTTCCAATCTCCACATGCCGTTGAACTGAAGATCTGCTTCCGGTGCATGGCTTTTGCAACCAAAAAAAGTACTCAGGATAAAAAGCCCTGACAGGATTGTTAAAAATCTCATAATCTGTTTGTTAAAATGTTTTTTGTTGTTGGTACCACGCACATCCTGCCTCATTCTTCAAACACCCTGGTTCATGGGTTTCACCTGTTCCCCTGCAATATTTTCCAAAGCTAAAAATAGTATCATGAATGACAAAATATAGAGATCAGGAGCAGGAAAGTGACTCACCTCTGCATCCTTTCACCTCCTCCCCTCACCGCTCTCTTTTCTATAATTTGACAAACACTGTTTTTTATTGTATATTTGGCTCTGTCTAAATAATTAACCGTCCTATTAAACATTAACCTAAAAAAGTGATTATGAAAAATCTTACCCGCCTGTTATCCTTAACAGTATTACTACTTATCGTTTTTTCGCTTATCACCGGGTGTAAAAAGAAGAGTGACGATCCGGTGGTCATTACTCCGTCATTTATTATAACAGCAACCTCGGTTGACCTGGTTGGAGGAGGACAGGGCCTGCAATTTTTTGCAAAGTGTTCAAATGATGATGTCAAGATGACGAAGGTTATTATTACTGACCCAATCGCCTCCGGTAGCCAGATTTACAACTTAAATGGCAACTATTTTATCAAAAATGAAATTTTTGCGCTTCAGGGAACGGATGAAGGTTATTTAAAGCAAATCGGCACCTGGACATTCAACTTTACCGGCAACCGTACCGCCGATGGAGTTGCCTTTTCTATTAACGGATCGCTTTCAGTAGGTAAGTAATCTTTTTTAAAGTCGAACTGGAGGGTGTCTCAAAAGTTTGGGACGCCCTCTTTTTTTTTACCAGGACCAGGCTGTTTTGGCAACCGCCAGAAGTGTACCGCTTTCCTTCTCTTTAACGGTATGTATTAATTCGTTGGGAGAAAGAATTTTACACGCTGAGTCAACATGCCGGTTGTAAAATGTCTCCTTCAGGAATGTGCCTTGTATGTATTCCATGCGGGCATCGTTGTAAAATTCGGCAGGGATGGATTCCATCAACCACTGCATATAGCGAACATTATTAACATGGTCATTCGAATCAATGTCATATCGCTGAACCGTAAAGTTTCTCGTGTAATCCGGATTCTCAATCTGATCTTTTAAAGGGATGATTTCCAGGTCAAGTGCCTTCTCATTTCTCAAAGGCCATGACTCATAAAAGATCTTATCGACCGGGATGGGTCTTCGCTTCTCAAGATCAAAGTATAGCCACAATCCCCTGAATCCGCCATAAAAACGATTATCTTCCGAAAGTACCCGGTATTCTCTGAATCCCCTGGAACCCCTGAACTGAGATATCCAGGTTTCAATTTTAATCTTCTCCCTGTACCGGGGATATTGATTCATATGAAAACAACCGGCATAAAGCACCCATCCTTTTCCTTCCATCTGCAGATCGTAAACATTTCTTCCAATGTAAGCACAGTGGTCCGCCGCGGTTTCTTCAACAAAATTCAGCAATGCAACAGGAGTTGCTTCCTGCAAGTGGTTGACCTCTTTATACCGTATTTCATATTCCTTAACAAAAACGGGTACCAAATTTTCCTGCATACCAATGCTATATTTTTCATCAATAACCCTTTTCCGAAGCGAAAATTGTTCATATCATTCAACAATCCTCACCGGATTCCATCCAAAAATTTTGACTCAAAACCGGGTTCATCTTATTAATAAAATATTCCCGGAAAGCATCTTATCCGAATCCGTCAGCAAATCTTTATAACCGATCTTCCAGATATAGGTATTCGCAGGGGCCGGCTTTCCTTTAAACGTCCCATCCCATCCGGATTTCATATCATGGGATTCAAACACCATTTCGCCCCATCGATTGAAAATCGTCATGGAAAAATCCCGGATGTCTTCGTTCCCGGTGATGACCTTGAAAAAATCATTCAGCCCGTCGCCGTCGGGCGAAAAAGCATCGGGGAGATAAATACCATTCACACAGTCTTTCACCAATACGCTGTCGCTGCCAACACAACCCAGCGAATCGGTTACTGTAACTTGATAAAGTCCGGGTTGTGAAACCTGGAATGACTGCCCGGCCGATCCGTCCTGCCATAAATAAGCGGCGAATCCGGCCCCGGCATCTAGTTGAGGGACATCCTGGATGCAAAGAAAATTTTTATCGGTCAGTTTGACCACAGGAGCCGGTGCATCCGGGATCGTCAGCGAAGCAGAAAGAACCGGATTGGTAATGGCACAGGTTAACGAAGAAGTAAGCCGGCAGCTGACGGACCGGGTTGAAGTGAGCGTATCCGTCATATAGGTCGTTAAGGCTCCTTGCTGCACAGGAATATTATCCACAAACCATTCCAGGTTTGGTGTATTCCCTTCGTTGGAGATATCTGCAGTAAAGACGATTACTGTACCCGGGCATTTCTCGCCGGGGTTTGCTGAAAGAATAATTGCTGGCATCAGGGATGTCTGTGCAGCAATGATTATTGTATCGGTGGTTGCCGGACTGCCCGTCACACAGGAAAGTCCTGAAGAGACTTTACAAAAGACCTTGTCGCCATTGGCAGGTGTAATGGTCAGATCCGGAGCATTCATTCCTGTTGATGCTCCATTCACGAACCATTCAAATACCGGGGAAGATCCTCCATTGGTTGCTGTTGCGTTGAAAGTGACCGGTGTTCCTTCGCAAATCTCTGTTGATGGTGACATGCTCAGGTTTACGGTAAGAGGCAATGCAGATACCACCGCCATGGTAAGCTGGTTTGAGCTTACCGGAAAAACGGTAGCACAGGATAAACTTGAGGCAAGCGTACATGAGACAATATCTCCGTCAACCGGGGTATACGTGAAAACCAAGGCACTTCCTGCTACCGGATTCCCATTGACTTTCCATTGAATAAGCGGATTTACTCCTCCATTTACCGGAATGGCCGTGAAAGTGACCGGAGTATTCACACAAACCGTTGTGCCCGGATTCGCAGAAATCGATACACTCACCGTAAGGTTGGAGAAACAATCCATGGTAACGGTATTGGAAATGCCCGGTACACCTGCACAGGCAAGGCTCGAAGTAACTTTACAATAAATCTGGTCGCCATTTCCGGGAATGTATTGATAGGTAGTAGCATTGGATCCAACCGGGGTTCCGTTTACATACCATTGATAAACCGGGAACAGTCCACCATTTGCAGGTATCGCCGTGTAAGTTACTGAAGTACCTGCACAAACTGAGATACCGGGTGCTGCTGAAATTGTAACACTAACAATCAATGTAGTAGTATAACTGATGGTAAGTGTATTGGATGTCCCCGGTGGACCAGCACAGGCAAGACTGGAAGTGACCATACAGTTAACCTGGTCAGCATCATTGGGAACAAACGAATAGGTCGGGGAATTGGTTCCCGCCGGATTCCCGTTCACATACCATTGATAAGTTGGTAACAAACCCCCATTGACGGGCGTTGCGGTGAAAGTGACCGATGTGCCTGCACATATAGAGGTACCCGGATCGGCAGAAACCGTGACGCTTACCGGGAGAGCAGCCGTAAAGATTATTACCAGCGTGTTTGAATTAGCCGGAGGTCCGGGGCATGGAAGACTCGTGGTAACCCTGCAGTAAACCTGGTCAGCATCATTGGGAACAAAAGAATAGGTCGGGGAATTGGTCCCTGCCGGATTCCCGTTCACATACCATTGATAAGCCGGTGACAATCCCCCATTTACAGGGGTTGCGGTGAAAGTGACACTGGTTCCGGCACAAATGGCGACACCTGGGCTGGCAACGATGGTTACGCTCACTGGTAAAACTGGCGTCACCGACATGACGATGCTGTTGGAAGTTGCCGGGCTGCCGAGCGGACAGGGCGCGTTTGAGGTCATGATAACCGAGACATTATCAACGTTTGCAGGCACATAGGTATAAACCGGGCTGTTGATCCCTGCATTCATTCCATTTACGATCCATTGATAGGAAGGAGTAGTTCCTCCGTTGACAGGCGTTGCGGTGAAGGTAACGCTGGCGCCCTGGCAAACCGGGTTATTACTTGACGATATCGTCACACTTGCCATAACAGAAGGACCCAGTACCTGTACTTCCCCGAAAGCGGTTTCATTGTATGCTCTTCCCCTTGCAGTATTATAGCTGTTTCCGTTAAAGTCAGTTGCATAGCGGAAAGCGAATACCCGGTAAAAAACTCCACCGGTGCAGGGCGCGACATAATTATCGACGAAACTGGTGGTTTGTGAAGAAGTGATGACTCCAACCACATAACCCGCTCCGATCACATTCCCGGTGATATAGGTAGTTCCATCTGTCGGAATTCCAAAAGCACCGGTGGTACTGCGCAGGATCAGGTATCCCTGTGTCGCATCAAAAGGGAAAGGATCGGTTGCGGCATTCCACGACAGGGTGATCTGGGTGTTCGCTCCGTTGGGCGTGCCGGTCAGGGCAGGTGACGCCCATGCGGGCTGACGGGTGGCCCGCCAGAAGTCGGAATTGGCTGTTGAAGAGGCTGAACAAGTGTTGGGCAGGCCAAAAGTTAACGCAGCACCGCTTCCCCTGGCCGTCCAGGTTGTCCCATCCTGGGGCGCTGTGGTTCCGAATTCAGCTATGACTGATCCGGGGCAAACAAACACCGCTTCTCCGTTCGTCAGACTTGCCTGGTGATTCAGTTTGGGCGTGGTCGGAAGTGTGGCCCAACTCGATCCCACCGTGGTCCGGTGTCCCAGGGCATGAATAAAAGTGCCTGTTCCATCCGCCAGTCTCAGCAGATCGCCTCCCGCGGCAATGTTGAGGGTCTGCCCATTGTAAAGCGGAGATGTACCAAAGGATCCTCCGCTAAAATAGAGAACATCATTTGCAGAAACCTCAATATAGCCCTGCGATTTGTTTTGATTGACAGGATAAACATTACCAAGCGAACCGACACTTCTGTGATGAATCATGATAATGGTACCGGCCCTCAGATTGTTCCATAAAGCGATATTGTTGAAGGTGATTGCCGTTTGGAAGGCCGTTTGGGCGGCATTGTTATCCTGTAACTGCCAGTTGCGGAGATCTGTATTATCCGAAACCACCAATAATTCAGTCCATTCATCCCGGGGATCCACTTCATTATCATAACTGCTGATCACCACTGATTGTGAAAAAACCGGGTTGATCAGCAAGAAAAGGAAAATGAGAAAAACCAGAATTTGTTGTTTCACCATGAACCATTCAGTTACTTGGATCTGTCATACAGCATTATCTTCACCAAAAGTACAAAAAGTTGCTGAAAATATAGAACGGAAAATAATGGTCCCTCTATCAGGATAAACACCCTATCATCAAAACAAATAAAAAAATATTTCCTCCTGATACCGATTCAATTCAAAAGGATACTTGTAAGGTAATTCTGCACTCAAAGAACTTCCATTCAATTAATTATTCCTTTATATTCCGAAATTTCATACTTTTACAGGCTTGTTCCTTGTAAGGGTTATTTTTCCGGAAAAAGTACTTTTCCTTCTACCTTACAACATGCTCAGGTACATTTAAACAATCGTTTTTCTCGGGGTCATATCAAGGAGGAATGAAACTTTTCAGGTCACTTACGATGATTTTTGTGTTGTTCAACCTTACAGGGTTGACACAACCACCGGCAGGTTATTACAATAATGCAGCAGGACTCACCGGCACGCCGCTGCAGGCCGCATTGCATAACATCATCAAAAATCATACTGCCGTCAACTATACACCCGGTGTGTGGAATGCATTCTATACTACAGATGTAAAAGCGAACGGTAAGGTTTGGGACATGTATTCCGATATCCCAGGTGGTACTCCTGTTTATGAATATGTTCTTGGGAGTGATCAGTGCGGGAATGCCTCGGTGGAGGGTGATTGTTATAGCCGGGAACATTCCTGGCCCAAAAGCTGGTTCAATGAGCTGGCTCCCATGGTTACTGATCTTTTCCACATCTACCCTACTGATCAGTATGTAAATCTCCGGCACAGCAACTATCCATACGGAGAGGTCGGAACACCTGTATGGACCTCAACCAACAGCAGTAAACTCGGACCCTGCATAACTCCCGGATATTCCGGAACTGTTTTTGAACCCCGTGATGAGTACAAAGGTGATTTCGCGCGATCCTACTTCTATATGTCGGTCAGGTATTATACCGAGGATGCCGGATGGACCGGAAGTCCGATGGTAACCGGTTCGCAGCTTAATACCTGGGCGCTGACCATGATGATGCGGTGGGATTCGCTCGATCCCGTCTCCCAGAAGGAGATCAACCGGAATAATGCGGTTTATGCGATACAGATGAATCGGAATCCTTTCATTGATCATCCTGAGTATGTAGCCGCTATATGGAGCCCGGGCGGAGGTATTAAACCTGAACCCAGCAACTACCCAGACAATTTTTCAGCGAATACTATCCATCTCCGGTGGACGGATGCAACCGGGACTTACCTGCCTGACGCCTACCTGATCAGGATGAGCACCACCAGCTTCGATGCCATTCCTCTCCCTGTGGATGGCACACCCATTCCTGATGATACTTTTACCAGGAACGTGCCTTACGGAATGCAGGAAACCTGGTTCAGCAACCTGATTCCGGATACTACTTATTTTTTCAAAATATACAGTTATGTTTTTTCCGGAGTGAATGGTATTGATTATAAAACCGATGGCATTATTCCCCAGATTCAGCAAAAGACGCAGCACTGATGTCCATACGATCGGAAATACGCGGTGGCAGCCATTCCACCCTTTCCTCCTGGATGAAAGGATTTATCCTTATCCTTCTCTTTACTGCTTTTCAATCAGCACTTTCCGCACAGACCATAATAGGATGGGACCCGATGGGATTGTCCCAGTTCGGGCCCTCTCCATGGGCAGTCGTGCAGGCGGATCCTAATCTTACGGTTACAGGTTTGACCAGGGGATCAGGTGTTACAACCTCCGGAACAGGAGCAACAGGTGGATGGGGCGGAACGGGATTTGTCTTTGCTTCGGCCCCCCTTGCCATTGCTGCAAATGTTTTTGTGACATTTTCACTAAAGGCTAACCCCGGATACCAGGTATCTCTGGAAACATTTGATCTTAATTATCGGCGATCTTCGACAGGCCCTCCATCCGGGCTTTTACAGTACAGCCGGGGAAACGTAGGATTTACTGATATCAGTACCCTGGTATTTCCATCGATCACTGGCGCAGCCATTCCCCAGATTGACCTTTCACAGATCGCTGCCTTACAGTATATCCCCGGCGGAACCATTATCACCTTTCGTATTATTCCACTTGGCGCAACCAGTGCTACCGGGACTTGGTATGTTTTCAATGTGATTTCTGCAGATAATGATCTTAAGGTAGCCGGAACCATTGAGGCCTATACGCATGAACCTTCCGGCAATGCCACCGGGTTTCTGGCTACAATAGCGTCGCCGGAACATCGAACCATCACCCTTCATTGGAAAGAAATTCCCGGCACCACCGCTACGGATCAATATCTCATCAAAGGCAATACATCTGGTTATGATTTGATAACGGTCCCGGTTGACGGAACCCCGGTCCCGAACGGAACCCTCACAACTAACCTCCCCGAAGGAACAGAATCCTGCACTTTTTCGGGTCTCAACCCTTCCACCATTTATTACTTTAAAATATTCCCTTACACCAATACCGGAGTCAGCATCAATTATAAAACGGGAGGAATTATTCCGCAAACCACAGCCATCACCTCATCATTACCAACCGCGACTTTACCGGATCCTCTGTCATGTTTCCAGGCATCTGCCATGAATTCAGGCACAAATAAATGGGTCACAGGATACATCATAGGCACTGTATCCGGTTCCAATTCTGTTCAGTTGACTGGTCCATTTTCCATTTCAAACAATCTGGCCCTGGCCGATGATCCTTTTGAAGTGAATCTGGCCAAAATAATCTTTGTTCAATTGAACGATGCCATCATCATACAAAACCTGCGGCTCGATTCCAATTCATCCAATTATCATAAAAAAATCATCATACATGGAGACCTGGCCCCGGTTTTCTTACATCCGGGAATGCAGAACACAAATGACTACAAGTGGTTTGACCCAATTTATTCACAGAAAGAGGGAAGATGGAACGGATCTGATTCCTGGTTTACCGGAATCCCATACAAACATGATGAAGTGCACATCTATTCACCGGTTAACCTTGATGATGAGGGATGGTCGGATGATCTCCTGATTCATCCTTCCGGAAAAATCACGATCGATCTCAATAAGATTTTAAATATAGGGGGTAATGTTTTAATCCGCGAATAACATCCTTTTATCTCGATGGAAGGATAAATGCATCAGGATAACCCATTTGCTTAACCATGGATAGTTTCCTGGCTACTTCAGCAGCATCACCTGTTATATCAATCCGCACTTTAAAAAATCCATTCTCAACATCCGCATGAACCATTCCCGGGAAGGACTTCTCGAGAATCGCAACCACTGCATCGGCATTTGAACGCACTTTATAGGAGGCTACCTGGATGACTTTTTGACCTTTGATCATAACAGGAGCGGTTTTCTCTTCATTTACCTTTATGGATTCTTTGTTTTTCTGGATCTCTTTTACCTTCTCAACGCCAGTTTCCTTCGCTTTTTCTGTTTCTTTCTCCCTGACAGGTTCTTCTTTTGGTTGCTGAATGATATCAATGTCTGCACCCTTTTCTAATGACTCTAATATAAACTCAAGGCCATCGACCACATCTCCTTCGGAGGTTCTTTGTAGGGTAAAAGGAATTTTATCCGGAGCAGAAACCATGTTCAGGTTGCTAAGTTGTGAACTATCGACACAAGCGTAAAAGGAGCCCGGAGGAAGACCGAGGAAACTGAAATAACCGTCACTTTCGGTGAGGGTTTTGGCAATCAGCTTGTCTTGCGCTGAGAAGAAGGAAACAAATACCCGACCTTGTCCTTTTTGTCCGCTTCTGTTTTTCAGATATACATAACCTGATGCTTCACCATAAACGAAAACAGGAATTTCTATAAGTTTCATCTGGTTTGGGTCGACATAAACCCTGAGTGTATTGAGTGGTAACCGCCAGGAAATATTTTCAAAACTGTTTTTATCCAATTCAAGAAAGTAAGAAACATAGGGTTCCAGATCGAAAACTCTCAAAAGGGTATCTTTTGCGCTCATTTCAACCCTTCCTCCGATCAGACGGATGCTCAGTCCCGGAATCTTTGGCTCACCGGGATCTCTTTTCCCGTTGCAGTTCATATCCAGAAAAGAGAGAATGGTCAATCCTCCTCTTCCAACACTGGTGCGGTTATTTAATACAAGATAACCGGTTTTCCGATCATAGATCATGCTTCCTCTCGCCGTTTCAATCAGGTTACTTCTGGAATTGGTCTGCCGGAAAGTAAAAGCAGTCTGGGCAAAGGAGAAGTCATATCTCAACCCGACTTGTGCATTGCTGATATTGCTCTTGAAGTTTCTTTCATAGGATAAGTTGGCATAACCGTTCCTGAAAATTCGTTTTTCTATTTCGCATTTTGCTGAAATAAAATCATTGTGATTGTATTCATACTGTGCCTGTGGTGTGAGAATAAAACCTCCCGGCAGACGGAATCCAAGGGAGATGTTACTGTAAACATAAGGCGTATTTTGCTCTGCGAATAATGAATAGGTTGTAAGATTGGCATTCACACCGAATAATGAACCGGAAAGAAGCAACTCTGCTGTTGTGGACTGTGTAGTGGGAAGAATGATCTGATCGAGTGTAAACCTTACGAACGATGATATTTTCTTTCCGGAAAACGGGATTGAAATAACGGCTTTTCGTTCTTCCAGGATATTGAAATTGATGGCGGTCTGGTTACGATGAAATCGTGTATAGAGGATATCAAACTGAAGGTTGGAAGGCAAACGGTAATTGATGATTCCTTTAAACCTGACACCGTGGGTATATTCGGCCGAAACAAGAAAACCCGTTGCGATGCGCAGGGAGAGATTCACAAAGGGCATAACGGGGCCTGAAGTAACTGAGGAAAGATATTCAACGCCTCCTCCTACCGTTACTCTCCGGCTGATCCCATAATTCACGCTGCCCCTGGAAAACCGGCTGCTCAGGGTATCCTCCACCATGCCGGCGCTTACCGTATATTCCAATTCACCGGGGGGCAAAAAGGTAAACGGGATAGAAATGTTTTGTTCGCGTGACCGCTCTTCTCCCCATGGCCCGTAAAAACGAAGTTTCACATTGGAATTGCCATAGACCAGTGGAACCTGGAAGGTAAAGAAACCTGATGCGTCCGCCTTCAGATAATCCACCAGGACATTATTCACATAGAGCTCCACCATCCAGCCCGGTTCAGTGTAATCGCTCAGGGTGTAAAACCCAAACGATCGCCGGTAAGTAGTGGGAGCATTCGTGATCTGTGCACCGACGATGGGCGCATAAATGGAAGATGTTGCCTGGGTAATGATCTTTCCTGCCATGATCTGCCGGACAATTTTGTGATCGTTATTGGCATATTTCCATAAATAATACTGTTGCCTTTCCGTAAAAGGCTCTCTGGTACTGTAATTTAAAGCGATATCCGTTTCGCCACCGAATAAAACGGCTCCCAATCCCAGGTTGAAGCGGTTATCGCAGGCTCCGTTGACTTGTTGTGTGGAGATTACCGACCAGTCGGCATTCCCGAAATGAAAAACAGGGTACGTTCGTTTCAGGGTGGTATCTGCCTTTGTTTCTCCCTTTAACCGGCTGATATTTTGCCGCATGGCCTCCAAACGCAATTCCCGGATTACCGGGAGCTCAACCTTTGTAGTAACATTTACGGAAAGTCCCCTGAAATTAAACCTGCATTCAAGTCCGAATATATCTCCAAAATACTTGTCCCGGAGGTACAGGTTGGTCTCGGTGAGAACAAAATCATCGGGCTGAAGCGTAAATGTTTTTGATGCAAAAAGGATTCGGTTTGCTTTTCGTTCGATGCTGTAAGGGTTCTGTGGATTCAGGAAAAATCCGGTGATTGAATCGAAATCGGGCGAAGCCGTATTTCTGATCTTCAGGAAATTAAAAATGTCGGTAATGGGTAAGAAAACAGCGGTTCCCCTGATAACAGCCGGTATTTCAATTCCACCAACCTGCTGAACGGTAAATAATACGGCAATCTCGTCATAATCCTTCTGATCCTGGCCAAAAACGCTTTGTATCCCGGGTAAGGAAAGCATCAAAAACATGATCACACAGAGACGGAAAAACCGGCTGTGCAGGGCATGACTTCCTGTAAAAACAGTATTTGATCTAAAAATATTCAATGCTATTCCTGGTTGAACGTAACTGAAAAAGTACCATTGTACGAGCCCGCAGGGTTGGCAGGCGGAGTTCCGACAATCAGCGTTCCCCCAACGCGAACCTGGGTCTTTCCGGGAGGGTTAATCGTGTTTACATAAGGAGAGACAGGCTCAGTACTTCCTGTGTGCATATTCAGTGTTCCTCCGTTGCTACCGGTCAGTGTAATATTTGGCCCCAAAGTAATATTAATCACAGCTCCTGGCCTGGCTTCTACTTCAAAAATGGCCGGAAAGAATATAAACCCAAGGTTTGCCTGAACGATATCCCCGGTGACTGAACGGGAACCGTTAGGATAAATGATCACAGTGCCACCCATGACACCCTGGAAAAAGGCCCCAAAACTGAGATTCTGGAACGTAGTCACCTTCACCGGTTTGGGCGGTTGCTCCTGTGCCTTGATGTGGCCTGAGAAAATAACCAGCAAAAACAGAACAAGCGATATTCTTAAGATTGACGACATCATGGATTCGTTATAAAGACTTTTGAAGAAAAAATTGCGCTTCCTGTTTTAAGTGTCACGATATAAACGCCGGAGGATACCCCGGGCCGGATCTCCGCTCTTTTTTCACCAGCAACCTTTTCCTTCCAAACCGGCTGACCTATCATGTTATAGATGAACAAATCGCCGGTTTCGTCTTTACCAAGGTTGATGAAAAGATAAATCCGATCGGATGAGCTATAGGCTGTAAGGATATCAGAATAGGCCGGTTTGTTTTTGACAGGGTTTTTACTGAAGACGATGCTGAAACGCAAATCAGGTTCCCCTTGTTCGAAATAGAACTGAAGAACCGGTTCAGCCCTGAGATCCTGATAATATTTTAACCTTGAATCGAAAAGATACACATAATAGTCATCCGGGAAATTCTGCAGATTCTCGACGCTTAAAGTCAGTTTGCCACTCTTGTTCATCGAAATACCCATCGGAACGGAGAAAAGCGAGTCATCACCAAAGGAACAGGCATTAATGGAGAGTTTATCGTGATTCTTTGTCAGCGTATAAAGGTTGGGATAATTTTGATCGGTATTGAATAATTTCAGGGCATCTTCATCCTTCCCGAATTCACGGGAGGCCTCATCATCCAGATAAATAACCATTGGATCCCGATGAAGTACCTCTGAACCATAAAAGGCGGACATTCTAAGCAATGGTTTTTCATTTTCTTCCGCATCTTTATGAAAAACGGGATTAAGCGTATTAATCCTCACTGCATTGGTCATCCCGAGTAACCCGGTTACAGGATAGGCACCGTTTGAGACATGAATGAAGAATCCCTGCATGGCCGGGATGATGTTGTTCGCAATTCCGTCGCTGGATACACCATTTACATATGAGCTATAAGTTCCTGTGTATTGATCTGTAGTTCCGTTATTGAAGTAATACAAGGCATTATCAATACTGGTTTTCGTCCAGCCTGATGCAGCATTCCAATTGATCGGCGATGGATAAGGATTTCCGGCAAGATTAAATCCAAGCGTGTAGGTTTGATTATGATGGTAAAAGTTTTTCTGAATAATTCCATTATTCACGATGCCCGGAACTGCCATTGTCAAAGGACCACCGGTGGTTCCGAAATTCCCGGCATAACCGGTAAGGAGTGCCAGGGCTGACCCGGCGGTTGTATATGTTACCCATCCTGAAGTTGTTTTATTCTCATCATAACTATAAAAGGTGGGAAACGTTGCTGCCAGGTCAATATAAGGAGAAAAGATATTGACAGTGGCAGATTGTATGGGTGAACTGAGGTATTTGTATCCGAACTTTGACGGGAAATATCGTTGAATCGTCACATTACCTGTGATCTGCCCTGTCCCTGCACCGTCAATCAGCGCCGTTTGCGCTGCGGTGGAAAGCAGGGTGAGTTTGTTATTGGTAACGAGTGGCCCGCTGCAAAGAACGATTCCCTGAATGGATAGCATCTGGTCAGAGAGGGTTAAGCTGTTGGTTCTGTAAATGCTTAAATTGTGTAAAGTCGGGGCAGATGCGAAAAGAGCGGTTGGCAAAGTGAAAGCAGCACCGGCCGTATTCCCGGCGGCTCCGAACTGCAGGTTACTTGCAGAGGTAGTGGCAATGCTTCCTGTTGTTTTTATAATGGGAATATCGTCAGTTTGAAAAGCCAGTGTGTTTGACCCAACCGACAGAATTCCATTATTTAAACCCAGGGTTCCTTTTACCAGAACATTTCCGGAAAGTGCAACTCCTGATCCGTTCGAAATACTCAAATTTCGCAGAGTAGTTGGCAACCCGCTGCCTGCAACCTGGGAACTGATTCCATTATAAGTATAATCCGCATTTGTACTGAAAGTTCTTGAAGTGGTTTGAATATTCCCGGTGGCGCCTGATGCAGTTATCCCATCGGTAGAGCCGATTAACAGCCCTGCATTGTCGCTGAGGATAAAACTCCCTGCGACTTTTACACCGGTTGTGGTGCCACAATTCAATATGCCATTGACGGTACAGGTTCTCCCTGAAGAAACATTCAGGTCACTTAGAAGTGAAAGTGATGCCGGAGAGGTTATTACCCAATTCATATAAGTTGAAGTCAGGGTTCCGGCGGATTGAGTAAATGTTTTCCCTGCACCCGTAAAATTTATGGTTAAGAGATTGGAATTGGAATTCGTAAAGGTTCCACCGGTCTGGTTATAATTTCCTCCAATATTTAAGACCTTGCTCGTTGCAGCACCCGAAGCAAAATCAAGTGTCCCTGATTGAATATTGAAATTGCCGCCTACGGTTAGTGATAATGAAGCAGTATTGGTCAATTGCACTATACCTGATCCTGAAGAAGCAAGCGTGAAATTTCCATTCACCATATTAAGATTACCACCAAAATTGATGGCAGTAGTTTGTGCAGGATAATTCCATATGAAATGTCCGAATGATTGATTCAATCCGCCTGAAAGAGGAAGTTGGTTTGATGCTATAATTTCGCAGGTAGAATTGGGATCCCAGGTTGCAGTTGGAACGGTAATAGGATAGTTACCTCCATAAGTCATATTAAATCGAAATAACCCTCCATTACCGACAGACATTGTGGCTCCTGTCAACAACTGAACAATATCATCCTGATATTCCAAGGTTCCGTTTACGACAAGGTCTGTCCCTGGTCCATCCACAAAGTATAGCCAGTAACCACTCGGGTTCACATTGATGATCAGTTCGGCGCCCGGAAATATAGTGAGTTGATCAACCGTATCTCTTCCAGCTGTGGGAGTGACCGTCACCACGTGCGGGCTGATGATTTCAATGGTACCATCCCGGAAATTCGGAAAAGTTGTAGCTGCTGCCCAGGTACTCCCGCTATTTCTTGAGGTTTGCCAGGTCGTGGTTGAAACCCAGTCACCACTGCTGACTGTGCGATATTTCTTTGGATTGAATTCCCCAATCTGAAAATCCCCGAAAAGCGTGATTCCTGTTGCCTGTGTGCTTGTTGAAGTTCTAGTCCCTGTAACAGGCAGCGTCCAGGCAGAACTGCTGTAATTGGTCACATTGAAAGAACCTGGTGTTGCTCCCGGGTCGATATCACCTGAAACAAAGTTGAAAGTGGCTGAATAAGGCGTAATCCCAGTTACACCGCTGTTCACGATGGTCCAGTAACGGTTGACAGACAAAGATCCATTAATCTCCGAGGAGCTGATCTGCGGATGATCGCCAATTGTGGTATTGACCGTGATACTTCCGGTTGAATTGGAGCTGGCCGGAAAGACCATTGTTACCGGCGTGTAGGCCGTTGCATCGCCGATTTCAAAGTTTTTTGTTGTGGTACCCGATGAAACACCTTTCCGGAAATTGCCATTTACGTACGAAGCAGCACTACCCCCGTTTACAGTGGCTGAATTTGGAAGAATGAGAATATTGCCTCCTGTATTGACATTTCCTGCGGTTAATGTTAATCCATTCGTAACCGTTTCATCTTGTAAAATCGTAATATCTGAAGAACTATTGATAATTAACCTATAGAAACTGCTGGCAACAGTGCCACCGATGAATTGTCCTGAAGATCCCGTAAAAGAAAAAGTGGATGTACCAGCAGAAAAGGTAGCCTGGTTAATCCAGTCACCGTGTATGTCGTGAGTATAAGTATCCGCCGAAAAAGTACAACTTCCCCATATGAGCAGGTCAGACTGAATGGATAACCCTCCGCTGGCGGTTTTAGTTCCACCGCCAATCAATTGCAAATTACCGTAACCAGGTGAAGCCACTGCCGCAATTGTCTGACTACCGGTACCATCAAAAATCACAGTGCTTGTAGCGCCCAGAGAAGGGTTGAAAACGGTTGGAAAAACACTAGTGGATCCACTTACATAAAAAGTTGAACCATTCGCCACGGTAAAGGTATGTCCTGTATTCCCTGCAATGGCATAGCCTCCATTATCAAAAATCCCTGACTCCACATTAATGTTTCCTTTCACATTGGCAGTTGTAACAGCTGCTTGTAGAGTAGCACCTGCCGGATTATTTATCTTAAGGTTGTTATAAACATATGTATTATTAATTGGAATGGTTTGTGCGGAAACTCCGTTAAAATTGATGGTACCATTTCCCGGGACAAATTTCCCTCCTATCATATCTCCACCAATATTAAGCGTTCCTGTCCCGGAAATGGAAATTAGATTTCTTACCGCCGTTGCGCCCATGCTAATATTACCCAAAACCGAAAATGTTCCATTCGTAATGGTAACTGAATTAATCAACTCGTCTCCGGTTGAATTAACTGATATAAACGAATCACAGATGAGCGATCCTGTAGTAATTACGATAGTTCTTTTCCTATTGTTTGAAGTCGGTGGATTCATAGTGACCGTTCCGCTGACATTCAGTGTGTAACCATTAATATAAACTCTACTAGTGGCATCGCCAGCATTCATGGTTAAACTGGCACAAGATGCGTCGGCAGTTAATGTCACATTGTCTCCATTATCAATGATTACATCATCCGTAGCATTAGGAACTTGCCCTCCTATCCAGGTGGCACCGTTATTCCAGTTCCCGTTGCCTGCAGAAGTAATTGTAGCACCACAAGCAGTTTTGCTGAAAAGAATCAGCATTACCGAAAAGGCAAACATATTTAACCAGAGAAAAGAATTCCTCATGATTTGTTTATAAAGAAACACATTATTTTCAATTCAGGATTAACCCGGCCTCAGCCATTACGACAGCTTTGTTGTCCGATTGACTGGTATAAGTAATTTCAAGTTTACCTTTACGATAATTCACCGAAGGATTCTTTTCGAGATCTGCCAGGAAATACCTCATTTTATTGGGAGTATAAACGGCAATCCCCTTAACCACACCGACCTGAGTGGATTTTCCTTCAGGTGAAATATATTTTATTGTCAAATCGCCATAAACAGACATATTTCCGCTGCGTTTAAAGGCGATCCGAAGTTGCGGAAGCGTATCCCCTATCATTGAAAACGACAAATCATCCAGCATTACTTTTGCATTTGACTCGCCGATCCGGATGATGACCGGGATGGTGATTCCAAAAATCGGTGTGAGTTTGACAGAAACCGAAGTAGTATCAGATCCAAGCTCCTTTTCACCCAATGGTTTTTCGGTCGGAACAGCCCGGAAATAAATATGCGACCGGTATTCACCAGGAGTAAGTTCGTTCGTTTTGGTAAGCTGTACCCTTACAACCTGCGCCTCATTGGGTGCTAGTACCACATTACGCGGAAAAAAACGAAGATTCTTATCGGCAAAATACTGACCAGAATCGGGAGCAAATATCTCTACAAAAGAACCATCCTCTTTCATCCTGTATTGAATGAGTGATACATTATAACGAGCCGTGTCCTTACCGGTATTGGCAAGATTGAGTTCTTCTGATCGTTTTGATCCTTCAAATAAAACACGCCGGGGAGTGATCAGTAAATTTCCCTGGGCAGACAAAGCATTATCTCCTGTAAAAAAACCAGAAAAATAGAAGGAGAAAAAAAACAGGAGTGAAAACATTCCTGTTCTTCTCATGAAATAAAACAAACTCATAGGTGAGAATTTAATGAATAGCAAAGATAAAAAAATATTCAATGTAATTGAAATCTAAATAGATTCAAAGAAAACATTACTAAAATCGGCTGAATAATTTCCAGGAAAAAGAAGAGGATTAGTTATAATCAAATCTTATAACGTAGGAACCGGTGTAAAGGCCCCTGGGATTTTCGGGTAAACTGTTTACCATGAGGGTTGCACCGATGGTTACTTGCTGCGTTCCATTTTCTGATAATGAATACTTTACGCTGCCATTGGCATTGCAAACCCAGTCTTTAACAACCATGGTTTTTGAACTTCCTGAATTTGATATGATCGTTTGTTCTGTAGGAAGGTTCAGGGTAAAATAAGCCAACTTCTGACCGGTCACATAAAAGGATCCTGCATTGCTGTTTCCGGGAGTAAGCGTGACATCTCCGGAAGAAGTCCTTACCCCATCCGGGGCAACGATAACTGAGCCACCAGATTCCATTGGGGCAAATCGTCCGAAATTCAATTGAGCCTCCTCTGTAATCGTCAAGTTTTCAACAACTTCTGCAAAAATATGTCCAACTACAATAATCTGCGACTGACAGAAATTGAAGCTGCCAAATAACAGAAATGCGATATACAAAAACCGGTTCATTGTCCAGAGGTTAGGTTAATCAAGAAGTGACTAGGAAAGTTTGGTAAAGGTAAGGTTCAAAATACGAGAAAACAATTGCGGAAAACCGTAAATATTTTACGGAAAACCGGAATCGAAAAAACGATTCAGATTTTACTGTTGCCTGATCTATAAGTTATTAACAAAATATTACTGGCGTGCAAAGTGGCGTACAACAAAAGCCGGAATGGACGGATTTGCTGGAAATCATTTCCCTCGACCTCAAGCGATGTCATTTTAGTGAAAAAGTTGGTGTTTAATGATCCGGGTGATTACCCCTTTTAGGTACAAAAAAAGAAAGCCGCCCTTTCCGGACGGCTTCCCAGCGATAAACCAGAATGTACTTTAGTTGTAATCGAATTTAATTTGATACGTGCCGCTGTATAAACCAACCGGGTTATCCTCCATGGAACCTACATTTAAGGTAGCACCTACCTTGATTTCCTGCATACCGCCGGCTAATATGCCCACTCCGGTTCCCATGGCAGGAATAGAGATCCAATCGTCCACAATCATTGTTTTGGCATTGGCAAGGTTGGTAATGGTTGCAGGTTGTGTTGGCAGAGAAATCGAAAAAGTCGCATTATCTTCTCCGGTAATAATAAATCCGGCTGCCTGATGGGGCCCTTGACTTAAAACAATCGTACCTGTTGCCATCCTTGATCCCTCTGGCGTGATTAAAACCTGCCCCCCCTGGGTGGTCGGCGAAAATTTTCCGAAATTCAACTGTGCCATTTCTGCAGCTGTGAGGGCTGAAACGACTTCTGCGAAAATCTCTCCGTTTACTGTTGACTGTGCGTTGGCCCGTTGAACATGCAAAAGAAGTGTAGCGGACAAACAAAAAAGAAATAAAACAGAATATTTTTTCATTTTGATACTAATAATGCTTTAAGATTGTACCTGTATACTGATCATTGCGCTGAACCCTGTTTTTTCATCACAGGTGATGCTGATCCGGCCGCCAAATCCAAGCGCCCTGTCCTGCAATCCCTTCAAGAAAGTCAGGTTTTCCTCTATCCAGTTCATTCCCGTGTTTTCATTTCCATGATTTTGCACAAGGATCGTTGTCATTTTATCATCGCCGGAAATTTTAACCGTTGCACCGGTCGTCTTTAAAAGCAATGCTTTGCAGATTTTTAGTATTTCATTGGCATATGCGATCCGGATATTTATTTTTTTTGTCCTGTTAATCAACCGGTAATCCTGAGAGGTCTTTGACTTAAGATCAGAAAGGAGGGATTCGATGGCCGGAATCAGTCCAAACGTTTCCAGAATCCTTGGCCGGACCTCTTGCGCAATTTCACGAACCGATCCCATGATCAAATCAATCATGGTGATCATCTCTGCAATCTTTTTCCGGATTTCAGGCGTTGCAGTCACATCGTTGCTCCTATATAACCGGTAAGCTGATATTTTCAAACACGCAAGATCCTGCCCCAGGCCATTATGTAACTGTTTTGAAAGATTTTCAAACTCCTCTTCCCTTAAATGCAGCAAACGGCTAAGAAGATGCTCCGTTTCTACAGATAGGGGAAGGAGGTTGCTTTTCAACTTTCTATTATTTAATTGTTTGTGCATCAGGTATTTACTCTCCAGTCTGGATACAGGTAAAAAAAAAGCTGCACAGGGCAGCTTTTCCTTCCTCTCAATATTTATTAGTTATAATTTACGGTAACTGTAAAAGGAGTCCCGGAAACATAAACACCTGCTGCCTGACCGGCTGCAACATTCAGTGTTGCTCCTACAGTAAGCGTTTGTGCACCACCGGTAAGAACACCGGTTGGCGAAGGATTACTTGTAAATGCATCAACAGTCATTGTGTTCGAACCACTACTGGTAACAGTTGTTGCTGCTGAAGGGAGTGTAATGCTATAAGTATATCCTGTTGCACCTGTGACGGTAAAATTTGCTGCACTTACGGTTCCTGCGCTCGCAGGCAAAGTAACACCGCCTGTAGCTGCCCTTGTTCCGGCAGGGACCAGAACCACCGTTCCAGGATTTGTTGGGTGAACAGCAACATTTCCAAAATTCATATCAATGGTTTTTTGAATACTAATCGGAGCAATAATTGTCCCGGTTGAGGTAGACGTTGCACTAACCTGTGCAAATGAAGTTGCAGCAAAGGCAAACAGGATGATGATTAGGGTGAGAATTTTGTTGAGGTTTTTCATTTCGTTGTTTTGTTTTGGTTGGTTTTGTTTATGAATATTTTTTAAAGTGGGTTCCATATAAATTTGATGTGGCAAAATTGCGCCTATTTAAGATACTGGTTTGTCTGACAAACTCCCGAATCATTGTAAGAAGAATTGGGAAAATCATGTAGGAATATTCCTACAAACAGAGCAAAAGGCACGCCAGTAAAGGGTTTGCAGCTCAGACAGGGTCCTGATGGCATTGAAATGCAAAAAAAAAAAGCTGCACAAGGCAGCTTTTCATTTCTCGAAGAAGAAAAAATTTTAGTTATAATTTACAGTTACCTGGAAGGGTGTTCCTGAAACATACGTTCCGGCTACCTGGTTGGCTAATACGGTCAGCGTAGCACCCACTTTAAGGGTTGCAACACCGCTACCGTTCAATGTACCGGTCGGCGTAGGATTACTGGTAAAAGTGTTTACCGTCATGTTGTTCCCACCGCTGGTCACAGTCGTAGGTGTTGACGGGAGGGTTATGCTGAAGGTATAACTGGCCATACCGGTTACATTAAAACTTGCTTCTTTAACCGTTCCTACATTGGCAGGTAAGGTAACACCACCTGTTACCGAACGCGTTCCGGCGGGAGCCAGTACAACGGTTCCACCTATAGCGGTGACGGCTACATTACCAAAATTCATGTCCTGGGTTTTGGTAATAGCGATCGGGGTAATGATACTGCAGGTAGCCGATGCGGTTGCAGTAACCTGAGCATACGAAGTTGCAGCGAAAGCAAATAGGATAAGGATTGTTGAAATTATTTTATTCATATTCATCATTTTCACAATTATTTTTCAGACTCGACGAGAAATTGATTCATTTCAAAGTGCAAAAGTGATGACTAAAAAATCAGGACTGTGTCTGATAAAGTAGTAAATCGTTGTAAGATAAAATAGGAAATAAATGTAGGAATATTCCTACAAAATAAAAAAAACAGCTATTCTACCAGGCCTTCCTTCATGCAATAACTGGTAAGTTCAGAGTTGTTTTTCAGGTTCATTTTTTCCAGTAACCTTGCCCGGTAAGTGCTAACTGTTTTCACGCTGATACAAAGTGATTCCCCGATTTCAGTAAGGGTTTTCCCGGCTGCAATCATACACATGATCTGGAATTCACGGAAAGAGAGGTTCTCATGAAGCACTTTCGTAACGGGGGCTTTCATATCGCCGGCCAGTTTCTCAGCCAGGTATGAACTGATATAGAGGCCACCTGCAGCCACTTTCCTTACCGCCCTGACCAATTCTTCAGGAATGGATTCCTTATGAATAAAACCGGAAGCACCTGCCTTTAAGGTTTTAGCCGCAAAGACTTCCTCTGAAAGAACACTGAGCATCAGCACCGGTAATTCAGGATAAAGATTCCGGATCTGAACAAGAACTTCCAGCCCGCTCATTCCTGGCATGGAAATATCCAGGATTACCACATCAACCTTGTTGGTTTTCAGCTTAGCCAAAGCATCAAGTCCATTGCACGCCTCACAGACCACTTTCATATCAGGCTCGTCGGAAAGGATCAGCTTCAATCCGTTCCTGACAATGGGATGATCGTCTGTAACTAAAATATTTATCATGAATGTTTTTTAAAAACAGGTATTTCTATGGTTACCTTGGTTCCTTTTCCTTTTGTTCCCAATATATTCAGCGTTCCGCCAAAAACGGCTGCCCGTTCTTTCATCCCAAGCAATCCGAGTGTTTTCATTTTCCAGATATCGATTTCCGGGATCCCGATACCATTGTCCTCAACTACAATCTGCGAAGATAATTGATTTACGGATATACTAACCCGAACCATTGTTGCTTTGGAATGCCGGATTACATTGGTAAGCACCTCCTGAAAGATACGAAATACTTCAATACGATGCTTGGGTTCCATTGGGATTTTTTCAAGCTGATTCTCCAATGTATAATTAATGCCCGACTGTATCTTAAACTCTTCAAGCTGAGATTCAAGCGCCGCAATTAATCCCATTTCATCCAGGATCTCAGGTCGTAGCCGCTTGGCGATTTTTCGGATCAATTGCATCAACGAATTGATTACGGCGATCATCTCTTCAACCTGATTGGCAAGTCCGGTCATTTCTGTGCCTTTCTGTTTGAGTATCCCGGTTTGTAATCGGCTGGCATACATTTTAAGGCCCGTAAGGCTCTGTCCAAGGCTGTCGTGCAAATCCCTTGATATCTGGATCCTTTCTTCTTCAATCGCCTCCTGCAAATGAGCTGCAAATTGTTTAAGTTTCTCTCTGGATTCCTTCAGGGCTTCCTCTGCTTTAATCCGCTCAGAAATATCGGCTACGAGCGAAACGATGCTGATAACCTGGCCATCGGTATCTATCAGCGCGGTATCATGCCATTCGCAGGTGATGACCCGACCGTCTTTGGTAATATTCTGGTTGATATTTTTGTATCCGGACTTATTCTTTAATACTTCTTCCAGGTTCTTTTTTACACGATTTCTATTTGTAGGCGCCATGATAAGCCTTGTCATTTTTTTACCGATGGCTTCTTTCGCAGTAAAACCGAAGATACGTTCTGCGGACGGATTCCACGCCAGTATTTCCATCTTGGTGTTTAACTCGATGAAACCCACCAATGACTGACCAACCAGTAAAGAAAGGTGGCGTTGCGCTTTGATAAGGGCTTCGGCTGCCTCATGAGCGATACGAAGTTCTTCTGCCTTTTTCTGGTCTGTGATGTCATTGATTACCCCGCGAAAACCGACAACCTGTCCATTCTCTTCAATGCCCCTGGAAGTAATAAGCGCATCGAATGAACTCCCGTTTTTTCGCAGTAAGCGATATTCTCCTGAAGAAACGTATTGAAGCGTGATGATTTTTTGAAAATTTTCCATCGCACGAATACGGTCTGTTGCATCCAGTGCCGACAAGATATTTAATCCCTGATTCAAGTCTTCGTCTGTATAACCCAGCCAATCTTTTCCTGCCTGGTTGGCAAATTCAAGATTGCCTGTCAGGTCAGTTTCAAAGATGGCCACCGGAAGAAGGTTGGCAATTTCACGGAATTTCTTTTCACTTTGAATGATGGCATCCTCAGCGATTTTCCTGCTGGTAATGTCAACCAGCGAGGCATTAATGTAATGGATTGACCCATCCGGATTTCTTTCTGCAGCGGCATACAGTGTAGTATAAACAATCGACCCGTCTTTCCTGATAAAGCGCTTATCAATTTCATACGTATCACGGGATCCGTCCAGCAATTGATGAAATAAATTCAGATCTACTGCCAGATCATCCGGGTGTGTAAGCTCGGCCCATGTTAGCAGGGCAAGCTCTTCCCTTGAATATCCTATCATCTGACACAATCGGGTATTCACCTCAATCCATCCTTTTTCAGAAGAGGTAACACAAAGGCCTACCGTCGTATTATCAAAATAATTTTGAAAAGCTTTCCGGCTTGCCCGTAGTTCATCCTCTGCCAGTTTCATCAATCGCTCAGCTTCTTTTTTCTCAGAAATATCCTTTGAAACACCAACGAGGCATATAATCTTTCCATTTTCATCTCTTACTGCAGAGGTAGAAAGCTGAATAGGAAATTCAAATCCGCCCTTACGACAATTCATAATTTCTCCCTGCCACCCTCCTGACTGGGTTTTTGAAAGAATGGAGTTCACAATATTGGGATCATTATTCGGAGAGCGGACAACTTCCATGGTTTTACCGAGGATTTCCTCTTCAGTGAATCCGTATGTCTTCAGGAATGCATCATTGAGGAAGATAATGCGATCGGAAGTATCCGTAATACTGATGCATTCGGATACGCTCCGGATGGTATGCGCCAGCATCCGGATCTGTTCCCCGGCTTTCTTTTTCTCCGTAAGATCCCTGATGATAAAGACCATTCCATAGGGGGTTCCTGCCTCATCGCGCAACAAATTTCCATTTACATCACATATCAGTTTTGGCTTTCCTTCAAATTTAACATGATATTCAACCGGCCCGATACTTTTTTCCGGCATCGAGATGAAATTTTTCAAAGCTCGTTCCCGGTCTTCAGCAGAGATAAGTGAAAAAACATTTTTACCGATCAGTTCCTTTTCGCTTCCGGCAAACCCAAGGGTAACGATCTGTTCATTTACCAGCAGAATATTCCCGTACATATCGGTTTCTATAATCACATCAGGAAGGGTGGAAATAAGCTTCCTGTATAACTCTTCATTTTCTTTTAATATCTGCTCCTTTTTGAGCCGGTCCGAAACATCATGCATCACGATAACTGCACCCTGCTTCTTTTGGTTCTCATCATAGAAGGGTCCCCCACTGGCAATAATCTGACGCAAAGGCTGATCAGAGGCCTTGATAGAGAATGCAACGTTTTTAACCGTCTCACCCGCAAATGCCCTTGATAAGGGGACGGTCTCGGGTTTTAACAGGGTTGCCCCATCCTCTCCATACAGATCAAAACTAGTGGCCCAGTCTTGCTGGGATATGGCCAGGGAATCCATTCCATGCCATAGCCGTGCTTTTCGGTTAAATAATGCTAAAATGCCATTTTCATCACAGGCAACCACCGCATCATCCATACTTTCCAAAATCGCGCGGTTAAATTCCTTCTCATGGAAAAGTAAATCACGGACCTTATTGCGCTCTGTTACATCGAAAAAAGAAAACAGAATATATTCGCCCTGAATATCATGGGAGATTTCCAATACCAATGCTTCTTCCTCTCCATTGTTGACGATCACTTCAAGAGGACCAGGTGCAGGGCTTCCGGTTTGTAATCTGGTTAGGATCTTATTCCAGTAATCCTCAACTCCCTGCTCATGCTCTTCGCTCCGGCATTTCTCAACCAGAAATTCAATAGTCGCGGCATCTCCCGCTTCCAATCCAAAAAGCTCAGAAAACCGGTCGTTGAAAAAAATGGCAAATCCGCCTTCATTAAAAATACAGAGTGGAAAGGACGCAGTTCTGAAGAAGGAGTGAAAAATATTTTCACTGATGTTCGTGGACTTGGAACGAGAATCGATCATAGTAATGAAATCAAATAATCATTCATATATTATAAAGATTGCTCCCATGCAATAAAGGTCCTTTAAATACTATATCAGTGTGTAATTTAATATGTTACAAATATACCATTATTAATCTACACTATTAAAAATAATAACAACGAAAAGTTAACTTTTGTTAATTCGTAATTTTTATTTAGATTTATCTTAATTTAGATGAGGCAATCATATGAATCTACCTACTTAATTTATTAAATATTTTTAATGTTCAGAATAGACAGTAAAATAAACACTTCGGATCCGCTTTTCACCAGCAACCGACTGGAATTTCAAACGCTTTTAACACGATATCATGAAAACCTGGCCAGGATCAGAAAAGGGGGCCCTGAAGCGGCTGTGGCCCGGCATACAGAGCGTGGGAAAAAGGTTGCCCGGGAAAGAATTGATCTTTTGCTTGATAAAAACACGCCTTTCATTGAGTTATCGCCACTGGCGGCATTCGGTTTATATAACAATGATTTTCCGGCAGCGGGCATTATTACCGGGATTGGAGTCATCCATGGCAAAGAAACAATGATCATTGCCAATGATGCCACGGTCAAAGGCGGAACCTATGTGAAAGAAACGATCCGGAAACATGTCAGGGCGCAGGAAATTGCGATGGAAAACCGCCTCCCTTGTGTCTACCTGGTTGATTCAGGTGGCGTGTTCCTCCCGGAACAGGCAAATGTGTTTCCCGATAAATATGATTTCGGACGATTTTTCTTTAACCAAGCCAGGTTATCCGCACAGGGAATCCCGCAAATCTCCGTGGTGATGGGATCCTGCACGGCAGGGGGCGCCTATGTGCCGGCAATGAGCGATGAAACCATCATTGTCAGGAACCAGGGAACGATATTTATTGGCGGGCCACCGTTGGTGAAAGCGGCTACCGGTGAAGAAGTCAGTGCAGAGGAATTGGGTGGTGCCGAGGTGCATACGTCCATCTCCGGTGTGGCCGATCATCTTGCCGAAAATGATGTGCATGCACTCCAGATCTGCCGGAATATTTTTGAATCAATCCAGCGCCAGGAATTTCAATCGTTGGAAAGACATTCGGTACTGGAACCCTATTATGATCCGGAAGAACTTTATGGTATCCTTCCCATTGACCTGAAGAAAATGGTGGATTCGCGAGAAATCATAGCAAGGATCGTGGATGGTAGTCTTTTTCATGAATTCAAGGAGCGGTATGCCCCTACCCTTGTCACTGGTTTTGCCCGGATCATGGGGTATCCCATTGGAATTCTGGCCAATAACGGAGTATTGTTCTCTGAAACAGCCCTGAAAGGTGCTCATTTTATTCAGTTGTGCACTGCCCGGAAGATCCCGATCCTCTTCCTGCAGAATATTACCGGCTTTATCGTTGGAAAACAATATGAACGGGGAGGAATCGCCCGTGACGGTGCCAAATTTGTCCATGCCGTCGCCAATGCCGATGTTCCCAAGTTCACGGTAATCTTTGGCGGTTCTTTCGGGGCAGGTAACTATGCCATGGCAGGAAGAGCTTATGATCCCAGGTTCTTATTCATGTATCCCAACTCAAAAATATCTGTTATGGGAGGCGAACAGGCCGCCAATGTGCTCATCACGGTTAAGGAGGATCAGTTGAAGGCAGCCGGAAAATCCTTATCCGCAGAAGACCGGCAAACCCTTCTCACCAATATCCTCAACAAATACGAAGAGGAAGGATCAGCCTACTATAGCACAGCCCGACTCTGGGATGACGGTATCATAGATCCGGTGGATACCCGGAAAATCATCGGCTTGGCCATCGCCATCTCACAAAATAAAAAATATCCGGATACGAAGAATGGGATTTTCAGAATGTAAGAGATGAAGCATGAAGGGATTTGGAGTGATAAATCATGAAGGGATTGGGAAATATGAGAAAATACACAACAATAGAGGCTGAAGTAATCAATGACATCCTCGAGGTGCGGTTAAACCGGCCGGAGGTGCACAATGCTTTCGACGAGACCATGCTGAAGGAGATCATTGAGGTATTTGAAACCATTGATGAATCCATACTGGCAGTGCTCCTTTCGGGAAACGGCCGGTCTTTTTGCGCCGGAGTGGACCTGCACTGGATGAAATCGGTTTCATCGAACAGTTATGAGAAGAATTATACCGAAAGCCTTCTTCTCTCCAAATGCTTTTATGGGATTTACACCTGTCCTAAGCCGACCATCGCAAAGGTGCACGGAGTAGCTCTCGGTGGTGCCAACGGCCTTCTTGCCGCCTGCGATCTTGCCTGGTGCACGGATGATACCGTGTTTTCGCTCAGTGAGGTGAAGATCGGCATTGTGCCTGCGTGTATTTCTCCTTATGTGATCAAACGTATCGGGGAATATGGTGCGAAAGAACTGATGTTGACCGGTAGAAGAATCACCGGCAAAGAAGCTGAAAAACTCAGGCTGGTAAACCATTCACTGCCTGCAGATGAAATAGATACGGCCATCAGCGAATTGACCGGCCTCCTTCGCACCAGCGGACCAAAAGCCATGAGTCATTGCAAAAAGCTCATTCATGAGGTCTCCAACAACCTTTCACTGGAAGAAGCCTATGATTATACAGCTAGAATCATCGCAGACATCAGGGCATCGGAAGAAGGACAGGAAGGTATGAACGCATTTCTCGAAAAAAGAAAACCATCATGGGTAAAATGATCCGAAAGATTTTAATCGCCAACCGGGGCGAGATTGCCGTCAGGATCATCAGGACTGCTAGGAAATTAGGTATCGCCACCGTAGCGGTTTTTTCAAAAGTGGATGAACTTTCCTTACATGTCCGGCTTGCCGACGAATCTTTCTGTATCGGGGAGGTTGAGTTGAATGACACCTATCTGAATATCGATAAAATTATTAAAGCAGCGCTGCATCTGAAGGCGGATGCCATTCATCCGGGCTATGGCTTTCTCTCGGAAAATTCATTGTTCGTGGAAGCCTGTAAAAAAGCCGGCATTATCTTTATCGGTCCCGATAGTGCTGTCATGCACACCATGGGCAACAAGATCCGGGCACGGGAATTCGCAAAGAAACTGAATGTGCCCGTCACAGAAGGGATGACCGGTCACCCGGACGAAATCCTTGCCAAAGCCGAAAAAATCGACTACCCGGTTTTGATCAAAGCCGCTGCAGGTGGCGGCGGAAAAGGGATGCAGATCGTTTACAAAAAAGAGGATCTGGCCGGTGCCCTGGAATCTGCATCGCGACAAGCCAAGGCGTATTTTGATGACGAGACGGTTTATCTTGAAAAATACATCGAAAATCCCCGGCACATCGAGTTCCAGATTCTCGGGGATCAGGAAGGAAATGTGATTCACCTTTTTGAGCGAGAATGTACCATTCAAAGGAGATACCAGAAAATTATAGAGGAATCCCCTTCTCCCACGCTTACCCCGGAAATCCGCATGAAAATGGGTGAAGCGGCCGTCAGAATCGGGAAAGAGATCAATTATACCAATGCGGGTACCGTTGAGTTCCTGGTGGACCAGAATATGGACTTTTATTTCCTTGAGATGAACACCAGGATCCAGGTTGAACATCCGGTGACAGAGCTGGTAACCGGCGTGGATATGGTGGAAGAACAGATCCGCATTGCAGAAGGGAATCCCTTGCGAATTAAACAGGAGGATGTTCATCAAAATGGTCACGCCATCGAATGCAGGATCTATGCTGAGGATCCGGAGAACAACTTCCGGCCCTCCCCCGGCAACATCACCTTGTACCATACGCCGGAAATTCCCGGAATCAGGATTGACGCAGGAATTGATACGGAAACAGAGATCAGCAGTGCCTTCGACCCCATGATCTCCAAGTTGATTGTATGGAGCAACGACCGCGAAGAAGCGATCACGAAGATGGCCAGTGCTCTAAAAAATTATATCATCCACGGAATAAAAACCAACCTTCCCTATCTCGCGCAAGTCATCGAACATCCCCTATTCCTCACCAATGACATTTCAACCCATTTCTGTGAGGATCATACCGGGTCAATCCTGGAAGCGATTCTCCGGACCCGAAATGAAATCCCGGTACAATTTCCAATCACCGGACTGATCCTTTCGGAACTCACACCTGAACAGAATCAACAGGAAAATGTCTGGGTATCCACCGGGTTCTGGAGAAATATCACACAAATTCCATTTATCTGCGAAAATATTCCGTATATTGTTAGGGTAAAACGGAGATCCAGTACGAACTTTTTATTGGATTTTCAGGAGGTGCCGATGGAAACTGAAGTCATTCTTAAAGAGAAAAACCGTCTGACTTTCAGACTGAATGGGGATATCTTCACTGTTTTCCTCTCCCGGGGTGCCGGAACCCTGAATCATGTCAGTCTCGGTGGTCAGATTTTTGATATAAGGAGAACGGATGTACTTCCGGATTCCGGAGAGGTTAGTCTTCCGGAAATGAATACAGATCATGCCAGTGAGATCTTTTCACCGATGCCTGGCAAGGTGATCCGGATCAATGTCAATGAAGGCGATGAGGTGGATAAGGGTAGCGTTCTGATGATCATCGAAGCCATGAAGATGGAGAACCTGATCATCGCCCCCGGTAAGGCTGTAGTCAGAAAAATTCATGTTGAAGTGAATGACAGGATTGAACCGGGACTAATACTGATCAACCTTGAAAAAATCACATCCAACTAAAAAAGCAGATCTGATATGAACAAAGTAGTAAAAGATGCGACGGAAGCGATACAAGGAATTAGCGACGATGCGGTTATCATGTTCGGAGGGTTTGGTCTGTGCGGAATTCCTGAGAACTGCATCAAGGCATTGGTTGCGGCCAATATCAAAGGACTGACCTGTATTTCGAACAACGCCGGTGTGGATGATTTCGGGCTGGGAGTTCTGCTGAAGAATCATCAGATGAAAAAAATGATCGCTTCTTACGTTGGAGAGAATAAAGAATTTGAACGTCAATTGTTAAGTGGTGAACTGGAAGTCGAACTGATTCCCCAGGGCACACTGGCCGAGCGGATCCGTGCAGGTGGTGCCGGAATACCTGCATTTTTTGTCCCGGCAGGTTATGGCACCGAGGTTCAGGGAAACAAAGAGGTCAGGGAATTCAATGGAAAGATGCATCTGCTCGAAATGGGCATGACGGCAGATTTTGCCATCGTAAAGGCAAAAAGAGGAGATACGCATGGCAACCTGGTGTTCAACAAGACCGCCAGCAATTTTAACCCGGCCATGGCAACTGCCGGCCGGATCACCATCGCAGAAGTTGAGGAACTGGTCCCTTTTGGTGAACTGGATCCAAACCACATTCACACTCCCGGAATATTTGTTCAGCGGATTTTTGAGGGATCCAATTACGAGAAAAGAATTGAATTTATCACAACACGAAAATGATTTGTTATGGCGCTTGACAAAGACGGGATTGCAAAACGGATTGCACAGGAACTGAAAGACGGCTATTATGTTAACCTGGGCATCGGAATACCGACGCTAACCGCCAACTATATACCGGAAGGAATCGAGGTTATTCTCCAGTCGGAGAATGGTTTGTTGGGCATCGGCCCTTTCCCTCACCCCGAGGAAGTAGATCCTGACCTGATCAATGCCGGAAAGCAAACGGTGACAGCACTTCCCGGAGCTGCATTCTTTGATTCCTCAGTCAGTTTTGGGATGATCAGGGGCGGACATGTGGACCTGACTGTACTCGGGGCTTTCGAAGTTTCGGAAAAAGGAGACATTGCAAGCTGGAAGATCCCCGGGAAGCTGGTGAAAGGTATGGGCGGCGCCATGGACCTGGTGGCCGCTGCCAAAAACATCATCGTTGCCACAACGCATACCGATAAAGACGGCAAATCAAAACTCCTGAAAAGATGCACACTTCCCCTTACAGGCGTGAATTGCGTTAAAAGAATCATCACCGACCTGGCTGTCATCGACGTGACCCCGGAAGGATTTAAACTTATTGAAAGAGCCCCGGGGGTGACTACTGAAGAAATTAAGGCCGCTACAGAAGGAACATTAATCATCGAAGGAGAAATTCCTGAAATGGTAATTCAATCGTAAAAATATGACTTATCCCAAAAAAGTAACCATCGGAGATATCACGGTCAGAGACGGATTTCAGCATGAAGAGAAATTTATTCCAACGGAAGCGAAAATCTGGCTGGCGGAAGAACTGATCCTGGCCGGTTTTAAGCACATTGAGGTTACCAACCTTGGCAATCCGCAGGGAATGCCGCAGTTTAAAGATGCAGATGTTGTGCTGAAAGAGATCCGCAAGAGTAAAAAAATCGCGGATCTGATCAAAGGCGTATCCATCACCGCCATCACCATCCGCGAAAAAGCCATCGAAAGAGCGATCCAGGCCAGGAAGGAAGGTTGGGGCCCGGACCGGATCCTGTTGATGGTTTCCACTAGTGAATCACATCACCGCAAAAATTCAGGTTTGAGCCTCGAGGAATACTGGAAGATGGCTGAAAAATATGTCCCAATGGCGAAAGAGGCCGGGCTGAAAGTGAACGGAACCGTTAGCACCATCTGGGGTTGCCCGATAGAAGGCCCAACAGAGATGCCAAAAGCGATTGAATTCACCAAAAGATGGCTGGAGATCGGAGTGAATGATGTAGAACATGCCGATCATGACGGTTCTGCAAGCCCCGACCGTGTCTATCGCTATTATTCCATGCTCCTGGACTCTGGTGTCAGGGTGGAAAAACAGATCGTTCATTTTCATACCACCCGCGGATGGGGCCTTGCAAATGTACTGGCTGCTTTGCAGGCAGGGATGGTCAATTACGAGTCAACAATGGGCGGGATTGGTGGTCAGCCGGCCAATTTTGTCAGCGGAGTTCCGGTAACAGGCACCGGCAGCTATTATTACAAAGACCCCAATCTCGTCGGACTGGTTTCAACCGAAGATATGGTGGTGATGATGGACGAAATGGGAATTGATACCGGCCTGGATATAGACAAAGTGCTTGAAACCGGTTTAATGGTGGAGAAGATCGTCGGTCGCAGATTGAGATCTGAATCCATAAAGAATGGACGGATTCCTAAAACTTTAACAGGAAGGAAATGAAATATGATTACATGGATTGAATCACCCCGCGAAGCCATGCAGAGTCATGGCAGGATCATTCCGACCGCGGAAAAGATCATGTACATCCAAACTTTGATGAATGCGGGGTTTGATGCATTGGATGTCGGGAGTATCGTTTCCCCCAAATTTATACCCCAGATGGCCGACACCATCGAAGTGCTCAAAGGTCTGAACATGGAAGAAAACACTACCGGCCTTATGGTTTTAACAGCCAGTCTGAAAGGTGTTGAAGCCGTCGCCGGAATCAAAAACGTTTCTTCTATCTCTTTTCCATTTTCCGTGTCGCCTACTTTTCAGAAAAAGAACATCAATAAAACCATTGAAGAATCTATCGTTTTACTTGAACAGATCAAGGAAGTCTGTGTGAAAAATAATAAAGATCTTGTCGTTTATGTTCCGATGGCTTTTGGCAATCCATACCAGGATCCCTGGGACAATGAGATCCTGCTCAATCACCTGGAACAAATTACAGATATTGGAATCGAGTGTGTGTCATTCTCCAATGTCTCCGTTCCGATTCAAAAAGAAGTGATCAAAGCGGTATTTTCTGCCGCCATTCCATTTTTCCCTGACATTGAATTCGGGTTACATCTTCACACCAGTCAATCCGGATGGTTTGGGCAGGTTGAAGCCGCCTGGGATTCAGGTTGCAGAAGATTTGATACCGTCATTTCAGGGCTGGGTGGCTGCCCGATGTCGGATGAATTACTCGGAAACCTGGACACCGACCTGTTATTGAAATTTTTGAAGGAAAAGGAGATTAAAACAGCATTGGATATGAATGTATTAAATGAGGCCAGGGCACTGGCTGCAAAATTGTTTTTAACCTAAATTCGAAATATGTTTCTGACTGAAGAGCATCATATGATCCGAAAGACCGTGCGGGATTTTGCCGAACGGGAAATCAAGCCTGTAGCCCGCGAACTGGATGAGAAGGCGGAATTTTCGATTGAACTGACCCGGAAAATGGGGGAAATCGGTCTTTTTGGCCTAAGGACTCCGCATGAATATGGCGGAATGGATATGGATACACTGGCTTACGTGATTGCTGTGGAGGAACTCTCGAGGGTGGACAGTTCGCAGGCCGCCACCATAGCGGCACATATTTCGCTGGGCATGGGTCCGATCCTGAATTACGGAACACCTGAACAGAAGTCGAAATATCTACCGATGCTGTCAACCGGAGAATCCTTATGGGCTTTTGGGTTAACCGAACCCGATGCCGGCTCCGATTCCCGTAATACACGCACCACAGCTCGCCTGGAAGATGATCATTGGATCATCACCGGGTCGAAGATATTCATCACCAACGGGGCTTCCCGCATCAACAAGGGAGCAACCGTTCAGGTAGTGACGGCGAATGAAAACGGCAAAAAGGAATTTTCCACCATCCTCGTCGATGCTGATACACCTGGTTTTACACGAAAGGCCATGCACGGAAAGATGATGTGGCGTGCTTCCGACACGGCCGAACTGTTTTTCGATGAATGCAAGGTTCCTTATGCCAACCTCCTGGGAAAACGGGGCGACGGCTCCAAAATCATGCTCAACACCCTCGACAGCGGACGTTTGGCCATCGGGGCCATGGGACTCGGACTGGCACAGGGCGCCTTTGAAATGGGCCTTAAATATGCCAAAGAACGGAAACAATTTGGAAAACCCATCGCCCAGTTCCAGGTCAATGCCTTTAAACTGGCTGATATGGCAACCAAGATTGAACTCGCAAGAAACCTGCTTTATAAAGGCGCCTGGCTGAAATCCAATAATGAGCCTTTCGCAAAAGAAGCGGCCATGGCAAAACTGTATTGCTCGGAAATAGCCAGGGAAATTGCCGATGAATCCTTACAGCTTCACGGAGGTTATGGTTTGATGAAGGATTACGATATTGAGCGTTTTTACCGCGATCAACGACTGCTGCAGATCGGTGAAGGAACTTCGGAAATCCAGCGGCTCGTCATTGCCCGTTATATCGGCGTGTTTGATTGCTGATGTGCCAGTAAGTTATTTTGTTAAAAAACGTATCACCTTTTCCTTTTTTCCCGATTAAGCTTAAAAATAACCGGGATGGGACGCAGGGCAGGATTGTTATTTCTTCTTTTTATTTTCTCTTTATCAACGTTTGCCACAGGCGAGCTCCGCAATACCGGATCCAGGTCGGGTGCGCTGGGTGGTGCTTCTGTGGCGCTCTCCGATGGCTGGTCGGCAGCCAATAATCCTGCCGGGATGGTCTGGCAATCCGGCTTTCTGGCAGGCCTTGACCTGAAGAATCAATTTCTGGTCAAAGAACTCTGCAACAAATTATTCCTAATGGTGGTTCCTGCAGGGAAAAGCAGGTTCGGACTGGTCGTTCAGCATTACGGCTACTCGCTTTGGTATGAGATGAATGTTGGGATAACTTATGCTATGAAACTGGGAAAGAAATTTTCGGCAGGAATCCGCATCGACTATTACCGTATCGCCATTGCTGAAGGATATGGGAGCAAAAACGCTTTTTCATTCCGGGTAGGATTGCAATACCAGCCTGGTGAAAAATTCACCATCGGATGTTTGGTGGCAAATCCTTATCCGGTAAAACTGACCCAGGATTTTCCTGATTATCTGGCAACAACTTTTCAATCCGGTATTGTATGGAAACTCTCCAAGCAATTGCTTTCTTCTATCGAAATTGAAAAGGATCTCATTCATGATCCCGTCCTGAAAGCAGGCATTGAATACCACCTGGCTAAACCGCTTTTTACCCGGATCGGCTTCAGTACATCCCCTGCCCGCTTCAGTTTCGGTTTCGGTGTTGAGATGAAGAAACTGAAATTTGACCTCTCAACGAGCTATCACCCAGTATTGGGATATTCACCTCAGGTATCCCTGATTTATCATTGTAAACCGTAATCTTTTAAAAGGGAGATCATGAAAAGAGAAGTGCTGTTTCTCATTGTTTTCTCCATGGCTCAAATCACCATGTCGCAAACCGAGATTCCTGACGTCATCGAACAATCCATCGAAAAGATAGCTGAATCCACAGAAAATGACATAGATTTTTCCGACCTGGCCGATGACCTCGAACAACTGAAAAATCGCCCGATCAATCTGAACAACACGAATCCGGAGCAGCTTTCCCGGATCACCTTTTTGTCCGATCGCCAGATCAATAACCTGATCCTGTACCAGCTGGAATATGGGAAAATTTTCACCTTGTTTGAATTGCAGGCCATCGAAGGTTTTGATTCTGCCACCATCCTGAAGATGGCCCCGTTCATCCTCCTGGGTGACGAACCGAATTTGCATAAATTAAAATTGAAAAATATCCTGGAATATGGCCGAAGCCAGCTTTTCCTGAGATACCAGCAGGTTATCCAAAAACAACAGGGATATAGCGTGCCCGATTCAATTGCTGACAAGAGTAAAAATTCGAAGTATCTGGGCAATCCTGCGAGGTATTATTTTCGGTACAGTTATAACTATTATGACCGGCTAAGCATCGGTTTGACCGGCGAGAAGGATCCGGGTGAGGCATTTTTCGGGAAATACCAGCCTTATGGAATGGATTTTTATGGAGGATATATCTCGCTGAATAATACGGGATTCCTGAAGAATCTTGTGATCGGGAATTTCAATGCTGAATTCGGCCAGGGGCTCACACTGGGTTCCGGCCTCTCCATGGGATCGGTCCCCGGGATATCCAACCGCCGATTTGCGCGTGGTATCCGGCCTTCGCTCTCGGTCAATGAGAATGACTACCTGTTTGGGGTCGGAACAACGTTGAAGGTAAAAAAAGTGGATGTTTCACTCTTTTATTCCAATCATCGGAAGGATGGAAATATCACCCGGATGGATTCTGCCACCAGCCGTGCCGAAGAAATCAGTTCATTCCAGGAAACCGGTTATCATCGGCTTCCCGGTGAGAATGAAGATAAAAATGCCGTCAGGGAAATTTTATATGGAGGGAATCTCAGCTTCCGGAACCAGGTGCTGAAAGCCGGAATTACTTCTTACTATTCTCACTGGAGCGCTGAATTTCTTCCCGGAATTTATCCTTACAATCAATTCAATTTCAGGGGAAAAGACAATCTGAATGCAGGATTGGACCTTCAGTTTGTGTTCAGAAATGTTTATTTTTTCGGAGAGGTGGCCGGAAGCAGAAATGGAGGAATGGCATGGCTGGCAGGGTTTCAGGCAAACCCCGACCCACGGCTGGCCTTGTCGGCTACCTACAGGAATTATGGAAGGGATTACCAGAACCTCCGCAGCAATGCAACCGGTCAGAACAGCAAAAACAGTAACGAAGAAGGATGTACTGTTGCGGTAAATCTGCAGTTGCCCCAAAGTTTTGTTTTCAGCGGGTTCATGGATATCTGTCGTTTTCCCTGGCTGAAATATGATATAAACAGTCCTTCCTGGGCCTGTGAATACCAGTTACAACTAAACTATTCGAAGATCCGGAGTGTCCCGATGTATGTTAGGTTCAGGTATTCAAAAGGGATGACGGATCTTCCCGGGGAGCCGCTTCCGCTGATGAGTGCAAAGAAGAAGTATTCAGCCAGGTACCAGGCCGAATGGCAGATCTCCGCTTATTTAAAGTTAAAAAGTCGTTTTGAGATGGTCGCTGATGCAAAAGGAAATTCACCCTATCGTTATGGTTACCTGATCAGTCAGCAGCTCGCTGTTCATTCTCAGAAAAAACTGGTTGGGTTCAATATTCTTTATGCCTTGTTCGATACGGAAAGTTATGATGAAAGGGTTTATATGTATGAGAATGATGTTCTTTACGGGTATTCGGTGCCGGCTCTTTACGGACAAGGAATCCGGTTTGCCGCTTTGATCACTTTTTCACCTGTCCGATGGCTGGATTTCTGGTTGAAATACGCACAAACCTGGTATTATGGGCAAAACAGGATTGGCAGCGACCTCAATACAGTAGAAGGGAATACGCTCTCGGAGGCAAAAATACAGGTAAGGGTCCGTTTTTAAAAAGAGGAGGCTGTCTCAAAAGGTTTTCGAGACAGCCTCTTCAGGCTTCAGCTGGCAGGAATGCCGGCTTACCAAATTCAGTTACTTCTTTTTAGAGTGCACGTGTTTCAGATTTTCCATTCCTGGGATATTCATGCTCTTTGAAAGCTTCGAAATGTTTGCAAGGTCAATATGGCCGGTCATGCTAAGAACCATCGCTTCTTCCTTTCCACGAAGCAGCATAACCATTTCGCTGATTTTGCCGGGTCCATCCTGTTTGGTAAGAAAACGGATATTGTTTCCGCCGTCATTAACGGTCATGAGCTCTTTGTAAACCGCTCCCGGGAAAAGCCCGGCAGCTTCCGAATAAAATGTTGCGGCTCTCCCCGGCTTTACAGAGTCAAGCTGACAGCTTACCATTTTTAATCCGGTAAGCTGATCGATCACTTTACCCATTTCCTTTGTTTCCGCATCTTTTCCTGATTCGGCCATCGATTGAAACATCTGGAACATATCTTTCGAAATATTGACAGAAGTGAACCCGTCCTGACCTGCATATTTTTCATAAAACTTGTCAAAAGGGCTTTGTGCTTTGGCGCCTGCAATCATGAAGGTCACCATGGCAATGATCAACATTATTTTTTTCATTGTTCATTGTTTTTAGGACGGTCATTATCGTCCGGGTTAATGATTAGGGTTTGATATTTAGAGAAAGTCGAGAAATGGCGAACCTCATCGATCCCTTTTTCAAAGGATTGCAGTTTCTGCACTTCGTCGAGGCCGGTATTCAGGTTTACAGAAAGCAATAGCAGTGCCTTTTGTGTTTGCTCATAGGCGATCCTGACTTCAGGGTCATTGAACTGATCATTGCTGAGATCAGCACGAAAAGTAAAGAACAACCCGGTAAGTATAATCAGGCCTGCTGCAATGCCTGAGATATAATAAAATCTTTTTCTTTTGTCGTGCAGGGAAACGACAGGAACTTCCTTTTCAAGTATTTGAAGGATTTTCTCCTCGAAATCAGCATCTGTAGCTTCATTTTTCCTTACTGCCTGAATGTGGAATAGACCGGCATGTTCAGCAAGATGTGGAGGGATTTCTCCACTCAGAAAAAATATACGGAGCTTTTCTTCTTCGGCGAGGGTTGTTTCCCCTTCATAATACCTTTCCAGTAATTCTTCAATTTCTGTGAAATTCATATTTTTTTTCGTTTACAATCAATTCACGCACTTTTTTTCTTGCTCTTGACAGATTCACCCTGATGGCATTCTGATTCATCCCCAGTATCTTTCCGATCTCATCAAATTCATAACCTTCGATATCTCTCAGGTGTATGATCGTCTGCTGTGCTTCGGGGAGTGTTTTTATCACTTTATGAATACGGCGGACCATTTCATTTTGTTCATTACTGATCTCCGTATCATCCTCATCAACCTGTTCCTGAATATTCTCAATCTTTTCAATGGTAAATTTTCTCGCTTTCAGTTTGTCAAGGCAAAGGTTACGGGTTGTTACCATGGCCAGTGCCTCCACACTCCGGTATTCTTCGAGTTTGTCCTTGCGGTTCCAGAGTTTGATGAAGACTTCCTGTATAATATCCTGGGCGTCCTCGTGATCCTCTAAAAACCGCTTAGCCAGCCGGTAGAGCTTGTTTTTCAGCGGAAAAACTTCTATTTTAAATCTTTCTAGCGTCATAAATCAGGATTAAGACGACAAGTAAAAACAAATATTACATCAAATATCATCTTTTTTCAATATGGCCTGACTTGCATGCTTGCAAGAGACACAAATTTTACTATTTTTGCATGGATATAGCCCTTCATTATTAATCATTAACAACGTTTTCACCTATGTTTAAAGGACATCCCAAAGGACTTTTTGTGGCTTTTTTCACCAATATGGGTGAAAGATTCGGCTACTACACCATGCTTGCCATTTTCGTTCTTTATCTTCAGTCAAAATTTGGCTGGTCGACAACGGAAGCAGGACGTGTATATGGAGCATTTTTGTTTGGTATTTATTTTCTCCCGCTGCTCGGCGGATATGTTGCGGATAATCTCCTGGGATATGGGAAGACGATTTTGCTCGGGATCATTATCATGTTCATCGGTTATACCTTACTGGCTCTGCCAGGAACCGGTGAAATGTTCATTTACATCGCACTGGCGGTAATCTCTCTCGGAACAGGTTTTTTCAAAGGAAACCTTCAGGCGCTCGTCGGGAATCTCTACGATGATGCCAAGTTCAGCAAATTCAGGGATTCGGCTTTCAACATTTTCTACATGGGGATTAATATCGGGGCATTCTTTGCTCCCAGCGCCGCGGAAGGAATGAGAAACTGGATTCTGGGGATGAATGGATTCACATACAACAAAGCCATTCCGGAACTGGCTCACAAATTCATCAACGGAACGCTTTCTCCTGAGAATACTACTCTGCTGGATGGATTTGCCAGGACACAGATGGGGTCAGGCTTCACGAACCTTCTGGAATTCAGCCACCAGTATATTAACAGTATCGGTCAGGCTTATAACGCCGGCTTTGCGGTTGCTGCTGTCAGTATGATCGCTTCATTGATCATATTCCTGGTCTTCCGGAAACATTACAAACATGCTGATGTTACTCACAAACAAAAAAAAGCTGCCAAAACAGAGATGGTTGCAGACCTTACTCCTGCTCAGACAAAAGACCGCCTGATTGCCCTCGGACTGGTTTTCTTTGTCGTTATGTTCTTCTGGATGGCCTTTCATCAAAACGGGTTCACCCTCACAATCTTTGCCCGTGATTATACGGTAGCATCGGTGTCCAAGGGAACGGCGATTATCTTCAACCTGGCAACCTTCCTCCCCTTACTCATCTCAATCCTGGGGATTTACCTGGTCGTTGGAAAAGGACATTCAAGGAATGTCAGGATCTTTGGAGGTTTGGCCACCGTCGCATCCATTGCCATTGCCATATTTACGATCAGCAGGCTTACCCCGGAAGGTAACCCGATTTCTCCAGAAATCTTCCAGCAGTTTAACCCGATCTTCATCGTTTTCATGACCCCTCTTATCATCGGGCTATTTGCTTACCTTCGAAAAAGGGACAAGGAACCTTCCTCCCCGCAAAAGATCGGAATCGGTATGTTGATTACTTCATTGGGTTTCCTGATCATGGTGTTCGCGTCTTCAGGGTTGGTCAGCCCGCACGATCTTGCTGCACAGGGTGGCGCTTCGGAGGCGCTTCGTTCGCCTTACTGGCTGATCGGGACCTATTTCACGCTGACCATCGCCGAATTGTTTCTCAGCCCGATCGGTATCTCTTTCGTTTCAAAAGTTGCACCTCCGCAGCACAAAGGATTAGCCCAGGGCGGCTGGTTTGGTGCTACGGCCATCGGTAATCTCATGGCCGGGTTCATTGGTCCTTTCTGGGATAAATGGGAATTATGGCAGTTCTTCATGCTCCTTGTCGGATTGACGATTCTTTCTGCAATTTTTATTTTCTCGATCCTGAAAAGACTGGAAAGAGCGACGAACAGCTAAACGTTTTTCTCAAAATTGATAAGGAAAAGCGTAGCACCCTGTTACGCTTTTCTTTTTTTTAATGATGATTATGTCGGTCAATTCATCCTATCCCTGGGGCCATCCCCGCCGTTTCAATTCCTATGCTGAATACATCAGGAAGAAATTTGGCGGCAGGGTCCAGAAAGTGAGCGTGGATGCCGGTTTTACCTGTCCGAATCGCGACGGAAAAATCTCAACGGGAGGGTGCACTTATTGTGACAATGAAACTTTTAATCCTTCCTATTGCCGTTCTGAAAAGTCATTGACGCTGCAGATCGCCGAAGGGATCGAATTCCATGCCCGGAGATATCGCCGGGCAACAGAATTCCTGGTGTATTTTCAGCCTTTCAGCAACACCTATGCATCCCTCATCACGTTGAAGGAAAAATACCAGGAGGCATTATCTTTTCCCGGAGTGATTGGCCTGGTGATCGGTACCCGGCCCGATTGTGTGAATGACGAAATACTGGATTATCTTGCGGAATTGTCCAATGATCATTTTATCCAGGTTGAATACGGCGTGGAGACCCATAATGAACAGACTTTGCTCAGGATCAACCGGGGACATACCGCCATGGTTGCCATTGATATGATCCGTAAGACGCATGAACGCGGGGTTATCACCGGGGCTCACTATATTTTTGGCTTGCCGGGAGAAACGAAAGAAGGGATGATGGAGATGGCCGAAACCATCTCCTCACTGCCTTTGAACTCCATAAAATTTCACCAGCTTCAGATTGTGAAGGATACCTTGATGGAGAAACAATTTCTGGAAAATCCGGCTGATTTTACGATTTTCACTTTGCCGGAATACATCGACTTCATTATCCGTTTTACCGAAAGGCTCAATCCGGGAATCGTCATTGAACGGTTCACCAGCGAAATGCCTCCCCGTTTCATCCGCTCACACAACCTTGGGTTGATAAGATATGATGAAGTACTCCGACTGATCGAAAAGGAAATGGAGAAGCGGGATACCTGGCAGGGACGATTATGGAATCCTTCCCACGAAAAATAAAAATCAATTAAAGGTTCCGGAGAGATATTGCCGGGTTTTTTCCATTTTCGGGTTTTCGAATACTTCATGAACATCGCCCTGTTCGATTACTTCTCCAAGATACATGAATACCACATAATCGGCGATCCTTCTCGCCTGGCGCAGAATATGGGTCACGAGGACGATAGTATAATCGTTTTTTAACACGGCAAACTTTTCCTCGATGTATTTGCTCGAAATGGGATCGAGTGCGGAAGTAGGTTCATCGGCCAGGATGATCTCGGGATTGACCGCTAGTCCCCGTGCCAGGCAAAGGCGCTGTTGCTGCCCGATGGAAAGCCTTGATGCCGGCTCCCGTAAGCGATTTCTCACTTCATCCCATAAATTGGCCTGCTGAAGATAATTGACGACCTGCTTATGAATGTCACGTTTTTTTGTGAGCCCTTTTAGTTTCAGCGCATAAGCAATATTGTTGTAAATGGTCATCGGGAGCGGGTAAGGTCGTTGGGAAAGGAGTCCCATGTGCTGACGTAACTGGTAGATATCTTCTTTTGCTGCCAGTACATTATTCCCGTTGATCATCACTTCGCCCGAAACCTTTAACTCGGGATAAAGGTCGGTAAGCCGGTTGAGGCATTTGAGCAACGTGGTTTTTCCGCATCCGGATGGACCCAGGATTACCGTGATTTTATTCTTAGGTATTTCGATATTGATATCTTTCAATATCTGCTGTTTACCAACGTTCACATTCAGGTTCCTGATACTGATCTTGCTTTCATTTTCCGTATTCATCCTGCCGTTCACCGTTAGAAGTTGATTTTAGTTTTATGATATCTTTTACCCAGCCCCCTCGAAAAAAGGCTTACAATGAGAATGATCAGGGTCAGCACCAGTGCAGCAGTGTAAGCCCGGTCCTGAACCGCCTCCACAGGCGAAGATAACTGAAAAAAGATCGCGAGTGGCAGGGTTGCAACGGGTTCCATCAATGAATTGGGCAGATGATCGGTATATCCTGCCGTGAAAAGGACAGAGGCTGCATCACCAATGGCACGGCCAAAGGATAAAAGAATGGCGGTGATGATACCTGACACCGTTTGACGGGTAAATATCCGGAAAGCGGTTTCCGATTTATTCGACCCAAGTGAATAAGCCGCTTCAGAAAGACCGATCGGGACGGTACGAAGAATCTCATCCATCGATCTGATCATAATCGGAAGGATGAAAAGCGTAACCGTGAGCGTACCTGCCAGTAAGGAGGTCTGTATACCCAGATAGATCATCACGGAGAAGCCAAAGGCGCCGTAAACAATCGAGGGGATGCCCCAGACCAGATCCAGAAGAAATCGGATATAATTTACCAGCCGCTTCTTGTTCACCAGAAAAACATTGATGTACAACGCCACCGGAAGGCCGATCAGAAATGCCAGGATCGTTGCACTGGAGGCCAGTACTATTGATCCGACAATCGCATTCAGGATTCCTCCACCTTTCCCGTAATAATAACCGCCTTTCGGGCTCTGGCTGATGATCTCCCAGGAAAGCGCTTTCATGCCTTTCTCAAAAACAGAATAGATAATGATGGCCAGGATCGCAAATATGAAGAAGGTACTCAGCACCATCAGTACTTTGAAAAACCGTTCTTCTATTCTTCTTGACCACTTCATTTGAAATATCAGTATTTGTTGTATCGTGAGATAAAAAAGTGCATGATGAGATTAAAGAACAGGGATACCGCCAACAGGATAAAAGCAGCGAACATCAATGCCGAGTCATACTGAGGAATGGAAAGCATCTCTCCATAATTATTGGCAATCAGCGCTGGAAGTGTATAGCCCGGATCGAAAACGCTGTGGGGTACTTTTACCACATTGCCCACCACCATCAATACGGCCATAGTTTCGCCGAATGCACGTGCCAGCCCGAAACCAAATGCGGCGATGATTCCCGGCAGTGCCTTCCTGAAAAGTACGTGCTTGACCGTTTCCCATTCGGTTGCACCAAGTGAAAGAGAAGATTCCTTCAGTTCAATAGGTATCGTCCTGAATACTTCAATGAGGATATTCAGGATAAAGGGAATGATCATGATTGATAGGACGAATGCGGCGGCAAGAATGCTGTAACCACTAGTGCTCACGCCAAAGAGTGGTCCGAGATATCTTGAAATAAAAGGTACGATCACGAGAATACCCCATACACCATAAACAACTGAAGGAATTCCTGCAAGGATATCAATGGCCGGGTGCATGATGCGAAGCAGCTTTTTTCCAGTGAACTGGGTGACGTAAATCGCTGTCAGAAGGCAGATGGGCGCGGTGATCAGCATGGCCAGCAGCGTCACCCAAACCGATCCGACAATGAAAGGGTAGAACCCGAAATGTCCGGCTCCGGGTTTCCATATCCTTGAGAACAACAGATCGTACAGACTGTTATCGTGAAGGATAAGGAAAGATTTAAGGTAAAGTCCGAGGAATAGCAGGAAAGGCAGGGCAGCAACCACCAACAGACTGACGATCATCCATGTATAGTTGACCTTATGTCGCTGGTTCCGGTTTAAAAGATGCATCCCTGTGATTGACTTTATGGTTTGATCAGCTTTTCTTTTCCTTCTCTGAGTTTTTCATCGGTAAGTACAACATATCCTGCTTCATTCAAATACTTCTGCCCCTCGTTAAGTACCCAGTGGAGAAAGGCCACAACGACGGGACTGGTCGGCTTTCCTCCTGCAACAAAGTAAAGGTCTCGCGCAGGTGGCGAAGGGTACATTCCATCCTGGATCGCTTTCATAACCTGGTCGAGGGTACCATAGAAATTTTCATCCGGATCAATGCGACCGTTTTCATTCAGATCAATGGGAACGACACATATCCCGGGATAGATTTTCCGGGTTTCCATATCATAGGTAAAATTGAGATTGTTATATCCGATGCCATTGACATTCCTGCGGACTGCATCGGCAACACCGGGATCTCCGTTCACACCAAGGCCCTGGAGATCTTCCTGCTTGTTTCCTTTTAGGTATTTGGCCCACATCTCGGCTGCACCACAGGCATCCGAACGGGTGAAAGGCTGAACTTCCGCCTTGCTTACGGTACCTGAAATCATACCCCAGGTTTTCGTTTTACCGGTGACGAAGATCTCATAAAACTGCTCCCGGGTCATCCCATTCGACAGGAGGCTTTTGATCACAGGGTTGGAGGCATTAATGGTGGGCAGGACGGCATCTTTTGCCACCGCAATACTCCAGGCACCTTTTGACCTCTCCGCATCACTTACCTCTTTGGAATACATTCCGAGATCAACCATTTTCGAGAGTGCATCCGCCATCCCTTTTCCTGCTCCGCCGGCTGAAACATTGATGGTGACTTTCGGATGCAACTTCTCGTATTCATCAGCCCATTTTACCGTAAGCGGATACAACGCAAAAGCACCAGAAATGGTTATTTTTCCTTTGAGTGAGTCATTCTTTTCCTGGGAGGATCCTTGCTGATTTGAGTTACAAGAAGAAAAGAATACAGCGAAAGCGATTGAAAAGAAGAAAAATAACGCTACCAAATTTCTCATGAAGCTATTTTTATTCAAAAATAGGAACTTTGGAGAGATCAACCATGGGAAAAAAGAAAGAAAATGGAGGTAATAACCAAAGTCAATTAGTCCATGAGGTGTGAGATGATTTCTTCCACCCGGATACCTTCCGCTTCGGCCTTATAATTTCTCACCAGACGGTGTCGCAGAACTGCAATGGAAACGGCCTTTACATCTTCGATATCGGGTGAATATTTTCCATTCAGCACTGCATGGCACTTTGCTCCCAGGATCAGGTATTGCGAGGCACGGGGACCTGCGCCCCAGGTAAGATACCGGTCTGCCCATGAGGAGGCTGCTGAAGTTTCGGGACGTGTTTTGGACACCAGTCCGACTGCATAATGATAAACGTTATCCGGAACCGGCACACGCAGGATCAGATTCTGGTAAAAGAGAATCTCTTCGGAATCAAGGATGATTTCCGGTTGGGAGACCCGGTTGGTCGTGGTATTTTTAACAATCGTTGTTTCTTCTTCAAATGAAGGATAATCGAGCCATACATTGAACATGAAACGGTCGAGCTGCGCCTCGGGCAGCGGATAGGTTCCTTCCTGCTCAATCGGGTTCTGTGTGGCGAGAACAAAGAAAGGTTCTTCCAGCTTATAAGATACGCCTGCAACGGTAACTGCTTTCTCCTGCATGGCTTCCAGCAGGGCGGACTGGGTTTTAGGCGGGGTACGGTTGATCTCATCTGCCAGGATGATATTGGCAAAAACAGGTCCTTTGATAAATCGGAATCTCCTGTTTTCATCAAGGATTTCTGTCCCGATGATATCAGAAGGCATGAGATCGGGAGTAAACTGAATCCTTGAATAAGCCAATCCCAGTGTCTTGGAAAGGGTATTCACCATCAGCGTCTTTGCCAGTCCGGGAACCCCGATCAACAAACAATGCCCTTTACAGAAGATCGAAATCAACAGGTTTTTAACGACTTCATCCTGGCCGACTATCACTTTACCAATTTCTGCACGAAGCTGTGTATATTTTGCGACGAGAGCGTCTACCGCTTCAACATCGGAGGAAAATTGCATATTTTTCATTCTGGTTATCTCTTCTGGCAGCGGTTACTTTTTCAGCCATTCCCGCTCAAATTTACAATTATTGTATTGTCCGTTAATGCGGATATAAGTCTTTTTAATCTTCTCCCCAATCCATTGATCCATCATCTCCATCTTCTTTTTTTCCAACGCGAACACCTGAATCCGGGAATAATCCTCCTCAAGGTTAGCTTTATGAGGATTGGTGCGCGATTTCAGGTAATAGAGCCTGTATTCTTCTTTTCCCCGGTCGTTTTTATAAAGCACTGCCTGGGAAATGTCTCCCTGTTTCAGTTTATCAATGGCGAAAAACACTTTAGGATCAAGCTGACTGGCTTCAAAACGACTGGTACCATTAGCCTGGTTTATCATCAGGCCGCCGTTGTTTTTGTTCGGGTCGTCTGAGTATTTTGGCACAGCCACTTCAAAAGTAATTGTTTTATTCCTGATCAGGGTGCTCACGCTGTCGAGAAACTGTTTCGCACGAATCATATTCGCAGGCGACACTTTCGGCTGAAGCAAAATATGCCGTACATTCACATACTCACCTCTTCGCTCGATCGACTGAATCAGATGGTAACCATCTTCGGTTTCAACGATATCCGACACTTCTCCCGGCTTCAGTTTAAATGCAGCGGCTTCAAATTCGGCCCGCATTTCACCCCGTTTGAACATTCCCAGTTCTCCTCCTGACTTGGAGGAACCGGGATCTTCGGAATAAAGCACTGCCAGGGTCGAAAAAGCATCACCTTTTGCGATTCTGTCTTTAAAACCTTTTAATCGCTGGATGACCTCGTTTTTTTCCGTTTCACCAAGGATGGGTTTTTTGGAGATCATTCCGATTTCCAGTTCACTGGCAATCTCAGGAATGCTGTCTTTGGGCATGGTCCTGAAAAAAGCCCTGACTTCGGAAGGCGTAACGGTAACATCTTTCGTTATCTTCTGTTGCGTCATCTCGATCAACATCTGCTCTTTGATGATGTCCCTCATCTCATTCTTAATCTCAACCAGGGATTTCTGGTAATATTCTTCGAGTTTTTCAGGAGATCCAATCTGTCCGATAAAATATCTCAGCCTGCGATCCAGTTCCGACTCTACCTGTACATCCGTCACAGTGGCACTGTCAAGTTGCGATTGGTTCAATAACAGTTTTTGGAATAGCATCGTCTCAAAAAGCTGACATTTGATCTTTTCGGCTCCCCCTTTAATACTTCCCTGTATCCTGTACTGAAGATACTGTGCTTCAATATCCGATTTGAGGATCATGTTCGCTCCCACCACAGCGACAACACCATCAACAATGGTATCCCTGGTTGACTGGGAATAAAGGGATGGGATAAAAAAGGTAATCAGAAAAGTTAAAAGAAGAATTCTCCTTGAATGAATCATGTAGTAAAATCTTAAAATATTTCGAAATCGTTATTTTTAGAGGCTTTCAAAAAAAGATCCTCTCTCATTTTCTGGATCAGTTCAATTTTCCGTTTATTGAGGATGATGTTCCGGATCCGGTCTTGCTCAAAACTTAACGGTGAAACACTCTCTTTAATTTTAAAGTCTTGAAACTTTACCAGATAAATATACGCAGAATCCTGATATTCAAACTCCTTCCGGTTTTGCAGGAACTCTTCCTGGTTATAGGTTTTTATGGGTACCTGATTCAGGAGATCATTGAACAGAATCCAGTTCTGATCGTCAAGATAGAAATCGGAAGCATGTTTCTCGCATTCATCGGCCAGTCTGAGCTTATCTGCCGGGTCGTTTGAATCGAGCAGCTTTTTAAATTGCTTTACGACTTTTGATTTTATAGGCAGTTTCACATACCGGATCAGTACGATGTTCTCCTTCAGCAGGAAGTTCTGTTTGTTCTGCTCATAATGATTGATGATGTCCTCATCCGTGACGATTGTATCCAGTTTCTGTTTTACAAGTTCATTCTCATAGGCAAAGATGATCAGTGAATTTTTATAATCCTCAAGCTGCCGCGAAAAATCCATCTGATCACTGTTAAGATTCTCCTCCGCCTGATGAATGACAAGCCGCTGATGAACCCATGTATCGATATAATTCCGCGTCAGTGTAATACTATCCCTACCGAAAGTACCCTTTGGCACGACGCCTTCAAGATCAGATACGTAAAGATAATCATCATAAACCTTAGCCAGGGTTCTATCTGTTTTTTTCCTGAAAAAGCCCGAGCATGACACCAGAAAAACCATTGAGATGATGATGATTATTTTCACCGGCATCATTTGATTTTAGCGAGGATATCTTTTTTGATGACCACAGGATATTGCTGGCGGAGTGAAGTGATCCAGATTTTCTCCAGGTAATTCTGGTAGTCGGCGGTAATCATTCCACGCGCTTCATTCAATGTTTTAGGGTCGGGTAACAGAATCTTCTTAATCCTGACAATTACCACTCCCGTATCTCCGGGAAGGTCATTTGACAGGCCGGGAACCCATTGGGCCGCATCAACATACTGATTATCTTTTTTCGAAAACTTACCGCTTTCAAGCGTAAGCTGCTTTTCCGAATCTGTATTGATCTCTTTGAGGATGGCATCATCAGAAAGTCCTGTACTAATAAAATTCCTTAATTTTTGAGAAAGTTTCGCATCCTTCAGCTTGTAAACCGTAGCCTCTGCTCTTGCGTCCCACATATAATTGTAGAGGTTCTTCTCATGAAATTCTTTTAAACCAATCGTATCTTTCACAGCCTTCGACCAAACTTTCTGATCCGTAAGATCGAACAGGAGAATCCCGTCACGGTATTCATTCATCAGATTTCTGAACTCCGGATATTTGTTCTCGAGATTGGCATTTTCCGTGGCGATCAGTTTTTCATTGACAAATTCTTTGTACGCTTTGTCGACATAAACCGGAACCCTGAGTTTTTCTGATTTCCGTTGTTTTGCGGCAAGATATTTTGTGAAATCTTCCTGCGTATAGGTATTCTTACCCACTTTTAATAGGTTTTTCTTCAGGTCCTTTGCCAGCATGGGGTCCCATTTTCCTGCGAAAATGCTGTCATTGACAGAGGTATAGAATTCAATTTTGGCTTCAGGATATTCGGTAAAACCGTATTCTTTTTTTATCCGGTTATAAACCACATCCATCGCGATCAGATGACGTGAGTCCTTTTCCACTTTCGCTTTCAGGTCACTTTTCTCTTCTTCGAAGGTTCCGGGTGTTTTCTTTTCAACCAGTCGGATGATGTGCCAACCGTAGGGAGTCTGAACCGGTGAGGAGAAATCCCCGGTTTTCTTCAGCTTGTAGATGGCATCAATGAACTCTGGGACCATCCGGTTAACACCGAATTTCGGCAGAACGCCTCCTTTTGATGCACTGCCTTTATCTTCAGAATATTGTTTAACGACATCTTCCCATTTTGCCCCTGCATTCAGTTTCTGATAAACCGAATCCATGCGTTGTCTTACATCGAGTGAGTCGGCTGCAGTAGCGTCTTTCTTGATCATCATGAACAGGTGTGCAACTGTAATTTTGCCCATGGCGGGTTTTTTATCGGTAACCTTGATCACATGGTATCCGTAATCGGTACGGATCACCTTTGAGATTTTTCCTGTTTCGGTGGTATAGGCGCCGGATTCGAAAGGATAAACCATATCAAACACCGTAAAGTATCCCAGGTCTCCATGGTTACCTTTCATGAAAGGATGTTGCTGATTGGCTTCCCTGTCGCGGGCGGAAACGTCGTCGGAAAGTTCAACAGCCAATTGTTCAAAAGATTCTCCATTCATGAGCCGTTCACGGATCTTGGTGATCTTCTGCCAGGCAACCAGGGTATCTTCCGGCATGGGATCAGGAGCCAGCTTTATGAAAATATGGCTTGACCGCATGTCGTTATGCTCACGGTCATAAGCTTCCCTGATCAGCTTATCCATCGTAGGTTCATCTACAAAATAAGGCTTGGAAAGCTGATCCCTGTAACCGTTCAGCTCGGTTTTAAAGGATTTCAGGGTATCCAGTCCCAAATCTTCCGCCTGACGGACCTTCAGTTTAAAATTTACATACAGATCCAGATATTCATCCAGGTTCTGTTTGTCGATGGCACTTTTTCCAAGTTTTTTCAGTGAATCGGCCTTGGGGTTGTTCTTAAGATATATAGATAAGAATTCGCCAACGTTAACGTTTCTTCCCCCGATGGTCATGAGAACGTCATCATTTTTGACCTGCGCATGAAGGGATAGTGATACAAGGAATAAGAAAGCAATTGAAAGTGTTACCTTTAAGCTTTTCATTTTTATTTACGATTTTGATTGTACAAATATATGAGTATCTGGAATAGGATTATCTGCTGTAATTCGGTGCTTCGCGTGTGATGGTGACATCATGCGGATGACTTTCCAACACACCGGCGGAGGTAATCTTTAAAAATTTTGCCTTCTGAAGATCACTGATGGTCTTTGATCCGGTATAGCCCATACCGGCACGCAAGCCGCCTACCATCTGGTATATCACTTCGGATAAGGAACCTTTATAAGGTACGCGCCCAACGATTCCTTCGGGAACCAGTTTTTGAATATCATCTTCCATATCCTGGAAATAACGATCCTTTGAGCCCATCTGCATGGCTTCGATCGAACCCATTCCCCTGTATGTTTTATATTTCCTTCCTTCAAAGATGATGGCCTCACCGGGCGACTCATCCACACCGGCAAAAAGGGAACCTGCCATGATCGAATTGGCTCCCGCAGCCAGTGCCTTGACAATATCGCCTGTATACCTGATCCCGCCGTCAGCAATTGCCGCGATATCGCTTCCTTTCAGTGCCCTTGCCACATCATAAATGGCAGAAAGCTGGGGAATGCCGATTCCGGCAATGATTCGCGTTGTGCAGATCGAACCCGGGCCGATTCCCACTTTCACGGCATCAACCCCGATTCGTGCCAGATCTTTTGCCGCATCTCCCGTACCGATGTTCCCAACGATCAGGTCGATGTTCGGAAATCTTTTCCTGACTTCCCTGGCCATATCCATTACTCCTTTTGAATGTCCATGCGCGGTATCTATCACGATGGCATCCACATCTTCCTCCACCAGGGCGGTAACCCGTTCGATGGTATCAGCAGCAATGCCCACGGCAGCCGCAACACGCAAGCGCCCACGGGAATCCTTGCAGGCGTTTGGCCTTGCCTTGATCTTGATAATATCCTTGTAGGTGATCAGTCCAACCAGGCGGTTGCTTTTATCTACGACCGGCAACTTTTCGATCTTATATTTCTGAAGAATTTCTTCTGCCTTTGAAAAATCCGTGAATTCGGTGGTGGTAATCACTTCGCTGGTCATAACACTCCGGATGGGTCGCATCATGTCACGCTCGAACCGGAGATCACGGTTTGTGACAATTCCGACCAGCTTTTTATGGTCATCCGTGACCGGAATGCCTCCGATGTTGAACTCCTTCATTAATCCGAGCGCATCCCCAACCAAGCCTTCAACATTGATGGTCACCGGATCAAGGATCATCCCGTTTTCGGCTCTTTTCACTTTTCTGACTTCAAGCGACTGACGTGATATCGAAATGTTCTTGTGCAATACCCCTATTCCCCCTTCCTGTGCGATGGCAATGGCCATGGTCGATTCGGTCACCGTATCCATTGCAGCGGAGAGAATCGGAATATTCAGTCTGATGTTCCGACTGAGCTGTGTGGTCACATCCACCTCACGCGGGAGAACATCTGAATAGGCGGGCACCAGCAGAACGTCATCGTACGTCAATCCTTCTCCTTTGAATTTGTCTGAATCCATGAACATACGTAGTATTTTAAGTGTGCAAATGTATGAAATAATTATATTTAAAATTCGTATCATAACATGAGTTGGATGATTACTTTTGTAATTCTCCTAAAAACATGAAATGAAACAGCTTTTTTCCCTTCTTTTGCTCCTGATGTTATTAACAGGATGTGTGAAAAATACCAATGAAATTGTATACGACAGAGATCTCATCTTCAACGAGATGGATACTTTATGTTTCAAACAGGGCACTTTCTGGGTATATGAACTTGAGAACAGCCAGCAGTTAGATTGTGTTTTTGTCAAAACCGTAATAAAGTCTTTCTATAATGTTGATTTTATTGACAATTCGGGTGTCATCCGTGAATATTATGAGATGACGATGGGGAATTCGGCAAATGAAAAGCTGGTTTACTGGATTGAATCCTCACGAATGGTTTATAATCCGACGAAAACTATCCCTTATGCAATCGGGCTTTTTCTTTATTCAGCCAAACCTTCCGTCGACTGGAAGTTTACCGACAACAAGTCATTCGACTCGATTGTGAGCGGGTTTCATGTATATCACCAGGTACAGCGATGCAGGAACAGTGAGGTCACTTTATTCACCAACCGGGATCTTGGGGTAGTAATGAAACAGGTTACCAGTGCAACCGATACTTTAACCTGGAGATTGATCCGCTGGAACCTGATCAGATAGAAAAAAACAACGAAATGTTTGAAATAATAAAAAAATCTATATTTTAGCGGGTATTATTGTATTACCCTTTGCACCTTACACCTTAGATTTTAAATTTCACATTTTTCATCCTCTATCAATCAAATCAAAATGGAAGCACAAAAAGTTGACATGTACTTAATGAACTATGGAAAGTTTTTTGAATCTTTTCATTTGCAAGCCATCAGGGAGGCTCTCCTTCAGGCCGATGATTCTAAATTTATGCGGTTACAGATTATGAATCTAAAGGATCCAACCACCATGCTCATCATTTCTTTAATCGGAGGTCATTTTGGAATTGATCGTTTTGTGATTGGAGATACGGGAATTGGTGTAGCCAAATTACTCACCTGCGGAGGGTTGGGTATCTGGACGATCATCGATTGGTTCCTCATCATGGGCCGTACACGCGAAGTGAATTTTGACAAATTCAGGATGGCCCTCATGTAAAAATGCGGCCCAAAAAATTATACTTCTTCTTCCTGGGGCTTTCATTAATCGGATTTCTCTGGATTTTTATCAACGCTTTTCTTCAGGCTGATATCCCGGTTTGCCTTTTTAAACGGCTTACCGGCATTCCTTGTCCTTCCTGCGGCATCACCGGGACCATTGAATCGGTTTTGCATGGGGATTTCAATCACATCAGCCAGTTCAACTTACTGGGAATTATTGTCCTTCCCCTCATCCTCATTTTCCCTTTATGGATTATAATGGATTTGCTTTTCCACAAAACAAGTTTTTATTATTTTTATCTTTCAGCGGAAAAAATCCTCCGGAAAAAACAGGTTGCCATACCCATGATTGCATTGGTAATTATTAACTGGGCCTGGAATATTTACCAACATTTTGCGCAATGAAAAAGTTATTGTTAATCATCTTGTTGTTCCCGACCAGCTGGTCCTGTTTCTCACAGGTCATGCCCGATTCAGCTATCCTTTTGCGCAAGGCGCCCAGGCGGTTCACGGCTGAATTTAAAACCACCCAAGGGGATTTCACCATTGAAGTCATACGTAACTGGTCACCGCTTGGCGCAGACCGTCTTTATCAATTGCTGCTGACCGGTTTTTATAATCAAAACGGTATCTTCAGGGTACAGCCGGAATATGTTATCCAGTTCGGGATCTGTGACCAGAAGGCCATCAATGACTTCTGGGATAAAAGACCACTGAAAGATGAACCTGCAAAGATGAAAAACCTGAAATATACCATTTCTTACGCACGGGATGGTGCCAACTCCAGGACTGTCCAGCTTTTCATCAACAAGAAAGACAATCCTAAACTGGACACCATCAATTATAACGGAGCAAGGGGATTTACCCCTGTAGGCCGCATCGTCCGCGGTATGGAAGTGATAGAGAAATTCTATTCCGGGTATGGTTTTGAGCCGACCGATAAGCAGGATTCGATCATGCAGCAGGGCAATGGCTGGTTGCGAAAAAATTATCCGCTGATTGATTACATCCTCACAGCAAATCCCGGAAAATGATCATTTTTTACTACTTTCGCAGTAGGGAAAAAAATAGCTTCGGGTTAAAAACAATCCCGAAGAGAAATTTATAACAACAATGATAGAACAAATACTGGTTATTTTTGCGCTGATTCTGATCAATGGTTTTTTTGCCATGTCGGAAATGGCCATCATCTCATCACGGAAATCGCGGCTTGAGGAACTGGTGAGGAAAGGCAGGAAAAATGCCAAACTGGTGATTGCCTTATCAGAAAAGCCAAACCGCTTTTTATCCACCGTTCAGGTCGGGATCACCCTGATCGCGATTCTGCTTGGAGTTTTTGGAGGAAGAGAATTCTCAGGCCCGCTGGCCGAAAAATTCGTTTTGCTCGGTTTTTCGCCTTCTGCCAGTGCAACCTTCTCGCTGATCCTCATCGTCATGATCATCACATTCTTTTCTATTGTGATCGGGGAACTGGTTCCAAAAAGACTTGGGATGACCAATCCCGAAAAGATCTCGATGGCCATTGCACAGCCCATGATCATACTTTCCAAAATCACCTCCCCCTTTGTTTGGTTGCTCAGCATTTGTACCGATTTCCTCGTTAATCTCTTTAATATCCAGCAACATTCCGATTCACAAGTGACGGAAGAGGAGATCAGGGCTTTGCTCGAAGAAGGAACCGAAGGCGGAACCATCCAGGAGATCGAACAGGATATCGTTGAAAGGGTTTTTCACCTGGGGAACCAACGGATCGGGGCACTAATGACCAACCGGGGTGATATCATCTGGCTGGATTCGAATGATTCGAATGAAAAAAATGTTGCGATCATTACGGCAAGCACGCATTCCGTTTATCCATTGTGTGAAGAAGAACTTGATAATATCCTTGGGATCGTTTATGCCAAAGATCTCCTGATTGCCATGCTGAGCGAACCGGGACTTGATCTGAAAAAATACTTCAAACCGGTCAACTATTTTCCCAGCGACCAGAAAGCGTACGAGGTTCTTGAGAAATTCCAGACTTCTAGAATTCATTATGGATTCGTATTCGATGAGTTCGGATCGATTGAAGGAATGGTTACCCTTAATGATATCCTCGATGCTTTGGTTGGAGATATTACGGATATGGATGACCCGGAGGTTGTTCAGCGGGCTGACGGAACCTGGCTGATTGACGGAAAAATGGCCTTCTTTGAATTCCTTCATGAGTTCGAGATCGAAAACTTTGATTATTCCCGGGCCCAGTTCCATTCTCTCGGAGGTTTAGCCGTACATGAGCTCAATTCCATTCCCAATACAGGGGATACTTTCGAATGGAATGGCTATCGTTTTGAGATTGTAGATATGGACGGAAACAGGGTGGATAAGATCCTGCTGACGAAGATTGATCCGAAAGAATAATGCGTTCCCCGAAACATCTCAGAAGAATTTTCCTGAATCCTATCCAGGATTTAGCCGCTCATGGTAAACTCTCCGGGATCTTATTGATTCTCGCTACCATTCTTTCCCTGGTTTTAAGCAATATCCAAACGGCCGGTACCTATCTTTCTTTCTGGCAGATGAACCTGTCCGTCCCGGGGTTCAGTCATTCCGTTCTTTTTTGGATCAACGACGGATTGATGCCTTTTTTCTTCTTCCTGGTGGGTATCGAGATCAAACGGGAATTGCTGAACGGGGAACTTTCAACCGTCAGACAGGCCATTTTGCCTGCGGTAGCTGCCCTGGGCGGTATGATTGTACCGGCAGCAATCTACCTTTCGTTAAACCTGGGAAATCCGGAAACGGTTCATGGCTGGGCAATTCCTACTGCGACCGATATCGCCTTCTCGCTGGGAATCTTATCCCTTCTGGGGAAAAGGATCCCTTTTGCACTGAAAGTGTTTCTCACCGCGCTGGCGATCATTGACGATCTTGGAGCAATTCTCATCATTGCGGTTTTTTATACCAGTGGCCTTCAGGTGATGATGCTCCTGGTCGCCGGATTATTATTCGCCGGGCTCATCTTCCTGAATCTGATGAGGGTCCGCAGCATCATTCCATTTATTGTGTTGGGTGCCGGGCTCTGGTATTTCATCCTCCAGTCGGGAATCCATCCGACCATTGCCGGTGTAATGCTCGCCCTGACCATTCCGGTAAAGATGTCTGAACGATTCGAAACACGACTCCATGGCCCTGTTTATTATTTCATCCTGCCGCTCTTTGCCTTGGCAAATACAGCCATTCCGCTGTCACTTGATCTTTCGGGAATGATGTTTTCCACCTTATCGCTGGGTATTATGGCCGGATTATTTATCGGCAAACCCCTGGGGATCTTCCTGACAACTTTTCTGCTTGTCAAAACAAAGGTCAGTTCGATGCTGAGGCATGTTACCTGGATGCAAATGGTTGGTCTTGGACTGACGGCAGGAATCGGCTTTACCATGTCGATCTTTATCTCGACGCTTTCATTCCGTGAGAATGATTTTACCAGCATCTCGAAACTGGCGATTATCGCAGGATCACTGTTGTCTGCTATTGCAGGAATGATGGTTTTGCGCTTTGCTCCCCGGGCACCCGGGATGAAAGAAGAAGCGGTTGATGATCCGGTTTAGTGACCGAATTCTTGCCGGATGCTGATATAACCCGGATAGGCTAGCGCAGTCTGGCCAATCATGAGTGAGGCGGAAATTATCTTCATCCTTTTCATCGGTTCATGTTATCTGATAAGCATAACAGTTCCTTTATTGGTGATTTGTTTTTTTTCGTGTTCATAAATCACAACCCACGCATAAACACTGGCAGGACATCTTTTCCCCTTGAAGTTTCCATCCCATCCGCGGGTAATATCGTTGGTTGAAAACAACATCATCCCCCAGCGGTCGTAAATCTGAAAATTATATTTGGTAATATTTTCCGGTGGAAGCCCCAGAATCCTGAATTCATCATTCAGCCCGTCATCATTGGGGGAAAAAGCATTGGGAATAAAAGGAATGACAACGACCCGGACCGTATCGGTAAATTCATCCCCCTGACAGAGTTTAATGACTACACGGTAATCGGTTGTTTCATTGGGCGTAACGGTGTATGAAGGTTCAGATGAAAGGAGCTGATCTCCCTGGTACCATGAATAGACGATTTTTCCTTCCGGGATAATGGGTACAAGGTTATAGGGAATCGGGGCGATCGCAAAGCTGTCGATCGAAACGGGCGTATATTGCCAGGCTTCATTAGCAGCGGTCCATGAAGTGGCATTTCTGCCAGGCACCGCGTAACCGATAAATCCGGTCTCATTCTGAACACCCTGGGTGGCCTTGTTCCGAATCGGATCAGGACAGGCAGGTTTACGCATGATATGATTTTCGATGGTATTGCTTCCTTCATTCAGAATGATCTGAAGGGTTACCAGAAGCGAATCGCTGCAAACCATGGGTGTTTGACACCACATTACCACCAATCGGTGCGAAAGTGAATCCCCAAGGGTGAGGTAGAAAATGAAATTCTGAGTAATATCCGGTTTGAAATCCTGAAAAGGTCCCAAAATGCAATTCTTGGGGCTAAAAATATCGGCACTCGGAATAGAGAATGCATCCCGGTGACCGGCCGCATTGGGATTGGGGATGAAACTGATCCAGCCATTGGCGCCGATATAGAACTGGCTGTAGATTCGTCCAAAGAACATGAAATCAAAACCGATTGCGAAAGGGCCTCTTACCCCGTCATCCTCAATGGAAATACCTGTTGCAGGTCCCCCGAATGAGACGGTAAGATTTACCGGAACTCCCGGGTTGATCGTATCGTTGGCACCTACATTCACCTGTGCCGAAAGCGATAAGAAAGTTAAGAATAAGAGGAAGGTTAAGACTAAACGTTTCCTGTATAAACAGAGGCTACTCAAACTGGCTTTATTTTCTGATGATAAAATAGATAACTACAAAAGTGGAGAAAATATTTGAAAAAAAATTACTTTTGTCTTTTAAATACAACTCCTTTGCTAAAACGACTACCCTGAATTTCCTAAAACATTTTTATCATATGAAAAAAGACACGCAGATTTCCAACATTATCAAAGAAGAATTGCACCGTCAAACCACCGGACTGGAATTGATTGCCTCCGAAAATTTCGTAAGCGACCAGGTGCTGAAAGCCATGGGCTCCTGCCTGACTAACAAATATGCAGAGGGATATCCCGGAAAAAGATATTACGGAGGATGTCAGAATGTTGACCAATCCGAACAACTGGCCATTGACCGGGCAAAGCAGCTTTTCAATGCCGAATGGGCCAATGTGCAACCGCATTCCGGTGCCCAGGCGAATATGGCCGTATTGATGACCGTACTGAAACCCGGTGACACTTTCATGGGACTGGATCTCGCGCATGGCGGTCATCTTTCTCATGGGTCTCCGGTCAATTCCTCCGGAATCCTTTATCATCCGGTGGCTTACCAGGTTGAACAGGCCAACGGATTGATCAATTACGACAAGATGGAAGCCACCGCATTGCAGGAAAAACCAAAGCTGATCATTGCCGGAGCCTCTGCCTATTCCCGCGATTGGGATTACAAACGTATGCGCCAGATTGCTGATAAAATCGGAGCCCTCCTCATGGCGGATATTGCCCATCCGGCAGGACTGATTGCCAGGGGATTACTGAATGATCCGCTGCCCCATTGTCATATCATCACGACCACCACCCATAAAACCCTCCGTGGTCCGAGAGGCGGAATGATCCTGATCGGGAAAGATTTCCAGAATCCCTGGGGGATCAAAACGCCTAAGGGTGAAACCAAGATGATGTCAGCAATGCTTGATTCTGCTGTATTTCCCGGCATCCAGGGCGGTCCGCTGGAACATGTGATTGCCGCCAAGGCCGTTTCCTTCTTCGAAGCGCTCTCGGATGAATACATGGATTATGTGCTCCAGGTGAAGAAAAACGCCACCGTAATGGCCAAAGCATTTATGGACAAAGGTTACCATGTCATCTCAGGTGGCACCGATAACCACCTGATGCTGATCGACCTGCGGAGTAAATTCCCGGATATCACCGGAAAACTGGTGGAAAACACCCTCGTTAAGGCAGATATCACGGTAAATAAAAACATGGTTCCCTTCGACAGCCGCTCTCCTTTCCAGACCTCTGGTTTACGGGTGGGAACACCAGCCATTACAACCCGTGGCATGAAAGAAGAACATATGCCATTGATCGTTGACCTGATCGATGAAGTAATCGGTGACATTGAAAACGAAGAACGCTTCGTGAAAGTTGGCAAAAAAGTCAATGAAATGATGAAGGAATTTCCTTTGTTTGCTTACTAATTCTTTTCTTCCGGAAGTTCAGGTGACGGGAACGAAAATGACCCGTCCACTGGTTCTCCGGCATAATATTAATACCTTATCGGAATGAAAAAACTCTATCTCGTCCGTCATGCAAAGTCTTCGGCCGAATCGTCCGGACTTGCTGACATTGATCGTCCGCTCGTTGACAAAGGAGTTGTGAGAACGGAAAGGATCGTCAAATACCTGCTGAAAAAAAATACGGTGATTGACCTGATGATTACCAGTCCGGCGGAAAGGGCATCTGCAACGGCCAGGCTGCTTGCAAAAGGGATTGGTTACCCGGTGGAGAAGATCAAGACGGAACGAAAGATATATGACGGATACTATGACCGGATCCTTGATATCATATATGCAACACCGGATAACGTGAATTCGCTTATGATCTTTGGTCATAATCCTTCCATCACCCACCTGGCAAACCTGTTTCTGCATCCCGGACTGGATTTTCTTCCGACAACAGGAACGGTATGCATTGCATTCGATACCGACAAATGGGAAGCAATCCCAAGTGTTGAACCTGTCAAAGAGTTCGTCATTACACCTAAAATGCTTAAGTAATCCGGGATGGAGAAAATACCTTTTCAGAACCGGGAAGTCAGCTGGCTTCATTTTAACGGCAGGGTACTGCAGGAGGCTGCAGATCCGCTGAATCCGCTGATTGAACGGCTGCGTTTCCTGGGCATTTTCTCCAATAACCGGGATGAGTTCTTCCGCGTCAGGGTCGCTACCCTGAACCGGATGATTTCCGTTGACCATACTCAGTTACCCTATGAGATCAATGTCAAAAAAACGTTAAAAGACATCTCCGGGAATGTCCAGTCACAGGAAAAAGTATTCATCGATATTTTCGGAAAAATCGTAACGGAACTCAAATCCCAGAATATCTTCATCATCTCCGAAAAGGATCTGAGCAAAGAACAGGGCGTTTTTGTAAAAAAATACTTCCATGAGAAAATCCGGGTCTGCCTCTTCCCTATCATGATCAGCAGCCTTCAGGAAATTTCTTCTCTCAGGGACAAATCCATCTACCTTGCTGTCACCTTAAATTCCAGCGACAACTCGAAAAAAGAGGACTATGCACTGATTGAAGTACCCACCAAAACCGTTTCACGATTCCTGGTATTGCCTTCTGAAGGAGAGAAGAAATTCATCATCCTGCTTGACGACATCATCCGGTATTGTTTGTCGGAAGTTTTTTCCGTGTTCGGATGGGATATCTTCAGCGCTTTTACCGTAAAGGTGACCCGTGATGCGGAGATTGATATCGATGCCGACGTTTCCAAGAGTTTCCTTGAAACCATGACACAGAGTCTCAAACAAAGGAAACGCGGAAATCCGGTACGCTTTGTATATGACAATTCCATCCCGGTGGAATTGTTAAAAACGATCACCCGAAAACTCGATATCCGGAAAGATGATCCCATCAGGGGGGGCGGAAGGTATCATAACTTCAAGGATTTTATGAATTTCCCGAACCTGGGATCCAACAACCTCGAATATAATCCAATGCCTCCGCTCCTTCACAAGGATCTGCCGACACATCAGAGCATACTCGCGTCGATCCGGGAAAAGGATATCATGTTGCATTACCCCTATCAGTCGTTCCAGTATATCATTGATCTTTTGCGTGAAGCGTCAATTGATCCGAAGGTACGATCCATAAAGATGACCATTTACCGGGCTGCCCGGAATTCGACTGTGATCAATGCCCTGATCAATGCCGCCCGCAACGGCAAATTCGTAACCGTGTTCATGGAACTTCAGGCCAGGTTTGATGAAGAGGCGAATATCTTCTGGACGGAAAGATTACAGGATGAGGGGGTGAAAGTGATCCAGGGAATTCCCGGTTTTAAGGTTCATAGCAAACTGATTCTTATCCGCAGAAAAGAATCAGGTAAGAATGTCTTTTACGCGAATATCTGTACGGGTAATTTTAATGAAGACACGGCGAAGGTTTACGCCGATGACAGTCTTCTGACGGCAAACGAAAAAATCACGGCTGATGTGGTGAACGCGTTCCAGCAAATGGAAGCCAATTACCGCCCAATGAAATACAAGACCCTGGTGCTGGCGCCATTCAATATGCGAAACTTTTTCATGCACCTGATCGCTACTGAAATAAAAAATGTCAAAGCCGGGAAGGAAGCTTGGATTATCATCAAACTGAATAATCTGGTCGACGAAACGATTATCAAAAAGTTATACAAAGCCAGCCAGGCCGGGGTTAAGATTAATCTGATCATCCGGGGAATCTGCGTGCTCATTCCAGGCATAAAAGGCCTCAGCGAAAATATCAGTGCTATCAGCATCGTTGATCGGTATCTTGAACATTCGCGGGTTTTCATATTCAGCAACGGCGGGGATAACAAATATTACATCTCTTCGGCCGACTGGATGATCCGTAACTTTGACAACCGGATTGAGGTTGCGTGTCCCATCATTGACAAAGACATTCAAAAGGAACTGCGCCGCATGATCGATATTCAGCTTACTGATAATGTAAAAGCACGGAAAATCGTACCCGGTGAACCCAACAAATATAAAGAGACGAAAGGGGTTCCGGTGAGATCACAAACCGCGATATATCAGTTTTTAAAAGACACGACCAACCTGGGTTAAATGCAAATATTCAAAATGATCCTGAGGGTTCTCCTCAATAAATACTTCCTGGTGACGGTGGCTTTTGCGGCGTGGATGATCTTTTTCGACAGCAACAGCATCCTTTCAAGAATGAAGTACCAGGAAAAGCTGAATGACCTGAAAAAAGAAAAGCAGTTTTATCTGAAGGGGATCACCAATGATTCCACCCTCAATCAAAAACTGCTCAATGACAGCCTGGCGCTCGAGAAATTTGCACGGGAAAAATACCTGATGAAAAAAGACAAGGAAGATATCTTCCTGATCCGTGACACCGCTACTGCGGATCGACATCAATGATGATTCGTACCGGTCCCCACAACTTGGTCTGATAAAATTCTTCGATCACCTTTGCGAGCTTTGTCTTCATTTGCGTAGAAGAGAGATCTTTTTCGATCTTGAAAAGGATCTGTTTCAGGTAGTAATTCATGATTCTTGAAACAAGAGGGTATTCAGGGCCGAGAATCCTCACTCCGAAAACGATTTTCAATCTTCTTGCCAGATCAGCCGCGGCAAGATTCACGATTTTCTGGTCCTTATGTTTGACCCTGATCTGGATCAGCCGGTAAAACGGAGGATATTTAAATTTTCTCCGGTCGAGCAATTGCCATTCAAACATGGATTTGTAATCGTTTTTCACTACCTGCTGAATGACCGGATGTTTTGTGTTGTAAGCCTGGATGATGACTTTTCCCCGCTTGTTCTTTCGTCCCGATCTGCCACTCACCTGTGCCATGAGCTGGTAACTCCGTTCCGTGGCGCGGAAATCAGGGAAAGTGATCATATTATCTGCATTCAGAATGCTGACCGTACTCACATTTTCAAAGTCAAGTCCTTTGGTTACCATCTGGGTCCCGACCAGGATATCAATCCGGTTTTGTTCCAGGTCGTCTATGATCTTTTGATGTGCAAACCGTGACCGGGTAGTATCCATATCCATCCGTTCGATCCGGGCTTTCGGGAAGATGATGGAGAGATCCTCTTCCACTTTCTCGGTTCCAAAACCTTTCATCTTCAGCGAAGTTCCCCGGCAGGAAGGACAAATGGCAGGGATTTGTGTGGTATAACCGCAATAATGACAGATCAGCATATCCTTGGCCTTGTGATAAACCAGCGTTACATCACAGTTTTTGCAGGAAGGCATCCAGTTGCAGGCATCACATTCAAGGCGCAAGGAAAATCCCCGGCGGTTCTGGAAGATGATGGATTGCTCGTGGTTTTCAAGTGCACTTTCGATCTGCCGGATCAAAACGGAAGAAAAATGGGACTGCATCTTTTTCCGATGCATCTCCGACCTTATGTCAACCACTTCCACTTCCGGCAATTCCATATTGCCATATCTTTCGTTCAGTTCCACGAGCGCATATTTTCCCTGTCGGGTATTGAAATAACTCTCGACCGAAGGAGTAGCGGAACCCAGTATGGCTTTGGCTCCGTGCAGATGAGCGAGGTATAAAGCCGAATCCCTCGCATGATACCGGGGAGCCGGATCATACTGTTTATAGGATGAATCATGCTCCTCGTCCACAATCACCAGCCCCAGGTCGGCGAACGGCAGAAAAATGGCTGAACGAGCACCGAGAACGATATCGAATGGCTGATTTTCATTGTTCCGGCCGGCTTTTAATACCTTATTCCAGACCTCCACCCTTTCGTTTTCATTAAACCGGGAATGATAAACCCCGATCCGGCTTCCGAAATATTTCTTCAGCCGGGTCACAATCTGGGTAGTGAGTGCGATTTCAGGAAGCAGGAACAATACCTGTTGGCCACGATCAATGACTTCCTGGATACACTTCATGTATAATTCTGTTTTCCCGCTGGAGGTAACTCCATGAAGCAGCACAATATCTTTCTCCTCAAATGCCTTATGGATCTGCTCCAGACCGGTTTCTTGAGAAGTGGTAAGCTGGATGGCGCCCGCCGAAAGCCCGGGATCATTCTTTTCGCCCCAGTCCTGCTTTTGCTCTGTAATCCGGAACACATTCTTTTTGACCAGTCCGTCAAGCGCTGCCGGAGAGGCGCCGGAATTCTTTAATAAGGCTGATTTGGTAACCGGTTCAGTCGCACCGGAACCGAATTTTGACAACACGAGAAATGACATCACCACATCGAGTTGTTTTTTGGCTTTCTTCTCAAGACTGTCAAAAAGAGGTTTGAATTTTATTTCATTCTGCTGATAATCATCCGTCAACTCAACAAAAGTCACTGTTTTTACCTTGTACTTATCCGAAAGCTCTTCATCCATCAGGATTATGCCTTTTTCCAGCATCGTTTTGATCAGGGGAATGATTTTTTGCTGGTCAAGTATCCGGCTGGCTTCTGCCACTTCGATCCGCTTCCGGTTTAGCAAGGTTTCAAACAGGAGCAATTCTCTTTCATTCAGGGATGCGGGATCGGTTTCCGAAACCGGGTTAAGGATGATTCTTGATTCACTGGCCAGCTTCAGGGCTGAAGGAAGTGCCGCATTCATCACTTCTCCTTCATGGCACATATAGTACTCAGCAATCCATTTCCAGAAGCGCAATTGCTTTTCATTGACGATAGGCTGGTCGTCGAGAACAGAGATGATGGGCTTCGGAGCATATTCACCGGGTGGTATCTTGTGGATTTTCAGGACCAGTGCGGTATAGATCTTTCTTTTACCAAACTGAACCACTACCCTGCCGCCAGTAATCACCGAAGTCAGAAGCGGTAAGGGAATTCCATAGGTGTAAGGCCCGCTTACCGGAAGCGGCAGAAGAACGTCGGCGAAATGAGAAAAAATTTCCACAACCCGGATCGAAGTTATAATGCAAGAATCCTGGACATCTCCAGCATCTGAAGGTTGATATCTTTATGGTGCTTGACCGCATGCTCAAACGGAGTAAACACGATTTTTTTGTCGATGATGCCAACCATTACCCCTCTCTGACCTTCGAGCAGGGCAGTGACCGCCTCATATCCAAGTGTGCTTGCCAGTACACGGTCGAAACATGTCGGGGATCCGCCGCGCTGGACATGTCCCAGGATGGTGACACGGGTATCCAGCTCGGGCAGACGCTGTTTTACCTGGGCTGCTATTTCACAGGCACCGCCCATATCATCGCCTTCGGCCACGATGACGATACCGGAAGTCTTGTTTTGACGCCAGTCGTGTTTCAGCAAACGCGTCAGGTTCTCGATGTAAGTTGTGGTCTCGGGGACCAGGATACATTCGGCGCCACAGGCAATCCCGCTTCGCAAGGCAATGAAACCGGCATCTCTACCCATCACCTCGATGAAAAATAGCCGGTCGTGCGAATTGGCGGTATCGCGAATCTTGTCTGTTGCCTCCACTACGGTATTTAATGCAGTATCGAAGCCAATCGTTGCATCGGTACCAAAAAGGTCATTGTCGATGGTTCCGGGCAATCCAATCACCGGGAAATCATACTCCTGGTCAAACACCGTAGCTCCTGTGAAAGTCCCGTTGCCACCGATCACCACCATGGCATCAATGCTGAATTTCCGGAGGTTCTCATAAGCACTCCGCCGGCCTTCCACTGTCATGAATCCTTTGCTTCGCGCTGATTTCAGGATAGTACCTCCCCTTTGAATGATATTCGAAACGGAAGTACGCTGAAGCTGTACGATCTCCCCGCTGATAAGTCCGTCAAAGCCCCGGTAAATCCCGAAAACTTCCAGGTTATGGAATATCCCTGTTCTTACAATAGCCCGAATGGCAGCGTTCATCCCGGAAGAATCTCCCCCGGAGGTAAGTACCCCGATTCTTTGTATTTGTGGCATGGTGATTTTAGATTTTAATAGAGTGTAAATCTTACAAAACGGCATTCCAACGGTCCGTTAAATACGATGATTTTTTTTGAAGGGTGAAGACCGACAAATTTCAGAGCCCTGAGATCAGAACTAATGATCCAGGCTTCGTTTCCGGTATATTTCTTCTTCAGGATATCCCCTATTTCCTTATAAAATGCAATCAGGTCATCCACCTTTAACCGTTCATCATAGGGCGGATTGAAGATAAGGAAACCCGGTGCGGCAGTATGGCTGGCCGCGCCGAAAGCTGCAATCTCAAGATTTATCTGGTTTGAGAGACTGGTAAAAAGAAGATTCTCTCTTGCCGACTGAATCGCCTTACCGGAAATGTCGGATCCGAAAAACATTGTCTCTTCCTGTCGGATCTTACGGTCTTCTTCTTCACGGATCTTATTCCAAAGGGATTCGTTAAAGTCCGGCCATTTCATGAAACCAAAATCTTTCCTGAAATAACCCGAAGGAATATGGTTGGCCATCATGGCCGCTTCAATCAGGATCGTGCCCGATCCGCACATCGGATCTGTCAGGGATTTTGAAGGTTCCCAGCCGGACAAACGAACCAACCCGGCAGCCAGCACTTCATTCATCGGGGCAATTCCGGCGCTCTTCCGGTAATTCCGCTTGTGAAGCGAACCTCCGGAACTGTCGAGCGACACATCGCAGACTTCTTTGTAAATATGAATATTGACTCGTACATCAGGATTGTCCAGGTCAACCGAAGGCCGGAGCTTCCCTGCTGTCCGGAAACGATCCACAATTGCATCCTTTGTACGCATGGCCACAAATTGCGAATTAGTGAACACCGATGTGTTGTTCACCGCATCCACCGCCAGTGTCATATCCGAATCGAGGTAATCCTCCCAGGGAATCTGGTTCACCTGGTCATAAAGATCTTCCTGTTTTTCGATGGGAAAGGATTTTACCGGCTTCAGTATCCGGAGAGCAGTGCTGCAACAATAGTTGGCCCGGTACATCAACGCGATATCCCCTTCAAAGGCAACCGCCCTTTTGAGTATCGTAATATTTTTTGCTCCGATGGCTTGAAGTTCACCGGCAAGTATTTCTTCAACACCCGCGACAGTCTTGGCCGTAAAGGTGTATGTGTTAGTATCTTTCAATGGCAAGGATGATATTGGAAACATTGGTGAAATTACAACTATTTTTGGTTCGATTTTTTTAGATAGGAAAATCCTCTTATTTTTGAAACATTATCGTACACAAATCGTGATCCCTGTTTAATTTGCTCTTCTATGATAAAAAATATCAGAAAACTATATCTTCTTCTCTTCTTTTTGCTGCCAGTGATGTTATTTAGCCAGGACTTTATTGTTTCCGGAAAAGTAACAGATGCCAAGACAAAGGAACCCCTTGCCTTTGTAAACATCGTGATCAACGGGGGGCAATCGGGCGGAACCACTGATATTGACGGAAAATTCCGCCTTCCCTTTCACCAGAAGATCCAGTATCTGAATCTCTCCTACGTGGGTTATGTACCCCAGCGGATCCCGGTAGGAGAAAAAACCACGGACCTGTTGATCTCACTGACACCTACCGAACTTGACCTGCGGGAAGTCGAGATCCTCCCGGGTATCAACCCCGCTCACCGGATCATCCGGAATGCCATCGATAACCGCGACATCAATGATCCCGAAAAACTGAACTCCTTTTCTTATACAGCCTATGATAAGACCATTTTTACCGTTGATAAGGATACACTGAAAAAGGATTCCCTGAAAAGCCGTCGGTCCGGAATAACCCTTCAGGTGGAAACGAAGAAGGATTCCATACTGAATGATACCGTGATGAAAGACAGTGTTAATAAGGAACTCAAACAGTTCCTGGAAAAACAAAACCTCTTCCTGATGGAGAATGTCACGAAGCGGAAATTTTTAGCCCCGGATAAAAGTTATAACCAGGTGATTGCCACACGGATGTCCGGTTTCAAGGATCCGATTTTTGTGTTTCTCACCACCCAGATCCAGTCATTTTCCTTTTACAAACCCTTTATCACCATTTTTCAGAGCACCTATGTCAATCCAATCAGCAGCGGAAGTTTGTCAAAATATTTTTTCAAGATTGAAGATACGACCTACTCCGGGAAAGACACGGTTTTCATCATCTCTTTCAGGCCGCGTAAAGGAACCAATTTCGATGGAATGAAAGGGGTAATCTCGATCAATTCCAACCGGTGGGCCATCCAGAATGTCATTGCCCAACCCTCCGGAAAGGGAGGGGGAATTCAGATCAGGATTCAGCAGATGTATGCTTTCATTGACAACCAGGCATGGTTCCCGGTTCAGTTGAATACGGATGTGGATTTTGCAATGATGCAAGTGGGAGGTTACGCACTTGTAGCCAAAGGCAGGAACTATATCCGGGATATCGTGCTGAACCCCGACCTGGTGCGCCGGGAATTCAATCACCTGGATATTGAAGTGGATAAGCAGGCAACCGGCAGGGATGAAAACTACTGGAACCAATACCGGGTAGACAGCCTGACCCAGAAGGACCGCCGCACTTATGAAGTGCTTGACAGTATTGGGAAAGCAGATAATTTCGACAAGATGGCCAAGGGGCTGAAAACCGTTCTTTCCGGCCGGATTCCGTACAAGTTTATTGATTTCGATCTGAACCGGATCCTGGGATTTAACCGGTATGAAGGATTAATCCTGGGGCTGGGGATTCATACCAATGATATCATTTCGAAACGTTTTAAAATCGGTGGTTTTTATCAGTATTCCTTTGCCATTTCCACTTCCAAATACGGGGGTGATGCCGCTTACCTGATTGACAGGCGTAATGATTATTCCATCCGTGGAGGATACTTTTATGATTTGGTCGGATCCGGAACGGTGAAATTTTTCGACGACAAAGAATCCATCCTGTCAGGAAATTTCGCCCCCTTGTTTTACAGGAAACTCGACAGAACTGAAAACTTCAATGCATCTGTAACCGTCCGTTTCAGAAAGTACTGGCTGTTGAACCTGGGGCTCTCCCATTCTTTTAAGAAATCAACCACATTTGATCTGGCAACCCACGAAGGAAATGCCACCATCCTTCAGAACGAGTTTACTTTCATGGAAGCAACGGCAGGTTTTAAATGGGCTTATGGAGAGAAGTTCCTTCAGACGATTGACGAAAAAATCTCCCTGGGAACAAAGTTTCCGGTGGTCTGGCTGCAATACACTCGCGGAATCAAAGGGTTTCTCAATGGTGAATATGAATACAACAAGCTGGACCTGAAGGTGGCAAAAACCTTCAGCTTTAAATATATCGGCAAGATGACCCTCACGGCCAACGGAGGCTATGTAGACCAGCCGGTACCGGCAACCAACCTCTATTACGGTCAGGCCAGCTATGCCCTGGTATCCGTTTACGCTCCCAACACCTTCAACACCATGCGGATGAACGAATTTTTATCCGACAGGTATGTGTCCCTTTTTATCTATCATGATTTCGGATATATGTTGTTCAAGGGAAAAAAATGGTTTCATCCCGAATTTGCCCTCTCCCAGGGAATTGGCTTTGGCTGGCTGGATCATAAAGACCGGTATGATGAGATCTCTATCGGACCAAGGACCATGGATCTGGGATATTATGAATCCGGGTTGCTCATCAATAACCTGGTGAATCTGAAACTCTATAAAGTGGGTGTTGGCGCATTTTATCGTTGGGGGCCCTATTCGTTCAATAAGACTATTGATAATTTTTCCTTTAAGATCAGCCTGATCTTTCCTTTTTAGGAATTAAAGGGATCATCGTTAATGGCTATTCGTACTATAATTCCTCTTGATCTTTTCATAAATATTCCTTACGTTTGTATAAAAACTCAGTGAAGTGAGAGAATTGTATCTGAAGCACAAACTCTTTTTTACCATCCTTTTCATTGTAATTGCCGGTTTTATTCTCTGGTATTTTTCAAGTATTGTAATTTGCATCGTGATCGCCGGGATCATCTCCATTATCGGATTCCCGCTGGTTGAGAAAATGGATGGAATCCGGATCGGGAAATTTAAAATTCCGCATGTAATCAATGTTACGATCACGCTTTTGTTGATTATATCACTGGTTCTGGGCTTATTGAGCTTTTTCATCCCCCTGGTGATCCATGAAACAAACATGATTTCAACGATTGACTGGACGAAACTGGCAGCCTATTATGATGTTGAGATCCGGCGTATCGAACAAAACATGATCAACCTTGGGCTGATCAGTACCAATGCGACTTTTGAATCGATCATTAAGGAGAACCTGGCCAGGGTAGTCGATATGACCTTGTTTTCGAACATCCTTTCGGTAGCCGTTTCATTTGCCGGCATTTTTGTATTTCATGTGTTTTCCGTTATTTTTCTCTCTTTCTTCTTCCTGAATGACCATAACCTGTTACCCCGCGTGATCATGATGTTTGTACCGGAAGAAGCCGAAGAAAAGGCAAAGAATGTCATGACCAAGAGTAAAGTATTGCTTTCAAGGTACTTCATCGGTTTGAGCATAAATGTCCTGATGATGATCGCTTCCTATGCTATTGTCCTGACAATAATAGGAGCCAGGGGTTCATTGGTTATTGCATTTGTGGCGGGAATGCTCAATATTATTCCGTATATTGGTCCGATCACAGGGGTAATCATCGGGACCATTCTTGGCGTTACCGGTGTAATCGAAGGAGGATTATATGGTGAGATTTTCCCGATGGTGCTTAAAATCGGCCTTGCAATGACTGCTGTGATTGTCATTGACAATGTTGTTTATGGTCCCCTGATTCAGGGTAAAAGCGTGAAAGCCCATCCGGTGGAGATTTTCCTGGTGATCATTGCAGCCGGGAGTTTGGGCGGTATTCCGGCAATGATCGTGGCCGTTCCGGGATATGCATTCATCCGGATCCTTGCCGGGGAATTTCTTCAGCAATTCAAAATCGGCCGGCAATTCTCAGGATATGATCAGCGAAAGGAACATGAAAAAATAATAGAAGAAATCGAACACTCCGAAATAACCATAAAAGTCCGGAAAAACCCGCCTGCTGAAAAACAGGCATCTGTAAAACAAAAAAAACAATAAAGCCATGGCAAGTTCAAAAATGTTTTTGGCCGGCGTCGCTGCAATAGCAGCCGGTATTGCGATAGGAGTACTTTTTGCTCCTGCTAAAGGATCAAAAACGAGAAAACGCCTCAAGAAAAAAATCATGAGTATCGCCGACATGTACCAGGAGGAGCTTCTCAGCAGTATTGAAGATCTCCGATCATCTGACGGAAATGAAGAGGAAGTTCCCATAGAGAACGAAGCGATAAAAGAACCATCCTTATAAACTGACCCTCATGGAATCAAAAAAAATTACCGAAAATTTCACAGATCTGGCAGGAAATGTCAAAGAATTTCTTCTGCTGCATCTCGATCTGGCCAAACTTGTGGTATCGGAAAAACTTTCCCGCCTGATGGCCATCCTCCTGATTACCTTTGCCCTTTATATTGTCGTCCTTTTCTTCCTGGCTTTTGTTTCATTCGCTTTTATCTTCTGGTTCCGCGATCATGTGGGGGAAGCTTATATCGGAACACTGATCGTTGCTGGATTTTACCTTATCGTGGCACTGTTCATTTATTTTTTCCGGACGGCCATTTTCGTGAATCCATTGGTTTTAAATATCACAAAAATCTTATTGGAATCGAAAAATGAAAACGAACAATAAACCAAATCATCCGACACACAGGATCCATTCCTTACGCGACCTGGAACTGGAAAAGACAAGACTGAATTTCGAAATCCTGAAAGTTGAAGAAAAGATAAGGTACGACTTCAGAAGAATCGTTGAAATTTTCACATTCCGGCAGGTTTTTCGTGTAGTCACCCATGATCTTTCTTTAACTTCGAAAGCGATTTCAAAGGGGTTTTCCATTGTAAAAGGATTTTTCAGGAGAAAGAGCAGGGATAGTTAAAAGGGATACGCCGCCGGCGTTGTTAAATAACCTGGAGCATTTGTGTTACACCGGTCCGTTAATTTCATCAGGATTCTCTCGGGTTACCTGCTTTCGCGGTTATTCCGGAAAGTATATCATTGGGGTAACCCCATCAGCGTTTCCATCGAACCCACCAACCGGTGCAACCTTCACTGCCCCGAATGCCCTTCCGGATTATCACAACTGACCCGCCGTAAAGGAAATATCAGCTTTGATCATTTCACTCGGATCATTGATTCCCTCGCAAAGGATCTTTATTATCTTAACCTGTATTTCCAGGGTGAACCTTTTATGCATCCTGACTTTTTCCGGCTGGTAAAGCTTGCACGAAGCAAAGGCATTTTCGTCAGCACCTCAACCAATGGCCATTTTCTCTCTCCCGGAAATGCCAGGCAAACCATTGAATCGGGTCTTGACAAGCTGATTATCTCTGTCGACGGAACCGATCAGGCATCGTATGAGGCTTACAGAAAAGGAGGATCCTTCGACCAGGTAACAGAAGGAATCAGGGAACTGGTCCGCTGGAAGAAGGAAACCCATTCTGCAAAACCTCAGATCATCATCCAGTTTATCGTATTTAAGCATAACCAGGATCAGATTGCCGAAATAAAGAGGCTTGGCCGCGAATGGGGTGTGGATAAAGTGGAGATAAAGACCGCCCAGTTTTATAACTTTGCTGATGGAAATCCTTTAATGCCGGAGGATGAACGATTCTCCAGGTACAGGAAAATCAAGGAAAACGATGGGAAGGCCCATTTCAGGATCAGGAATAAAATGCCGGATCATTGCTGGCGAATGTGGAGTTCCTGCGTATTTACCTGGGAAGGAGAAGTGGTACCCTGCTGTTATGACAAGGATGCAACCTTGAGTATGGGCAACATCGATTCCATGACATTTCAGCAACTCTGGAGAGGTAAACTTTACAATAATTTCCGCCAGCAGATCCTTTCCTCACGAAAAGAAATTGGAATCTGCCGGAATTGTGATCAGAGATATTAACCACTAACCTATTATTACCATGTTACTCGAAGCTTGTGTTAATTCAGCCGTATCAGCGCTTGAAGCGCAAAAAGGCGGCGCCGACCGTGTGGAACTTTGCGAAAATATGGCCGACGGAGGTTGTACGCCTTCTGCAGGAGCCATCATCCTGACAAAAAAGAATCTCACCATTCCGCTCTTTGTGATGATCAGGCCACGCGGAGGAGATTTCCTCTATTCCGATTTCGAATTCGAGATCATGAAGGAAGATATCCGTGTAGCAAAAGAGCTGGGCGCTGATGGCGTAGTTTTCGGGATCCTCCTCGAAGACGGCAGGATTGATAAGCAACGGATGAGTGAACTCAATGAATTGGCCCGCCCGATGGAAACAACGTGTCACAGGGCATTCGACATGACCCGCGACCCTTTTGAGGCAGTGGAAGACCTGATTCAGATCGGTGTGGACAGAATCCTTACTTCCGGGCAAAGTGACAGCGCCGTGGATGGGGGTTTGCTGATAAGGAGACTGATTGAAAAAGCGACGAACCGTATCATCATCATGCCGGGTCATGGAATCAAGGAATACAATATCATGGAGGCAATCAATTCAACCGGAGCCGATGAATTTCATCTCTATCTTCCGGGTTCTGTATCAAGTAAAATGAAATTCGTCAGGGATTACATCAAAATGGGAACGGCTGGTCTCACTGAATATATCTCTACCGTCGTCGACAGCGAGAAGGTGAAAAGTGTAAAAGAGAAGATGCAAGGATAATTGCAAACCACAAAGTCCAAAACAATAAGCTTAGCCAGCGGGTAAATTGATTTTTGGTCACCGAATTATATTTGCCTTGGGAATTTGTTTTTTGAATCTTAAAGGTGAAAGTGGTAAGTTTGACAAAAATTTCCCTCTTGATGAAAATCTCCAGATTCCTGCTCCTCACCTTTTCGGTCTTTGTTATATCTGCTGTCCATGCTGCCGAACCAGGCGGCATCTCCATCGTTCCAAAACCTGTTAAGGTAAAACCGGCCGCAGGCATCTTCCGGATCACCGATCGTACCCAGCTTTTTTTCACCGCCGGGAATGAAGAAGCACAGCGGACCGCCCGTTTTTTTGCCGGTCATCTCCAGTATTCCGGCGGACCGGTTATGACGGCGCTGGGAATAGGTAAAAAACACAACAAAGCTGTTGGGATTATCTTCCTGATCGACCCGAAAGCGAGTCTCCCCTCCGAAGGCTACATCCTTCGGATAAACAAGAAGCGGATCATCATCGAGAGCAGCACAGGAGCCGGTCTCTTTTACGGGATGCAATCCCTCCTGCAACTCTTTCCGGCGGATCTGTATAAAGAGGCACCACTCAAACCGGGCGCATCCTGGGAGATCCCTTGTGCCGAAATCACCGATTACCCGAGATTCCCTTACCGGGGAATGCACCTCGACGTTTCCCGCCATTTTTTCCCCAAGGAGTTCGTGATGGAATACATTGACCTTCTTGCCACTTTCAAGATGAACACTTTTCACTGGCATCTTGCTGACGATAATGGCTGGAGGATTGAGATCAAAAAATATCCCAAGCTGATGAGTGTATCGGCCTGGCGGGTCGACAGAGAAAGCTTCCCATGGGGAGAGAGACTTCCCCAACAACCTGGTGAACGGGCAACTTATGGTGGCTATTACACACAGGACGAGATCAAAGAGGTGGTTGCATTTGCCAAAAGCCGCTATGTGACAATCATTCCTGAAATTGAAATGCCGGCTCATTGTGTCGAAGTACTGGCGGCCTATCCGGAACTTTCCTGCACCGGAGGCCCCTTTACCGTTCCTACGGGCAGTTACTGGCCCAATACAGATATTTACTGCGCCGGGAATGATTCTGTTTTTGATTTCCTGGAAGATGTACTCACCGAAGTCATTGCCCTCTTCCCCTCCGCATATATTCATGTTGGAGGCGATGAAGCAGATAAGACCCGTTGGAAAGAATGTCCGAAATGCCAGGAAAGGATGCAAAAGGAGGGACTTAAGGATGAGAAGGAATTACAAAGTTATTTCATCAGGCGGATTGAGAAATTCCTGATTTCGAAGGATCGGAAAATGATCGGTTGGGATGAGATCCTCGAAGGAGGGCTTGCCCCGGAGGCCACCGTAATGTCGTGGCGCGGAATGGAAGGTGGCATTGCTGCTGCTTCCCAGGGGCATGATGTGATTATGACACCCGGTTCACATTGTTACTTCGACTATTACCAGGCAGATCCTTTATTTGAACCCAAGGCTATCGGAGGATTTGTCACCCTGGCGAAAGTTTATTCTTTCGAACCGGTACCAGAAGAACTTCCCGCCGGTAAAGAAAAACACATCCTGGGCGCTCAGGGAAATCTCTGGACGGAATACATTCCGACCCCGGAACATGCAGAATACATGGCTCTTCCGCGAATGATCGCACTTGCCGAGGTCGACTGGACACAGAAAGCGTTGAAGAACTGGGAGGATTTCCGTGAACGACTGGAACCTCAGCTCCGGAAACTGGAAACAAAGGGAATAAACTTTAGCAAAGGTTCTTTTAAAGTTGATATTTCCACCTATTTTAATGAAAGATCGAAGAACCTGATGGTCAAGCTCTCTTCCGAGCAACCACATGCTGAAATTCGTTATAAAATGGGAGGAGATGATCCGGTTGCTACCTCTGCAATTTATACCGATCCGATTCCGGTCACCGGTAATTCTTACATCAAAGCCGGGATTTTTGCTGACGGAAAGCTGAAAGAAAGCATCATTGGCAAAAGCCTGATTTACCATCATGCAACCGGCAAAAAAGTGGAGTATCTGCAGCCATACAGCTATCGTTATACCGCTGGCGGTGATGGCGGATTGACGGATGGCCTTCGCGGCTCAGTACTGCATCGTGAAGGAGGCTGGCAAGGTTTTCTGGGAAACGACTTGGATGTGATTATTGACCTGGGGAAGGAACAGCCGGTAAATTCGGTAGTAGTCACCTTTCTCCAAAACAGTACCGCCTGGATATTCTTCCCTGATTCATTGATCATCTCCCTTTCTTCTGATAAAAAACGATTTCACTCCATCAATGACCAGGGAAATGACGCCCCCAAAAAGACTGACCAGCCGGTCATAAAATCCTTTTCACAGGTATTTCCGGCAACGAAGGCAAGATACATTAAGGTAAGGGCAAAGAATACAGGAGTATGTCCTCCCTGGCATGATGGCGCCGGTGAAAAATGCTGGCTGTTTTCAGATGAAATCGTGGTGTATTAAAGAGACCTAAACGGTCAGAATGTCTTTTTCTTTCGCCTCCAGGATCTTGTCTATTCTGGTAATATGATCGTCAGTTAATTTCTGGATGTCCTCTTCCAGTTTGGTGATCTCGTCTTCAGGTGTACCGTCTTTTTTCAGCTTTTTTGCCGTCTCATTGGCGAGACGACGGATATTCCGGATGCTGATCTTGGCCGTTTCGGCTTCTGTCCGGGCTCGTTTCACCAGGTCGCGGCGTCGTTCTTCTGTAAGCGCCGGGACGGTTATACGCAGAATTTCTCCTTCATTTTTCGGATTGAACCCGAGGTTGGCAGCCAGAATGGCTTTTTCAATCAGGCCCAGGACACTTTTATCCCAGGGTTGAACGATGATCTGGCGGGCATCGGGCGTACTGACATTGGCAGCCTGATCAATGGGAGTGATGACGCCGTAATAGTCGATCTTTACTCCTTCCAGCATCTGAGGGCTGGCTTTCCCTGCCCTTACTTTCTGAAGTTCTTTTTCGAGGTGAATGACAGCACCGGTCATACCTTCTTTTGCTTCTTCCAGACAAAATTCAATTTCGTCGTTCATATGGTCAGGTGATTTAATTTATACCGTTGCGGCATGTCAAAATTATAAAAAAATTCAATTTTTTATCACAGTCCCTATTTCTTCTCCAGACATCAGCTTTTTAAGGTTTCCTTTGGCATTCATATCAAAGACGATGATGGGAAGGTTGTTTTCCTTACAAAGTGTGAAGGCGGTGAGATCCATGATCTTGAGTCCTTTATCATACGCTTCACAAAAAGTCAGGGTGGAATATTTCGTTGCAGCCGGATCTTTTTCAGGATCTGCGGAATAAACTCCATCCACGCGGGTACCTTTCAGGATCGCATCTGCCTGGATTTCAAGTGCCCGGAGTGCAGCCGCTGAATCGGTTGTGAAATAAGGGTTACCGGTACCTCCGCCGATGATCACCACATAACCCTCCTCCAGCAAACGAATGGCCTCCCTGCGGCTCATGGCCTCGCAGATGGGTTCGATGGCCAGGCCCGAGAGGATCTTCGATTTTACACCGGCCTGTTCCAGGGCTCCCTGGATTGCCATGCTGTTGATGATTGTGGCCATCATGCCCATATAATCTCCCTGAACCCGGTCAAAACCCTCTTTGGTTCCCTGGATGCCACGAAAGATATTTCCGCCGCCAATTACGATGGCAACCTGAACCTTTTCCGCAACGACCGACCGGATCTCTTCGACATAATCTGTCAATTTTGCCGGATCAATTCCGTATTGCTGATTGCCCATCAGGGCTTCACCGCTAAGCTTCAATAAAATCCGTTTATACTTCATAGTTTACAATTATCGTTTCACCGGTGCTACGAAAGACCTATTCCAGCCCGACACCGTGACAATTCTTATATTTCTTTCCGCTGCCGCAGGGACAAAGATCATTTCGTCCCACTTTCTTTTCAACTTTCACAGGTTGCGGCCTTGCTTTCTCCTGCGTATCCGAATGTGCCTGCGAAAGCAGGTCCGAACGTTCCTCTTTCATCCGGGTGCGGTCCATCTTCTTCGGCGCCTGGGCTGCCTGGACATTCTGTGCCTGGATGGGCACATCCGACTTGATCAGGAAGGAAGTAATCTCCTTGTTCGTCCGCTGAACCATTCCTTTAAACAGTTCAAAAGATTCAAATTTATAGATCAACAACGGGTCTTTCTGCTCATAAGCCGCATTCTGGACCGATTGCTTCAGGTCGTCCATCTCACGCAGATGTTCCTTCCATGCATTATCGATCATTCCCAGAACAATGCCCTTCTCAATGGATAATACCACTTCCTTGCCCTTGTCTTCGAATGCCTTTTTGAGATTCGTGACTACCTGCATGGTCTTCAACCCGTCCGTCACCGGGATGGCTATGTTCTCATACTGTTTCTCGTGTTCGTAAACATCTTTGATAATGGGAAAAGTCTTCTGGGCGATAAAGTCATTTTTTTCCCGGTATCGCTTGTATACATAAGCATAAAGCTTGTCAGATGCTTCCTGCGGATTGACCGACCGAAATTCTGAGTCTTCAAAGGGCGGGTCACAGGCAAAATCCCTGAGCAATTCGATCTTGAATTCATCAAAATCATTCCGTTCCTGATGATCCAGTACAATCGTTTCACAAACATCGTAGATCATGTTTTTTACATCCACGGCCAGCCGGTCTCCGAAAAGTGCGTGATGGCGTTTTTTGTAAATGGCTTCACGCTGGATGTTCATCACATCATCATATTCAAGCAATCTTTTACGTGTACCGAAATTGTTTTCTTCCACCTTCTTCTGGGCACGTTCGATGGAGGAACTGATCATAGAGTGTGTGATCACCTCTCCTTCCTCAATGCCCATCCGGTCCATGATCTTTGCGATCCTTTCTGATCCGAACATACGCATCAGGTCATCTTCAAGCGAAACAAAGAACTGGGAACTTCCGGGGTCACCCTGACGACCGGCCCGACCCCGCAACTGGCGGTCGACGCGACGGGATTCGTGACGCTCTGTACCAATGATGGCAAGACCACCTGCCTCTTTCACGTTTTTTCCTAACTTGATGTCCGTACCACGACCAGCCATGTTGGTGGCGATGGTCACCGTACCAGACTGTCCGGCTTCCAGCACAATTTCTGCCTCTTTCTGATGCAACTTCGCATTCAGTACATTATGCCGGACGTTCTTTCTTTTCAGCATCCTGCTCAGCAGTTCAGATGTCTCTACCGAAGTAGTACCTACGAGCACAGGTCGCCCGATGGCTACCAGCTTTTCAACCTCGGTAATTACTGCATTGAATTTTTCACGTTTTGTTTTGAACACCAGGTCCAAACGGTCATCCCGGATGATCTTCCGGTTGGTTGGAACCACCACGACATCCAGTTTATAAATATCCCAAAACTCACCGGCTTCTGTTTCTGCAGTACCCGTCATCCCGGCAAGTTTTTTATACATCCGGAAGTAATTCTGAAGGGTGATGGTGGCATAGGTTTGTGTGGCAGCTTCGACCTTAACGGCTTCCTTTGCTTCAATGGCCTGGTGCAGGCCTTCGGAATAACGTCTTCCTTCCAAAATACGACCCGTTTGCTCATCCACGATCTTCACCTTATTATCCATCACCACGTATTCCACATCCTTTTCAAAAAGTGCATACGCTTTGAGTAACTGGTTAACGGTGTGAACCCGTTCCGATTTGACTGAATAGTCCAGCATTAACTGGTTCTTCTTCTCCATCTTCTCTGTCTCTGAGAGATCTTTTTTCATCAGTTCGGCAAGCTCACTTCCTATATCCGGCAGGATATAAAAAGTAGGATCATCATACGATTCGGTTAAAAGGTCAATGCCCTGGTCTGTAAGCTCAATGGTGTTATTTTTTTCGTCAATCACGAAAAACAGTTCATCGTCAATGATGTGCATGTTTTTGGATTGCTCCGCCATGAAATAGTTTTCTGTTTTCTGAAGCATGGCCCTGATCCCTGGTTCACTAAGGAACTTGATCAGTGCTTTGTTCTTGGGCAGGCCACGGTGAGATCTCAATACTTGCTCACCGGCTTTTTTCATGCTCTCATTATTATTTTCATCTTCCGAGAGCGATTTGGCCTCGGCAAGCAGTTTGGTTACGAGGTTTCGCTGCGCATTATAAAGTTTCAGGACATTCGGTTTCATTTCTTCAAATGCCTGATTTTCGCCCTTGGGCGTAGGACCGGAAATGATTAAAGGAGTCCTGGCATCATCAATCAACACGGAGTCAACCTCATCGACAATCGCATAATTGTGCGGCCGCTGAACGAGCTCTTCCGGGTTACTGGTCATGTTATCACGCAAATAATCAAAGCCAAACTCATTATTGGTTCCAAAGGTGATATCCGCATTGTAAGCATTTCTCCTGGCGTCGGAGTTGGGTTCATGCTTGTCGATACAATCTACCTTCAGTCCGTGAAACTCATACAGGACACCCATCCATTCGGAGTCACGTTTTGCGAGGTAATCATTTACTGTGACGATATGAACGCCTTTTCCCGGTAGCGCATTCAGGTAAACCGGCAGCGTAGCCACCAACGTTTTTCCCTCACCGGTAGCCATCTCCGAAATTTTCCCCTGGTGAAGAACCACACCCCCGAGCAACTGAACATCGTAATGAACCATGTCCCAACGAACAAAATTCCCCCCGGCCATCCAACTGGTGTTGTACCGTGCCTTATCACCGACGATCTCAACATTGGCTTTCTTGGTTGCCATGTCGCGGTCAAACTGATTTGCCGTGACTTCAACATACTCGACATCATCAGCAAAACGACGTGCCGTTTCTTTCATCACGAGAAATGCTTCGGGAAGGATTGCATTCAGAACTTCCTGCGTGAGTTCGTAGCTCTCTTTTTCAAGTCTGTCCAGGTCGGTATATAAACGCTCTTTCTCCTCAATATCGATCTCGTCTGAGCTTAACTTCAGGTTCATCTCTTCAATCTCTTTCCCCTTGTCGGCGATATAATCCCTGATCTGATCCCTGAATCGGCTCGTTCTTTCGCGTAACTCATCGTTGGTGAGGTTGCTGATCTCCTCCTCAAAACCAAGTGCGGTATCCACAAATGGTTGTATCTCCTTAATATCCCGCTGAGATTTATTCCCCAGAAATTTTTTAAAAAAGTCCATCATGATAATCAAACTGATAAAAATCCAACAAACAAAAGTAAGAAAAATCTCCCTGATGCTTCCTGTAACAGGAAAATCACGGGTTCAACATGCCTTCAATCTCTTCTTCAAGACCTTCCCCCGGAAAACTGGCGGGATACCTGAAAATTTTTCCCTGCTTGTCAATTAAAACAAACAGCGGGTAACTCTTTACATTGTAGTCTTTTAACAAATCAATGGATTCCCCGATATGAAGGAAATTCCATGTAAAACTCTTTTTCAGGTTCAGGAAAAATGACATTTTCACAAACTCCTTATCAGCACTGATACTTATAAATTCCACCTTCCCCTTGTACTTGTCAGCAACCGGTTTAAGCAGCTCCATGCGTGCCAGGCAGTCCTGACAATAAACAGTCCAGAAGCTGATCATGACAGGTTTGCCTTTGAAATCTGCCAAACTGACCATTTTTTTATTGCGATCCTGCAAAGTGAAGGGTGGAGCGGATGATCCCTTATTCAATTTTGTCAGCTGAAGGATCATATCGGATGCGATCAGGCGGTGTTCTTCATACAGACTGGTTTTTGCCACTGCTCCAAGGAGCGACAAAATGGATGGCTGGTCAAACCCGGGGGAAAAATACATCTCCTTCAAACCATAAAGCATCACCAGTTCGCGCAAATCCATCCTTTTGAGGTTGGTATCTGCCTTCATGGCCTTGATCAGGTTGGGATAACTCTCTGCTTTGTTCAGAATCGAAGGATAATCGATGAATTTCAGCTGACGCGAAACAGCCGTCATGTATTTGATAAAAAAAAGATTGAAAAAGTCCATGTACTCGACATTCCGGTATAGAATCGGTTTCGAGGTAAAATAGGTTTTCTGCAACTGAATCGGGCTTTTAGCCTTGGCAACTTCCTCCAGGGAAGCAAATTTGTATCGAAGATAGCCGGCGAAATAGGCATTGGCAGTATCGGGAAAATCCCTCAGCATCTGCTTATGAAAAGTATCGAGTTTCGCAATATTGTGCTCCCGGTAGAGATCATTAAAGTTTTTCAACAGGAAAACATTGTACATGGAATTGAATCCACGGATCAGTTGGTTCAGTTCACGCGGATCCTTTTGGAGGAACTCCACTTCCAGATTCTGGGATTCAATAAATGGATTGATTTCAATCGTGCTGTTGTAATTCAGCGGAGCAATGGCGATTTCATAGATTTTCCCCGGTTCGGCAAATATCTCCGTCTCATGGAAATCGATTGAGAGGATAATAGATCCGGTGGATTTAATATCAGCGTTAAGAACAAACCTTGCAACCGAATCGATCCGGGTTTTTGCAATTTCCTTTTCCATCATGGTGATCCGGTCGGAAATTTCGTAAACATGGATGATCTTTCCTTCCGCACCCGGCGCAGTACCGGAAATTTTCACAGGCTGACTCTGCATCAGGAGGGGATGCAATAGCAGCAGCAGGAAACCAAAGTAAATCTTCATTTTTTTTTATGGTCAGGATCTCAAAGAAATTCCTTCAGGTACGAATTTGCTTACATCTCCCCCATTCCGGAAAATATCCCGCACAATCGAAGAACTCAGGGCCGCATATTCCGGCTCACTAAGCAAAAACACCATCTCAAGATCAGGGCTCAAAGCCTTGTTCATAAGGCCGATGGTCCTTTCAAATTCAAAATCCGCAGAGGTTCTCAATCCCCTGAGAATGTAACCTGCTTTGACCTGGCGGCAAAAATCAACCGTCAGTCCGGAGTAAACCTCAATGGACACCCGGGGTTCTGCTCCAAAAACCTCTTTCAGCCATTGCTGGCGCTGCTCCAGCGGAAAGGAAGATTTTTTCTCAGCATTTTCGCCAATAGCAATAATGATTTCATCAAATATGGGTAATCCTCTACGGATGATGGATTCATGGCCCCTGGTAACAGGATCAAATGAACCCGGGAAGACGGCGATCTTCTTCATATACGATTTTTTAACAAACTTAATGAGAATTATTGAATTGGGCAATGCAGCTGATGACCCGGTGAGTTGCAGAGTTCGTGAAATCGTGATGTTGTGAGATGAATATCAAAAACTCACCGACCTATTCAAACGTCAGCGAAATCTGAAAGATCTTAGAACGAAGCGACTCGATCCCGTCGGTATAGATATTATTTTCTTTCTTCAGTACATTGAATAGTCCATACATCATCTTCAGTTCAAGGCCGAATTTGAACCATTCGTTATAAAAGTCAAACCCGACACCCCCTTCAAGATAAACATCGTTGGAATTAAATTTCAGGATTTTTTCGCTGCTGCTACGCTGTTCCCTTTTTTTTGCCTGTGAGGAAAGGTCTAGTGTATACTGCACACCCGACATCATGTAGGCCCGGAAATTATTATACCGGTCTGATTTAAATTTCAGCTCCAGCGGAAAATTGATGTAAGTGGAAGGAACCCGTTTGGTGATACTCATGATCGTGGTATCCGTACTTCTGAAAACCTGAATGGAATAAACCAAGTCACGGTCACCAAAGGCGAGTGAAGGGATGAATCTCAGGTCAAAGTTATTCCCGATCCGCATATTTGAAACAATACTTATCACGAATCCGGGAGTAGGATTTGAGATGATGGAAAGTATCTTCCCCATGTTAGGTGCCGGAAGGATATCCGGCATTTTGGTGGAATCGAAAACCAGCGTGTTCAGGTTACTAACTGGTTTAATCGTGATATAACTCATGTCTCCTCCCAGGACAAATCCAAAATGAAACTTATCCTGATCATAGGTTTCCATGTTCAGAATCTTCAGCTTCTGGGCATGTACCCTGACCGAAATGGCCATTAAAAAAAGGATCGCAAGCGTAACAAGTATTTTCCCGGGTCTCAAAAGGCGCTCTGATTAAATCTCAATGATAACGAATATCCTGTTTTTTTATTTTCCGATCAAGCCCGTATTGCCGTTATTTCTTGCCTTTGTATATTGTGGCGATACCAAAACTCAATGGAATTTGCTGCAAATTGTGCATTCCTGTTTTCCCCATGATGTCCAGAAATGCTGTTCCCGCAGGAAAAGCAGCGACTGATTGCGGAAGGTAACTGTAAGCAATCTTGTTTCCCGAGATCAGTTTACCGGCCAGTGGAATAACCGTTTTTGAATAAAGGGTATACAGGCTTTTGAAAATGACGGATGAAGGTTGCGAAAACTCAAGGATCTGCATCGTACCCCCTGTTTTCAGGATCCGTCGCATATCGGATAGACCTTTTTCCAGGTTCTCGTAATTTCTGACCCCAAAAGCTACCGTCACTGCATCAAAAGTCTCGTCAGGAAAAGGGATATTTTCAGCATCGCCGGTATTAAAAGCGATGAGATGTTCCAGTTTCTTTTCATGGATTTTTTTTCGGGCAATGGCGAGCATTTGCTCCGAAATATCAATACCATTGATAAAATCAGGTTGCAAGGAAGTCAGGGCAATGGCAAGATCTCCGGTTCCGGTAGCGACATCCAGGATTTTTTGCGGCTTTTCCGCTGCCAGGACTTTTACGAATTGTTTGCGCCACCGATAGTCGGTTCCCATGGATAAAAAATGGTTAAGAAAGTCGTACCTGCCCGAAATATCGTCGAACATGTTCATTACCATTTCCTTCTTGCTCATCTGTGGGTTTATGAATGGTTATTCAAAAGAAAAAGGGATCATCTTCCTTAAGATAATCCCTTTTTTGTCTGGTAAAAGCGATTATGCGCCGAGCATAAGTCTCTTGAAACCGATAACTTTCAGTTCTTTGTCATGATCGGTAAGATACTGACTTACGGTTTTCTTGGTGTTTTTCACGAAATCCTGATTGAGAAGGGTATTGTCCTTGAAAAACTTGGCAAGTTTGCCAGTGGCAATCTTTTCAAGCATTTCTTCCGGCTTACCTTCTTCGCGGGCTTGTTCTTTTCCAACCTCAATTTCACGGTCGATCACAGACTGAGGAACATTTTCCTTATCAACGGCGATCGGGCCCATGGCGGCAATCTGCATGGCCAATTCATGACCCACTTCTGTGACATTGTCTGACTTGCTCAGTCCAACGATCGTAGCAAGGCGGTTTCCATGATGATTGTACGCTGAGATGAAAGGTGCTTCCAGGGATTCGTAATGGGCAAGGGTAATTTTCTCACCTGTTTTCCCCAGCATCTCATCCAATTTCTGTGCAACGGACATTGAATTCAGATTCAGTGCGGTCAGTTCTTCGACGTTTTTCGGCTGATGCTTGATGCCGAGATCGATGAGATCTTTGGCAAACTGGATAAATTCTTCCGTTTTCCCAACAAAGTCGGTTTCGCAATTCAGCATGACGATGGCACCGTAGGTTTTTTTGTCGTTGGTTTTCGCAACAACATAACCCTGGTTTGCATCGCGGTCAGCTCTTTTTGCAGCCACTTTCTGGCCTTTTTTACGAAGATAATCGATGGCTTGTTCAAAATCCCCGTTGGTTTCCTGAAGTGCTTTTTTGCAATCCATCATACCAGCACCTGTCATTTGACGTAATTTGTTTACGTCGGTAGCAGTTATATTGATCATAAAATTTTGTATTAGCTATTAAAGTGATTTAATCCGGTTTCGGTGATTACCGCTTTCCTCCTGGTTTTCCAGTCGGTTTGGTAATTCTTTTACGCGGAGCTTTTGATTTATCCGGCTCGCTGGGAGCTGGTTTCAGTTTGGCGACTTTGGTGTCAACAAATTCTTTCTTTGTCACCTTGGTATCGTCATCCTCATCGGCATCGAGCATAAAGTTCTGATTCATGCCTGATTCCTCATCTTCTCCTCTTTCGTCATCGGCTGCTTTCTTGTCGCGATCCAGTTTTCTCTCAACCAGTCCTTCTTCGATGGCTTTTACCATGGCTTCCATAATGAGGAAGATCGATTTTGAAGCGTCATCGTTGGCAGGGATAGGGAAATCCACCTGACGCGGATCCGAGTTGGTATCCACGATGGCGAAGGTCGGAATATTCAGTTTCTTGGCTTCGGCAACGGCAATGTGTTCTTTGAGGATATCCACAACGAAGATCGCTGCGGGAAGACGGTTCAGGTCGGCGATACTTCCAAGGTTCTTTTCCAGTTTCGCTCTTTCACGTGTAAGGGTAAGACGTTCCTTTTTGGAAAGGTTGGCATAAGAAGGGCTGGCCATCAATTTATCGATGGAAGCCATTTTGCGGACTGCTTTCCGGATGGTGGCAAAGTTGGTAAGCATACCACCGGGCCAACGTTCAACCACATAAGGCATGTTGACTCTTTTCACAAGATCGGCAACGATTTCCTTTGCCTGTTTCTTGGTGGCAACAAAAAGTATCCTTTTACCTGATTTTGCAATTTGTTTCAACGCGCCGGCAGCTTCATCCACCTTGGCGATGGTCTTATATAAATCGATAATATGGATCCCGTTTCTTTCCATGAAGATATACGGAGCCATATTGGGATTCCATTTTCTCCTGAGATGCCCGAAGTGAACGCCGGCATCAAGTAATGCATCAAATTGTGTTCTTGACATAATATCTGTAATGAAATGAAAATACTAACGTTTACTGAACTGGAATCTCTTCCTTGCTTTTTTCTGGCCGAACTTCTTGCGTTCAACCATACGCGGGTCTCTTCTCATAAGACCTTTTGCCTTCAGTGCGGGACGATGCTCTTCGTTGATCTTGCATAAAGCACGTGCAATTGCAAGACTCAGTGCTTCTGCCTGGCCGGTGATTCCACCGCCATCGAGGTTCACTTTAACATCATATTTTCCTGCGTTGCCGGTTATTTCGAAAGGTTCAACAACCTGGAACTGAAGAATAGCTGTAGGAAAATAGTTTTTGTAATCGCGATCATTAACCGTAATTTTCCCGTCACCGTCTTTTAAGTAAATTCTTGCTACGGCAGTCTTTCTTCTGCCGAGGGCCATGATAACTTCCATACTATTTGATTGATTTGAGGATTATTGTTTTAGGTTGCTGTGCCTCGTGGGGATGTTCCGGTCCGGCATAAACATAAAGATTACGGAATAATTCAGCTCCGAGACGATTTTTCGGAAGCATTCCTTTGATAGCTTTCTCAACTACCGCAGTCGGATGCTTTGCCATTAACTCACGCGGAGTGGCGAAACGCTGTCCACCAGGATATCCCGTGTAACGAACATATTCCTTATCGTCCAACTTTTTGCCGGTCAGCTTTATCTTGTCAGCATTGATAATGATAACATTATCTCCGCAATCGGCATGAGGTGTATAGTTGGTTTTCAACTTGCCCCTGAGCAGCTTCGCTACCCGGGTTGACAGTCGCCCCAACACCTCGTTCTCTGCATCAATAAGCACCCATTCTTTGTTTGCCGTTTCTTTGTTGGCACTTATCGTTTTATAACTTAACGTATTCATGAACCTGTTTTTAACGATTTCTGGTTAATTTTTCCTGTTTAAAGGGGTGCAAAGATAAAACTTCTTTAATACAATACAACACTTTACAGAAGAGAATATGAAAATATTTTACGTATCTTTTATTTTGTGACATTTTATAAGTTATTTATGCGTAATTTTGTTTCATTATGATAACCCGCAACATCGAAAAGAAGTTGGATAAGTGGTTTTCGGAGAAAAACCCAAAACCGCTATTACTCCATGGAATAAGGCAGGTCGGGAAGACGCATGCGGTACATGGTTTTTCAGGAAAAGCGGAACAATTTTTAGAATTCGATCTAAAACAGCCAGATGACCGGATTTTTTTTGAAAAGAATCTTTTCCGAAGCGATTTTCATGAGGGAATTTTCTTCCGGAAGAATAAAAATCCTCATAAACCCACCCTCCTGTTTCTGGATAATCTTTCCGCATCCGATAAAGCGGTTCAATGGGCTACCGGCTATCAGTCTGAAAGAAATCTCTCCGTGATTGCCACAGCATGCCAGCCGATCCCGGCCATCGATGCAATGCATCTCCGCCCTCTGTCCTTCTATGAATTTTTATTGGCCATGGATGAAAAAACGATGGCCGCTGCCTACCTTGAAGTTCCTTATCCTCCGGGCGATTTTGATAAGCTGATCCGTTTGTTTCATCTCTACACCCTGATCGGCGGAATGCCTGAGATCGTTCAGAATTATGCAGAGGCCCGTGAGCTGGCCGATCTTCAGCCGGTATACGAAAAGATACAAGAACTTTTCATGAAGGAAATTGAGGAGAAAATCTTTACCAGGAAAGTTCAGGAGCGGGCGCGGATGACCCTTCAGAATGCCTTTCCTTATGCCGCAAACCGGATAAAATTCAATCATTTCGGTAGCACTCCCCAGGGTAGCAGGGATTGTGGCAGGATGTTGAGAATGCTGGAGAAGATCGGGCTGCTGAAACTGATATACCCGGTGGTTGGTGATGGTATCGTCGAAAAAACTGAGGCGGACAGAACACGGTCACCGCGGCTTCAGTTACCTGATACAGGCCTTGTTAATTATTTCTCAGGAATTCAAAAACAGATTTTTGAAGCCAATGACCTGCTTGGCGTTTTCGACGGGCAGATTGCAAGGCATGTGGCTGGACAGGAGATCCTTTTTTATGAGGATGATCTGAAATGGTGGATCCGCTCAAAGCCACAATCGAAGGCTGAGGTGGATTTTCTGCTTCCTTTTGAAGAAAACAGCATTCCGGTCGAGATAAAAGCCGGTGAAACCGGCCGGCTCCGATCGCTTTTCCAATATGTGGATCAAAGCCCGCATCCGTTCGCCGTGAGGCTTTGGGGCAATCAGCTTATGGTAAAACAAGCAGAAACAATCCGCGGGAAGAAATTTTACCTGCTGAACCTCCCCTATTTTCTCGCCGGCCGGATCAGGGAGTACCTTCCGGGCTTTATGCACCTGGTTACACGTTAACAAATGAGGTTTTTCATTTCCTGACGGTTAACAGGTGAATTGAGAAAATGTCAACTCTTGTAAAACAGTAAAAGAAAGAATTGAGACAGTAACAAAGGAAATGAGTAATTTTGCTCCTCTTTTAAAACTATCTGAATGTCGATCCTAGTTAAAGATCTTACGAAGATTTATGGTGTACAGAAAGCGCTGGATGCCGTTTCTTTTGAGGTAAAACCCGGTGAAGTCGTCGGTTTGCTCGGGCCCAACGGCGCAGGGAAAAGCACGATCATGAAAATCATTACCTGTTTCATCCCTCCCACTTCAGGAGAGGCATCGGTTTGTGGTTATGATATTTTCGAACAGGGAATAGAGGTGAGAAAAAAGGTAGGATATCTGCCCGAGAATAACCCCCTCTACCTTGATCTGTATGTAAAGGAATTTCTGAATTTCATCGCAGGAATCCACAAACTGGGGCCGAAATCCGGTCGCAGGGTAAATGAATTGATCGACATGGTGGGCCTTCAGGGAGAACAGCACAAGAAGATCGGCGCCCTTTCGAAAGGTTATCGTCAGCGGGTCGGGCTTGCCCAGGCCATGCTTCATGATCCGGAGGTATTAATTCTGGATGAGCCGACATCAGGGCTCGACCCAAACCAACTCATGGAGATCCGTTCTGTGATAAAAGCCATCGGGAGAGAAAAGACGGTAATGCTTTCCACGCATATCATGCAGGAAGTGGAAGCCATCTGTAACCGGGTGATCATCATTCATAAAGGAAAAATGGTGGCCGACGATTCGACGGTTAACCTTCAGCATATCGCTATTTCCAAAAATGTTACCATCGTCGAATTCGACCTTCCCGTAGAAGCCGCCTTACTGGCAAAAATACCCGGTGTAAAAGAAGTCATTCACCCGGCTGGTGATAAACGGCCTGCCAGTTCCGCCACCTGGCATCTCACGTCGGATCCTTCTGTGGATATCCGGCCCGATATTTTTAAGTTTGCCGTAGAACGGAAGTTTATGGTGCTGTCAATGAGGAAGGAAGAACTCAGGCTCGAGGAGGTTTTCCAGGAACTGACAAAAAACTAGACTTATTTTCTGTTTGTAAAAAAATAGTTACCTTTGCCGCAATTAAAGTGGAAAGATTTGAATGATTGCAACCACTGGAAAAAAATGCTAAACCAACATTTCCTCCCATCAATCTTCAGATCCCACCTTTCATTCATCAAATGACCTACTAAAACTATAATCATGGGATATTTATTTACGTCGGAGTCAGTATCAGAAGGACATCCCGACAAAGTTGCCGATCAGATTTCAGATGCATTACTCGATGAATTTCTTCGCTGGGATCCCGAATCCAGGGTAGCCTGCGAAACTTTTGTCACAACAGGTCTGGTGGTTTGCGGTGGTGAAGTACATACTCAGGGATGGGTCGATCACCAGGAGACCGTCCGTAAGGTAATTGACCAGATCGGATACACCAAACCCGAATATCGCTTCGACAGTCTTTCCTGCGGGGTAATTTCCTCCATTCATGAACAATCCGGAGATATTCGCCAGGGTGTTGAACGCACCAAACCAGAAGATCAGGGTGCCGGCGACCAGGGGATGATGTTTGGTTATGCCTGCAATGAAATGGACAATCTTATGCCCATGACGATCGAGCTGGCACATATTTTCCTCCAGGAACTGGCCGAAATCCGCAGAGAAGGAAAGCAGATGAAATACCTGAGACCTGATGCCAAATCACAGGTCACCATTGAATACAATGACAAACATCAGCCCCAGCGGATTGATGCCATTGTTATTTCAACCCAGCATGATGATTTTATCAAGCCAAAAGATGGCAATGCCAAGTCCGTTCTTACTGCGGATAAAGCGATGCAGGACAAGATCCGCCTCGATATTGAGAAAGTCCTTATTCCCAGGGTGCTGAAAACCCTGCCTGCAAGAATTAAAAAACTTTTCACCGGTGATTACAAACTTTATGTTAACCCGACCGGGAAATTTGTCATCGGCGGTCCTCACGGGGATACCGGGCTGACCGGCCGCAAGATCATCGTGGATACGTATGGCGGACATGGCGCTCATGGAGGCGGTGCATTTTCAGGGAAAGATTCTTCGAAGGTTGACCGTTCAGCTGCATATGCAGCCCGTCACATGGCCAAAAACATGGTTGCTGCCGGTCTTTGCGACCGGGTCCTGATCCAGGTGGCCTATGCAATCGGTGTGGCACAACCCGTTGGCCTTTTCATCGATACTTACGGAACCTGCAAAGTAAAAGACACTAAAGGAAAAGTCCTTACCGATCAGCAGCTCTCCGATAAACTGGCAAAAATCTTCGACATGCGGCCGTATGCCATTGTGCAGCGCTTCGGATTGAAGAACCCGGTATTCCTCCCGACAGCCTCTTACGGACATTTTGGCCGGGATCCTTTTGTGAAGGAAGTGGAAGTATATTACCCGGTACCCGGCGTCAAATCGAAAAGTAAAAATCACAGCGGTAAAGAAGTCTTCCTGAAGAAAGTCGATTTCTTTGCATGGGAAAAACTGGATTTTGTCGACAAGATCAAAAAGGAGTTTTCTACTAAGTAAACGTTATCTTTGGTTCTGTGAACATTGAAACAGAACATAAATACCTTGTCCGAAAGGATTTTTGGTATGCCCTGTCTAAACCTGCAGGAGTTCCCCTCCTGCAGGGATATATTTTTGCCGACCCTTCCAAAACCATCCGGGTAAGAATCTATGGAGACAAAGCCTTTCTTACGATAAAGGGACCTACGGTTGAAGCCTCCCGCCAGGAGTATGAATATTCCATTCCGATGGAGGATGCAAAATCCCTGTTCAAACAATTTTCCGGAAATATCATTGACAAAATCCGATACCGGTATGCATTTGAAGGCAAGACCTGGGAGGTGGATGAATTTTTCGGGGAAAACGAAGGATTGATCATCGCCGAAATTGAATTGCAGTCACCGGATGAAATGTATGAAAAGCCGGCATGGCTTGGAGAAGAAGTGACTGGAGATCCGCGCTATTACAATAGTTACCTGGCGAGTCATCCCTTTTCAAAGTGGGTGAAATGACAGCCATGGATAATGGTTAATGGTTAATTCATTTCACACTGCACATTTGATCTTTGCTGGGCGGCCTGAGCGCAAAAATTTACTGACTGTAGAAACATAAAAAAAGCGGCTGATGGCCGCTCTTTTAATAAATCTTATTTCAGACTACTAGTGCTGTACGATGATCTTCTTCGTCATCTCACTTTTGCCATTGACCTGCAGGGAAAAGAAATAAATCCCATTCTGAAAATCACTGGTATTCAAGGTGAGTTTCCCCGATTTAGAAATTGAAGCCTGGTATTTTATCGATCCAAGAACATCTCTCACAATAACAGAAGCGACAGCGCCTTCAGGAACAGAATAATCAAATGAAAAATGGGTGGTGGCAGGATTAGGATATGCAGCGGATAGCACCGGTTTTGCAACAATCTGATCAATCCCAAGCGGGAATGCCATGAAATACGCATTCACACAAACAGAGTCATTCACATTGTTACTCAGGTAGAATACATAACGGACAATGGAAGTTCCACTGAATCCCAGGGGTTCATAATGACCTGAAAAACTGACAGAATCTGTGGATCCGGCAGGAATATCAACAATTTCAGGAGAAATATAAACAAAAGGAGGATAACAATTGGTCCCCCAGCAGAAGCTGTTGATCGAACCCGTAACGGTATCAATGATCACTTTTTTTAGGAGAACAGAAGCGGAAGAAGCTGAAGTATTTCCCACATACAGGTAACAGGTGATATCCGGACTTGTCGGGATTCCTGTGAGCACAACATTGCTATTATTGGCGATCGGACCATCCGGGCCATGGAGAACCAGGGATTGGGAATAAGTGGACAGGGAAAGCAATCCGGTTAACATAACAAAGAGTAAGAATTTCTTCATATTAATGCGTATTTGAGGATGAGTGAACTTTTACAAAATTACACATTTTTTAGAAATCAAGGGTCTGAAAAATAAAAACCCCTATCTTTACCTGCCAAATTTATTTGCAATTCCTAAACCAAACATCCATGAAAAAATTTACACTGATCACTCTTTTCCTGACCAGTACCGTGATGATTTACAGTCAGACACCGCGGCTGGTCCTTCACGAAGAATTTACTTCTTCCACCTGCGGGCCTTGTGTTGCAGCTAACAATAAATTCAAGCCATGGCTGACCACTTATTCAAACATTTATACCGCAATTTTCTGGCATGTGAACTGGCCTTCCCCGGGCAATGATCCCATGTACCTCGATAATCCCATAGAAAATGGCAGCCGCGTTTCTTACTATGCGGTTAATTCTGTTCCTTATGCCGTTGTAGATGGTAATTACTGGACGGGAAATGGACAGAGTTTAGCCATAACAACCATTCAGAACCGGGCAAATATGCCTTCCCCGTTCAAGATCAATTTACAACATCATCAGTCAGCAGGACATGATTCGGTTTACCTTGCCATGGTGTTGCAGGCGACTGAGGTGATTTCGGCTTCGATGGTAGCACACAATATCGTGATTGAGAAAAATATTCATTTTGCTGCCGCACCAGGCACAAACGGCGAAAAAGACTTTCCCAATGTGATGAAAAAGATGCTTCCCGGAAAGGAAGGAACATTATTACCAACATCTTATGCCATGGGTGATTATACAGTCATCGAAACCGCATGGAAATATGCCAATGTATTCGATACCACACAGATCGCTGCTATTGGTTTTATCCAGAATAAATCTACCAAAGAGGTATACCAGGCCGCCAACAGCGTCAATGCACCGCTGGTAATGCCTTATGATAACGATGTTCAGGCTCTGGAGTATGATGATGTTTCAGCAACAAATTGCTCAGGCAAAGTCACACCTTTGGTCAGGATAAGAAACAATGGGAATAATGCAGTCACCTCTTTTGAAGTGAAATACAGGATTAACGGAGGAACGGTGGGAACCTACAACTGGACCGGCAGCCTTTCTACGCTTCAAAAAGCAGTTATCACTTTACCGGAAATTACTTTTACCCCGTTGGCAAATAACCTGTTACAAATATTCACCACAAATCCTAACCTGATCGCCGATCAATATCCCAAAAACGACACGTTAAACATTGCCATCGAACAGGCTCCTCCCACCAACCAGTTTGCGCTGGTCATCATGCGTACTGATAACGCCCCGGAAGAGACTACCTGGGATGTTAAGAATTCTGCAGGAACTGTGGTTTCAAGCCATGGCCCTTATACCATTGCCAATCACACCTACGTGGATACAATTTTTCTTCCCGGCGCTGATTGCTATCTTTTCACAATGTATGATGCCGGTGGAAACGGGATCTGCTGTACCAACGGGAGCGGAGTTTATCAGCTGACCGATGATGAAGAAAACCCGATTCGCCAGGGAGGTGCTTTCGGTTATACCGATTATGCAGAATTTAAAATGGATCCCGCCGCAGCCATTGAAAAACATGAACAGGTTGCAATGAATGTTTTTCCGAATCCTTTTGAGGGAATGACGAACGTGAGTTTCAATTTGAGATCTGCCGGTCAGGTTACCTTCAACATTTATGATTCTTTCGGAAAGAAAGTAAGAAGTATGGATGCAGGTTATTTCACCGCAGGCAATCATGAAACCATAGTGGATGCGAATGGACTTGCAAAAGGGATTTACTTATTGCAACTCCAGGCCGGATCACAGGTCCATACAAGGAAGATCGCCATCAGGTAATCACAAATTGTGGGCGATACGGACTTCAACCGCGCCGACACCATATTTTTGCATAGGGGCATCGAAAACATCGATGCCCTTTTGTTTTAAAAGGTGATCCAGCACGACCTCACGCAGAACGCCATTCCCTACTCCGTGAATAAAGATGACCTTCCTGAAATGATTGACCACTGCGCTCTCGAGACAGCGGAGAAAGTAATTCTTCTGGTATTCCAGGATCTCGGTTTTCTGCAATTCTTCGGAGTCTTCAAGCAGTTCGTGGATATGGAGATCCACCACCGCCTCCTTCTCCCCGGTCTGGTGTTTGAGGATAAAGTCATCGTAATAGGTGCTTCTCGATTCAACTAAGGACTCCTTTTCCGGGATCGCCACAGGAATTGTAGTAACAGGAATTGTTGCAATCCGGATAACGATGCTTTTCCCTGAAAGCAGAGGGGATTCTCTGTAATTGGCCTCTGTATAAAACTTCTTTCCCTGGATGGAAAAATCGGCATGATAAGGTAAAGGGACTTCCCCGCAATGTTCTTTATGAAACAGGAATTGAAAAGTTCCTTCGATCCACTCCGGAAGATCATCGCGTTCGATGGTGGCCATGAGTAATTTGGATCCTGCCTCCACCGAGCCATAATCAACACCCCGGAAGGAACCGTCGGCTTCCTTCCTGAACTGGCTGTAAAGCACGTCGTATGAGGAATTATTGATCATAAAGATATCCAAGAGCCCTGTGATCAGCCATTTCTGATCATGCGGAAGGAATCCCAAAAGGACATCCTCCGATTTCCTGTCCTGGATGGCTTTTTTTGATAATTTGTCGGGCTGTTCTTCCGGTACTTCTTCTGCTTCAGTCTCTTTTTCCTCCCGATGGTAGGTTGCATCAAAGAACCTTTCCTTTACATCCTGCGGATCAACCCTGAGAAGCTCTGAGCTGAGCACCGGTATCTCAAAACCGCCTTCAATGGTAATGAGAACCATACGGCTATCGATCACCCGTTTTATGATGCCACCCCCGGTGGCATTCAGAAATTTCACTCTGTCACCTACTTTCAAAACCACTTTTTCTCCTTCCTTCTAAATTTGACTGCAAAGGTAATTCTCTTTTTTTTATTACCTTGCACCCCAGTATTAACCAAAAACCATTAATTTATGAGGAAATTTATCCTTGTGCTATTGCTATTTACGGCAACAGCTTTAACCACTTATGCAGGCGGTTACCAGGTAGGCCTTCACAGTGTACGAAATATCGGCATGGGTCTTATCGGAACTTCGCTTAGCTATGATGCAAGTACTCTGTTTTACAATCCGGGAGGAGCGCCTTTTTTAAAAGATCGTTTCAGCATTAACGGTGGAGTTAGTTTTCTGATGGCAAAAACCACATTTCAGCCTGACGGGATAAACGAACAGGCACATCTCGAGAAAAAAACCAACTTTCCGTTATACCTGAGCGCCGCTTTTAAGCCAACGAATGATCTAAGCGTTGGTATCACGGTGAATACTCCTTATGGAAACGGGCTTTCCTGGGGAAAAGACTGGATCGGCCGTTCAATCATCCAGGATCTTTCTTTCAGGGCTTTTACGATTCAGCCAACCGTTGCATACAAATTCGGTAATGTTATCGGAATTGGTGTTGGATTGGTGTATGCTACCGGAAGTGTTGACCTGAACAAGGCAGTACCCCTGGATAATGCAAATGGCGAAGGATCGCTGAACATCAAGGGAAATGCTTCGAATTTTGGCTTTAATGCAGGTGTCATGGTTCATCCCATCCCCGGGTTAAGCCTTGGGCTCGATTACCGTTCTAAAATTGAGATGGAAGTAAAAAAAGGAGATGCAACATTCACCGTTCCTGCATCTCTTGCTTTAAAATTCCCAAATGGAAAAGTAGATGTGATGCTGCCGCTTCCTGCAAACCTCGATTTCGGTGTTTCCTATGAGGCCGGTAAATTCATGGTCGGGATCAATCTCTGTTATGTATTCTGGAGCCAATACAAATCGCTGGTCTTTACCTTCGACAGTGTGAATGCCACCCAGTCGATCAGGACCTCCACTTCCGCTGCAGACTATGAGGACAAACTCATTGCCAGGGTAGGACTTCAGTACCAGGTATGCAAAGCTTTTACCGCCCGTATCGGAGGTTATTATGATCCGTCGCCGGTAAAAGACAATCGTCTGAGTCCCCAGACACCGAGCACTAACCAGATTGGCATGACAGCAGGTTTTTCGGTATACCCGGTCAAGGGTTTCAGTATTGATGCTGCATTCCTGTTTATCCAGGGTTCTGAAAGAAAAGGGACGCTTGAAGAAGCGAATTTTTCCGGCACCTATAAAAATGCCGTCTTCAGTCCGAGTGTTGGTTTGAGTTACAGTTTCTAATTTTAAAAAAGAGCATTTATGAAAAATAAGATATTTCTATTTCTTTTCCTTACTGGATTAGTCGTTCTTTCCTCTTGCGAGCAGAAGATTGATGAATTCAAAGCAGACGCGAACGGGGTGAATTTCTCAAAATTTGTTTCGGTAGGGAATTCCCTTACGGCAGGTTATGCCGATGGAGCACTCTATTCCTCCGGGCAGGAGGTCTCTATTCCGAAACTCATTTCCCAGCAATTGGCTTATGTCGGTGGTGGCAACTTTAACCAGCCGATGATAGCAACCGATCAGGGTGTAGGAATTAATGCAACACCTGCAGGTTTGTTCCTCACCACGAAGCGGATTCTGAAGCTTGTGCCCGACAAGGATTGCGCAGGTGTTGAAACAGGAACCTATTCCCTGAAGCCCGCTTTGCTTGATCCGGCTGCCGACCAACAGACCATGTTCGGCTACCTGACATCCCGTCCGGTGAACCCGGGCCCGTATAATAATCTTGGTGTACCGGGTGCCATGCTGCAGCATATTTTCTTTAAGGGATATGGTTCTGCTTTAGGGAATCCTTTCTATGCCCGTTTTGCAACCACTCCCCTCACTTCCATCCTGGAAGAGGCCATTGGTCAGCAACCCACTTTCTTTTATCTCTGGATTGGCAATAATGATGTACTGACCTCTTCGCTGGCCGGAACTTCAGCGCTGGTAACCCCGGTAGATACTTTTGCCAAATACTATCCACTGGCAGCAGGAGCTCTTGCACAGGCCACCGGGAACAAAGGTGTGGTAGCCACCATTCCTCCTGTTACCGCGATTCCTTTCTTTACAACCATTTCGAAATCTCTGCCATACAATGGTGTTGTGCTTACAGCAGATCAGGCAGCCGGCTTAAACACACTTTATAGTATGTATGGCCATCCTGATTTTGGTTGGCACGAAGGACAGAATCCTTTTGTCATTGCAAAAGAAGATGGTTCATGGGTAAAGATGGGACCGAAGGACCAATTCCTTCTGACCCTGCCAACTGACTCCCTCAAGTGTAAAGGAATGGGTGTTGCCGATCAGACGATTGCCGGACAACTTCCCAGGCCTTACCCGATTCCCGGCAGATTTGTACTTGATGAATCCGAACAGGCTGCCATCAATGCTACCATTACTGCCTATAATCAGGTCATTATAGGTACCGCCACTCAATTGGGACTGGCTGTTGCCGATATGAATGCCTATATGGTTACGCTGCAGTCGGGAATGATTTTCAACGGGATCAAAATGAATACTGAATTCGTCTCCGGTGGTGTATTTTCCACCGACGGAATTCATCTGACTCCCCGGGGAAACGCCTTGGCCGCCAACAAGTTCATTGAAGCGATCAACCTTAAATATGGCTGTACGATTCCAATGCTCGATATCACGAAATATCATTCGCTGATTTTCCCATAATAAGGATGCAATCTGATGGAAAAGCCGGCAGGTTTTCTGCCGGCTTTTTTTATGAATCCTTCATTTATGACGCGGATTTGTAATCCGTGCCTTTGTGGCTTTTTGACATTATATTTAATTTGTACAAAAGTGATTTTGCCACAAAGGCTCCAAGACACAAAGAATCAGAACGAATTTTGGCACGGATTACAAATCCGCGCTATTGAAAGAATTTTGGCACGGATTACAAACCCGCGGTATTGAGAATCAGAACGAATTTTGGCACGGATTACAAATCCGCGCTATTGAAAGAATTTTGGCACGGATTACAAACCCGCGGTATTGAAAGAATTTTGGCACGGATTACAAATCCGCGCTATTGAAAGAATTTTGGCACGGATTACAAACCCGCGGTATTGAGAATCAGAACGAATTTTGGCACGGATTACAAAT
>JBBRTX010000003.1:0-241627 GCA_038244085.1 Bacteroidales bacterium | reverse complement strand
TGTACTGATTTACTTTTTCCAATGAAGTTTTTTACGTAAGTTTTCATGACTTTATTTTTTAAAATTAAATGTTATGCGAGGTGAAAAGTGAAGCATGGAAGGGTAGTCAAAGAGGAACGGGAATACCGGATCACATTGAGGCATTATAATTTTATTCCTGTTCCAAACAGTCAAGCCGTTTGAAAAAAACAAGAGATTTCCTGCAGAATCGGATACTGATGTACCTGATGCATAACCTTGCCAGATTGGACTGTCATTGACTGGCACAGGTACTCCATTTACAAATATCATCCCCGCATAACCCCCGAAATACCAGTTATCCCATTCGCCCTGGGAGATAGAAAAAAATGCAGATGTAAGAAAAAACAGAGTAAGTAAATATTTCTTCATCCCAGATCACTACAAATCAAAGATATAAAAAAGGGCGGAAGGTTGCCTTCCCGCCTTTTTAATTATACTTAAGGTTGACAAAGATGTGTACTTATGGGGTAGTCTGTTATCCCTGATGCAAAAACTTTTGTGCCAAATGCAATGAGTACAAGAAGCATAAATAATTTGAATTTTTCCATGATTCTGAGTTTTGTTTGGTGATTTTTTCTTTGTTGACGTAATACTTTTTGAAGATATTTTATCCCCCAAAGCTGAAAGTATTTAACAACGATGGAGGAAATTACTCGAAATTGTTTTTCCCCAGCTTCTGAAGTGAAATTTTTAAAGAATATTCATATCTTTATTCCTCACAAATGAGAATCAGAAAACCATGAAGAAATTCGCAGTAATCCTATCCGGTTGCGGTGTCTACGACGGGTCGGAGATCCAGGAAGCCATCCTCACCCTGCTGGCGATCCAAAAAAACGGCGCCGAGTATCACCTTTTCGCCCCGGATATGGATCAGTATCATGTAGTAAATCATCTCACCGGGAAGCTCTCGGATGAACACAGGAATGTTATGGTGGAATCAGCCAGGATTGCCAGGGGAAAAATAAAGCCACTTTCTGCCTTCAACGCTTCGGAAATGGATGCATTGGTGATGCCGGGCGGGTTTGGCGCTGCCAAAAACCTTTCCTCCTGGGGGTATGAAGGCAACGATTGCAAAATTCATCCGGAAGTGGAAAAAGCCGTCAGGGAAATGAATGCCGCGGGAAAGCCTGTCGGAGCCATGTGCATCGCCCCGGTCATCCTGGGGAAACTATTTTCCGGAACCAACCTGACTACGGGTGACGATAAAGCTTCTGCAGACTTCATCCGCAAAATGGGTTCTGCCTATACGAAGGCTACGCATGGTGAAGTAGTAATTGATCCGCTCAAAAAAATCTTCTCCACACCATGCTATATGCTGGATGCCACCATTGTTCAGATTGCGGAAGGAACAGATCACCTGATCCGTGAAATGATAAAATCAATGTAGCGCCTTTAAGGCTACGCAAGAAATTACGTGTATTCTTTTGCTTCCATTTCACCGCGTATCACCATCAATCCATTGAGGGCAAGGGCGCGCATTTCATCTTCTCCAGGGAAAACATGGATCGGGGCCATCCGGAAAACATGCTGCTGGATATAATCCACAAAACCGCGGTCGTAGGCGATACCACCAGTAATCAGGATGGCATCCACATTGCATTTCAGCACGGCAAACATCTCTCCGATGCATTTTGCAACCTGGTAAGCCATGGCGTTATATATCAGTTTTGCCTTTTCATTGCCGGCTTCCACCATTTTCTCCACCTCATAAGCGTTATTGGTGCCCAGGTAAGCCACCAGCCCGCCTTCGCCCTTGATCATCTTCCGTACCTCGGCGAGCGTATATTTTCCGCTGTAACAAAGCGTGGCCAATTGCCCAACAGGCAGCGTACCTGATCGCTCAGGACTGAAGGGGCCTTCTCCGTCCAGTCCCTGGTTTACATCGATCACACGGCCCTTATAATGCGCACCCACCGTGATTCCTCCGCCAAGATGAACTACAATCAGGTTCAGGTCTTCATATTTTTTCTGGGTAGCCCGGGCAAATTCGCGTGCGACGGCTTTCTGGTTCAGGGCATGAAAAATGGAAATTCTTTCGAAAAGCGGATGACCGGCGATCCTTGCCAGGTCCTGCAATTCGTCTACAACCACCGGGTCGGTAATATAGGCTTTGGCACCAGGAAGTGCTTTCACCATATCCCGTGCAATCAATCCACCAAGGTTGCTGGCATGTTCACCGAGCGGACTGTGCGTCAGATCCTGCACCATGATATCATTCACTTCGTAAACACCCGACGGGATTGGCTTCAACAGACCGCCTCTTCCAACCACTGCATTGATCCGGTCGAGATTGATCTCCGCCTCCTTTAGCTGTTCAAGAATAATGTTTTTTCTGAATTCAAACTGATCCGTAATCTTTGGAAAAGGGGCTAATTCTTCCTGTGTATGTTTGATGTTGGTAAGAAAAATGGGGTCCGTATTCTGAAATACAGCGATTTTCGTAGACGTAGATCCGGGATTGATGGCTATGATTCTTATTTCCTTCATAGTCTTTTAGAGATTTGTAGAATTTTTTTGATTATTTCTGATACGGCTTCTGGAATATCCATAAAAATAGTAAATGAGAAGTCCAATTGCCATCCATGCGATAAGCCTTAACCATGTTTCCCAGGGAAGAGCGGCCATCTGGACGAAACAGATGAGGGCTCCCAGTGCAGGGATCCAGGGAACGAAAGGCGTTCTGAAAGGTCGGGGAATATCCGGTTTTGTTTTCCTCAATACGATAATGCTGATGCAAACAATGGCAAAAGCCAGTAAGGTCCCGATCGAAACGAGTTCTCCCAGGATACTGATCGGCAGGATTCCAGCAAATACCATCGCCACACTGCCCGTCACAATGGTACTGATATAAGGCGTTTTATACTTCGGGTGAACCTTTGCAAAAACCGGTGGCAGCAGACCATCCTTGGCCATTGAATAAAAAATCCTCGGCTGGCCGAGCATCATGACAAGGATGACTGAACTCAATCCGGCAATGGCTGCGATCTTGACGATCGGCCGGAGCCACATCATTCCTGAACCCATGGCATTTACCCCCACGGCAACCGGATCGGGAACGTTTAATACGGTATAACTGACAATTCCTGTCAGTACGATGGCTACTGCGATATAAAGAATCGTTGAAATGGTAAGCGATCCCAGGATCCCAATTGGCATATCCCGCTGAGGGTTTTTCGCCTCCTGGGCAGCGGTGGAAACCGCATCAAACCCGATGTAGGCAAAGAAAATTACACCGGCTCCCCGCAGAATCCCGCTCCAGCCAAAATGACCCCAGACCCCGGTATTTTTCGGGATGAAAGGGTGCCAGTTTGCCGTGTTGATGAACATGATCCCGACCGCGATGAACAGGATGATCACCGCCACCTTCACGATGACCATGATGTTGTTGAAATTGGCTGATTCACGGATCCCGATCACGAGAAGTATGGTAAGGATGCCGATGATAAACATTGCAGGAATATTCAGCACTGCAGTTACATGGGGCAGCAGCGTAACATCGATGCCCTGTGCACTCAAACTGGTTTGAAGATTGTTTGTGAGCTGCAGCCAGCCAATTTTGGGAACTTCTACGAGCACACTTCCGGTAGCCGCTGTAAAGGCCGTTGGAATGTGGATCCCGAAATCATGCAGGAAACTCACTACATATCCTGACCATCCTACCGAGACCGTGGAGGCAGCGAAAAGATATTCCAGAATCAGGTCCCAACCGATGATCCAGGCGAGAAATTCTCCAAGGGTTGCATAAGAATACGTATAGGCGCTACCGGCAATGGGAATCATGGAGGCGAACTCGGCATAGCACAATCCTGCAAAGGCACAGGCAATGCCGGAGATGATAAACGAAATAACGATGGCGGGTCCGGCATACTGTGCGGCGGCCTGTCCGGTCAGCACAAATATACCGGCACCGATAATGGCACCGATCCCGAGCGTAGTCAGATTAAGACCGGTCAGTGTTCTCTTAAGGCCTTTACTGTCAGAGGCTTCATTCATAAGCTCTGACAGTGGCTTTGTGATAAAGAGATTTTTAGCCATACGCATTATTTTTCCGAATCGCTCCTATTGTGGAGTGTAACTGCGGGTGAATGTTAAATAGCAGCAGCCATGACAATGCTTGCCTGCTTGGATTCTTCAGTATCGGAGCGTGAAGTAAGAATGACGGGAGCTGCCGCACCCAATACCACTGCGGCCAGCTTGGCATTAGCCGAAAAACCCCAGGCCTTGTAAACGGCATTTCCGGCTTCGATATCCGGGGCAAAAATCAGGTCAACATCACCGGCTACTTCGCTCACAATGCCTTTATGTTTGGCACTTTCATAACTTACGGCGTTATCATAGGCCAACGGTCCGTCGATGATACAATTTTTGATCTGTCCGCGCTGGTTCATTTTGGATATGATCGCAGCATCGAGGGTTGCCGGCATCTGCTCGTTGACCGTTTCCACGGCACACAACATCGCAATCTTTGGTTTTGCATAGCCCAGTTTGTTCAGGAAACCAACAGCGTTGTTGATCATGGCGACTTTCGTCTTCAGATCTGGTGCAATCACCATGGAAACATCGGTGATGGCGATCAGCTTATGATAAGTGGGTAGTTCAAAAATGGCAAGGTGGGAAAGCACTTCGGATTTACGTAATCCCTGTTCTTTATCCAGCACACCGCGCAGGAAGGTCGCTGTGGCTACATTTCCCTTCATCAGTATGTCTGCTTCTTTATCGTGAACCATTTTAACCGCTTTCCTGACGGCCAGGTAATCATCCGGTTCATTGACAATTACAGAACCTTTCAGATCATAATTCATTCTTGCGGCTATCTCAATGATTTTCTTCTCATCTCCGAAGAGCACACTCTCGATAATTCCTTCTTTCATCACCGCACATACGGCTCCCAGGGCATGTTCATCATGTGCTACCGCTACTGCGACTTTTTTCTTTCCGTTTTTCCGGGCAATGTCATAAAGATCTGCAAGTTTTGTCAGGCCATTTTTTCCGGCCGTTTCGTTCGTCGTTGTCATTTCAGGTGGTTATATTAACGTTAATGTATATATTTTCAAATCTGTAGCAAACCTACGGGAAATTCGTAACTTACACAATATCTCCCGGAAAAATTTCCGGTAAAAAATTTATTTCTACCTTTGTATCCCAATAATCTTTTCCCTATTATGGAATTACCTTTTGCAGAATCCTATCGAATCAAGATGGTGGAAACCATCCGTAAAAGCACCCGTGAAGAACGTCAAAAATGGATCAGGGATGCCGGATATAACCTTTTCAACCTGAAGAGTGAGCATGTTTTCATCGACCTGCTGACGGATTCCGGCACCGGGGCAATGAGCGACAGACAATGGTCAGCGATGATGCTGGGTGATGAAAGTTATGCAGGGGCTTCTTCTTTTTACAAGATGAAGGATGCTATCCGGGAAATTACCGGCTTTGAATATTTCCTGCCTACTCACCAGGGAAGAGCAGCCGAAAACGTGCTGTTTTCTGTTTTGGTTTCTGCCGGTGATATCGTCCCGGGAAATTCCCATTTCGATACCACCAAAGGGCATATCGAATTCCGTAAGGCCTTTGCCGTTGATTGTACGATAGATGAAGCTTTTGATACGAACTGCATTCATCCGTTCAAGGGAAATGTCGATCTCGGAAAACTGGAAGATGTGCTGAAAAAGTCAGCCGACAAGATCACTTTCATCATTATGACCATCACCAACAATTCTGCCGGCGGACAGCCTGTTTCCCTGGAAAATCTTCATGGCGTCAGAAAACTGGCAGATCAGTATGGGAAAAAAGTACTGTACGATTCTGCACGTTTTGCTGAAAATGCCTATTTCATCAAAAAAAGAGAAAAAGGATACGAAAATAAGACCATCCGTGAAATCACGCTTGAGATGTTTGCCCTGGCTGACTACATGACCATGAGCAGTAAAAAAGATGCGATCGTGAATATGGGCGGTTTTATCGCCATGCGAGACAAAGAGATCTATTCAAAAGCCAGTGTTTTCAATATTATGTACGAAGGCTATGTCACTTATGGCGGTATGTCGGGAAGAGACATGAACGCGCTGGCTCAGGGTTTATATGAAGGCACGGATTTCGAGTACCTGGAAACCCGCATAAAACAGGTTGAATACCTTGGCAACCGGTTGATTGAATTCGGTATACCCATACAGAAACCCGTTGGCGGACATGCGGTGTTCGTGGATGCAAAACGGTTTCTGAGTAATCTGCCTAAAGAAAAGTTCCAGGCGCAGACTCTTGCCGTTGAGCTATACCTGGAAGCCGGAATCAGAGGCGTCGAAATCGGTGCACTCCTGGCTGACCGCGACCCAGTTACAAGAGAAAACCGTTATCCTTCGCTCGAAATGCTCCGTCTGGCCATACCCAGAAGAACATATACCAATAACCATATGGATGTAGTAGCCGTTTCCCTTAAAAATGTCTTCGATCGCCGTAACGAGATACGGAATGGTTTTAATATTGTTACAGAAGCCCCGATCATGCGACATTTCACCGTTCAACTGGAACCCGCCTGAGTCATCTCATGAGCAACAAAAAACAGGATCGTTATTCGAGGATCTTTCATCAACTGGAAGATCTGCTGCAAAAACCAGGAACGTTGGATTCCCGGATGGCAACCATCGTAGCCTTGCTGCATCACAAGATGGAGTATTTCTTCTGGACAGGATTCTATTTTCTTACAGATGATGAGCTTACTGTTAAAACATACCAAGGTCCTGTAGCTTGCCAGTTGCTCGAGAAAGATAAAGGTGTCTGCTGGGCTTCTGTCAACCGGCAAAAAACCCTGATCGTTCCCGATGTTCACAAATTCCCGGGACACATTGCCTGCGACTCCCGGTCCCTGTCTGAGATCGTGGTTCCTGTATTCAACCCTGAAGGGAAAGTCCTTGGGGTTCTTGATGTCGACAGCAAGGCACTTTCTTCATTCGATGAAATTGATGCCTTTAACCTTGAAAAAATCGTTAATCTTCTCTTTAAATAAGTCTTAATCATTTCGCTGATCCTTCTTCATGAGTTTTCTTGAGGTTTTTTTGATCGCTGTAGGCCTTTCCATGGATTGTTTCGCGGTAGCCATCAGTTTTGGTTCACGAAAAACGCTTTCGGGAAAGGATATCCTGAAAATGGCACTTTTCTTCGGGCTTTTCCAGGGATTGATGCCCCTCATCGGCTGGCTGATCGGGGGAAAGCTGAGCAGCCTTATAGAATCTGCTGATCACTGGATCGCTTTTGGAATCCTTTGGGCAATCGGCCTGAAGATGATTGTCCAGTCGCTGCAAAAAGGCGAAATTGTAAAACAAACCGATATCCGTGATTTCCACGTCTTGCTGTCCCTTTCCATTGCTACCAGCATTGATGCCCTGATCATGGGGGTTAGTTTCGGTGTCATCCAGGTAAATATTTTTAAAGTGATTTTTCTGATTACCCTCGTTACCTTTGGCATTACTGTTTTCGGAGCCAAATTGGGTGAGAAGACCACAATCATTCCGCCTAAAAAGGCAGAATTGATCGGTGGATTGGTACTGCTGGCCATCGGGTTAAAGATCCTTATTCAGCATCTGCACTTACTTTAATGAATACAATCGGTTGAATTTGAATTACTTTTACACAAAATTCAGGATATGGCTGTTATAAGGATCACCAAAGAGTTTCATTTTGAAGCAGCACATGCATTGACCGGTTATGACGGCCCCTGCAAGAATATTCATGGTCATTCTTATGGTCTTTCCGTGACGATCAAAGGAGCTCCGCAACAGGATGATACCTCCCCGAAAACCGGTATGATCATGGATTTCAGCGATTTGAAAAAGATGATCAAAACCAATATCATCGATCATTTTGATCATGCCCTGATCCTGAATAAAAATCATCCTCACGAAGTGATCCGGATACTCCGGGAATCTTTTTCCAATCTTGTATTTGTGGATTATCAGCCAACCAGTGAGAATCTGCTGGCCGATTTTGCAGAACGGATCCGCAAAATTCTTCCTGAGAAAGTGGAATTGGCAAAATTACGATTACGGGAAACCGGCTCTTCCTTTGCTGAATGGCGTGCGGAAGACAATGAATGAGATTGTATTATCGCTTGCTGAATTTCAATGTCCTCAGCAAGGTTCCATCCTCTTTAACCGCCATCAGAAAATACATTCCCCCGGAGAGTGAATCGGTGGAAATTGTTATCTGGGATTTCCCTTGCGGAAAAATCTGTTCTCCTGTCATTGTTTTCTGTCCGCTGACAGAGAAAATGCTCCAGCTAACCTTTTCTGTTTGAATGAAATTACCGTCGATATGAATCATCTCGCCGGCCGGGTTAGGATAGACTGCACCCAGTTCCTGATCAGGACTTCCGGGATCAGTGATTCCAGTAACATCCTTGAGGAAGAGTTCCAGCCTGACGTCATGAGCATTGGGTGATGCTTCCGACAGTACCACCGTAGTGAATTTCGAATACTTACCCGGCACTTCAGTGTATAACTGGTAGGTACCCATGGGAATTGTTTCAAAGGTGAAGGTTCCGTCAGAAAGGGTCACACGATAATCGAGCGGAACAAAATTCTGATCATATAAAATAACTTCTGCACAGGGAACGACCGGATCGGTTCTTGTCTTCGCGGCTGCCACAACGAATCCGGCAATATTTCCGGTTCCGGAAGCTACTCCCGGTCTGGGTAACAAATGAATATTTGCATTGTAAACGCATGAATCTCCCAGATGGACAGTACTTCCCACTTTCCACCTGATCTCGTTACCGGTATAGGATGGGAAATATTCCTGAATTTGTGTAGATCCCCGGGTAAGTTCCACCCTGACCATATAATCACCAGGCAGCAGATTCAAAAACATATAATAGCCGTAACGGGTAAATTGATTCGAGTCGACAGGTAACAGCCCCAGGGTTGTAGTGCGATAAAGGTAAGCAATCCCCGTGTCGCCGGTACTTTCAGGATTGTTGATCGGGAAGTTTCCCGCAAAAACAAGTCCACCCAGGTTAAACGTTGGCGGAGCGACGGATCCGCAGATGGCAAAATTAACAACCGCCTGAAGAATTACAGCTGTGACAGATTGGGAATGCAGGAGATTCTGGCAATCGAAGGTTGAAACATGAATGATGACCTCCGGATTTATAAGCCCGGCAATGGTATCAGCATAAAACCCGTCGATGTCAGTCAGGGCATGTTTGGTGTATCCTTCTTCACTGTTGATGATCACTTCATGATTGAACAGCGGCGCTCCGGTGGAGTCGTCATATACTTTTCCATGTATGATGAAGGAAAACAAAGAGTCGGCTGAATACGTCTGAGCAATCAGGGCATTTCCGGCAAGAAGAAAAACAAACAGAAAGTAAATCTTTTTTATCATTTTGTTTTTTTCGATAGACCTTTTCCGAAATTATATTTTATTCCCAATCCCACACCAACTGACCATGGCTTTTCAGCAGGCAGTTCATTGTTCTCGTAAGTTGTTTTCAGAAAATAACTGAAAGAAGGTTCTGCATAAATGCTGAAACCCTTTGTGAGACGATAATCGAAATGTAATGCTGACAGAACTTTCCAGCTGGTTTTCACTTTAACCGGTCTTTCACTGTCAATACGAATTATCCTGGCACCGGGATAATCAATATAGGGCTCAGCTTCTTTCTTGCCGATCAGGAAAGTGATGGCGGGTCCTGCCTGTAAGGTTACCGTGAGCCGGTCGGTCTGCAGAATATCGTACCCAACAAGCAACGGAACCGTGAGATAGGTATACCGGCTCCGGGCACGGTCATCGGTAAGGTGATCAATACTGTCGAACACCGCGAGTGTTTTTGTGTTAAAGATGATTTCAGAGGGATCCAAAGGGTTAACATAGAAAGAAACGATGCTGGTAAAAAATCCGATACTGTCATTGCTCCGGTAGTTGACCCTGTATTTCGCCTCGTTGGTTGAGTAACCGTAAGCCAGGCCGGTATTGAGTGAAAAACGGGAATAATGATAACTGAGACCTAACCTTGCCCAATAGGTATATTCAGATTTGGACGAAGTTGAACTGCTTTTCAGGGAAGTATATTCGGGTGTTATTCCAATACTTGCAGAGAAGAACCGGGGAATAACCAGGTGGGTTTTCAGGTCAGTAATGGATAAAACAAATCCGGGGTGCTGGTTTAGCCATAGTTCCGGGGTGCTGAGGGATGGGATCTTTAAAAAGGAAACATTCGTCCTGATTTGGGAAGAAGTAGTTGAGTATTTCTGATCCGGGATCATGCTTACGTCTTCTGTAATTATCCCTGTGCCGGTTGGAAAGACGCCCGGAATGGAAGACTTTGATAGTTTAACAGAAGAAGATGTACTTTCAGGCAGCGTTTTTATCACTGTTTCAGGTGTTGCATTTACCAATGGCTGCTCAACCGGTTTACCGATGGCCTTTGCCTCAGTTGCGGAGTTTACAGTTTCGGTTGTTGCAGAAGGTTTTTTTTCAGGAGCATTTGTGAAGAAAAAAAACAATCCGATGATAAGCGAAACGCCGGCCATGAACCCAATGGCTGCTCTACGGGGAAAATTGGTGAAATTGAGCCTCAGAAGTTCCCGGTACAGCATTTTCCGGTTGATGTTTTGCCATATCCTGGCTGGCGGTTCAGCCTCATATCCTTTCAAAGAATTTCTGAAAAGATTATCGAGTGAGTTTTGTTCCTCTCCCGGGTATGTTTCTTTTTCTTTCATAGCGGACTGTTCCTAATCAAAGGAACTTGGTTTTATTTTTTGAGTTTTAGTAATTCGAGTTGATTCCTGAGGTTTCTCCGTGCTTTTAGCAATTGGGTTTTCGAGGTACTCTCGGTAATTCCGAGCATGCCGGCAATTTCTTTATGGCTGAAGTCTTCAAAAACATACAGATTAAAAACGGTTTTATATCCTTCCGGCATCTTCCGGATCATCTCCAGCATGGTATCGGTTGGAATAGTAACAAACTCTTTTTCCTCTTCCCCTTCCTGCGTTATATCCAGTTCATTGATCTCTTCAATATTTTCAAGATAAGGACTCCGGATATTCTTCCGTCGGTGATTCAGTGAATGATTGATCATGATTCTTTTGATCCACCCCTCAAATGAGCCTTCACCACGGAAAGAAGCAATATTGTCAAAGACCTTTAAGAACCCTTCCTGAAGAATGTCTTCCGCCTCAACCCTGCTGCGTGCATAACGCATACAAACCCCAAACATCGTGGAACCATATTTCTTATAAAGCAGGTTTTGGGAACTGCGCTTACAGGCAATACATCCTTCGATAATGGCTTCATCGACAATCATCTTGTCCTATACAAAATTGTAGACATAATTAACCTGAAAAGTTGCCTATAATGGTTCAAAGATATGAAATCCACCGAATTTTACGTTTTCTGACAACCCTTAGAAACGAGGGGTAATCTGTTAAAAAAATTCTTTATGCCAATGTATCCTGGTATTTTCTGAAATTGGCTTCAAAAAATTTTCTTCCCTTTTCACTGAGTAATCCATGGATATGATAAACAAAAATCTCATGAAAAAATTTAAATGAAATGAGTTCATCAATGGAAAAAAGATCATTGTCGGAGAGATTTTCGACCCGGAAAAGGTGAAGCTTTGAAAGAATGGCCGTATCGATCTCGGGCCGGTATAAACCCTCTGTTTTTCCCCGGTTCATATTATTCAGCGTCGAATCATACATCCGCTTTCTCCTTATATCCTTGATTTTGATATAGAGATCCGGATAATATTTACGGATATCATATTCCATGGAAGGATTGAAATTACGGTAGAAACTGTTCAGCATCTGGTAGACTTCAAACAGTTCTTCGATGGCATTCAGATTTTTACGCTCGATATCCTGAAAACGGTTATTCCTTTCCTCATATTCGAGCTCCATGACTTTTTCGACCAGATCTTCTTTATCCTTAAAATGTTCGTACAGGGTTTTTTTGGAAATGCAGAGATGGCGGGCCACGTCGTCCATTGTCACGCTTTTTATACCAAAACGGTAGTAAAGCCGCCTGACCTGATCAAGAATCTGTCGGGTTTTCTCATTCATCGCACAAAATTACTAAATAAAACCCGGGAAACTATTCTTTATATAAAGTTTAAATCATCGAAATACAGCAGGAAACTTTCCCGGGCAAATAGTTTTCTTCATACTTATTTGTATATTTGCAGCCGTTTTTGCAAGTAATCGATTCGTGTAAAAACGCTTTTGAATAGGAACCGGGCATGTTCGTAAAACTCAACCAAGGATGAATATCTCACATGCGAGATTCATCCGACCAATGAAAATAAAAATATATACGGATGAAAAAAATAATTGTTGTTTTTGTTCTACTGATACTGGCAGCAGCCTGTTCTCGTCCAGATAAAAAGGCTCAACTTGACAACTTGAAAAAAGAGCATGATAAAATTGCCGGACAGATCATGCAACTTGAAAAAGAGCTGAATCCGGGCGGAATGGTTGCAGCCACCCTGGTTGCCATTCAGCCCGTGAGTAAACAGGTTTTCGAACATTATATTGAGGTTCAGGGACATGTTGATGGGAATGAGAATATTGGCGTTAGCCCAAGAGCCCCCGGGGTTGTCACGAAAATATATGTGAAAGAGGGTGATGTAGTCAGAAAGGGACAAATCCTGGCTGACCTTGATTCGGAAGTGCTGAAGCAAACACTCAATGAGATGAATGACCAACTTGTTTTTGTAACCGATCTCTATGAAAAACAAAAGGCCCTCTGGGATCAAAAGATTGGCTCTGAAATTCAGTATCTTACTGCCAAAAACAATAAAGAGAGTCTTCAAAATAAAATTTCAACGATAAAAGACCAGATTAAAATGGCTTCCATCACCGCTCCGATCGATGGTACGGTCGAGGAAATCCCTATAAAGGTTGGCCAGATGGCCGCTGCAGGTTTTCCGGCTTTCAGGGTGATTAATTTTTCAAAACCCAAAGCCGTGGCCGATGTGGGTGAAGCATACAGTTCAAAAATCAAGACCGGCGACCAGGTAAAGATATTTCTGCCCGATGCCAAGTCAGAGCAGGAACAGCATGTAACTTTTTCGAGCAAGTATATCAATCCCACCAACCGGACTTTCAGTGTGGAGATCGCATTGAATCCGGGAGCCATGGTATACCGGGCCAACATGATCGCCATAATACGGATCAAGGATTACAGCAATCCCTCCGCCATCGCTATCCCGCAGAATTACATTCAGGCCTCAGGAAGTGAAGGATCCTATGTTTTTATCGCCAGGGAGGAAACCGGGAAGAAAGTGGCCCGTAAGGTTTTCATAAAAAGCGGAATCGATTATAACGGACTCAGTGAGATCACTGAAGGCCTGCAGGCGGGTGATAAAATCATTACTGCTGGCTATAAAGACCTTTATGACGGTCAGCTCATCAATTACAAATAGTATCTGAAATGAAAATTAAACAGACGAAATTCAAGGAATTCTTCGCCACGAGCTGGGCGATCGATAACCGGACCAGTATTTACGTATTGACGGTGATCATCACCATACTGGGGATTCTCTCCTATATCAGTATTCCAAAAGAACAATTTCCGGAGATCATTATCCCGACCATCATTGTCAGCACACCATACCCGGGAACATCGCCGGAAGACATGGAAAACCTGGTGACCCGTCCCATTGAAAAAGAGACCAAGGCCCTTGCCGATGTAAAGAAGATCACGAGCAAGTCTGTACAGGACTTTTCGACTGTTGTTGTTGAGTTTAATCCCACCATTGAGGTTTCAGAAGCCAAGCAGCGGGTCAGGGACGCGGTAGACAAGGCCAAGCCGAATCTGCCCAGTGATCTGCCGAAAGAACCGGATATTATGCAGGTCGACCTTTCGGAAATCCCGATCATGTATATCAATATCTCCGGTGATTATGATCTTACCAGACTGAAAAAATATGCCGATGATGCAAAAGACAGGATCGAAGGATTAAAGGAGATTACCCGGGTTGACATAGTAGGCGCTCTGGACCGCGAGATCCAGATCAATGCCGATATGTATAAAATGCAGGCGGCCAGCGTTTCTTTCAGCGATCTTGAAAGAGCGATCGCGAGTGAGAATGTCACCGTTTCCGCTGGGACGATCAGTTCATTCGGATTGAGAAGAAGTATCCGGATTGCCGGACAATTCACCACTCCCGAACAGATCAAGGAAATCATGGTGAAATCCTCCAGCGGGGCTATCGTATATATCAGAGATGTCGCTGATGTAAAAGATTCATTCAAGGAACAGGAGAGCTTTTCCAGGATCAACGGAAAAAACGTGATCACCCTGAATGTGATCAAGAAAAGCGGCGAGAACCTGCTGAATGCCTCCGATGAGATCAAGGAGATCCTGGCCGATATGAAGGTTCATGAATTCCCTCCCGATCTTGCGGTCAATCTTACCGGTGAACAATCCAGGTATACCCGCAGTACCCTGGAAGAACTTAACAATACAGCCATCATCGGGTTTATCCTCGTAACCCTGATCCTGATGTTCTTCATGGGATTCAATAATGCTTTTTTCGTGGGATTATCTGTGCCTTTGTCGATGTTCGTGGCTTTTCTGATCATGCCAGGACTTGGATTTACCATGAATATGATCGTGATGTTCGCCTTTATCTTTGCCTTGGGTATCATTGTGGATGATGCCATCGTGGTAATTGAAAATACCCATCGAACGCACCGGGAGGAGCCCAATATCGTCGTTGCTGCCAAACATGCGGCAGGAGAAGTTTTCCTTCCCATCCTCTCAGGAACCCTGACCACACTAGCGCCTTTCTTTCCGCTCGCTTTCTGGCCGGGTATTGTCGGGAAATTCATGCACTATCTGCCTGTAACGCTGATTGTCACGTTGTTTGCTTCCCTCTTTGTCGCCTATATCATGAACCCGGTATTTGCCGTTTCTTTCATGGCCCATGAATATGAGAAAAAGGAGCACAAAACCAACCTGAAAAAATTACTGGTTTCCAGCGTAATCTTTCTGATGATAGCCCTGATCTTCTATATTTCAGGATCCTTCGGCCTGGGAAACCTCTTTATCTTTGCGCTAATCCTGAACCTGGTTTACCGGCTCTGGCTCAAAGGAGCCACTTACAGATTTCAGAATGTATGGTGGCCTAAGGTGATGAATTTTTACGAGAAAAATCTGCGGTTCTTCCTTAGGGGTAAAAATCCCTGGTATCTTTTTGCCGTCGTTGTAGGACTTTTCTTTTTATCCATTTTCCTTACAAGCGTCTCAAAACCAAAAGTCCTGTTTTTTCCTGAAAACCAGCCAAATAGCATTCTGGTCTTTCTAAAGATGCCGGAAGGCACCGATCAGTTGGTTACCGACTCAGTGACCCGGCAAGCAGAAAGCAGGATCAATCATGTACTGGGTGCCAATAACCGCATTGTAGAATCCATTGTGACCAATGTGGGCTTTGGTGCAGGAAACGGAATGTTCGACCGCTCCATCGCATCAAACCAGGGAAAGGTTACCATTAACTTCGTGGAAAGCCGTTACCGGAAAGGCATAAATACCATCAATTACCTGGATGAGATCCGTGAGCACCTGAAAGACATTCCTGGTGTACAAATCAGCGTGGAGAAAAACCAGAATGGTCCACCCACCGGTAAACCCGTCAATATCGAAGTGACGGGAGACAATCTCGATGAGCTGATCCTTACGGCTGCGCGTTTCCAGAATTACCTGGATTCAATCCGGGTTCCCGGTATTGAACAACTCAGATCGGATTTTGATGCCAGGAAGCCAGAAGTCACCATCGATATTGACCGGGAAAGAGCGAACCGACAGGGGATTTCTATCGGTCAGATCGGAATGGAACTGCGGACGGCCATCTATGGTAAAGAGGTTTCGAAATACAAGGAGGCCGAAGACGAATATCCGATCCAGCTAAGGTATGCTGAGTACCAGCGTAAAAATATCGATAACCTGATCAATGCAAAAATCACCTACCGGGATATGAACTCAGGGCAACTTCGGCAGATACCTATTTCTTCGGTGGCGAAGATCGAATATAAGGATACTTATGGCGGGATTAACCGTAAAAACGTGAAACGGGTGATTACCATATCTTCCGGTGTGCTCTCCGGTTATACCGCTAATGAAGTGGTTGCCAGCATTAAACAATCCATGATTGGCTTTCAGTTGCCCAATAACATTACCATACGCCTTACGGGAGAACAGGAAGACCAGGCAGAAACCATGATGTTTCTGGTCAAAGCCATGCTGATCGCGGTAGGTGTGATCTTCTTTATCCTTATTACCCAGTTCGCCTCACTCAGCAAGGCACTCATCATTCTCAGCGAGGTGATTTTCAGTATCATCGGGGTATTACTGGGCATCTTCATCTTTGGCATGTCGATCAGCATTCTGATGACCGGGCTCGGGATTGTTGCACTGGGTGGTATTGTTGTGCGGAACGGAATCCTGATCATGGAATTCTGTGATACACTCAGGGAACGTGGCATGCGAACCCGTGAAGCCATCATCCTGGCAGGGAAAACCAGAACCACACCGGTTGTTCTTACCGCTACAGCTACTATGTTGGGACTTGTTCCGCTTGCGGTTGGAATGAACATCGATTTCGTGAAGGCCTTCACAGAACTCAATCCTCACATCTATTTTGGCGGCGATAACATGGCCTTCTGGGGACCGCTCTCCTGGACCATCATCTTCGGGTTGAGTTTCGCGACATTCCTTACCCTGATCTTCGTTCCGGGGATGTACCTGATCGATTATGAGATGAAACTGAAAATGAAGCGAAGGAAATTCCTGAGGGAATTGAAAAAGAGAAAAAATTCCTGAGCCAACTAAAACTTAAAAAGACTGCCCCAAATCCTGAGGCAGTCTTTTTTTTGATTAATCAATATCGTGCCAGTATAGTTTAAATTTAACCGCAGAGAGAGGTGCAGCGGTGAAATTTTACTTTTTAGGCAGAGGCCTTAAATCAGAAGAAAGTTCCCCTACCGGTATTATTGTGATTTATCCAAATAACTAAACCGCTAATCAGACTTTCTCCAAAAAGCTCGTCAGTTTGACCCTCGCTTTAAGCAGATCAAACAAAGCCTGGGTAAACTCACCCTCAGCAACCATAAACTGGCTGTATTTCTGATTCAGATCTGTGCTGGAAGCATAGCCCTTGCGGTATTTGATGGAAGTACGGTCGTAAATCTTGCCTGCCGTTTCCAGTCCCTGCTTTTTGTTATTGAATACCAGGAACGATTTGTTGAAGTCATTCTTGAGTGTTTCCGCCATGAGATTCAGGGAAGTTTTCAACTGATCATCTGAATTCTTCATCTTCGCCACATTCAGCCTTGCCTGGTCAACAGAATACTTACGGCTTCCGCTGCTCCAAATGGGTACAGACAAAGTGACCCCAAAGTTGGTCGTATTGAACCATGCCGAATGCGTATCAAAAAAATTCCACTCCGTACGCTGCGCATTGTACGATGTTCCCAGAAAGGCCACCAGCGTAGGCTGATAAGCGGTTTTTGACAACTTATATTGCATCGTAACCAGGTATTCCTGCTTTTGAAACAAGGTATAGGAGATGTTGTTCCGGTAATCAAATGCACTGTTCATCAGGATATCATGGTTAACGGAAGCCAGAAAGAAATCCAGGTTATCCGTCAGTTGTATGGTTTGATCTATCTTAACGCCAAGGAGGAACTTCAGGAAGTTGTATGCAATGAGCCGTTGGTTCCGGGTTGTAATGATGGTAGATTCAATATTTGACTGGTTCAATTTCAGCTGATCCACGTCAATGTCCTCGATGAGACCTTGTTTTAAAACTGCTTCAGCTTCCTTCACCATGGTTACCATCGATTGATAGGTGGAATCAAGGATCGTGTTACTTTCTTCAAGGATGAGTACGCCGATATACGCCTCGGCAATCTGATCCCTGATACTCATTTTTTCCTGAAGGAATTTCTGTTTCGAGGTTTCAAGAAAAGCCTTTGCTGTTTGCAGGCCAACAAGGTACTGTCCACTGTAAAGTAGCTGTGAGACCGAGGCTTTTGCACTGACATTGTATTCCAGTCCGAATTTTAATGCTGCATACCGTCCCGGTATTGTATCGCCGAAAATTGCGGTGGGCAGTAAGGTCGTCGGTACATTCAGGAAATCATTGTAACCGATTTCTGCGCTGACCTGCGGTAAACCAATGGCTGTATTTTGTTTAACCATTTTTTTCGCAATCTCCACATCAAAAAAGGCATTTTTCAAGGTAATATTATTTTCAATGGCATAATCCTGCGCCTGTTGCAGCGAAAATGCCATGGGTGCCTGTGCTGACAAATCTGAAACAGCGAGTAAAAGGCAGATAAGAAGGAGTTGTATAAATGCATTCTTTCTCATTATACAAGTGGTTTAAAAGTGATTTTATTTTTTTGATTTTCGTAATACCGGATTCCGTTCTCGTTGGCAATGCCCCTGATAAAATTATCAAACATTGCATCAAATAAAGTCTCAAATGAGAACTTCTCTGCAGGAAAGAAATCCGGGTTATGCAGATCAATCAAGCGCCGGATATAAAGCCGCGCAACCAATTCCACACTAAGGTCGGTACGGTAAATGCCCTGGTTGATGCCTTTATCCAAATTAATCTGAATTTTTTTGAAGATAAAATCAATCCGCTCTTCAATATGCTTATGATAAATGTCCGGATAATACTTTTTCAAATCAAAAGTCATGGAAGGAACCACATCCCGGAATCGTTCCCCGACCTCCATCGAAACGGTAAGCAGAATATCAATGGCATTCACACCTTCGAAGTTATGACGCTCGAAAATGTTCTCGAAATTCTGCCTTTCCAATTCCAACAATTTTTCGACAAGCTCATTTTTACTGGAGAAGTATTGGTACAGCTTTTTTTTGGAAATGCTGATATCGCGGCAGATATCATCCATTGAAACACTTCTGACGCCATACTTGTAAAACAATTCACGAACTCTTTCGAGTATATCAATCAGTGGCTGTTCCATCTTTCTTTAATTATCGCGCATAAACATTTCCCGTAAACTCCACCATCTGCCATCAAACTCAAACCTATTGCATATCAGACAAATACCAGAGGTGAAATGGTTTTTATTCAGAAAAACAAAAGTAAACAAAAAAATCGAGGAGAAACAAAATGAAGGTAAAAAGTTTATTGTCAATTTTCAACAATCATTTTCCGGATCAGGGATTCTTCCCCGCTGACCAGGTTGAAATAATAGATCCCCGGACTGAGCCTCCGGGAAGCAATATCGAATGACCGGACGTATTTTCCCGGGTCCATGACCTCGTTGTCAATGATCCTGGCGATCTCCTGCCCAAAAAGATCATTTACTTTTAAAGTTACATGACCGCTTCTGCGCAATCGAAAGGAAATATAGGTCTTCTCTTTCCCGGGATTGGGATAATTCTGATCCAAAGTCAAAGAGGCGATTGAAGGAGGCTTAATCCCGGTTCCGGTATTAATCCTGTCAACGATTGCAGTTATGATACTGACCTCCGTTACTGATTGCCGTGCCCAAACCGGTCTGACAATGCCATTATGAGCGGAAATATTGGTATAATCCCCGAAGAAGATCTGTGGTACCGGGTTAAATGAAGATTCGCTGATCCTGAAATTCTCAAAATTCCCGCCTCCATCCCTGGATACAGCCAGGTAAACATCGGTAAGGTTACCGGTTAGTCCGCGCCGGTCATAAAAAACGATGTAAATATATCCGGTTACCTGATCGACGGTCATCCAGGTAAAAAACTGCTGGTTTCCGGGAGGATCATCGTTGATTCTTTTGAGGGTACTCCAGGACATTCCACCATCCGTCGATTTTTTAAACCAGATATCGGTATCTTCCTCGCCGTTTCGCTGGTCGGACCAGTTGATGTAAATATTTCCCCGGTGCGGACCATCGCTGAGATCACAACAGGTTACAGGAAGACCATTTGCCCGAAAAATGCCGGGAATTGCAAAATCCCATCCACCGGGAATATCAGAAACGAAAATGTTTGAATCCGGCCAGGTAACTCCCTGGTCCAATGATCGGTTGAATACCAACCCCTCCGGACCGGCCCATGAAACGTAAATTTGACCAGCGGGACCGACAGCCGGAACGGCGCCTTCCACCGTGCTGTCCATGTCGAGACAATCCCCGGAAATGTGGTTGATCCTGACCGGAACACTCCAGGATTGACCCTGGTTGGTCGATCTTGAAAAAAGGATACGCGTACTGTCATCCGGATGGTCGCTGCCGTATTGATCAAATTCAGTCCAGGTAAGATAAATGTTGTTGTTTGCAGGATCAACCACTGCCCACTCCTTATCCTGATCCTTGTTCCCGTTCAAACCGGCGAATGAACCATTCGACCAGGTTTGCCCGCCGTTGACTGACTTCTGGCAAACGATCCTGTCAAGCCAGTTCCTTGAAGGCGGGTCAGCAAGGTGGAAAAAATAGAAATTCCCGGCTGTGTCGGCAATAATGCAGGGATCGCCGTAAACACCGTAGGTAGAAGTAAGCTGTCCTTGCTGCCATGTGTATCCTGTATCCGCTGAAAAGTAAAAAATATCAATATTGGCTCCTGCCACCATCTGGGCGGTATTTTGCGGATTGATGGCAATGGAAGGTTCATTCGGCATGTCCGCTCCACCGATCACAATATTTGTATATTGACTGAAAACCGGGCTTGAGATTAAAAGAATTCCTATCCAAGTGATAATCCGAATCATGCTTTTTGAATTTTCGATAAAATTACGTTAAAATGAGAGATGAAGCCATGGGACAATGAAAAAACCTGTAAGTTTGAATCGTTAAACCCGACAAAAAATAAGATTATGAGGAGACTTTTGCTGTTTTTTTTCATGTTGTTTTCAGGATTTGGTTTTTCCCAGAACCTGGATCTGGAGACCTTTTATGAAAGATCAGGAAACAAAGAAACCCCGAGATACAAAGAAACACTGGAATATTGCCGGAAGCTTCAGGCTGCATCACCCAAGGTTCATCTGCTTTCCTTCGGCAAAAGCGCCCAGGGCAGAGATCTTCCCCTCCTGATCATGGATAAACAAGGATTCACAAATCCCGTCGCTATCCGGAAGGCCGGAAGAACCATCTTACTTGTGGAAGCATGCATACACCCGGGCGAAAGTGAGGGAAAAGATGCAGGATTGCTGCTGATCCGCGATCTGATCACGAAAAAAATCCCCATCAAACTGTTGGATAAGGTTTCCATTTTATTCATCCCGATATTTAATGTGGACGGCCATGAACGCTTCGGTCCTTACAACCGCATCAATCAGAATGGTCCAAAAGAAATGGGCTGGAGAGTTACGGCCACCAATCTGAACCTGAACCGGGATTTTCTCAAGGCAGATACGCCTGAAGTGCAGGCCTGGCTCACCCTGTTCAACCGATGGCTCCCGGAACTCTTCATTGACGTTCACACGACCGATGGCGCCGATTATCAATATGTACTTACCTATTACATGGACACTTCGGGAAATCTTGATCCGGAAGTTGCAGGATGGAGTGAAAAAACATTTTTACCACTTTGGACCGCCAAACTCTCTGCGGCTGGAATTATGGCATTCCCCTATATCGAATTCCGGGATTGGCACAATCCGAAAAGCGGCCTGGAGAAAGACGTTACACCCCCAATGTTTTCACAGGGCTATACGGGTTTTCGAAACCGGCCGGGGCTGCTGCTCGAAACGCATATGCTCAAGAGTTATGAGAAACGGGTAAATGCAACTTACCAAGCACTCCTGGCTTCACTCGAAATCATGTCCGATGAATCTGCGAAAATTACTGCCATTGTTACGAAAGCGGATAAAACCTGTTCATCTGAATCTTTCCGGAAATCACCGTTCCCTTTGCGTTTTGAGACACTTACCCATGACAGTACCATGGTCGATTTTCTCGGAATTGCTTATGAAGAAGTAAAAAGTAGCATCTCCGGAGAGACCTGGTTTAAGTATGGCGACAAAAAGCTTTCTTATCAATTACCTTATTTTAGCAAGACCCGTCCGGTAATGACCATTCAGCTTCCGGAGGCCTATATTATCCCGGCAGAGTGGTCGACCATCATTGAACGAATGGAATTCCATGGTATACGGCTTTACAGGTTGAAGAGAGACACCACCCTGGAAGTCACAACTTATAAATTCAGTAACCCGAAATGGCAGGCCAACCCATATGAAGGGCGCCATCCACTGACAAATTTTTCGACAGAAGAGATCAGGGTAAAAAAAACTTTTATGGCGGGATCAGCCCTGGTGGACCTTTCCCAACCTTCCGCAAGGATCATTATTCATATGCTGGAACCAAAAGGAATGGGTTCTTTGGTTTCCTGGGGATTTTTTGATGCAATCTTTGAACAAAAAGAATACGGGGAGCATTACGTAATAGAGCCGATGGCTGAAAAATACCTGAAAGATGACCCGAAGCTGAAGGCGGAATTTGAACAAAAAATGAAATCAGATTCTGTCTTTGCCAAAAGCGCCGACCAGATTCTCAACTGGTTTTATATGAAGTCGCCATACTGGGATCAGTCTAAAGATATCTATCCCATCGGAAGGATCATGGAGAGGAGACAACTGGAGGGGTTAAAAAAAATAGCTACTTTACAGTAATTAAAGGAGTTCCTTCTGTAAAACTGCCGATGACAACCGCTTGAAGGATACCCGCATCATGCAGCGCTTTCAGCAATCCGTCTGCAAAAGGCTGTGGCAATGCAATCAGCAAGCCTCCTGAGGTCTGAGCATCCGATAAAATGATCTTTGAGGATTCAGGAATGTGATCTTCATAACGGACAGCTGATGCAACAAACCGCTTGTTGTTCAAGGTTCCGCCGGGTATCACGTTGGCAGTGATCAGATCCACTGCAGCCGGGAAGAACGGAACTTCCTTTACTAGGATGGTTGCCCCGTTTCCGCTTCCCGTAACCATTTCTTTCAGGTGACCCAGCAGGCCGAACCCGCTCACATCCGTGCAGGCATTCACAGGAAATCGCGCCATGACCTCAGCGGCTTTGTTATTCAATTCCGACATGACGGCGATTATATGTTCCTCGTCCCGGGTTTCAACCAATCCACGCTTGATACCGGTAGAGATGATCCCGGTTCCGATTGGCTTGGTCAGGATGATCGCATCGCCCGGCTTTGCCCCGCTATTTTTCAGGATTTTTCCCGCATCAACCGTTCCGGTGACGATGAGCCCGAATTTCGGTTCCGTATCTTCGATGCTATGCCCGCCGATGATGCGTATTCCTGCCTCGGCGACTTTGTCATTGGCGCCCTTGATGATTTCAAGAAGTACCGACTGAGGCAATATTTTTACCGGAAACCCAACCACACTCAATGCAAATAACGGCTTACCTCCCATCGCGTAAACATCGCTGAGGGCATTGGCAGCGGCGATGGCCCCAAAGCTGTAAGGATCATCCACCACAGGGGGAATCATATCCACCGTCTGCACGATCACCGTACTTTCATTGATCCGGTATACGGCCGCATCGTCGGAAGTTTCAAAACCCACCAGAATAGCCGGATCATTGGTAACTGGCATGCTTTTAAGCAATTCCTGTAAGGCCAAAGGATCCATCTTGCAGGCACACCCCAGACTATGAGTATAGTGTGTTAGCAGGATTTTCTCCGGATGATCTGCCAAAACGCCGGAAGAATCCCGGTTCCCTGAAAGTTTTTTATAGGCCCCGGTGATAACCGGTATCACTCTCTCAATATCTTCCTGTGTGGTCATCCTTCCCAATGAAAAGCGGATACTTCCCATGGCATCATAATCGCTGACGCCCATGGCCTTCAATACCGGCGAAATGACCTCACTTCCCGAATGACAGGCAGCTCCTGCCGAAGCTTCTATTTCCGGCATCTTGGATAACATCAGTGCTGCTTCAACGCCAGGGAAACTAAGATTAACGGTATTTGGAAGCCGCAACTCCGGATCCCCGTTCAGTTTCACTTCAGGCAGCTTCTCGAGGATTTCCTGTTCCAACCGGTTACGAAGCCGGAGAAGTTGACCCTTGTCATTTTGAAGATAAGCTGCGGCAATTTCGCAGGCCATTCCCAACCCGGCAATAGACATGATATTTTCTGTTCCAGCCCTGAGATTTTGCTCATGATCCGCGCCATGTATCAGTTTTTCCGGCTTCACCCCTCTTCTGATAAACAATGCTCCGACACCCTTGGGACCGTAAAGTTTATGGCCGGCGACCGATAGAAGGTCAATATTAAACAAGTTGACATCTATTGGAATTTTTCCCACACTCTGCGCTGCATCTGTGTGAAAAATGATATTTCTTTCTTTTGCGATCTTTCCGATTTCCGCAATCGGCTGAATTGAACCGGTCTCATTGTTGGCATGCATGATTGTGATGAGAATGGTTTGCGGGGTTATTTCCTTTTCCAGGTCTTCAGGGTTAACCCTTCCATTGGCATCAACCGGCAGGTATGTGATCCTGAATCCATCTTTCTCCAGAAACCGGCATACTTCTGTTACTGCAGGATGTTCAATCGCGGAGGTGATGATATGGTTTCCCTGGTTGCGGAGTCGGTAAGCCATTCCCTTGATCGCAAGGTTATTGGATTCGCTTCCGCCGCTGGTAAAGATGATTTCATCCGTGAAACAATGTAACAGACCTGCCACCTGTTTACGTGCATATTCGACGCTCTTTCTGGCTTTTACCCCATTCGAATGAATACTGGAAGGATTACCGAAAATATCATGCAGAAAGGGCCGCATGGCCTCAACAACTTTTTCATCAAGGGGTGTTGTAGCGTTATAATCAAGATAAATCAGGCTCATGCGATTTTTTGTTTTTTGATAAAAGAAAGAAGCAGATCGGCGGTTTCATTAGGGTGATCTGAGGTAATGGAAATGGTATGAATAATCTCTTTTGATTTACCGGCCATGGAATGTTCATAGGATTTATCATAATATTCGAGTGCAAGGTCAGCCACCCTGTGGAAATTATTGACCGCAAGCGCTTCCTTGGCGGTCTTCATCCGGTCGCCGCCCATTTTTTCCCGGATCTTTTCCAGGCATTCTTCCAGGTATGCTTTTGGCAAACCTGCATATTCCTTTACCAGACGGCTGATTCGTATCTCTTTCGGGCATTCCAACCTGATCAGAGGGGAACGGGTCATCCGTTCAAACAATGGATCCGGGATGGATACCCTTCCGATGTTGCGGCTTTCATCCTCAATCCAGATCATTTTCGAGGAATCCTGCTTGTACAAAACCTCAAAAATATCATTGTAAAATTGCTCATTGTTGGGTTGAAATCCGTCTTCCCTGGCGCCAAAAACCGATCCTTTGTGATTGGCCAACTTTTCGATATCGAGGACCTGTTCGCCTTTTGCCTCGAGCGCATGCAGGATGTCTGTTTTCCCGCTTCCGGTTTTTCCACCGACAAGGGTTAAATGCAAATTCTTCCCGAAATAGTCGAGAATGAAATGACGGTATGCTTTGTAGCCGCCAACCAATACAAATACTTCATAACCTGCCTGTTCGAATAGCCAGGCCATGCTTCCGCTCCGCATTCCGCCCCGCCAGCAGTAAAGGAGAATTTTCCTGCCAGGGGTTATTTTATGCAGTTGTTTCACATAATCCGCCAGCTTCGGACCCACCATTTCCAATCCTTTTATTACTGAAGCTTCCCTTCCTGAATTCTTAAACAGCGTCCCGACAATGGCCCGCTCCTCATTATTGAAAAGCGGCAGGTTAATGGCGCCCGGAATGTGCCCCTGAAGATATTCACTTTCAGATCGGACATCCAAAACGGGCATAATCGACCGGGAAAGTAGCGTGTAGTCGACTGATGTGACTTTTTTAATCATTTGACTTGGCATTGGGATACAAAGTATAAATTTAAACAAATCCCGCATGAAGAGACCTTTTATTTCCTGGTTTCTCTCATTTTCGTATCTTTGCACCCTCATTTTAAACCCCTTTTAAATGAGCGAACGGATCAATCACGAATGTGGTATCGCGCTGATAAGACTCTTAAAACCGCTCGAATACTATGTCTCAAAATACGGTACCGCCCTCTACGGTTTGAACAAGGTACACCTGCTCATGCAGAAGCAGCACAACCGCGGGCAGGATGGAGCGGGTATCGCCAACATCAAGTTCGACCTCGAACCGGGTCATAAATACATCAACCGCGTCCGCTCCAACACCGATTCAGCCATCAAGGATATCTTTACCAAATGGATGGCTCCTTTAGCCGAGGTTGCCGAAAGACATCCGCAACGTCTCAAAGACATTGACTGGCTGAAATACAACATCGAATGTGTGGCCGAACTTTACCTTGGGCATTTACGCTATGGGACCTTCGGGAAAAATAACCTTCTCAATATTCATCCTTTTGTAAGAGAAAACAACTGGATGACCAAAAACCTTGTCCTAGCCGGGAATTTTAACCTTACCAATGTTGACGAGCTTTTCAACAAGCTGATTGACCTGGGACAATACCCGGTGGAGACTTCAGATACCATTACCATCCTGGAAAAGATCGGTCATTTTCTGGATGAAGAGAATGAAGCCCTTTACCAGAAATTCAAGCAGGACGGATTTAAAAAGAGGGAAATTTCGCAGGAGATTGCCAAACACTTGGATATTCAGAAGATCCTGAGAAATGCAGCCAAGACCTGGGATGGCGGTTATGTGATTGCAGGTATGCTGGGCCATGGTGATGCGTTTGTGATGCGTGATCCCAACGGAATACGGCCTGCCTATTTTTACAGAGACGACGAAGTGGTGGTTGCCACCTCCGAAAGACCCGTCATCCAGACGACCTTTAACGTACCCTTCGAATCCATCCAGGAATTGAAGCCGGGATATGCATTAATCATAAAAAAAGATGGAACCGTTGTCGAGCGACAGTTCCGGAAACCGCTCGAAAAGAAAGCCTGTTCATTCGAGCGGATCTATTTCTCCCGCGGAACAGATAAAGAGATCTACCGGGAAAGAAAAAAACTTGGGCAGTTTCTTGCACCCGCCATCCTTAAAGCGGTTGATTACGATCTTGAAAACACGGTATTCTCTTATATTCCTAATACCGCCATTGATGCTTATTATGGATTGATCGAGGAGATTGAGCTTTTCTGTAACGGGATCAAACAGGAAAAAATCTTGCAGGCAAAGGCTACGCTTACCTCGGAAGCATTGGAAGAAATCATGAAACTGCGTCCAAGGGTTGAGAAAGTTGCTGTGAAGGACATGAAATTACGCACCTTCATCGCCCAGGATTCACAAAGGGATGACCTGGCCGCGCATGTTTACGATATTACCTATGGAAGTATCCGCAGGGGAAAAGACAACCTGGTGATACTGGATGATTCCATCGTGAGGGGAACGACCTTGAAGCAAAGCATCCTTCGGATTCTCGACCGTCTGGGTCCCAAAAAGATCATCATTGCCTCATCAGCCCCGCAACTCCGCTATCCGGATTGCTACGGGATCGATATGGCAAAACTGTCAGACTTTATTGCCTTCAGGGCAGCCATAGAATTGTTAAAAGAAACGCACCAGGAAAGCGTCATCAACTCCGTATATATTAAGTCAAAAGCACAGGAAGGTCTGAAAAAGGAAAAATACGAGAATTTCGTCAAGGCCATTTACAAACCCTTTACTGCTACAAGAATCTCGGAAAAAATCTCCGAACTCCTGACACCATCCACCATTCAGGCCAAGGTTGAAATCATATTCCAGACCATCGAAGATCTTCATGAGGCTTGCCCGAAAAATGCCGGTGACTGGTATTTTACCGGGAATTATCCTACCCCTGGAGGCAATAAAGTGGTAACCAATTCCTTCATCAATTACATTGAAGGAAAAAATATCCGGGCTTACTGATCTTCCTGATTCTCCAACTCTTTTCTGATCTTTTCCATAATCTCCGTGAACTCTTTCGGGGGGAGGATCAGTTTTGCCTTTTTAAAATCAATGTCGTATATGGAATTGATCGGAACGAGATGAATATGGGCATGAGGAACCTCGAGACCAATCACTGCAATACCCACTTTTTGACAGGGGATTACTTGTGCGATTGCCCGGGCAATTTTTTTTGCAAACAGGAACAGTCCCTGGTATAAATCATCGTCCAGGTCGAAGATGTTATCAACGGGTTTCTTCGGAACCACCAGCGTATGACCTTTTGCCAGCGGATTAATATCCAGAAAGGCAAAATAATCCGCATCCTCTGCTACCATAAAAGACGGAATGTCTCCCCGGATAATTTTCGTAAAAAGTGTTTCCATGATCAAATAATTTTGTTCATCGAAGATACAAAATAAATTTCCCGCAGTGGGCCTGCAGGTATGAGGAAAAAAAGAAAACGGTGTTGAAAGAGCTTACAGACGGGAAATTTCAACGATTTCGAAGGCCATCGTTCCCACAGGGACAATAATCTCCACTTTATCTCCGAGTTTTTTACCCAGAAGACCTTTGGCAATCGGTGAATTCACGGAGATTTTACCTTCTTTAACATTGGCTTCCTTCTCCGGAACCAGCGTATAGGTAATGATATTCCCATTTTGGGAATTCTTCAGCTTAACAATGGAAAGGATTAATACTTTGCTGAAGTCCATTTTTGATTCATCCAATAAACGTGCATTTCCAATAACATCCTGAAGTTTGGATATTTTCAGTTCAAGCAAAGATTGGGCTTCCTTTGCAGCGGTATATTCGGCATTTTCCGAAAGATCACCTTTGTCACGTGCCTCGGCGATTTGTTTTGAAATGTGAGGCCGCTCCACCGTCGTTAACTGGTGTAGCTCATCACTTAACCTGTTTAACCCTTCCTGAGTATAATACTTAATTTCTGCCATAATGGTCAATTTTTTCTGATTACCTAATAAGCCAAAAGACCCTCGGGGAAGGGTCCTTTCGCTAATTATGGATTAACAACGGATTAAATCCGGTCGTTAAAGAATTTATTAAAAATTGAGTTTTAAGCCAATGCTATGAGTTCCGGCATAGGGATTTGTAGATCTGTAAGAGTAATCAATTCCGATTCCTCTTTCCTTTTCCTTATTCAGGGGAATAGATACGGAGAAACCACCATTGAAGCCTGTAAACACCGTTCCTTTTTCGGGAAGAGAGCTGTTGAACATTCCGTCCTGGTAAGTGTAACCGGCACGTACTGCAAAATAATATTTCAACGAATATTCAGCACCAATGGTAAACTGATCCTTGGTAAAAGAATTGGATGTAAAGTTTCCGGCGAGCGTAATCTTGTGAAATTCCCCCATCAGAAAGTCATAGGAAGCGCCAATGCGTAAAGTTGCAGGCATTTCATAACTCTCAGAACGTTGAGAAACCGTGAAGAGGTCATTGTCATTCCCATGTCCGGGGATGATTCCGCGGAATGACATACCGTCGCCGCTGAATTTCATGGTTGGTCCGACATTTTTCAGGGCCACTCCGAATTTTATCTGCTCCTGCGGTCCGGTGATATACTGGATACCCGCATCAAGGGCAATCCCCTGGGCGCTTGCGTTCGAGATGGACTCAGAAATGATCTTGATATTCAACCCTCCGTAAATGCTGTTGGAAAACGCCTTGGCATAAGCCAGATTGATGTTTACGTAACTCGGTTTATAGATACCCTGTCCACCCTCAGGTAAAGCGGCTGTGGTAATTTCTATTTCACCAAAATTCATCGACATTACGCTCAGGGTAAGTACTCCTTTATTTGCACCCAGTTTCTGAGATAAACCAAAATTCATGATGCTAACACCTGATCCTTTTAACCAGTCGGTATAGGCAAAGATGATTTCGGTCCCTTTGGTTGAGGCAGTACCGGCAACATTGGAATACAACGCCTCCAGTCCATAAGCGTTTGCGGTATTTACACCACCCCACCCTGAACTTCTTGCCCAGGGGTTGATGAGTAATTCAGACGCACCCGCCTGACCTGCCCTGTCTTTATTTCCTGCAAAAACATTATCCATCGGGAGCAGTAATAAACCCATGATGAATATTGCAAAAAAAGAGCTATATATATTTTTCATGTTCTTGAAGTTTTTTATTTCTAGCCGTTTTATATAATAGAGTTTTAGAACGAATTCAAGTCAGTGGGCCGTAAAATTCCAAACCACTTAATTGTCCTTTCGCCGAAACCATCTGCTTTAACATGAATCAGATAGGCACCTCCGGAGATGGGGATCCCTGCAAAATTCTTCAGATCCCAGTCTATAGATGTTTTTGCATCCGTATTGATACCCTTTGAAGAAGATCTGGGATTAGGAACTCCCGACTTATCCACGATGAATTGTCTGATGAGGGTACCACTCACGTTAAATATCGTAACGGTACATTTCGGAGGAAGGTTAACGATCTTGATACGGTTGTCCAGCTGGTTCCTTTCATAATCATCGTAACCGTAATAAGGATTCGGAACTACATTGATCAGGTCAAGTTCGGACGTATAAGTATCCGGATTCTCCTTAACGGTAGATATGGAAGCCGTATTAAAGGTATACAATGGCCAGTTGTCATTCTCTGTGGTTGCAGAGAATTCGGTCGGCAGAACCGTTGAATAATACCGCTGGTAAGGTTTGCCAACCCTGATTTTGATCTTTACCTCATTATTCAGCCAGAGCGATTCTTTCCCTTCAATTGCTAAAGGCATTCCGGCATACAAGGCGGAACCCCAGATAATAGGCCTGTATACCTGCGGAGGTTGTTTATTATAATTTGCACGAATGTAGGCACACCCATCATAAGCGGGGAAGTCAAGGTGTATCGTTTGTACCTGGTATTTCGATGTGCCCATAATGTAGACATAATGCTGTCCACCAAAGATCGGAGTACCCAGGTTGTCATACAATACACTGGTTGGGTTCCAAAGCATGTCCCGCCCGTTATTGGCAACCATCCAGGAGTTTTCACCAAACATAATGTTCAGCCGCTCGCCGGTTTCAAGGTTGATGGCATATCCAGGGAACCATCCCATGCCCGTAGCACCAAGATAGCTCGAGTTCATTTGCGGATTATCGCTGACCACACCGGTATCGCCCTTGATGTTCACAGAAGCATGTACACGGAAATCAAATTTCTTGGCATTGCCTTCGGCTAATGTCACGTTGTTACACATTTCCAGTACGGGACAACGTGTCCAGTTCGTTTGATCCGGAGTGATTACCAGGTCGATACTGGCCAGATTCGACATATAACTGTATGTCTTGGAGAAAAGATTGCTCGTTCCGAAAGCAGGGCCAACACCTGGTAACTGACCTTCAGTAGCCGTGAGCGAATATGGAGCAAAGGTGCCACCCTGAATTTTTGCATAACTTTTATTTGGATCCCATGGATTGTCATTACCCATATCGAAATCAAATAATTTAGTGTCAGTTCCCTTATAACTTCCTGCTCTGATCCAATTTTGGGAAGAAGCGGGAATATCATCATCGGCAACACCGGTCAGCCATCGTTTTGTACTGTCCTGGTATATGGCAGTCGGAGCGGCCAATAATCCATTATCCGTATAAACGATCAATTTAGATGTATCATTTTTATCACCAGGGAAAGGTACCTGGTTAATCGTCAATGCAAGACCGAGGTCAAGGAACAACTGTTCGTATGGGTAAATAGTAGTAGTGTCAGAGGGAGTGCTAATTCCAGTGGTATGATTAATCAAGGTCCATTTCCCGAAAAGGATTTTTGGATTTCTGTAAGAACCGATAAAATCATTCGGGCCCGGTACCATCGAATCAAATTTCACAGTGTAATTCCCCGGAACCACATTCAGCGGATCAATTACCTTGACCTTCAGCGGACCGGAACCTGCCTTATAAACAGGTTTGTAGGAGATCGGATAATTCGGATCGCCATATTTATTGTTGACAGAGTCAGCAATTGGTTTTGCAAGTATTTCAGCAATGGTAGCATCACTCATTTCAAGTATCATGCCGCCGTTGCCCTGGCCTTCTATACGTGTAATGACCGGACCGTCACCATAACCTGAATTGGTTATATCTCCAAGTGGAATATGCGGTATTGCAGTATATGACTTGATATTATTTCTGCCCTGCAGATAGGGAGTTAATTGCCCTTTCTGAACTGAGTCAGGCTGGTAGGACTTGTACATATTGTAGGCGTAGGATACAGCCAGGTAATAATATTGTTTATGGTTGATCAAACGGATATCACCTGTTGAAAATTTGTCATCGGTAATAACAAATGAATGCTGAACCCCTTTGTTGGAGCCTTCAACCATAATGGTCCCGACATTTCCTCCAAGATCCTGATTAAAGGTCCAGTTGACGAGTTTTGAGATTTTATTCTGAACATCGCTCTGGAATATAATCCTTGCTTTACTGGGGTCCTGAATATCGGCAGCACTGACACTTGCATCCTTTAACTGGTAAACCTGGTATCCTTCAAAATGATAGAGTGAGTCATTCCGCAGATTATGTGGTAAGTTATCCGGATTGGGGATATTAGGATCAAATTCGGAATAACGTTCCTGGAAGTTATTGCCTTTATCATTGGTTTTCCGGTTGGAAATATAAATGATCAGTTTTTTATCCAGTTCCTGGATGGTCAGATCCGGGGCATTGGGTCCGTTAAGAACGGCAAAACAGTTATCAAAAAGTTTCTGGCATTTATCGTCAACGACTTTGAGAAGTTGAACCGATTCCCATGGTGTACCTGAAGCGGAACGTGCCCATGGAATACCAACGGTGATATAATTACATGCACCGGGTTGCAGGGTAAAAGGTCCTGCGGATTGCATAAAACGACGGTCAGAAGGGTTATTATTTGCTGTTTCTTCTGTCCATAATTTAGGGCTGGGAACTTCTCCCTTGGTGCCCCAGTTGCAAATATCAGACAAATCGGGGAACATAAAATCACATTCCGGCCCGTTACCTCCCGAGGAAGGATGAGCATTTCCTCCATAACGCATCTTCACACCATCTTTCCAGATTCCGCGAAGAAAATTATAATATTCAGGAGCATACTTTGGGTCCTGCATATATTGGGGTACTCCTGAAAGACTGTTGTTGTGATAAACAAACCGGCGCATCCCGAATCTTTCATTATCCACAATACCATCGCCAAAGTTTACCCCGTTGATGGCCATCTGGTCACTTTCAAATTCGCTGTTGATTATCGAGCAATCGCCGGTGAATCTTGGGTTATCCCGGTTGTCAGGATCCATATATGGTCCCTGGAAGAAGTCAACTCCGACTGCAGGAGGAAAATTTCCATAGGCCTGTACCTGGCCGGTTCCGTCAATTACCTTCCCGTTGAAGCAATACCCGAGTCCTCGTGTAACATCGCAACCCACGTAATCATCTTCTGCAAAACCGAGATCGGGGTCTACCCACTGGCTGAAATAAGTTCCGGTTAATGTATAAGTAGACCGGTTGATGATTTCATAACTGTAGAAAGTCATGTTATTGATTTCGTCGTTTGTGGCAAAGGCGAAAGCCTGTGCACGGATTTCCAGACCAATCGGGTCGCCCTGTGATTCAGAGTGAAAATTTCCTTTATCATTGAAAACACTCCAGAGGGTCTGGTCACCTTTCAAAACCTGGTCAACAAGAATACCCAGCGTATCGTCGGGCTCCCCGTTTTTCAGACGTGCCCGTTTTTGTTTTTCACCGGGTTTCAAATATTTCGGACAAAGTGAATTGGCAAAATCATAATAGGGATAGTCTCCTTCTTCTTTGGGATTGTATGCTCCACCGCCATCCACATCAAAAAAAGGTGCCAGGTAAAACGCCTGTCCTTTGGAACGGTCACCTTTTGCCGGCCAGTCAAGAATTGACTTGGGAATGACATAATTGGGGAATTCGGCTTTGTTGTCCCACCATGCAATATATTCAAGTACCTCGGCCCGGGTGATTGGGTATAATCTGTCATATTTGGCGCAGGTTGCATCATCAATAGCAGCGGTACCGTCAACGGTAAGCGGTCCGGGCCAAAAATCGTTCTTGGTATGAGCAGAGGCTGTAGTAGGTCCCTGACCATATTGATAAGCCGCCAGCTTAAGATTGTTATTGACATCTATCCCTCCGATCCAGAGTGACATGGAGAACATGGAAGTTTTTTTGGATCCTTTTGGAATCTCATACTCCGCATTCTCCAGGAACCAACCGTTTCCGTAGGAATAGATAAGCGTTCTTACGTTATTGATATCCAGGTATTTGTAATTTGATCCTGGTTCACATCCGGCTGCGGTGGATTTGATTTCATCCGAGTTCTTGTTACTACCCTGTTTTTGCGTTTCTCTTGAGAATGTGGAAGGCAAAACCAACATCCAGCAGAGGAAAATCAATAATAATCGATAAATATTTTTCATGATTGCGGATTTTAAAAAATCTGAACTGTTTCTTCTCATCAGGTCTGTCTATACTTTTAGAAGTTAAACATGATACCCAACCTTGTTTGACGAGGTGTGCTGAAGTTGTAGGGGTTATCGATATATGTAGAATAAAGGTCTTTGTATGACTGTGGGTTGACCTGTTGGTTGATCTGAGTTTGATATTCCGGAGCCGTAAGATATCCGTCATCGCTCGCCGATCCGGTTGCAGGATAAACATTTACCACATTGAGCGTGTTTAACAGGTTGAGCACTTCAACATAAATATTAAGTGTCGCACCTCTTTTACCAAACGGAAGATTAAAATCTTTATCAACCCTGAAGTTCAGAAGGAATTGCCATGGAAGGCGGGAACCGTTAACTGTTCCTGTGATCGGACCCATGCCACCATAAGCCATTATTTTACTCGATTTGGTATACGGTGTTCCGGATCCCCCGGTAAGGGTAAGGTTACCACCCAGGTTCGAAAGGATTTGTATCGGGGGTTTTCCGCCCTTTGTACGATTGATGACCGGGCCGTTATATTCTTTCCCGCTGCCCCAACGATAGTCAAGACTTACGTTGAACGAATGCCTTCTGTCGTAGGCAAGAGGGTTCATCGTTCGTAAGTTCGGCTGATCAGAACGGATAATGGTCGAAGCTGCATCGGCATCCGATCCGGTTCCATCAGCAAACTGCAGGGTATAGCTAAAACGTACCCGAGCATTTTGGGTTCTTCTCAGGTCATAAGTAAGCGTCAACCCTTTCACCGTGCCAAAATCGATGTTGGTGTAAGAATAATACGTTTTCGGATATGCGCCACTGAGACGGAATTGCTGGATCTGGTCTCTCATTTCGCGATAGAATACCGATAATTTGAGAGAGGAAGCATTATTGATTTTTTGCTGGAATCCCAATTCATAATCAATGGTCTTTTCCGGTTGCAGGTTTGGATTGTTGATGGTATAAGCACCCCCGATAACATTGATAAAATAATAGGATACGGGATCCACTCGAACGCCCGAGGTCGGACGCTGGGTCAGAATGTCATAGTGTGCATAGAAAAGAGCATCGTCGGAAATCGGGAAAGAGAAGGAAATACGTGGCATCCAGTTCCACTGTGGCTCATAATCTTTAAAAATTTCAGCTCCGATTACCTCATTAGAAGGATTCTGGAGATAAGGTTTCACTCCCGTCGGGTCAATGATTCTTGGGTCAGATACCGGGGTTCCTTCTGCATTAAACCATTGGTTACCTGAGCGGTATCCCGTGATTGTGGATGGGTTATTGAAGTCGTCCACATAAACCACATAATCGCCGCCGATACCGGCCGGATGCACGATCGTGGTGTTATTAATATCTGTGACTTCAGAAGCGGTTTTAGCAGGTTGGAAAAGATACGGATCTTTCAGAACCATCTGGTTTGCGTCGAAACGGTCGGCACGTAACCCGATGTTAAAGATGAGATCTTTGAAATCGAATTTATCCTGGATAAAGCCGGCTACATAAATGGGTTCATAGGCACCGATCGGGCGGGTGAAATTTCCCTTTGCATCCGTTGCAGTGAAGAAATCATTGAAACTGGGCTTGGAATTAAGTTTACCTCCCGTATAATCATATCCATAATAACCAACCAGTGGTGAACCGCCATTAAACAGTTCATCTGCGCTGAACATATCGATCGAAAAAATATCACTATTGGCTTTAATCGTATGTAACTGTTGATCCTTATCGTAATAATTGATGGTATTGGCCGAGAAATTATAAGAATCAATATCAATAAAATCAGTACCATCAATGGGTAATCCAAGACGGTTACGGAGATTAATGTCAAAATTTTTCTGCAGCAGGGGAACATATTTCCTGTAATAATTGATGGTATCCATGAAAATATTGTCCCTGTATACGAGCTGCGGGTTCGCAAGGTCAAGATCCTGCAACTGGGAATTGGTGATCAGGCGCATAACTCCCCATACACCGGTGGCATCAGATGCCTGCCACAATGCATTTTTCCGTTGCTGATACTGAAACCCAAGCTGGATGGAGTGATTACCAAAGTCAGAAGAAAAGAATGCCTGGATTGAATATTGATCCTGTTGGTAAAAATTATAGCCATTTGAACGGTTACCTACATTTGTCCAGGTACCATAAACCGGGAATGGTTCCTGTCCGTTAACGAGCCCTCTGCCCTGGATGATCTCATTGATATTTTCATAATAGCCCGTTTTGTCAAAGAAACTATAATACTGGGATGTCCAATCAGCTGATTCCTGATTAAAAGTTCCCGGAGTATAAACCACTAAGGTATCGCGGAATCCATTCTGTTTGTGAGCCAGTTTCCCTGAAACAGAGTCGTAAGTAAGAAAATCTGTATAAGCACGATTTCTATGAGTGGCGAAACTTCCGACGTAACCATATTTAAAGAAATTATCCTTGAGTTCCGCATCTTCTGTTTTCCCGGAGAGTCTGGAAAAATCCCCGCTGAGGGAATAAAAGACATTCTTCACGAATGATTTACTGTCTGAACCGGTTGGGAATCGCTGTGTAAAACGGCCGTTGACCCTCCAGGTGTTATTGGTAGTGCGCGTATTATTCATGGAGTTCATCAGGGAAGAACCATAGCTGAAGTCTTTGCCATCGTGCATCTGGTAGGTGCCTCCAACCGAAAGGTTAATAGTCGGCGAAATGCGGATATCCAATTTACCGGAAGCCGTGACATCCAGGAATGCAGTATTTTGGGTGTATTTTGTTTTCTCCAGGTCGTTTTTGTTCAGATATTCTGCTCGTAAGAAAACACTGTTACCGTCAGCAACAAGACCCAAAGGGTTCACACGAATGCGATCAAGCACATCATCCTTTACCTTATATAAAGGGAATGCAGAAGGATTACCATCTTTCTGGTAAACAAATTCACCGGCCACAAAGTAGCCCATGATAGGGGTCTTTGATTTGGTAACGGTATCTTTTCTGGAGAAAAGCGGGCCGGTAAAGTTCAGACCTACCCGGTTATAACCGAATTGATCCAGGAACTGGGAAGTTTGCGCATCGATGCCTGCAGCAAAATCACGTGAAGGACCTTTGGTGGTCACACTGATGATACCGCCCGTGGCGTCACCATAACTTGCTGGGGTTCCTCCCAGGATTACTTCAACCTGCTCAATAGCTGATTGCGGCAATGAACTGCTTCCAACCACGCGGATACCGTCAATATAGTAAACGGTTCCCGAAGAACGCTGACCACGCATACTGGTGATATTACCGTTGGCGTCGGTACCGACACCCCCCACGGTTGTGGCAACTGCAGCCGCTGATTTGTTGGCCATCTTTGAAATTTCCTCCGAGGTAACCGTACCTCCGGAAACCGTCTGGTCCTTGGAAATCAAAGGCACTTTATATGCCGTTACCTCAACCTCCACCAGATTGGTGGTCTGGGTTTGAAGCTGGATATCCTGGAAATTGATTTTATCAGCCAATACAACAACTCCGGTGATGGTAGCCGATGTATATCCCACATAAGTGGCCTTCAGATCAACCTTCCCGGGAGGGATTGGCTTAATAAGGAAATTACCGTCAAAATCGGAGGTAGTACCTCCGACCGGAACCCCTCCTATCTCGACAACAATGTTGGCGAAGGAGATGGCTTCCTTAGTGTTTTTGTCAGTGATCTTTCCTTTGAGCGAACCTGATCCTGTCTGTGAAAATACTAACACACTATTTGTTAGTAGCAAAGCAATGGCTAATAGTAAATGTCTGAACATACCATTTATTTTATGTTAGATTATACTTTTGAGGCTGAAAAAGTTTGTAAAGGTAATAATTAATTAAAATAATATCCAAATGATTTTTATGTCAGATTTAAAAATAAATTCTTTCTAAATAGTCCTTCTGCCTAAATATTTGAATGATTAGCTCACTTGCATTTTTTTCCCGAAGCCGGTTTGACGGGCATCGTTTTCCGGGCCGTTTTTTTGGACTGTTTCATCATCGCTCTTGTATTGGATGATTGATTCTTCTGATGCTGCTTTACGGCCTTTTCGTATGCTTTGCGGGATTTTTTTTCGTTTTTTGCATGTTCCCGCTCAATTTTTCTTTTGCTTACCGTGGCCTCCTGGGCTTCTGTTCCACTGACAAATGTAATGAAAATAAGAAACAACAGGAAAATCTTTACATAGATCCAAAAAGATCGTTGTCTCATGATAAATAAAATATTCTGGTTAATATTGCGTTCTGAAACCAAACTAACCTATACAGAACGTGAACAAAACGGTAAAGATATTTGTTTTATTATTCTTATTATCAGTTATTTCCGATAGTTGTAAAAAAGAAGAAAACCAGCCAACCATTCCTTCGGTCCCCGTGAATTTCTCCATCAACCCGAATGGAACAGAATATATCCGCCTTAACACCGTCAATGGCTGGGAATACCTTACCGGAGGCTACCGCGGGATCATTGTCTCCCGGATATCACAGAACGAATTCTCGGCTTTCGAACGCGCCTGCCCTTACGACTGGGACAAAACTTCAACCCGGATAGAGGTCGACACTTCAGGGGTAACAGCCTACTGCCCTTCGTGCCTCTCCAAATTTATCCTTAATGATGGAACTCCCTATGCAGGGCCATCCCGGTATCCTCTCCTCAAATACCAGACCTATTACGATGGAAATTTACTTCACATCTCTAACTGAACGCAGGTTCTAATACCGGTAATGATCCGGTTTGTAAGGCCCTTCTTCAGGAATTCCCAAATACGTCGATTGCTCGGGTGTCAGTTTCGTTAATTTCACGCCCAACTGCTCCAGGTGTAACCGGGCAACTTCCTCATCCAGTTTCTTCGAGAGACGGTAAACACCGATTTCATATTTGTGCTGCCAAAGATCCAGCTGGGCCAGGGTTTGATTGGAAAATGAATTACTCATCACAAACGAAGGGTGACCGGTTGCACAGCCCAGGTTGACCAGTCGTCCTTCTGCAAGCAGATAGATCGATTTTCCGTCAGGGTAGGTGTATTTGTCTACCTGGGGTTTAATGTTGGTTTTTACGATCCCAGGCCATGACTCCAGTTGGGAAACCTGGATCTCGTTATCAAAATGCCCGATATTGCAAACAATGGCTTCGGTTTTCATCCTCGAGAGATCCTTTGCCGTGATCACGTCCTTGTTACCGGTAGTAGTAACCCAGATATTTCCTTCAGGAAGCGCATCTTCAACCGTGGTTACTTCAAAACCTTCCATGGCTGCCTGTAAAGCGCAGATCGGGTCAATTTCAGTCACCATCACTCGGGCTCCATACGACCGCATGGAATGTGCACAACCCTTTCCCACATCACCATAACCCAGCACAACGACTACTTTCCCGGCAATCATGACATCTGTTGCCCGTTTGATCCCGTCGGCAAGTGATTCACGGCAACCATACAGGTTATCGAACTTGGATTTGGTTACGGAATCATTGACATTGATGGCAGGTACAAGCAACATTCCTTTTTCCTGCATTTGGTATAACCGGTGAACCCCGGTAGTAGTCTCCTCCGAAACCCCTTTCCATTCTTTTACAACCTGGTGCCAGCGGTTTTTATCCTCAACGAAGACCTCCTGCAGAAGATCAAGAATTGCCTTTTCTTCCTGGTTGTCCGGTGTCGCTTTCAATAATTCCGGATCATTCTCGATCTCATACCCTTTATGAATGAGCAGCGTGGCATCTCCTCCATCATCCACAATAAGATTCGGCCCTTTCCCGCCGGGGAAACTTAATGCCTGGTTAGTACACCACCAGTATTCAGGCAACGTTTCACCTTTCCAGGCGAAAACCGGGATACCTTTTGCTGCAATGGCTGCAGCAGCATGGTCCTGGGTGGAGAAAATATTACAGGAAGCCCAGCGCACATCTGCTCCGAGTTCAACCAACGTCTCTATCAATACGGCCGTCTGAATAGTCATGTGAAGCGAACCACTGATCCGGGCACCTTTCAATGGCTTACTAACAGCGAACTTTTTCCTTATCGACATCAACCCCGGCATCTCTTTTTCCGCGATCTCAATCTCTTTCCTTCCAAATCCGGCAAGTGAAATATCTGCTACTTTATAAGTACAGGTCTTATCCATGGCTGTCTTTTCCATCATCTTTGTCATTTCTTTTAAGTTGGATGGCAAAATTAATCATTTTCTATTTATGTCGTACTTTTACACATCGTTAATTCGAAAAAAGGAAACGAAGCTTATGCCATTATACCGTATAGAACAAATCTCACCAAACGTAAACATTGGTCTGTGGAAAATTGAAGAGATGGCAGAAGAGCTGAGAGCACAACAAAATTTGTCGGTCCCGGAAGAGTTGTATTATAAAGGATTGAAAAATGAAGTCAGGAAAAAACACTGGCTGAGTTACCGCCTGATCCTCAAAAACATTCCCGGCGCCTCCGGTCCTCTCATGTATGATGAATTTGGAAAGCCCCATCTTTCTGATCCGGAACAATTTGTTTCCATAACCCATTCAGGTATTTTCTCCGGATTGATCTTCAGTAAAGATTATCCTGTCGGAATGGATATTGAAAAAATGAGTGACCGGATCGAACGCGTTCAGGATCGTTTTCTTTCAACCGAAGAATTACAGCAGCTTGGCGAGATCAATCGCCGGGAAAAACTATATGTTTGCTGGGGAGTAAAAGAAGCCCTCTATAAGATTCATGGAAAACCGGATGTTGAATTTACAAGGGATATCATAACCGCTCCTTTTGCCTACACATCAGGAAAAGGTACCTCCAAAGCACAAATGACTGTGGGCAATTTAACCCGGGAGTATCAGCTGTGCTACGAGGAAATTGAAGGATATATGCTGGTCTACAATGTAAAATGTTAATTGGAAAAGAATGAAAGACGGAATGAAAAAAGATGTTGCAAAAGAAGCCAGGACAAGGGTATTGGTGCTGGATGGCGCCATGGGAACCATGATTCAGCGATATAACCTGGATGAAAATGGTTACCGGGGAGAACGTTTCAGTTCTTTCCCGCACCTGCTAAAGGGGAATAATGACCTTTTATCGCTGACAAGACCCGATATCATCCGGAACATCCATGAAGATTATCTCTCCTCCGGCGCTGATATTATCGAAACAAATACTTTTAACTCGAACAAAATCTCCCTGTCAGATTACCACATGGAAGATCTTGTATATGAACTGAATAACACTGCTGCCAGGCTGGCTGTGGAAGCGGCAGAAAAATTTACCCTCCTCAACCCTGAAAAACCCCGCTTTGTCGCCGGTGCCATGGGTCCTACCAATAAAACAGCCTCTATGTCGCCGGATGTGAATGATCCTTCTTTCCGGTCGGTGACATTTGATGAACTCTATGCTGCCTATTATGAACAGGCAGAGGGATTGATCGATGGTGGGGTGGATATCCTTTTGGTGGAAACCATCTTTGATACGCTGAATGCCAAGGCAGCGGTTCTTGCCATCCTGGATCTTTTCAGGAAAAGGAATATTTCGCTTCCGCTGATGATCTCGGGAACGATAACAGATGCAAGCGGAAGAACCCTCTCAGGGCAAACCGTGGAAGCCTTTCTTGCGTCAATGTCGCATGCAGGCCTCTTTTCCATTGGCCTGAACTGTTCACTTGGTGCAAAGGAATTGCGTCCGTTCCTGGAAGAACTTGCCACAAAAGCACCGTTTAATGTTAGTGTTTATCCGAATGCAGGCCTTCCTAACCAGTTTGGCCAATATGATGAGAGCCCCGAAAAGATGTCTGTTTTCATCAGGGACTTTCTGGAAAATAAATTCGCAAATATCGTTGGCGGATGTTGTGGCACCACTCCGGATCACATCCGTATGTTCGCCGAACTGGCTGCCAAAGCGGAACCCAGGCAGATTCCTCCTCCCAGGGCGCAACTGCTGCTTAGCGGACTCGAACCCCTGTTGATTTTTGAAGGCAGCAATTTCATCAACATCGGGGAAAGAACCAATGTGAGCGGATCAAGACATTTTGCTCGGCTGATACGGGACAATAAATATGAAGAAGCCCTGATCATCGCACGGCAACAAGTAGAAAATGGCGCTCAGGTCATCGATATCAATATGGATGAGGCCATGCTGGATTCAGAAAAAGCGATGGCTAAGTTCCTGAGCATGATCGCTTCTGATCCGGATATTTCCCGGGTGCCGCTGATGATCGATTCTTCGAAATGGTCGGTCATCGAAAACGGGCTGAAATGCGTCCAGGGAAAAGCCATCGTCAATTCCATCAGCCTGAAGGAAGGGGAAAAGCTTTTTTGTGAAAGGGCTGAGAAAATCAAAGATTACGGCGCTGCAGCGATCATCATGGCTTTCGATGAGGAAGGCCAGGCCAGCACTTACGAACGCAGGATTGCCATTTGTAAAAGAGCCTATGATATCCTGGTGAACGAAGTTCATTTCCCGGCACAGGATATCATCTTCGATCCCAATATTCTCACCATCGCCACGGGCATGGATGAGCATGCCAACTACGCGGTGGATTTCCTTAAGGCAACGCGTTGGATCAAAGCAAATCTGCCGTTTGCAAAGGTCAGCGGCGGAATCAGCAACCTTTCTTTCTCTTTCCGCGGCAATGATCCGCTTCGGGAAGCCATGCATGCGGCATTTCTCTTTCATGCCATTAAGGCCGGACTGGATATGGGTATTGTGAATGCAGGAAATCTGCCCGTTTATGACGATATCCCGCCGGATCTTCTCAAACTGGTTGAGGATGTGATCCTTAATCGCCGGAAGGATGCGACAGAACGGCTGCTGATCTATGCAGAAACCATGAAGGCTGAAGAAAAGCAGGAGAAGGAAGAGGAGGAATGGAGAGCTGCCCCGGTGGAAGAACGTTTAAAACATGCACTGATCAAAGGAATCCTGGATCATATCGATGAAGATGTGGAAGAAGCGCGCTGGAAATACGACCGGCCGATGAAAATCATTGAAGAACCCCTGATGGAAGGGATGAATATCGTAGGCGACCTGTTTGGCTCCGGGAGAATGTTCCTGCCCCAGGTGGTTAAAAGTGCCCGGGTGATGAAAAAGGCCGTTGCCAAACTGTTGCCTTATATTGAACAGGAACTGAAGGATCATCCCGGAACCACTTCCTCTGCAGGAAAAATACTGCTGGCAACCGTCAAAGGGGATGTTCATGATATTGGTAAAAATATTGTCGGTGTGGTACTCTCCTGCAACAATTACCAGATCATTGACCTGGGTGTGATGGTTCCGGCCGAGAAGATCCTGGCAGCAGCCCGTGAGCACCAGGTCGATGTGATCGGCCTGAGCGGATTAATTACCCCTTCGCTCGAAGAAATGGCTCATGTAGCCCGTGAAATGCAACGCCAGGGTTTTACCATCCCTTTATTGATCGGTGGTGCCACCACATCCGAAATTCATACCGCCGTAAAAATTGATCCGGAATATGATGCACCGGTGATTTACGTGAAGGATGCCTCGAAAAGTGCAGGAGTGCTCACCAACTTACTCTCGCCAGTTAAGAAAAAAGAGTACGGCGAAAAGATCAAACATGAATATAAACTTCAGCGAAAGAAATATGAGGATTCCAAAGCAGAATCAACATTCCTTTCTTTGAAAGAAGCACGCGAAAACAAACTGAAGATTGATTGGGCGACTCCGGCAATCGTCAGGCCTTCATTTACCGGAAACCGATATTTCAGTGAATTCCCGTTAGAAGATCTGGTTCCTTACATCGACTGGACCTTTTTCTTTCATACCTGGAAAATTCCCGGAAAATATCCTGCCATCTTTGATGACCCTGTTAAAGGGACAGAAGCCAGGAAACTTTTCGAGGAAGCGCAGGTGATGCTGAAAGAAGTGGTCGAACGGAAAATGCTGATGGCAAAGGGAGCAGTGGGCATCTATCCTTGCAATTCGGCAGGGGATGACATTGAAATTTACGAAGACGAGCATCGGTTGAAGTTGATCACCTCATTTCACTTTTTACGCAATCAGCAACTAAAGGAAGCCCTCACTCCCAATCTCTGCCTGGCCGATTTTATTGCCCCCAAAGAGCAACCGCACATCGATTACATGGGATTTTTCGCCGTAACGGCCGGTCTTGGGCTCGAAGAATGGGTTGAATATTACGAACGCGACCTTGACGACTATTCTTCATTCATGATAAAAATCCTCTCCGACCGCCTTGCAGAAGCTTTTGCCGAGAAACTGCATGAGATGGTCAGGAAAGAGCTCTGGGGATATGTTCGCGACGAAGACCTTTCTGTTCAGCATATCCTCAAAGAGGAATACCAGGGTATCCGCCCTGCCCCCGGTTATCCTGCCTGCCCCGAACATTCTGAGAAAAAAACCTTGTTTGACTTGCTGGAGGTGGAAAAAAATACCGGAATTTCACTTACTACCAGCTTTGCAATGTATCCCGGTGCATCTGTCAGCGGATTCTATTTTGCCCATCCTCAGTCAAAATATTTTGCAGTCGGAAAAATCAGTCGTGATCAGGTAACGGATTATGCTAAGCGAAAAAATTGTAGTTTTGAACAGGCGGAAAAGTTGCTCAACAGCAATCTCAATTATTAATATTAATCAATCCAGAAACGGGCATGAAGGTTATCGATCATATACACAATGCTTCTTCCACATTGTTCTCCTTTGAACTGCTCCCCCCGCTGAAAGGTCATAACATCAACGGGATCTATCGCACCATCGAGCCATTGATGGAATTCAACCCATCTTTTATCAATATCACCTATCACCAGGAAGAAGTTGTTTATAAAAAACACAAAAGCGGTCTGCTGGAGAAGAAGACAGTAAGGAAAAGACCGGGTACCGTAGCCATTTCAGCGGCCATCAAATACAAATATCCGGCCGTCGACGTGGTTCCGCATCTGATTTGTGGTGGTTTCTCGAGAGAGGATACCGAATATGCCCTGATCGATTTTCACTTTCTCGGCATCAATAATATTCTTGCACTCCGGGGAGATCCCTTAAGAGGACAGCGAACATTTTTTCCCGAAAAAGATGGCCACGCCCACGCTTCCGGTCTTATTGAACAAATTGTACAGATGAACGGGGGAAGATACCTGGATGATGAAATGGAAAATACAACTGCAACGGATTTTTGTGTCGGCGTGGCAGGTTATCCTGAAAAACACATCGAATCGCCCAATCTCACTGCTGATTTGAATTATCTTAAGATGAAGATCGATGCGGGAGCTGAATACATAATCACGCAGATGTTTTTTGATAACCAGAAGTATTTCTCGTTTGTGGAAAAATGTCGTGAAGCCGGAATAAATGTACCGATCATCCCGGGGTTGAAACCAATCACTACCCTGAATGATGTCAAATCATTACCTCAGGTTTTCAACATTGATATTCCGGAAGCGCTTATGAATGAGATCAGTAAATGCAAAAATAACGAAGAGGCTTTCCAGGTGGGCATCGAATGGTCCAGCAACCAGTCGAAAGAACTTATACGGTTCGGAGTGCCGGTTCTCCATTATTTCACCATCGGAATATCAGAGAATATCCGGCAAATTGTGCGGGCGGTTTTTTAAAATAAAGATGATGAAAGTAAAAAATGCGCTTTACCAACGAATGTGTGACGGGAAGAAAAAATTCGTACCGTTAATCGACCCGGACAAATATTCGGCTTCTGCAATCAAGAAGATCGCCGGCTACTGCCAGAAAGCAGAAGTGGACTTTATCTTTTACGGAGGAAGCCTGATCACAGAAAACAATCATGATGTGTACCTTAAGATACTGAGAGAGCATTGTGAGATACCCGTTATCCTCTTTCCGGGGAATAATTTCCAATTTACCAGCCAGGCGGATGGCATTTTACTGCTTTCGCTGATTTCAGGGAGAAATGCAGATTTGCTGATTGGGAAACATGTGGGGGCTGCTCCTTTTCTGAAAAAAAGCAACCTCGAAATCCTTCCTACCGGCTATATGCTGATTGACGGGGGAAAACCCACTGCCGTTTCCTACATGAGCAATACCTTTCCGATTCCGTCCGGAAAAGAAGACATTGCGGCCTGCACAGCAATGGCCGGGGAGATGCTCGGCCTGAAGCTCATTTATATGGACGCAGGCAGTGGCGCTGAAGAGCCCATCTCTGTTTCCATGATACAACGGGTGAAGCAGCAGATTGATGTTCCCCTGATCATTGGCGGAGGAATCAAAACCATCAGCCAGGCTCAAAAAGCATCCCATGCCGGAGCCGATGTGGTGGTCGTTGGAAATGTGCTCGAACAAAAACCAGATCTCATCCTGAAAATTGCTGAAATCATTCATTAGCCTCATCCTGAAAATAATCTGAATATGCTGCGTACCTTATTTCTCCTGCTGATCCCATTTGTATTATCGGCACAAACCAAAACTTTATCCATCGAAAATGCCTCCAGCCCGGTAGCAGGTTTCTTTGCTCCGGGGATTTCTCAATTGCAGTGGACCGGAAAAACCGATACCTATGCTTTCGTGTACAAAAACGTCCTGGTAAAGGGAAAACCTGGGTCAGACAAGCGGGACTCCGTTCTTCGGGTAAATGACCTGAATACTGCGCTTATCTTACTGAAAGAAGAATCCGTAAAAAGATTACCCTCTCTGCATTTTCTGGATGAAAACACTTTCTGGTTTTCGTTGAAAAACAAATACTTCGTTTATACCCTCATGGATCATTCGGCAGTTTTAAAAAACAGAATTGACGAAAATGCAGCAAATACCGACCTTGAGGAAAACACGTACCGGGTCGCCTATACAAAGGATAACAATCTTTATTTTTCGGAAAACGGCAAAGAAACGGCCATTACCAGTGAACCAGATCCCGGCATTGTCTTCGGTTCTGAAAGGGTTCACCGCAACGAATTCGGAATTTCGCAAGGGACTTTCTGGTCGCCGGACGGATCGAAGCTGGCATTCTACCGGATGGACGAAACCATGGTGACCAATTATCCGCTGGTGGATATCACCACACGGATCGCTACCCTTGAAAACACCAAATATCCAATGGCCGGCATGGCAAGTCATCATGTCACACTGGGCATTTATGATGTAGCTACGGCCAGGACGCTGTATCTTGAAACCGGGGGAGATCCCGAGCATTATCTGACAAACATTACCTGGAGCCCGGACGGGAAATCTATTTATATCGCGGAACTGAACTGTGACCAGAACCATCTGTTTCTCAATAAATATAATGCTGAAACCGGTAAAAAGGTAAAAACCTTATTTGAAGAGACTTCCCCCGCTTACGTAGAACCCATGCATGGTTTGTTTTTCCTGAATGATGATCCCGGAAAATTTCTCTGGATGAGCCAGCGGGATGGCTTTAACCACATTTACCTCTATGATGCAGAGGGTACGCTGATCCGTCAGCTCACCAAAGGCAACTGGGTTGTTTCGGAGATTCTGGATATCAACCCCGCAAACAGGCAGGTCTTCTTTCTTTGTAACAAATCCAATCCTTTGGGTCAGGAGGTTTGTAAAGTTGGTTTGGATAAAGGTGAGATTACTGAAATCACACCTGGCTCCGGAACACATTCGGGGATGGTATCTGAAACCGGAAAGTATATTCTTGACCGGCGATCAGGCATTGACGTTTACTCACAGATTGAACTGGTGGATGAAAAAGGAAAAAAACCGGAAGTCATTTTCACTACCCCGGATCCTTTGAAGGATTACAAGTTGGGGGAGATGAAGATTTTCACCATAAAAAACGAGGATAACCAGGATCTCTATTGCCGGCTGATAAAGCCTGTCAACTTTGATGCGACGAAAAAATATCCCGTGATCATTTATGTATATGGCGGGCCGCATTCACAGCTGGTTAACGATTCGTGGCTGGGTGGCGCCGGATTGTTCCTGAATTATCTTGCCGAACAGGGCTATGTAGTATTCACGTTGGATAACCGGGGTACATCCAACCGCGGACTGGCTTTCGAACAAGCGATCTTCCGTAATCTTGGGACTTTGGAAGTATCGGATCAGATGAAGGGAGTGGAATACCTGAAAACCCTGCCATATGTTGATCCCCAGCGTATCGGAATCAATGGCTGGAGTTACGGAGGGTTCCTTACCCTCTCTCTTTTGCTGAAAAATCCGGGTGTGATCAAAGTGGCCGTCGCAGGCGGGCCTGTCATTGACTGGAAATGGTATGAGGTGATGTACGGTGAAAGATATATGGACACTCCGGAATCCAATCCTGAAGGCTATGAAAAGTCCTCACTATTGAATTACGTGAAGGACATGAACGGGAAACTTTTGATAATCCAGGGATACCAGGACAATACTGTTGTACCTCAGCACAGCCTCTCTTTTCTGAAGAAATGTGTAGATGAAAACAAACAGCTCGATTACTTCGTCTACCCGGGCCATGAGCACAATGTCCGTGGAAAAGACCGGACCCATCTGAACCAGAAGATCGTGGATTATTTCAAAGACAACCTTTAGGATTTAAAACCGTCTCCTACCCTTTTCACCGGGAAAAAACCCAGTTTGGCAGAATAGATTTTTCTCACCTCGGTGGGCTGAACTATCTTTGTTTCATCATCATTCAATTATTTGAGTTAGTGACAATTTTTCCGGTCTGTAACATTTTAATAGTGACCACGTCTTATAGCTCAAAAATGACAAAAACAACAGATAATTAATCCAAACTAAAAACCAATGAAAACAAAAACATATATATTAGTCATCCTGCTGGCCTTTTCTTTTTCAATTTTAACGGCTGGCGAATTTTCTAAAGTTAAATCTTCCCTTGTTACTGAGATGAATCCGGTTAATGAGTTGAATCGCCTGGCACCGTTTACTCCTCTGGAAGCTTCCTTTGATGAAGAAGTCATGGGTTACCTTCCTGTCAGCCTTTATCCTTATGCCCCGGAATTTGCCGATTTCAGTGATGTACTCCCGGAACCTGCTTCTCCTTCGGTAAATATTGCTCCCGAAGTTCCGATTGAAGCCACCTTTGAAGATGAGCCTTCTACAGAGGTAGTTCCCGTCGAAATCTTAAACAACCTTGCACCTTCAACGCCTCAGGAAGCACCTTTTGAGGATATGTGATAACCCATTCACCCGAAGTGAAGAATCGGGCAAGTCTTCACAGATGATAAAAGACCCGGCTTGTAAAGGCCGGGTCTTTTTTTCAATTTCCGGTTCCGGGGATTAAAAGAGGATGGATGTTTAGGATATAATATTTTTTTTGTACTTTTGCGCCCCATTGAAACGGGAATCGGGATGTAGCGCAGTTGGCTAGCGCACCACGTTCGGGACGTGGGGGTCGGAAGTTCGAGTCTTCTCATCCCGACAGCCCCCTCCCCAACCCCTCCCCCTATAGAGGGAGGGGTAGGGGTAGGGGCTTTTTGCCACTTTAGCTCAGTTGGTAGAGCAGCTGATTCGTAATTAGCAGGTCGGGGGTTCAAGTCCCCTGAGTGGCTCAGATCTTTTTCCTTCCCCTTGCACCTGCCTCCATTCCTTTTGTTTTTTAGCCTATCTTTGATCTGTAACACCATGTTATTGTGATGAAAACTCTTTTAAAAATTGCACTCCTCCTTTTGTTGGTCTCCTGCAGTTCAACAAAGATGATTGATCTTGGCAATAAGGCATCAACCGAAGGAATCAATGTTTGTCAGCGGGCAATAGAAATTTATACCCTACTGTCGGACCAGGCTGACATTGATAAATCCCAACAGGATAGGATTAAAGTGCTGACGAATCCGGATCCTGCCACGATGACGTTGCCGGACGTGAAAACGCAGGACTTTTCCTCCATCATTTCCGCGAGAATTCAGGCATATAAAAATCTATCGAACACTTATCGGGCTTTCAGGCTATTGGCCGACGATAAGTACAGTGACAGAACGCAGGAGGCAGTAAGCGCTCTGCAGAACAGCTACAATTCGATCGAAAAATTACCCAATTTACCCGAAAAGGTTTCATCGATTTTACCGGAAGTGTCAAAAATGATTACCCGGGTTGTACAGGCGAAAAAGATCAAAACACATAACGAGGTTATGTATGTATTGACCAGCGTTTTCCTGGTTTTATGGAATGAGGAGGAAAAAATCTGGTATGAATATCTTGACAGGATTTACAATGATTATGCTACAGGGCTGAATGCAGTTGATTCCAAAACATATGATGTAAAACAGATTACCCGGTTATCCGGTGAGCCCTACACTAATGAATCCATCATTATTCTGATGTACCGGCTGAACAAAAGAGATGAAATCATCAAACATAAAATGATCTTAAGAAACAACTGCACGACTTTGGGGAGGCACTTTCGGCACTGACATTGGTTCATGCAGGAATAGCGAAAGAGCGTACGGACGTTACAGAAGTTACTTCTGCCATCCAATCCATTGACCTACTTTTAAAACAAAAATAACATGGAAGAACAATTTAAAATGGCCCTGAGTCAGGCAATTACGGACTTCAATACCAGCCGGTTAAAGATTCTGCAACTGGTTTTTGAAGCGGGAGGGCAAGAAGCGGTAACAAAAATAGAACAGCAATATGATGCCCTTCGAAATACCTATTTTGAAATACTGAAGAAACAGCTTGACAAGAATAATGATCAATATGGCAAATTGATCAAAGCGGCCCAGGAAGAGTCAGAAAAATTAAAAGCCAGCATTCAGGATCTTAATCAAATCAATGATATTATAAAACTGGTAGGATCTGTTTTCGACCTGGCCGAAACGATACTCAAAGTACTGGCGATTTAATTTCCCGGCAGGTCCTAAAAGTAGCTTCATATTGGCGACATGGCTGGGGCAGGTTAATCCTTCCCTTTCATTGATAATCCCCAGAGCCAGATGCATAGGAATAGACTTCCTGCGAGACCGATCCAATTAACCCACAGCGGTACGGACCAATCATTGATCAGGATCGTGAAACCTGAGACAATTCTCAGAAAGTGTATGAGGGCTATAATTCCGAAAAGGGTTCCTGAAACACGCAGACCAAATGTTTTGTTATTCATACAAATCCGATAAAAAATCTTCTCCCCGGGAAAAATTACAACCAAAGCGATATTAAAAAAGGTCATTCTCTTTCTTGAAAACGACCTTTTTTCAGTCGAAGTTGAACCTTTAATCCGGTTCATAAGGAGCAAGAGCCCCAATCTTTGGTTCTGCCTAATTCGGGCAGAATTGCATCACGTGATCTTTATGAATGCGATTCAAATGTAACTAAGAAACATCGATATTGAACGATTTTAACAAATTTTAAGAATCAATAAAGAATCGCTAAAACCGATTGATAACCGGAGACACGGATTACAAATCTGCATCATTCTGGAGTTCCAGGGTTAACCGGTGATTGCGACGCCAATGAGTTTACCGATACCGAAAGTCACTGCAGCGGCAACCAGACCAAATAGCACCTGACGGAAACCCGAGAACCATACATTTTTTTGTGTGAATAGGGTGATCGCTGCACCAATAGTAAAAAGGCCGACAGCGCTTACACAAACACTGAGGATTATGGCTTTCGTTCCGGTTGTAAACATAAAAGGCAGAACCGGAATAATTGCCCCGATAGCAAAAAGGAAAAAGGAATACATTGCTGCCTCGATGGCCGAACCTTGCAATTCCTCCGTATTAATCCCCAATTCTTCTTTCACCATTAATTTATGCGCATTCCCTTTATCACTCATCATCTCAGTAGCCATCTGATGCGCCTGCTCTTCAGGAATTCCTTTTGCCATATATATCAGGGCCATCTCAAGCTTTTCGCCTTCAGGATTTGTTTCGAGTTCCTCCATTTCCAGTTGCATCTGGTTTTCATATAATTCCTGGGAACTCTTCACGGAAATCCATTCTCCCAATGCCATGGATAAGGCCCCTGCAAGCAAGCCTGCCAGTCCTGCCAATAGTACTGCTGCATTTCCGGAAGTGGCACCAGCAATTCCCATCACCAGGCTGAAATTGGAAACCAACCCGTCATTCCCTCCCAGTACTGAAGCCCTTATCGCATTTCCACCGACAGAACGATGTTTTTTTTCAAATTTTGAAAGCTGAGGTCCTGTAACTTTCTCCTCCTTTTCAAGGATCGACCGAAGGATTTTTACATGGTTTGTCTCAACACCGGTAATTTCCTGTTTGTTTTTACTCTTTACGGAAATGATGGCTTTGGAAATACTTTGTTCAGTTTCCATCAGAGAACCAAGGACATAATCATAGCCAAAAGTCTTCCCGATAAAATTCAGGGTTTTTGCTCTCCATGAAGGCTGGATCAGGTTTTCCAGGCTGATGTTTTCTCTTTTTGCAAGGGCTTCGGCATGACTTTTTTCGATACCGCTCATTTGCCTGAAGACATCCGCGATGGTAGGGTCGGATTCATGTTCAGCAAGTTTCTGATATAAATAACAGGCGTCAATTTCTGTATTTATATTTTTCTGTTTCATTTTCTATCAGCTGATGAGCACTTATCAGGAATCCGTGCTATGGCTACAACTGCTATAAGATATCGAGCTTTGATCATTTTAACCTGGCATCTTCCATGATCACTTCGTACGTGTACCCGGCGCCAAAGTCCTTGTTCAATGCAATAACTCCCTCAAAGACGGCCACTTCGCCCACTTTAACGGAATCTCTTGTTGTCACGGTAAGGTCATATCCTGAGCCTTCCCTGGTCCCGTCCTGGATATGAATCCAGTTTCGGTCCATGATGCCGGCCGCAAATTTTATGACTTCACCGCGGATTTTAACCGTTTTTCCTGCATAGGAATCCTTTTTGGCATAAAGTGATGCGATGGTAATGCCTCCTTTAACCGGTTCAACGGAAATGCCAGTTTTTTCAGGAGCCTGTTGCTTTCCGGCCATCGCCTCGCCAGGCATCTGATTGGTATAACCCCCTGGCGTCTGCTTTTCGAGTGTGATGGGACGATCGGTAAAATCGGAAATAAAAAAGATAACAGGAAATGTCCTTTTCAACTCTTTACTCGGAAAATTGCGCATTTCTGCTCCCACTGACCAGAAATAAGTTCCTTTTTCCTTCACATCCATCTTACTGACTGCGATCCAGTATTCCCGTCCATCGGCTGAAACGCGGACATAGGTATAACTGCTGGTCTGGATCACCTCCTCGGCGGTTACCTGGTGCGCATTTGGTGCAAGGTTTTCCACCGTTTTATCGCCTCCAAACTGGCAGGAAGCCATCATAACGATCAATCCTGTATAAAAAATCAAGTGTTTAAGTTCTCTTCTCATTGTGTTTATCATTTGTACAAAACTAAACATTCCTGAAGATATGGACCGGCTTTTACCTGCTTTTTTCCTTTCCACAAGGAAATTCCAATTCAAAAAGGTACTTTTGTAAAAATTCGTCTGTATATCCACCGGTTGATCTGTCAGTTGACGCTGTCAGTTCATTTCAGCGAAGCGTATAACTATGCAGATCTGTAATTTTTCTTCGACTGATGCGTTTTAATACTTTATAATTTCATGTTGACAGGACACAGGATTTATATAGGCACATTGACCCTTATCGTGGTAATTACCTTCATTGTACTGCTTTATATCGGTTTGCCCTATTACAAGATCTCAATGGAAGAGCGGTTTTTCAGTCCGGATCATCTGCTGCTTAAACCCAGTGGCGTTTTGGGCCATGGGTTTGGCATTGTTGGCACCCTGTGTATGATCTTCGGTATTCTGCTTTACATGGCACGTAAACGAATGCGGATATTCCTGCGACTGGGCATTCTGAAGCACTGGCTTGAATTCCATATCTTCCTCTGCACGATAGGCCCCATACTGGTGCTGTTTCACACCTCTTATAAGTTCGGAGGATTAGTGGCCGTAAGCTTCTGGAGTATGGTTGCAGTTTTTTTAAGTGGCATCATCGGACGATTTATCTACCTTCAGATTCCCAGGACTATCGAAGGACGGGAATTGAGTTTGAATGAAGTAAAAGACCTGAAAGGGAATATTGCAACAATCCTCAGCACTGCTTATAACCTGACCGAAGAGAGCATCAATGCGATCGTGGATTCGGCCAAAAAAAAGGTGGGAATCCATTATAGCTTCTTCCTGGTGCGGTTTGTTCGACACTATATTGATGACAGGAAAACGCTTGGCAGGGTGAAGTCCCTGATCAGGGAGAACAAGCTTACCGGATCGGAACGGAGAAAGGTCGTAGGTCTTGTTAAGAACGAACTGTCGCTTAACCGGAAGATCGACCGGCTCTTAACCATGCAGAATCTATTCAAGTACTGGCATGTAGCCCATTTACCCTTTGCTTTGGTCATGCTGATCATCATGGCCATTCATGTTGTGATTACCCTTGTATTCGGATACCGGTGGATTTTTTAACGATGGAACTTCTCATTGAAAATATAGTCGTTTATTCAGCAGCACTTCTGCTCTGTCTTCTTGTTGTTTTTCTGTATCTGCGAAAGAAAAGAAGGGCCTCAAAAGTTGTTGAAGAGAAGATTGAGAAAGCCAAGCTGAACGGACTTTACGAACCTGTATCACTCCATCCGGTGGTGGATCCGGGACGCTGTATACAAACCGGAGCCTGTATCACAGCCTGTCCGGAGAAAGATATCCTCGGCATCCGGAATGGCAAGGCCACAACGATCAATGCATCCCGATGTGTGGGTCATGGTGCATGTCTGATTGCCTGTCCTACCCATGCGATCACCCTCCTCATTGGAACGGAACAACGGGGTGTGGAGCTTCCGCATGTAAATCCGAGTTTTGAAACCGATGTTCCCGGCGTTTATATTGCCGGTGAGCTGGGAGGGATGGGTCTTATCAAGAATGCCGTCGGACAAGGGATACAGGCTGTAGAAAACATCGTTAAGTCATTGAAGAAGCAGCATGACGGAACCTACGATCTGATCATTGTGGGTGCAGGACCCGCTGGTATTGCAGCATCGCTTATGGCAAGGAAACACAACCTGAAATGCCTGACACTTGAACAGGATACGCTGGGCGGAACGGTATTTTCTTTCCCCCGGTCAAAAGTTGTGATGACTTCCGCTATGAACCTGCCTTTATATGGGAAGATCAAACTCTATGAAACCAGCAAATCTGAGCTGCTTGAGCTTTGGAAAGATGCCATCGGCAAGAATCAGGTTGAGGTAAAAGAAAACACCAAAGTGGAAGCCATTACCCGCGAGGAAGGTCATTTCAGGATTGATACCCTGCATGGTGATCAGTTTACGGCCAGTTATGTCCTCCTGGCGATCGGGCGCAGGGGATCTCCGCGAAAATTGGGAATCCCCGGGGAGAACCTGGAGAAAGTTTATTACCGGCTGCTGGAACCGGAGCTGATCAGCGATAAAGATGTTGTTGTGGTTGGTGGTGGTGATGCTGCTATTGAATCGGCATTGATGCTTTCTGAACAAAACAGGGTGATCCTTTCTTACCGGAGTGATGCCTTCAGCCGGATCAAACCAAAAAACAGCGAAAGGATCTTTGAAGCCGCTGCGCAGGGCCATGTTGACCTGCGTTTTAATACTACCCTGGTTTCTATTGAAACCGACCACGTCGTCATTACTGCCGGCATTACCGGAGCAACTGAAAAAATTAAAAACGACCTGGTCTATGTTTTTATCGGAGGCGAGTTGCCCACCCAGTTCCTGAAGAAGATTGGGATCAGTATTACCACAAAATTTGGCGAAGCAATATTAAAACACGCGTAAGTTCATTTTTTCTGACTTTAGCTTTTGATTAGCCAATGAAATACCTTAAGCCTGTTTTTCGCTTTTTTTTACCACTGATTCTTTTTTCGTAATTTGCACAACGAACGTATTGAATTCAGTAATAAACCGGACACAAACGATTCATTTTCAGGGATATTTTTTTTCAATCATAAACCATTTCCCGGGCAACCAAAAATTACTTTCAAACTCTGACAGGTTACAATGAAGACAACTAAGATCCTGTTTATTCTCGCCTTCATCCTGGCCCTTTCCGGTCCTTTAGTTGCACAGATTTCACCCGGAGAGCTCTCTTCGGTACATTCACACCTCGAAGGATTATCGAACTGTACCAAGTGTCATTCGCTGGGGAACAAAGTTTCAAACGAAAAATGCCTTGCCTGCCATTCGGAGGTAAAAGCCCGGATCGATCAGAAAAGGGGATACCATTCATCCGTAGCGGTCAGGGGCAAGAACTGTACATCCTGTCACAACGATCATCATGGAAAGACTTTCCAGATCATCCGTTTCAGCAAGGAAAAATTCGATCATAACCTTGCTGGTTATGCACTCACCGGTGCCCATGCAAAGAAAGGATGCAATGATTGCCATAAACCCGCCCTGATTGCTGACCCATCGGTAAAAAACAAAAAGTTCACCTACCTCGGGCTGGGCACTTCCTGTGTTTCCTGCCACGAAGATTATCATCAGAAAACACTTCCTTCAAACTGTTCAAACTGCCATGGCAATGACGCATACAAACCGGCCTTTAAATTCAGCCATGACAATGCTAAATTCCAGTTAACCGGTAAACATCAAAGTGTTGAGTGTACAAAATGTCATAAAGTAACGGTCCGGAACGGGAAGAAGTTCCAGGAATTCACCGGGATCCGCTTCCAGAATTGCACGGACTGCCACACCGATCCTCATAAAGACAAATTCGGACAGAATTGTGCAGGTTGCCACACCGGAGAATCATTCCATGCTGTAAAAATGATCAGCAATTTCGACCATTCAACGACGGATTTCCCGCTAGTAGATAAGCATGCAAACCTCACCTGCAAAGCTTGTCATAAAAACAGTATCACTGACCCGATAAAGCATGCACGCTGTACCGATTGCCATGCTGATTATCACAAACAGCAGTTCACTGTAAAAGGTGTTTCCCCGGATTGTTCCAAATGCCACACTACGAAAGGGTTCACAGGTTTTTCATTCACTGTGGAACAGCATAACCTGGGAAAGTTCAAGCTGGAAGGCGCTCATCTGGCTACACCTTGCCTGGCCTGCCATAAGAAGCAGGATAAATGGAGTTTCCGGAATATCGGTTCCCGTTGCATCGATTGTCATAAAAACATTCATGAAAACTACCTTGACCCGAAATATTATGACGGTCCCGGTTGCGAAAACTGTCACAACTCCGATGAATGGGGACTCATCAGTTATAATCACGCTCAAACCAAATTTCCCCTTTCGGAAGCACACGCAAAACAATCCTGCCGGACCTGTCATTTCCGTAAAGACGCTGACGGAAAACCGGTCCAGGTTTTTGCCAACCTGCCAGCCACCTGTACTACCTGTCATACCGATATTCACAACAATCAATTTGAAAAAGAGGGCAAAACGGATTGCCTGCGCTGTCATTCTGCATCCAAATGGAAAATCGATAACTTTGATCACGACAAAACTGCCTTCAGGCTGGATGGAAGGCACAAAGATGTAGCGTGTTACAAATGCCATGAACCTGTAAAAGACGGACAAACAACATTTATCCTTTACAAAATTAAAAGTACAAAATGCGAAAGCTGTCATTTTTAATCCTGCCGGCCCTGGCAATTGCGCTCAGTTCTGTCGCAAGGACCGATCCATCACCGCATGGAAAGGATTTCAAGATCAGTTGCAATGTTTGCCACAGTTCTAAAGGTTGGAAGCTCGATAAGGAGGTCTATGCCTATGACCATAATACATCGGCTTTTCCCCTTTCCGGTCAGCATACAGCCATTGGCTGCAGGTCGTGCCATCCCACCCTGGTTTTTGGTGATGCAAAGACCCAGTGTGTTGATTGTCACACTGACATGCACAACCAGACGGTAGGCCCTGATTGCAGGAGGTGCCATACGCCCCGTTCATGGATTGTCGAAAACATCACACAGATTCACCAGCAGGGCAGGTTTCCGCTTATGGGTGCTCATACCACCACCGATTGTTCGGGATGTCACCCTTCTGCGTCGCTTCTCCGTTTTGAACCACTTGGTGTGGAATGTTTCGATTGCCATAAGGCAAACTACTATGCCACCACTCAGCCCAACCATGTCCAGGGCGGCTATTCAACCAACTGTGCAGAATGCCATTCGGTAAACAGCATTGTCTGGACAAGCACCAATGTTAATCATTCTTTCTTCCCTCTTACCCAGGGCCATGCGATTGCCTGCAACAAATGTCATACGAACGGCAACTTCTCGAACCTTTCGATGGAATGCGTGTCCTGCCATCTCGGGACTTATAATTCCACCAACAACCCGAACCATACTGCATTGAGCTTTCCTACAAACTGTGCTGAGTGTCACACGACCAACCCTGGCTGGACACCCGCTTCCTTCGACCACAGTCTCTTCCCGCTTACACTTGGACATGCGATCAGTGATTGCAATAAATGTCATAACGGTAACTATACGGCTACACCAACAGAATGCGTTTCATGCCACCTGGCGAATTACAATGGTTCAACGAATCCCAACCATCAGAATGCAAACATTCCCACTACCTGCGCTGATTGTCATTCCACCAACCCGGGATGGAAGCCGGCCAGTTTCGCCATGCATGACCAGATTTTCCCTATTTATACTGGTAAACATGCCGGTGCATGGACATTATGCAGCGACTGCCATACCAATCCGTCGAATTATGGCACATACACCTGCATTGACTGTCATGCACATAACCAGACGGATATGGATAGCAAGCACAACGGTATCAGCGGTTACGCTTACAACAGTCCGGCATGCCTTGCCTGTCATCCGGCAGGTAACTCGGGCGGGTTCAATCATAGTACATCAAATTTCCCGCTAACAGGCGCCCATTCCACAACTCCCTGCACCAGCTGCCATACCAATGGTTTCACGACTCCGCCACCCACTGATTGTTCCGGGTGCCATACGCCGGACTATAACCAGACCCTCAACCCGAATCATGCTGCCATTGGCATTCCGACAACCTGTACTACCTGTCATACTACAGTCACGGGGTGGAAGCCGGCCACTTTCCCAACGCACAATAATTACTATGTATTGGCCGGGGCTCATATTTCGATTGCCAATAACTGTGGATTATGCCATAACGGCAATTACAACAGCACCCCAAATACCTGTGCAGGTTGTCATATGACCGACTACAACCAAACCAATAATCCACCACATGCCTCAGCACAATTCCCGACCAATTGCGAATCCTGCCACAACCAATCCGTTTGGGTCCCTTCTACATTCAACCACGACGGGCAATATTTCCCGATCTACTCCGGGAAACATGCCGGGCAATGGACTCTGTGTGCGGATTGCCATACAAACCCCACAAATTATGCAGTATTCAGTTGCATTGATTGTCATACTCACAGTCAAACCACAACAAATAATCAACATAGTGGTGTTTCGGGCTATTCATACAATAGCCAGGCCTGTTTTCAGTGCCATCCTACCGGAAGCGCCGGCGGAAAAATGATGATCCAAAGAACCATTAAACAAAACTAACCCCGGAACAATGCGACATTTATTGCCGGTAATCCTTCTAATGCTTGCTGGTCTTTCCCTTCAAGGACAGACCCAGGCAGAGCCCCTGGAAGGGATAGTGACCTATGTGACCAATCAGAATGTCTATGCAAGGTTTACATCGACTACCTTGATCGACATTGGCGATACCCTCTTTGTCAGGCAGGGTGATCAGTTGATCCCGGCATTAAAAGTCTGGGAACACTCCTCGATTTCCTGTGCCTGCACTCCCCTTTCCGGCATTGTTGTGAATGCCCATGACAAGGTCTATTTCAAGCCAAAACTTTTAACGCAGGCCGCTATGCTGGTTGAACCGCGGGATACGCTCCAACAGACGGTTCCGCTACCTGCGAAATCACTGACGGACACGACGACGAATACAAAGATTGAAAAGAAAAATGTTCAGGATGTCCGTGGATTTCTAACCGTAGCTTCCTATACGAACTTTTCCAATACTTCAGGTGGCAATTCACAGAAGATGCAATATACGTTTTCGCTGAATGCTCAGAATATCGGCAATTCGAAGCTATCGGCCGAAAGTTACATTAGCTTCTACCATCGTGACAAAGAATGGAGTGAGATTCAGCACAATGTTTTCAACGGGCTGAAGATTTACAACCTGAATGTAAGTTATCGTTTCAGTAAGCATGTCAATGTACTGTTCGGACGGAAGATCAATCCCTACATCTCCAACATGGGTGCAGTAGACGGTTTGCAGTTTGAAATGAAATACAACAACATCACCATCGGGCTGTTGGGCGGTACCCGTCCCGATTACAGGGATTATAGTTTTAATGCGAACCTGCTTCAGTTTGGGGGTTTTATTGCCCATGAGAAGAAGACGAAAAACGGCTATTTCCAGACCACGGTAGCTTTGATCGAACAACGTAATTCAGGGAAGACCGACCGTCGCTTCGCCTATCTGCAACATACCAACTCGATTGTTCGCAATCTTACCTTCTTTGGTTCACTGGAGGTTGATTTTTACCGTCTGGCGTTCAACAGCCAGGACAGTACTTTAAAGCAGGATAATGCCCCTAAATTGTCGAATCTTTATCTTTCGCTCCGTTATCGGGCCACCCGCAAATTATCCTTTTCCCTATCTTACAGTTCAAGACAAAACGTGGTGTATTATGAGACGTATAAAAGTTTTATCGACAAGATTCTTGATACACAGACCCTACAGGGATATAGCTTTCAGGTAAATTACCGACCCTTTACCAAGCTTTCGTTGGGCGCCACTGCGGCATACCGGTTTCAGAAGAATGATCCCAGGGATTCAAAAAACCTTTATGTTTATCTGACCTACAGCCAGGTTCCGGCATTGGGTATCTCAGCAACCCTCTCGACAACACTACTTCAGACAGGCTATCTGAATGGGAATATTTATAGTTTTGGAATAGACCGTGACCTGGTTAAGGGGAAACTTTTTGCAGGGCTTACTTACCGGTATGTTGATTATCGGTTTAATTTCAGCGAGCAGCCGGTCACCCAAAGCATCGGAGAAGCCAACCTGACCTGGCGTGTTTACAAACGGATTTCTTTCTCGGTTTACTATGAAGGAACTTTTGAGAAGGTAAACCAATTCAACCGGATTTATGGGCAGCTGAATTGGGGGTTTTAATGAATTTGGCAGGAATTACAATTCCGCACCAGGTGAGGCTTTATGATCCTGATCCGGAATCAATTTCAGGAAGTCTCCGTCAATAATCAATAATTTCACGCCATGTTCCGTTCTTGAACGATGTACGCTCAGGTTATCCGAAACCACATAGGTCATTCCCTTTTTCAGCAGATGATTTTCACCATTTTGAAGTTCACTGATGAGTTCCCCCTGCAGGCAATGAACAATGTGACCTTTCTTGCACCAATGGTCGGCGAGATAGCCTACTGAATATTCCACCATTCTGATTCTTAAGCCTTCCAGTTGAAGGGTTTGCCAGAAGGCAACACCGCTTTCCCCATTATGTACAGTTTTTGGAAAGCATGTCCAATCGATGGTTTGAAAAGGAATGTTTTTTGAATTCATTTGGCAGATATTTTTATTCTGTTATCTGAAGTTTACCCGATCATTCCGCACATTGAAGTTCCCGCATTGCTGATCTATATCAAATATATGACAAATTACGAAAGAGATAACCTCACTCAAGAAAATGTTTGAATTATTAAAACGTGGGCGATGACTAAATCGCGGTTCGGTGGGAAATATAGAAATGTGTTGGTTTGCAGAAAATTAATCTGTCATTTGAAGCTCTTTGAGTAAGTTTTCGAAGAGAATTCGGTCGTCAGGAAAGTCAAGTTGTTTTTGCTTCTCAGCATAGGTTTTGGCGAAGGGATCATTGCGAAACTGATATATACTCCATGATCCCGAATTATATTCGAGCGCACTCAGACTCTCAACCCAATCACCAGAATTCATATAAATCACCGAACCCCGTTCATTTTTAATTTCCCGAATCTCAGGCTGATGTATATGGCCGCATACTACATGGGAATACCCCTTGGATATGGCAATACTGGCAGCAGTTTCCTCGAATTTATTAATATAAGAGACGGCGCGCTTGACACTCTGCTTGATTTTTTTCGAAAAAGAAATTTTTTCCTTCCCAAAGGAGGTCAACAGGAAATTAATAAAATTATTCAACAAGATCAGTAAGTCATATCCTACAGATCCAAGCTTAGCCAGCCATTTGCTGTATTGCATTGTCACATCAAACACATCGCCATGGAATATCCAGGCTTTTTGGCCATCTCTATCCAGCATATATTTATTGACCAACCTGAAGGATCCCATCTGAAATTTAACGAATCGTCGCATGATCTCATCATGATTTCCAGTTACATAAATAACCGGTGTGTTTTTTGCGATCAACCCGGTTATGTATCGGATAACCTGCATATGTGATTTTGGAAAATAGCTTTTACGGAATTGCCAGACATCAATGATGTCACCGTTCAAAATAAGCAATGTAGGTTTGATACTTTGCAGGTACATCAGTAATTCCTTCGCCCCGCAACCAAAGGCGCCCAAGTGAACATCCGAAATAATCACCACCTCAACCTCTCTTTTTCGTATTCTGTTTTCACGCATGACCACAAAGGTAGATTCTAAAATTTACCTTCTTTCAGAATCAGCATTAAGTCTTGTTTAAGTTATGGTTAATTAATTATTAAGTTTCTCTGTTTCATACAAATAGAAGAGATATTTTCAGAATTTTGCTCTGGATAAAACATTCATAATTAGAAAACCAATTCTGATAAAAATATGAAAATGGCGTTAAAAAGTTCAACTGATTCTTCCGAAAAAAAAGGTCCAAAGACGTTACCGAGACTCAGAGGGATGTTCATCTGTCCGTCGGTATTAAGGCAACTTGATTTCGGTGACACCCGGGTTTCACTCATGGATCTCTACGAATTAAGTGATTTACTTTCCCCGGGTACTAAATTTCAAAAACTCATCCCTCATGATGCCGGGCAAATGAGGTTTAAAGAAGAAGACAGGTTTCTTTTCGGAATGTAAGGCGATGAAAGAAATCCAGCTCAACCATCCACCCTCCGGCAGAATTCTCTGGCTGACGGATACCTATGGTGATCACAATGGAGTGTCGATGGTATTACAATCCATGCACAAAGAGATTGTTTCCAGGAATCTTCCGATTGACATACTGGTATGTAGCCATGTCATACAATCTGAGCCAAATTTATTGGTTGTCAAACCATTGACTGAATTTTCTGTTCCTTTTTACGCTCAGCAGCAAATCCGGGTTCCTGGGTTTTTTGAGATAAAAAAAATCTTCCTGGAGGGAGGTTACGACAGGATTGTTTGCTCCACCGAAGGTCCCATGGGAATGGCAGCGCTCTATCTCAGAAAATCATGTCATGTTAAGGCTTATTTTTATATCCATACCGATTGGCTTACTTTCGCTCAGACCGCCATGAAAATGGGAGATCCTGGAATATCGGGAGTTACACATCTATTAAGACGCTATTATAAAGGATATGACGGTCTCTTCGTTCTCAACACTGACCAGCAGGAGTGGTTAACCGGGAAATCCATGCGTATTGATGCTTCCCGTGTTTTTCTCACAGCACATTGGGCTGAAGGGATCTTTTATCCCAGGAAGGTATTAAAAAGTGATGTTTTCGGACTGACGGAGGAGACGCCGGTTCTTTTGTATGCCGGGAGACTCAGCACTGAGAAAGGAATTATGGAATTGCCACGGATTTACCGGGAAGTCCTCCAGTTTCATCCAGGACTGAAAATGGTAGTAACGGGCAATGGCCCGGCCAGCGAGAAGTTGAAAGAGATTTTTCCCGAAGCGATATATACCGGATGGATCGATCACGATGAATTACCAAATATTTTTTCTGCTTCCGACCTGCTGATCCTTCCCTCCCGGTTCGATACCTTCAGTTGTGTTGTGCTGGAAGCGATGAATTGCGGACTTCCGGTAATAGCCTACAATACCAAGGGCCCTAAAGATATCATCCGCAATAGAGTTAATGGCTTTCTCGTCAGTGATAGACAGGAGATGTCTCATGAGATCAAATTGTTTTTGAGTGATGCGGAAGTTCAGAAAAGTATGAGACAGGAAGCCCGGGAACGTGGTGAATCCTATAATGTGAGAATAATACTTGAAGATTTCCTGTCAAATGTCGGGATAATTCAAGCTGTTTAAGGATGAAAAAAACAGAAGAAAATATCAGAATATGGTGGAAGCATGGCGTGATTTATCATATTTATGTCAGGAGTTTTGCCGATTCAAACCAGGATGGTATAGGCGATATCCCGGGAATCCTCGGTAAGCTGGACTACTTGTCTGATCTGGGTATTGATGCGATCTGGCTTTCTCCGGTGTTCGCCTCTCCGAATATAGACTTTGGCTATGATGTTTCCGATTTCCTGACAATTGATCCGGATTATGGCACAAATTCAGATTTTCAGCAACTTGTGAATGAGGCTCATGCCAGGGGAATCAGGGTGTTAATGGACCTCATCATGAACCATACTTCAAATCAGCATCCCTGGTTCCAGGAGTCGCGTTCGTCTTTAGATAATCCAAAACGTGACTGGTATATCTGGAGAGAAGGGATTAATGACAAACCAATCAATAACTGGCGTGCTGCGACCGGAGGCAGTGCCTGGAAATTTGACAGCCTTACGGGGCAATATTATCTTCATTCCTTTTTCCAGGAACAGCCGGATCTTAACTGGAGGAACCAGGAACTTACTGATACTTTTTTCGCTATTATCCGATTTTGGCTCGAACGGGGGGTGGATGGATTCAGGCTTGATGTCATCAATCTGATCATAAAGGATAAGAAATTCAGGAATAATCCTCATTTCCCGTTTTTCCCGTTCCTCCAAAAGCCAATATACACGCGCAACAGAACCCTGTCACACAAAATCGTTAGAAAACTTCGTAGACTGATGGATCAGTATGATGAGCGGATGATTGTTGGGGAAATTTATGTAATGCCTCCGGGGAATTCAGGCGTTGCCGCAAGTTATCTCGGCAAAGGCTACAATTCTCTAAATCTCGCTTTCGACTTTTCATTGATTTTCAGTTCGTGGAATGCTCGACAATACTTCAGGACAATCAATAAATGGCAAAAGGAAATCCCTCAAGGTGGTTGGCCCTGTCATGTATTATCAAACCATGATCTCTTCCGGAGCATTGATCGTGCACCCTTGAGGTTGAATAAACCGGAAAAGGCAAAAGTCGCCGCTGTATTGATGCTGACGTTGAGGGGAACTCCATTTATTTATTATGGAGAAGAAATCGGAATGCCCAACAGCCGGATTCCACGAAAAGCCATCAGAGATCCTTTCGGAAAGCTTTACTGGCCATTTTTTTCAGGAAGGGATAAATCAAGAACGCCAATGCAATGGGATAGCAGTCCTTATGCTGGGTTTTCAAATACGAAACCATGGCTTCCGATTGATCCCAGTCATCGTAAAATCAACGTAGAACAAGAGCGGAATAATGCAGATTCACTCTTCCATCTTTACCGGTCGGTGATTACCTTACGCAGGTCACATCCTGCCCTACATTCGGGGAAATGGGTACCCATCCTGAATGGAAACAAAGGAGTAATCTGCTATCTGCGTTCCGCAGAAGAAGAAAATTTGATCATTCTGTTAAATTTCACTAAAAGAAAGATCCGTATCAACCTCGCGGAACATCTGTTCGGAGAAGTCCTTTTCTCAACCCACCGTCCAATCAGAGATATTTTCTATTTACAAGAATTTCTTGTTTTGCCTTATGAAGCCACTGTGCTGTTGGATTCTCCTTTGTCGATGCATTGAATTGGCTGTACAGGTTCTGAAGCGGCCCTCTTTTTTTTCATTAATTTAATCAGGTATCTAACTGAACCATGTTGCTGGGTTTAATGTTGATAAATGTCAACCCAAAACATCAATTATTACATGGTATCGAATCAATGCTGATAGGAGAACTGTGTGTACCTTTGACTGCATTTATTGACAAGTGCTTAGATTTCAATCACTTTATGGTAATCACTTTAAACCCGAAAAATGAAGATGAAACCCTTTACCTTCCTGTTTTGTTTAATGTTGCTGGGTTCGCTGATGTCGTGCAAAAAAAGCGAAAACACGCCATCTCCCTCCGCCTCCAATGATTTTAAGTTTGTAAGTCTGGTAGCAGCTGACACAGTGCTGACGGTTAATGGGATTACGACCATTACTGCCAATGCAACCGGTCAGGGCCTTTCTTATAAATGGACCTCAGAATACGGAACATTTGTGGGCAGTGGAAGCATGGTTCAATGGACGGTCTGCCATTCGGATAAGTTTAAGATCACCTGCGAAATCAGCGATAACGCCAATCACTCAGAATCGAGAGATGTTTATATCCGGACGCAGGAATAAGGTTTTATGCTTCCTGCTGGCTGTGATTGCCCTATTCGGTTTCCAGCTTCCAGTCTATCCACAGTGCTGTTCTACCGGCAGTCCGGTCGGGGCTTCGGTAAACGTTGGGGTTCTTGGTAAAAACACCTTACGGTTTATTGGCTTTTACCGGAACAGTTTTTCTGATACTTATTATCAGAACGACCACAATACTTCAGAGAATATTGCCCTTTCAGCCGCTTACTATAATTTCGGCGGGATTACCGTTGGTTATGGGATTACAAAACGACTGACCGTAGAAGCCGATTTTGGGTATTTCTTTAACAAGACCCAGGTATTCCGTCACATCGATTATAAGGAAACGGGCTTCGGGCTTTCGAATGGCGGAGTCACACTAAAATATGGTCTCCTGATGAAACCTGTACAGCAAATCGAGATCATGGGCGGTGTAGGATTTCGTTACCCATTCACCACGACGCCCCAGATGAAAAATGATGTACAACTTTCTCATGATGTCCAGCCATCGACCCATGCCTTTGGTGTTTCGGGACAGCTCTTTTTCAGTAAAGGATTTCCTGCCATTTCGCTCCGGATATTTTCCATCAATAAATACGATTACAATTTTAAGGATAAGAACAATTATCAATATGGCAACATTCTGATGAACTCCATGTTCGTCTCTAAGAAAGTTTTCAAAAACTTCTTTTGTATTCTTCAGCTGAGGAGTGAATGGAAAAGCCGGGATCGGGATGAAAGTGTGAACCGTGAGAATACCGGTTACGAGCTGCTTACAATGACACCGCAGGTGAGCTATTCCATTGCAGGAAAGTGGAATGTATCCGCATTGTATGATCTTCCGCTTTACAAAAATTACCGGGGCAAGCAGCTCACACCGTCCTATGCATTCGCACTGAGTCTTTCAAGAGATATTAATCTTGGCCGGAAGGCTAAATCCGGGATGATCGGAACGGATCACCCTTAAATTTCTGCTTCCTTCACAATTAATTCAGGGGGTCAATTTACCCATTCCTTCTCTATTTCATTCACCCCACATTTCTCGCTAATCACCTCCAATCACATTGCTACCAACAAGCAGTGCTCTGTTCTGCAAATAATGCCTCAAAGTATATCTGAGAAACAATCCCAGTCCCATTGCACTAAACAACGAACAGAAAAGAAAGGCTGTTGAAATGGAATATGCCTCAGCTATGAGCCCGGCGAAGATCATCCCCAGACCCATTCCCAGGTCCATGGCAATGAATGCTGTGGAGTTGGCGGCGCCACGGCGGTTGGGCAAAACGATGTTGTTGATCATGGCCTGGAAAGTCGGCCAAACGACGCCATTGCCAATCCCCAGGATGATGGCAGCAGCATAAAATCCATACGGGTTTTTAACAAGGGCCAATAAAGGAAAGCCAATAATAAGCAGGGAAAGGCAAATGATAATGATTCTTCTGGGCCCGTTACGGTCAACGGCTTTACCCGATGAAAACCGTGCAGTGATGATGCCCAGGGCATAAATCAGGAAAAAACCGGAAGGGTTTTTGATCCCGATCTCCTTCCCGAAGAGTGCGATAAACGAAAGCAATCCTCCGTAGGAAAGCGAGGTGATCAGTAAGTTTAAAGAAGGAATCAGGGCCTTGGTTTCGAGCAGGTTGTTCCACTGGAAATGCATATCGGGCAAGGGGCGATATTCAGGGTATCGAATCATGGCCGCCAGGATCATGCTGACTACACTCATACCAAAACCAGCCATGAACATCGTATTAAACCCACCATGTAAGAGGATAAAAGATCCGATCAGCGGACCGATGGCCATTCCGGTTGTGGTGGTGACGCCAAAATACCCGAATCCTTCTCCTCTCTTTTCCGCAGGGATAATATCGCCTGCAATGGTGGAGTTCGAAGTGGATGTCAGTCCCCATGTAATGCCATGCGCGAAGCGGACCAGGATCATAAACCATACGGAGGCTACCAGGATATATACATTGAAAATCAGTCCATAAACCAGCAAAGAGGCGATGAATATCGTTTTCCGTCCGAAAAAATCAAGACCGAACCCGCAGAATGGCCTTACCAGTATGGCAGCCAGCGCATAACTTGCCATTACCAGGCCTACTATACTGTGATTGGTGTGGAGTACAGAAGAAATATAGAGCGGAAGCGTTGAAATAAGGGAATAGTAGGCAGAACACATCAGGAAATTTGAAAGTGTGAGTAAGGTAAAATTCCTGTTCCAGAGGGTGGATCTTAACATACTGCGAAATTATAAAAAAAGAGTTTTTATCACTATATTTGTTGTAGTCCCAAATTTAAGCAGCCATGGAAAACGTCCTCTTGCAATACATGGAGAAGCGGTTTAAAGAGCCTCCTCATGAGGGATTGTGTGGCCCTTACCCTTTTGTTACCATCTCAAGAGAGTTTGGTTGTCCCTCGAAGAAAATTGGAGCCATGCTGGTTGAAAAGCTCAATCACCGCCCCGGCCATGAGAAGTTTCCTGAATGGAAACAGATCAGTAAAGAAATTATCCAGGAAGCAGCCACCCAACTCAACCTGGATCCTGTTCGGATCAAATCTCTTTTCCAGGCTGACCAGGCAGGAATCCTGGATGATATCCTTGCATCCTTTACTACCAACTACAAGAGCAGTCAACGTATCCGTAAAACCATTCACGACATCATCCGATCTTTTGCCCTGAAGGGTTATGTTGTACTCGTCGGTCGTGCAGGAGCCGCCATCAACCATTCCTGTGTCAATTCGCTTCATATCCGTTTACAGGCACCCATCGAGTGGCGGGTCAAACAGATAAGCGCCTCACGCGGCATTAATGCAGAGGAGTCACTTAAGCTGGCCTTTGAAATGGATAAAAAAAGAAAATTGATGATCGAAAGTTTTACCGGACATACGTTTGATCTTTATATCTTTGATCTGGTATTTAACTGTCACACATTATCCAAAGAGGAAATCGTTCAGGGAATCCTCCAGATGATGGAAATCCGAAAAATGATCTGAAATATGGCATTAAGCGTTTTTGAAAAGAAGACAAAAATGCCGGATGATGCGGATCTCTCACAAGCCTTGGGAGATTTGTTTTTCATTTGGAAAAATATCAGGGAATTTGTCCTTGCGAATGCTCCGGATATCTCGGAAGAATGGAATTATTCGGGAAAAAGTCTTGGCTGGGGATTTCGGCTGAGAAATCCAAAGAAGGTAATCGTCTACCTGATTCCCAGTGAAGGATATTTCAAAATTGGTTTTGTATTTGGACCTGCTGCTACTGAGGAAGTGATGAGAAGTACCGTTTCAGACGAGATCAAAACAATCATCGATTCGGCTGTTGTTTACGCCGAAGGGAGGGGATTCAGAATCGACGTGAAAGACGAAAGTATGCTGGAAGACCTGTTTAAACTCATCCGGATCAAACTCGGGATTCGGAGTCCTCATAAATAATCCACTTTTTTATTATGCCTCTTATTGATTCTGAATCTGATCTGCTGTCACTCCCGAATAAGCATTGTCTCCGTATTGGCATCGTGAACCTGATGCCGGAGGCGGAGAAATATGAACACAGCATCCTGTCAAGACTGGGACGGTCGGAAAGGAATATTTTACCGGTTTGGATCCGGTCTGAAGTGCATACCTATGGAAGCAGCGACAAGGACCACCTCTCGCAGCTTTACAACACATTTTCCCAGGCGATCAGGGAGCGGCCGCTCAACGGGCTGATCATCACCGGTGCCCCGGTGGAGAAGATTCCTTTTGAAGAAGTAAGATACTGGGATGAGATCAGCGATATTATGGCTTATGCCTGGAAAAACATTTCCGGGACGATGGGTCTGTGCTGGGGAGGATTGGCCATGGCGAAATTCCTGGGGATCGGTAAGACGGTTCATGAGAAAAAGATTTTTGGTGTTTTTCCTTCACAAAACCTCAACCCGGAACATCCCGTCACCGGCTCATCCGGGAATCCTTTTTATTGTCCGCAGAGCCGTTATGCAGGATTTGATGAAGCCGACCTCAAAGATGCGTCCACAGCTGGGAAGATCGAACTCCTGGCATTTGCAGAAGAAACAGGACATTTTATTTTTTCTTCTTTTGAAAAAAATTTTATCGGGCACATTGGTCATCCGGAATATACGGTAGAAAGAATTCTTTTCGAATATCACAGGGATCAGAAGGCAGGATTGAAGATGGTTCCCGAATATTTCAACACAGAAAACCCTTCCTATAACTGGAAAGATTCAGGCACCTCCTTTTTCACCAATTGGGTGGATTGTCTCGAAGAATAAGAATGATAAATCTGCGGAATGACTGATCCGGCAAATCAGGTATATAAGAACCGCTTGATTTTCTGGGTTGCGGTTTTCTTGAAAGGATCGGGCTGAGCTAAAACCACTTGTACCCTTGAAAATTTGTTGACACGGCTGTTTACGTATACCTGCAACTGTTCAATCAACTCATCAATCATATACTGGATATAATCCGCTACTTCATCTTTCAGGTGCTGGTACCGAAGGGCAATTTCTTCCTCATTAAAATGAACCAATGCGACCAGTTTCCCTTTTTGCTGAATGACAAGGGATTCGACGACATGCTGGAAATTATTGATCACGGATTCGATTTCTTCCGGATATATATTTTCCCCGTTTGCCCCGATGATCATATTGTTCAGCCGGCCCTTGATGAATAAAAAATTCTCCTTATCCATAATCCCGAGATCGCCGGTTTTAAACCAGCCATCTTCCGAGAACATGGTTTTTGTCAGTTCAGGTTCCTTGTAGTATCCTTTCATCACGTTCGGACCTTTGGCCCAGATTTCACCTTCGCCGGTTATTGCATCAGGATTGTGGATGGTAAGGGTAACTCCTTCCATGGCAGGGCCGGTGGATTGTAACCTTGTATGTTGAGGATTAGCGCCGGCAAGCAAAGGAGATGTTTCGGTCAGGCCATATCCGATGGCATAGGGAAATTTCGCTTCAATCAGGAATTTTTCTACGTTCGGATCAAGTTTTGCGCCTCCGATACCAAAGAATTTCACTTCCCCTCCGAAAGTTTGCATGAGCATTTTACCGGCTTTCCGGTTGACGAATTTCCTGGTAACAGGCATCTTGTACATCGCCCTGGTAATGGCTTTTGCCTGAATACCGGGAAGGATTTTCCCGCGATAGATCTTTTCCATGATCAGGGGAACGGAAAGCATGATCGTTGGGCGAACTGATTCCAATGCCGGAAGCAGGATCGACGGAGTAGGCGTCTTTCCTAAGAAATATACACAGGCACCACTCAGGATGGGTAGTACCATTCCGATCGTGTTTTCGTAACTATGTGATAAAGGAAGGATAGAAAGAAAACGATCTTCCGGTATAATGCGTTGAATGTGTCCGCTCTTCTGTGCTGTAAAACAGATGTTCTTGTGTGTCAGCATCACGCCTTTGGGTTTCCCCATGGTTCCAGAAGTGTATATGATCACAGCAAGATCGTCTTCCAATACCTCGCTCTTTTCCAGGGATTCTGTTGATACAGCTTCGGATATCTCAGGCTGACCCACGACGAAAAAATCTTCCATTCCGATTTGAATCGGAAGATTCTCCTTGCTGATCGCACTGATTTTACCTTTTAAGGAATCTGAAAAGAAGATGGCTTTGGAATCAGAGTGGATGAGAATATTTTCAATTTCGGCCGGCATAAAGTCCGGCAGTAAGGGTACAGCGATCGCCCCTATTTGCATGATTCCAAAATAAGAAATCACCCAGTTGGGCATGCTGGTTCCCAATATGGCAACTTTATCTCCTTTTTTAATTCCTATCCGTATAAGAAGTGCTGAAACTTCCAACATCTTCCGGTAGGATTCGTGATAGGTCAACGGTTTCTGTTCCACCATTGAAAGTGCATTGTTATTCCCAAACAATGCTACACTTTCAGAGAACAGTTGCGGCAACGTTAGTGCTCTTTCCTTCATTCTGAACTATAAACGGCGTAAAGGTACAATTAATTAACAATGCCAAATACATAATATTATTGATAATTTTTCTTTCACTTGTTTAGTATGTCAAAACCTATGATTAGGGTTTCTCCTGCCTCATCGGAGAGTGTGAGCTGGTGATGTCCCTTGCCGGGAGCGAGTGCCATCTGGTGGTCACCTGCGGTGGTTCCGATAAAGGCCTCATCGAGGTGCCAGTAAACCAATTGTTTTGGATTCCTGTGGGCCAGATGAAACACGACACTTCCGGACTTTCCGTCCAGGTCGACCGGTATAAAAAGCCTGGAGTTGTTTTTCGGATAAATCATCTCCATGGCTTGTTCTTCAGGCGATCCGCAACCTGGTTTGAACGGAGGAAGTACCCTGTAGAAAGGGTTTTTGGTTTTAAAATACCATTCCATCACAGGTGGGAGTATAAACCAATGGGTGTGGATCATATTTCCGGGCGATTCACAAGCAGAAGTTACCTGCCAGGTTGACGTTGGATCAAGGTGAACGAGCCGGTGATAAGGGCAAACGGCCGACCGGAGCCCTTTTTTCGGAATCCAGATGGTATCTTTTTCCTCACAGATAGCCGATGCACGATATCCGCTATTCCGGCAAACCGGAACAAACACCATGTCCTGAAAGGGTTTTTTAAACCATTCGGATGAAGGAAGCAGGTTCATCATGTCGAAAAGAACCGGGGCAGCCATTCCGACACCTGTCAAATCCGGTCTTCCTTCTCCAGAAGCATTCCCAACCCACACGGCCACCACATAATCCGGAGTGACCCCAACGGCCCAGGCATCCCGGTTTCCAAAGCTTGTGCCTGTTTTCCATGCGACTTTCTGTGAAGATGAAAACATCTGCCATTGCAACTCTTCTTCAGGTCTTACAACCTCAATCATGGCTTCAAACGTGAGAAAGATCGAAGCTGCATCAAGACGGGAAGTGTTTTCCATGAATTCCTTACATTCCAGAGAAGCTGACTTTATATAAACGGGTTGATGATAATCTGCTTTGTTGTATTTGCCCGAAATGGTATAATGATTCAGCGTTCTGGCCATGGAAGCATACATACCTGCCAAGTCCCACAAGCAAACCTCAGCGCCTCCGAGGATCAAAGAGAGTCCATAATGATCGGCAGGCTTAACCAGCGTTGTCATGCCCAACCTGCGAAGTTGTCCGTAGAACTGGTCGTATCCATAGGTTTGCAGCATTTTCACTGCCGGTATGTTCAGCGACCTGGCGAGCGCTGTTTTTGCCGGAACCGCGCCATCATAGGTCAGAGAGTAATTTTCGGGGATGAAGCCACCGATCTGCATAGGAATATCGGGGATGAGCATTCCCGGAAGGATCAGTCCGTCATTCAGGGAGGAAGCATAGAGGAACGGCTTTAAAATGCTGCCAGTGCTGCGGGGCGAGGTGATGATATCCACTTCGTTTCCCTCTCCTGCAGAACCCCGGGAAGGAAGGTTTCCTGCATAGGCCAAAACTTCCCCCGTTGCGACATCCAGCACCATAGCAGCCGTGTTGTGAATTTCGTTGGCCCGGAAAGTAGCCGCATGGTACATCAGCAACTCATTTACCTTTTGCTGAAGATCTTTCTGAAGGGTTGTGATGATCCGGTTCCCGGAAAAGCCTTCCTTTGAAGCCCTTTCCGTCAGATGCGGTGCCAGACGGGGTAATGAAAAGGGCTTGCCCGGTAAGGGTTCCTGTTTTGCAAGGTTGCATGTGCCCTGATCGATGATTCCCCTTCTGCAAAGCTTATCCAGCAATAGGTTTCGCCTGGCTCTTAACTTCGGTTGATTTTTTCCTGGAAAAATCAGGGAGGGACTGTTCGGAAGAACGGCCAGTGTGGCTGTCTCTGACCAGGAAAGCGATTCGGCAGGAATTCCGAAATAACGCCATGCCGCGGCATCCAACCCGACCACATTCCCACCAAAAGGAGCATGGGAAGCATAAAGTGTCAGGATTTCTTTCTTAGAATGGGTCAGTTCCAGCCTGAATGACTGGATGATTTCTATCAATTTTTCGCCGACAGTCCGCTGCCTGTTTTTCCTAGACAGCCGGATCACCTGCATACTCAAGGTACTTCCCCCACTGATCACTTTCCCGTTTTTCAGATACTGATACGCCGCTCTTCCCAATGAAAAAGGATTAAATCCCGGATGAAACCAGAAAAACCGGTCTTCACTGCAAAGGATGGCTTTTTTGAATTTATCCGGAACCTGATCATCTTCGGGAAACCGCCACTGATCATCGCCGGCAATCTTTGCTCCCAGCAAATTGCCTTCCCTGTCGAGGATAACGGTTGAATTGGGTTCAGAAAACCACCTGGAGGGCTGGTAATATAACAAGACCAGCAAAAGCAGTATGAAAGGAACAGACCAGCGATAGGTACCGGCCCATTTCTTCATCAGATTAAGAAAATTTCCCCATTCAGAACCCTGGTTCATCATTTTCCGGAAGCGGTTACCATCGTCCATCGGCCGGCAATTCTTGCATTGATGGTATTGTCGTACATCGCTTCACAATAAACCGGGGGCAGATAATATTTTCCGAGGTAGCTGGCATTCAGCATCACCCGGAATGTTTTGGATCGTCCGGGCGCCAGGTCGAAATAGGTAAGCACACGATCATCTCTGACATCCTGGTAGGTGAAAGGAGAAGCATTCGTTCCGGAAGCGGCAAAATCACTCATCCTAGCGTTGATGATCTCCCATCCTGAAGCGACAACCTGTGTCAGGGCCATTTGCTCATAGTTTCCGCGTGTTCCGGGGTTGGTCACCGTGATTTCGGCATAGAAATTTGTCCCCTGTGGAATGGAAGCGATATTGATGGTCTTGCCTTCCATCGAAAGATAGAACACGTTCATTTTCAAGTTTGACTGTGCAGCACTTGAATCACCCTTTGGAGGAACGCCGGTGGTAATTATGCGGGCCGTAAGAATATTCTTGCCGGTATTTGTGATATTCACAATCCTTTTGCCGGAATGGTTCTTCAAATCCAGGTTCACGGAAACCACACATTTTGATGATGTAATCTTCTCTTCTTTTCCACCATTGATCCGGCAGAGGACATCTATCCCTTTGCCTTTTGATCCCTGTGTAAATTTCGAGACGGCGAGCAGGGCAAAAGCGGTCGTTTGGGTACTCATCCACGTACCGTTGGCCAGGCGGGCAGAAATTTTATTTACCAACACAGAGGCATCATTTCTGCGGTTCATCAACAGGAGGGTTTCGATGATCATGGCCTCATCCCGTTCTTCGGAACCATAGGTCTGATCCATCTGAACGTATGGATCGATCCTCGTACCTGCAGTGGTGATAAGTTTTCTGGCAGCTTCAGGCTTTCCAGCCATCTGGTAAGCGGCAGCCAGTCTCCAGCGGGTTGCAACCGACAGGCTTGTTCGTTCCATCAGCTTATTCATCGCGCCCAGTTCCGGCGAACCGGCAAGAGCGAGTGTATAAAGGCGGTATGCCTGTGCCAGTTCATTGTTAAACCAGGATTCATTGGACTTCCATGAAATGGCTTTTTGTTTTTGATAATCTTTCCAGGCGGATAAAAATCCCATTGGAAGGGTGTACCCTTTTTGCTGTGCTTCCAGCAGGAAATGACCGGCATAGCTGGTTCCCCAGTCATCGGCATAGGCAGATCCGGGCCAGAGCCCCAACCCGCCATTGGCAATCTGCATCTCCCGGATTCGCTGGATTCCGGCTCTGATATTCACCTCAATCTCTTTTTTACGACCATCGGAAAGATCGGCAAGATCGGCAAGGTAAAGTTGAGGAAACACCGAAGAGGTAATCTGCTCGACACATCCGTGAGGATAATTCACCAGGTAATCCAACCGTTTTTCAAGGTTCAGCGCAGGGATTGAATAAATCTCAACCACACCTTTGTTGGTGCCTTCCATACCCGGAACACTATATTCCCCATTCCACGTGGCACCCGGGCGAATGATGGTCTCAATTACATTGGTGACAGGCATTCCGGGGTTCCTTACATCCAGTTCAATATCATTGGCAGCCTTTTCAATTCCGGAAGTGGCGCTGATATTTACTTTACCGATACCTGTAACATCTTTTACCTTCAATTCAAAAAATACGATTTCATCACCGGTTCGGGAAAAATGGACGGATCGTGAATTTTTTCCCACAACAGAAAAGAAAGCATTGGGCGTGATCTTTACGTTAACATCCCTGATATTTTTCTCCATTGCAAAAACCGTCACCGGAAGCATTACCGTTTCTCCGGGACTGACGGCCCGGGGCAAAGTTCCAAGTACCATTAACGGTTTCCGCACGGCAACCGTCTTCTCACTGTTTCCATAAGCCCCGTTATTACCCGCAACAACCATTACCCTGACAGATCCTACATACTGCGGCATGGTAAACGAATGCGTCTTGGATTCTCCTTTTTTAAGATTAAATGGACCCAGGAATTTCACCATCGGTTTAAACCGGTTGGCTTTCAGTGCGCCTTTGTTCAACGCGTCTTTATCTCCGCCAATGCTGAGGATTCGCTCAAGTTCGCCGGAATAAGCGCCCATCACCTGGTCGAACAGATCCCAGGTTTTGACGCCCAGGGCTTCTTTCGCGAAGAAAGTGCCCCAGGGATCAGGTGTTTTAAAACGCGTCAGGTCAAGCAGCCCTTCATCAACGATTGCCAAAGTGTATGTCATGGGAAGGCCTTTCCCCTCTTTTACGGTGATGACCGCTTTTTCCTCCGGTCGAAGGATATCTTTCATGATGATCGTGGGAAAAAGATGGGTGGCAGGATCCTCCACAAGGATAGGGATCACTCCGTAAAGCCGGATCGGTAAATCATTGATCGCTTGCGAATGGGGCTGAATTAGGGTTATGTAAGCAAAGCAATTGGGCGACATCTCTTCAGTCACATCAAAGACGAACGCTGTATTGCCTTTTGTTGTAGGGATCCAGAAGTTCTTTAATACGGTTGATCCGTTTTCGAGGGTCAGCAGGGCACGTCCTCCTTCGGAAGAGGGGAATGTCAGTTTTACTTTTTCCCCGACCTTATACTTTTCCTTATCAGCCTGGAACGTGAGCATGGTTGCAGCCTGCTTGTCGCCTCCCGGAGAATGGGAATATCCATACCAGTCGACAAAGACTTCTTTTCCGGCCACATGTCCGGATTTCTTATCCGTGATCCTGATAAAATATCTTCCCCATTCTTCATGATCCCTGATGAAATCAAAAATCCCTTTTCCATTCGTGATCCTGACGGTCATCGAATCCACCAACTGGCTGTATGCCGTGGAAATAAACCCAGAGTTGGCACCCTGGTCCGAATCATCCCACCACCAGCGCCAGTCCAGCTTCAGCACCTCCACTTTCAGCGTATTGTTCGCAATCGGGTTTCCATCAACATCCACATCAACCAGGTTGACCTTATAGGTTTTATCGGTATAAAGCATTTTATCCTCGCTGCCATTGCCCGGAACGCTGATGCCGGCGTATGAAACAAAAGGATAATAGGGCAGAGAGAAGCGGTCGACACTGAAATCACCGCCTTCTTCATAGACGGTAGTTTCAAAATTCGCCTTGAGAATGCCGGGAGCAGCCGCTGTCATCCTGATCTGCGGAGAAAATAAGGTAATGCCGCTTTCATTCAGTTTTCCTTCAAAAACCGTCAGCTTTTCGGAGGTAAATTTTGAGGATGGATTTTCAAAAGTAAATCCAGGATATTTTTTGAAGGCCGTTGATGACTGGGTCATGGTGAGGGTAATCAGGGTTTTTAGGTTTCTGGCTGTGGCACCGGTCAGCCAGCTTGAAGTCAATGTGACGTTGGGCTCCTTCCCCTTCACAAGCCGTTCGGTTCCGAAATTCAGGTTAATTCGAAGCCGGTTGGGTTTGACGGTTTCTATCTTGATGGTTTTCGAAAATTCGACGCCTCCGATCTTCACTTTGGCCATCCAGTTACCCGTTGGGGAGGCAGGACTGGTCGAGGTGGAGAAGTTGTAGAAACCATTCATTGAGGCAGTGCGGATGATTCTTGAAACCACCTGCCCCGCAGGATTGGAAAGCGTTAACGTTACCGGATGATTGGCCGGCAGGCTTTTTTTATGATCTTCCAGGATGAAGGTCAGGAAAAGCGAATCACCCGGTCGCCATACACCGCGATCGCCATAAAGGAAACCCTTCAACCCTTTCTGCACCTGGTCGCCGCTTACATCAAACCTACTCAGGGAAAGGGAAGTTCCTTCCTGCATTTTCAGATAACCGGTCTGGTTTTCTTTTTTGGCAACGACGATGAACGGATGTTTTCCTAGTTCTGCCAGCCCGATTCCATCTCCGTCGGTCATGACAGTTCCGATCAGCTGTTGCTGGAAATCATAAAAATCAAGTTTTACTCCGGAAATCGGTTTAGTGGTAAGGATATCCGTCACAACCACCATCATCCAGCCTGCATCTCCTTCCTTCGCGATCATACCAAGATTGGAAGCCAGCACATTGCGTGAGACCGATTTCGAATGATAGTAATAGTTTTTGCAAGGATTATCACGGTTCTCCCAGTCATAGTCGTTGTCTTCCTCATCATCCCCGGAATAAGACTCATCATAACTACCATAATATGCCCACGACTGGTTTTCCTCACGCGCCATATCTCCATAGGTCACTACGCTGGTTTCAAAACGGTCACTGTTACTGTTTCCCGAGCAGGGATAAGTAGAATATTTCTTTTTAAAATTCAGGCGGATGCAGTAAAGAGCGCCTTCTTCAGGTTTGATCAATTCCGACAGGTCGATCGAAAACCGGTTCCACTTTGAATAGTCAGTTACATCGCGCAACGGAATGGTTTTCTTTATCACAATCTTTCCTACCCTGGCCAGTTCCGACTGCCCTCCCAGGTCATTGACCTGCAGGAATTGCAGAATGTTGTTTTCGTATATTTTGATAATTTTCAGATCGACCGCCCTGAGATTTACCGCTTCAAATGGCAAAGTCAGCTGTTTTGAAACCGGCATGATGACGCCGGAACCCAGGAACCGGACATTGGGGCGGGTATCTTCAAAATTGAGTTTCTCGTTGATCCCTTTTCCCAGAGCTTTTCCCTGGATATTTTTCAGGAACGATTCGATGGAAAGGGTGATCTCACTGGAGCGGATCTCCGAAGGATAAATCCGCAGTTCATTGTCTTCAATGGCACATCTCACGTCAATCTTGCGACCCAGGCTGACCAGCCCCACAAGGTTTTGTTCTTCCTGTAGCGGATCCGAGAATTGTGCCAGCACATATTTTTCGGTTCCCTGGATTACCCTTGCCCCGGTAAATGCAAAAGTTCCCAATGGTAAAATTTCAACGGTACTGTCGCCTTTTTGTTCCGCCTGGATGGATTTCCCGTTCCACTCCAGTTTCACGGAAGATCGCTGATCCGAACGCTGAATTGAATCCACCTGGAAATAATGTGTTTTATTCTTTTCATCATGGGTCCAGGAGATATTCAGCTTCCTGCCGTTCTGGGTGGCTCCCAGTATCTCCGGAATGCCTGTCTCTTCTGTCACATCCGCAGTGATCACGGATCCATAAAGTCTTTCACGGGTAAGATTCGTGGTTGAATAGGCCTTATGGTTTTCTATTCTGACTTCAAAATTCTGCTTCATGGTATGAAACCGGAATTCGAATTCTTTCAGGGAATCCACGACAGAGATCAGTTTTGACAAGTGAAAAGTTGCTTCAAATTGTTGGTCGGGAGGCAATTTCTCATCTGGACGAAACTCGAGGGTACGCCTGTCGAGCCAATATAGCTTTCCCTTGATGTCGGGCCTGAAGGAGAAATATTTTTCTTCCAGGGGCAGATTGAGCAACGCGTCATCCACAAACTCGTTATTGAGCCGGATCCTGATCGGGTCTTTCACCGAGATCGTCCCGGAAGTAAATGCCTGGATGTATTCACGAAAGGCCGGGTTTATCGTTTTCCGGTGTTGTTTTTTGCAGGAGGAAAATTGAATGGAGACCATCAACAGCGTGGCCAGGAGCAGACAGGTTTTGCTTTTCATACGGATCAAATGTATGTAACAAACCTACGAAATTTCTACATTAACCGTCGATAGAATTTAATATTTACCACAATAGGCACATTAGGCACAATAGAATCTGCTCACACGTCACTTCTCTTTTTTTTTATTTACCACAATAGACACAATAGGGCACAATAGGCACAATAGGGCACAATAGAATCCAATTATCCTTCTCTGTCCTGTAATGAGGCAATGAGATTCTTCCTCAAAATAATTCTTGCCGGCAAATAAATCCAGAGCATTCCTGATAGAAAGACGATAAAAATCATCCCTGAAATCAGCAACAAAGGAAATTGATATCCCGAAGAGAAAAGTAAAGGCAGGATGGCAATGAGCGCTGTGATTTTTCCGATAGCAATTCCTGCAATGAGCAGGATAAAATAACCGCCGGTAGCGAGAAGCATCGTTCTTTGCTTTTCAAATCCGAGGGATACAAAGAGGGCAAGCTCTTTTTGTCGGGCCATCAGATCCCTGATAAAGAAGAAACCAAGTCCGAAGGTAGCCAGAAGGATCCCGAGACCTCCCAATAACATAAAGACAGAAAGGTAGGTATTCTGTACCGCATTAAATTTCCCAAGCTGCTCTATGGCTGGTGTAACCATCATGCCGTTATCAGCAAAAACTGACTCAATTTTATGAATCAGCTCCTGCTGGTTTGAAGGTTCACCCTCAATAAGCATAAGCGTATACTTTGCACCCGATGGAAAATACTTTCGCATCATTCCGTCCGAAATCAGTATTTTTCCCTGGAAGATTGAGTTGTCAAGTGCGCCCAGCAATTTTACACCTATACTTTCCCCTGATTCATCCAGATAGAAGAGTGTATCCCCGATTTTCTTCCCAAGCCCCCACGTAAGAACTGTTTCATCCACAAATCCCGGGATGATACCCGGAGAAATTTCCTTTCCAAGCGTTTTCCAGGAGAAGTTGTTCTTCCAGGCAGGATCAATGGTGGTAAAGGTAAACCGGCCGTTTAACAACAATTCAGGAACGCCAATAACTGAAGGATTTGTCACATGGTTAAGGTTGAGGCAACTGGCATCGTTACCTTCCAACTGAAGTAACGGGATGAACCTTGCATTCCAGAAGAGTGGATCATTGTTCAAATTGATGTCAAACTTTTCCTGAAGCATCGAATTGTCAAGCCTTGCTGGCAAAGGCACGGAAGTTTCCGTCCATAATAAAAAACCACCGGTACCGGATTTTGGGTCGATGCCGTTGCCATAGAATGTCCTGTGGTAAGCCCCGGTGATCACGATGACGAAAGTTCCCATGGCGATCAGCCCGGTGATACCCAGATTGCGCCATCGGTTCATCTGCAGCCCTCTGGAAATCATTGTCCGGTTGGTAAGCGGCGCGATTCTGAATGTTGTCCGGGCGATCCGGGTGTTCACTTCAACAGCAGAAAGTGACCGTTTTATTTTTTTATTGAGAAGATAAAAAATGATGAATGATGCGGTGATGATGCCAGCCAGCGCACCGGTCAGCAGTGTTGAAAAATTAACCTCCGCTACGAGATCAGAGGTGCCAACCGCTGGATTCCAGAGCGTGTTTAATCCGGCAAGGATGATCCGGTTATAGCCTGTCCCGGCCAGGGCTCCGGCAATGCCCGACAAAAGCAATATGGAAAACATCTCCGGAAAAAGCTGGGCAAGAATCTTTTTCCGGTTAAATCCAAGGGCACTGAGTGTCCTTATTTCATAGGTCCTTCCGCTGATCTGCATTGAAAATAACATTCCCATCAACAGCAACCCGGCCAGAATGATAAAGAAGCTTAGCCCGAGAAAGAGACCGCCAAAATCGGTTGCATGTTCTGCAGCAGCTTTTCCCGTTGCATAAACCGGTAGAAAAACCAACCCGGAGGCAGCAGGATCACTTTTAGCGATAAAAGATTCCTTTATCCGGGCAAGGTCATGGTTGCTAAGGGGAAACCGGATGGCGGTGAGCATTCCATAAGGATTGCGCCAGATTTTTCTCCCGTCTTCGAACGAAATAAACGCTTTGGGTGTTCCCCGGTATTTTTTCCAATAATCCTCATCCACGGGTCGGATCCTTTTCAGGTCCACGGGCGATCCTGTCTCCCAGTCGCGGCAATTCATGGCATCGGAAATTCCAGGAAAAGGTGGCATCAGCGAACGATCCCATATCGAATCATTGATTGAAATGATCTTCCTGACCATAAATCCAGTATGCTTTTCCTTTAATAACCTTCCATTATCCATGGTAAAATAGGTCAGCAAAACCGAATCACCCTGCCTTGCCTTCAGATCATCCGCCAACCAGGAATTCAAAATGATTTCACCTGCCGAAATATTCTCACCTTCGAAGGTTGCATCCGTTGAAGTCACAAAGGAATAAGGAGTGGAATGATTTCCGGTTGTTAACGAATTGACCAGGTAGGACAGGTAAGACGTACCGTTTGTGACAGAAGAAAGAATTGCCCTGGCTGATTGATCCGTAAAAAAGATCCTGTTGGTGGATACTTCCATGATTCCGTTTTTCCGGAGTTCATGAAATTCAATCCCTGCGTCTTCCGGGTTCCAGGTCATCTTCAGAACGCTGTCAGGATTTTTCAGCTCTTCAGCAAGAAGAAGATTGGCAAAACCTTTCAGTCCGAGGATCCGTTCCAGTTGTTGCCGGGAAAGAAAAATGTTGAATGGAGCACCCTGGTTGCTCTTCAGACTGAACCGGCCCATGTTGTTATTTTCGGCAATCCCGGCCACCTTCACCCTGACGGATACCGATGGCGCACTTTCAGCAACAAAAGGAGCATTGGAGATTCCTCTTTCTGGTTTGGTGATGCGTAAAAGGATCTCATCGCCCGCTTTAACGCCCAGTTTTTCTGCGACATTTATACTCAGGATGGCTTCATCTTCCTTTGGGGCATTTAGCGGATCCTCCCAGAATTGCAGGAAGGAATTGTCAATTCCATATATCTGAACCTGGTTGATACGGGTTTGGTTTTCGGAAAAGATGGCCAATCCTCCGGTATGAATCACCGCAACGACTGTTTTCCCGGATTTCCGGGTCATTTCGTTACCCAACCCGGTGGTGAAGCATTTTCCCGGATCCATAGCATAACGTATTTTCCCAAGTCTCAGCGAGGTGATTCTTTCGAGGCTGTATTGCACCGAATCTCCGACCACCAGTGCACCGGTCAGCGCCGTGATGCTGATGAAGGCGCCTGCAAAGATAGCCAGGTAGGTTTTTTTGTAAAACCACAGGCTCCGGAGAATCAGCTTGAAGGTATTCATTTGATCCTTTCGAGTTTGCCGGAATGCAGTTTATAGATCTTCTCCATTCCCGCAGCCATTTCCATCGAATGGGTTACCACAACCAGGGCAACGTGCTGCTCTTTGTTCAATTCCCGAAGAAGAACACCAAGTTTTTCCGCGTTGTCATTGTCGAGCGATCCTGTAGGTTCATCCGCCAGCAATAAGGCAGGGCGATTGATCAACGCTCTCACCACTGCAGTTCTTTGACATTCACCTACAGAAGTTTGTCCGGGGAATTTGTGCATCAGATCCTGTAATCCAACCCTTTCCATCAACAGACTGGCTCTTTCAAGCATCGGCTTCTCCTTACCATTTTTTCTACCCGGAAGTGTTGGCAGGAGTACATTTTCCAGCAGGGTAAGCTGGGGCAAGAGATGATGTTGTTGAAAAACAAACCCGGTAAAGTGATTTCGGAGCTCTGCCAATTGCTTCCTGTCGAGGGTTTTTACATCTTTTCCATCAAGCAGAACCTGACCGGATGAAGGTTGATCCAGGGTTCCGAGGATATTCAGTAAGGTGCTTTTTCCAGAGCCCGACGGACCTGTGATAGCAATCGTATCATTTTCAGTAATCAGAAGGTCAATGGAATCGAGAACAGGCTTTCCCTGGTCATACTTTTTGGTAATTGAATGGAGTTGTGCAAGCATGATTCAAAGGTAGAAAGAAAGCTTGAAGTACGTTTTGTTCTAATCTTTGTACACAACCAACATTTTTTGGATCAGTTTTCCGGAATCAAACTTTTCAACGACCCCTTTTCTCCCATTCATCCGTAGTGTGTTCAATAGCAAGGGGTCCAAAAGAATTCCGGAAATTGCCTTTGCCAGTGCTTCCGGTGTATTGGGATGATAGATGACTCCTCCACCTGAGGCTTCGACGACCTCCGGAAAAGCCCCTAAAGCAGGTTGAACGACCGGAATGCCCGATGCAATGGCTTCGAGCTGGTACAACCCGAATGCTTCGCCGTGAAGAACGGGAACGGAAATGAGGGTGACTGCTTTGAAGTATTGTTTCAGCGCTTCGAACGTGAAATCGGGAAAGATCTCCAGGTCGTTCTGCAGCTTTTCGCGTTTCAACTTCAGGAGCTGCTCACGCAGAAAGGGTTTGTCATCGCCGGTCATGCCGCCGGTTACTTTCAGTTTCAGGGATGCGAACTGCGGATCTTTTTTCAGAAGGATGAAGGCATCGACCAGGATATGGAAACCGTTCTCATAGCAGATCCTGGAAACATACCCGAGGGCGGGAATCACGGGAGGTTCCGCGTTGAATTCATACCGGGATGGATCGATCCCGATATGGATCACCTGAAGTTTCTCCGGCGGGATGGACATCTTCTGCTGCATGATCCCGGCGAAATAGCTGCTTACGGCTACAAATACATCCACATCACGGGCCTTTTCAGCAAGCAGCGACCACATCCGATCCCGATAATCCTCACGCATGGCGTCTACCCAGACATCCTCATCCTGCAAAGAACAAACGATTTTTGCACCCACTTCCCGTTTAATCTGATGCACCATTCCCAGCAAAAGCGCATTGGAAAAATGCACTACATCCGGCTTTTCATGATTTTTAAGGTATGCAGTCAACTCGTTGAGTTCGCTGGCCTGCCGGCCAGCTTCTCCCAAAAGCATAGATTCTGTCAATTCTTCCAGGCCTTCCGCCCGGGTAGAGCCGGCTTTGGAAGCCGCAAATTTCAGGATGGAAGAGGAGTTGAAAAAGCGCTCCATCCAGGCAGGCATTCCTCGGAATATGGGAAACTGTTGCCTGAGGTAAATATTCACTGCGCCATAAAAAACCGGGAGATCCGATCCGGACTGGCTGCCATTGAGGGTTAACGGAAGATAGACCGGCAGGGTGACGGCATCGTGACCCGCCTTGCGGAGAGAGGCGACATAGGCGCTGTCGCGGAGACAATTTCCGCAGTAAAAGGTGCCTCCGAATCCCGGAACGATGTTGACGATCTTCATGGCTTATTTTTTACCAAAACAATAAATTTTACCGTCATCGGCTCCGACGATGACCATTTTATCGGTGACCGCAGGAGTTGAAAAGAGCGGGCTACCGATTTCATAGGTCCAGGATTCCTTGCCTGTCGCGGAATCCAGGAAACGAAGCCGGCCATCACCTGACGTGACAATCACGTAATTCCCGGCAATGACAGGCGAACCATTGACTTTCCCTAACGTCCGGGTCTTCCAGATCAAAGTCCCTTTTTCCGTGTCGAAACAATAAATAAAATTATTCTGGGAACCTGAAATCACTTTCCCTCCTGAAACAGCCGGTGAAGCCAGAAATGGCCCTCCGCCTGGAGTTGACCACCGGATTTTCTTCTGAATGAGATCCACACAATAAAAAATGCCGTCATAATTCCCGAAATAGGCCATATGTCCAGCAATAGCGGCAGAAGCCGGGACATACGTTCCGATATCAACAGTGGCAATGGCCTTCCCGGAATGGGTATTCACGAGGTGGAGAAGTCCGTCGCAACCGCCAAACACGGCCATATTGTCTATGACAGCAGGGGTTCCATTGATGTAATTTCCTGACTCATACTTCCAGAGCGGCTTTCCGGAAAGCGCATCCACACAATGCAGGTTATAATCGTAACTGCCGGTGAGGATCCTTTTCAGCTTTTTACCAGGACCAAACGCCCAGTTGCAGGATCCGGAGATCTGTCCATCCGTGCTGTATTTCCATTCCATCTTCCCTGATAAAACATCCAGCGCGTAGATAGTCCCGTCGAGTGTTCCAAAGTAAAGCATATGGTCGAGGATCAGCGGCGAGGCTTCAATGGCATTTTTTGCGTTGAACTTCCACTTGAGTTTACCACCGGCAGTAACAGCATAAATGAATCCATCGTTGGATCCGGTATAGATGATGCCTCCACAGATAACCGGCGAGGATTTGATGGCATCACCGGTTTTGAAACTCCAGAGAAGCGTGAGCGGTGGCGAAATCTTTGAAGCAGAATGACCGGTTAGCTGCGGATCACCCCGGAAAGAAGACCAGCAACTGGTTTGGGCGTTTACGGTGACCACCAACGCAAGCAATGACAATAAAAGCGCTATTTTTCGTTTTCTGTTCATGTTACAAGGATGATCCGGTTTTATGGCTCAAAGCCCCGGTGGGACAAGCCTTCACACATTCTTCTGCTGTTTCCGCAAGCGCATCTTTCATGGCGGCATTCAGGGCAAATCCAACCTCCACCTCATAACCCCGGCCAAAGAAGGCCATCCCTGCCGATGAAGGATCATTCGAGGAAATTTCTACACAAAGTCCGCAACGGATACATTTCTGTGGTTCATATACGACCCGTTCGTGCTGCAATTCTTTGACAATCTTTTTCCTATCGTTCGCCGCATAGTGTTTCCGGTCAATGCCATATTCTGCAGCATATCTCCTGAGCTTACAACTAACCGGTTTGCGGCAATCACAATGCATGCATCTTGATGCCTCAAGCATGGCTTCTGTTGCTGAAAAGCCTGCCAGCAAGCCCTTTACCGGCTCAACCCTGTTCGCTATGGCGCCTTCTTTCAGATAGGCTTCATGATCATCAACCGTCAGTTTACCAGTCCGGGAGAAAAAATTCCAACCGGGTTGCGTTTCAGGATGCTTTCCTAAAAAAGCATTTACCTGGTGGGCTGTTGCATTGCCATACGCCGCAGATCTGACCGCCATTTTCTCTTCCCGATCAGGGTTTCCGCAAATAAAAAAACCTTCCGGCAGATTTTCAGTCAGGCCTGGTTTTTCCTTATTATAACCGGTAGCCAGGATGACCGCCTCAAATTCCTGCTTTAAAAGACGAAAGGATGAAAAATCTATTTTAACCTTGAGCCTGAATTCACCCCCCATCCTGCGGATTACTTCCAGCTCTGCCTCTAATGCCGCTTTGGGTAAGATATCCTCAGGGATTGACCGCAGCGATCCTCCTGCTTCTTCCATTTCATCAAACAAAACACAATCGTGACCCGATTTTAACAAATAAAACGCTGCAGAAAGTCCGGCAGGGCCTGCCCCAATGATGGCGGTCTTCTTCCCGGTCTTTACATCAGGGAATGGTAATGTTTCGAATAACACAGGACCTGTTGCAGTGAACCTTTTGAGCAGGCATATTGCAATCGCTCCGTCGATTCCCCTGCGATGACAGGCTTTTTCGCATGGAGCAGGGCAAATATAACCAAGGATTAAAGGAAGGGCGATCTCTTGCCTTACTATTTTGAGCGCTCCTGCAAAATCACCCTGAGCAATGAGGCGATTCATCAGCGGGATGTTCATGAAGGCAGGGCACGATAACCGACAGGGCGCTTCACAATCGCCGAGGTGATCGCTCAACAGCAATTCCAGGGCTTCACGACGTGTTTCCATCACCTCCGGTGAACCGGTAAGAATATGCATATCATCGGAAACCGGCATTGCACAGGAGGGAAAAAGTTTTCCGGTTGTTTCATCCTCGACCAGACAAACCATGCAGGATGAATTGTTGGAATGACCTTTCAGGAAACACATCGATGGGATTTCTATCCCGATCGATGCAGCCGCTTCCATAACCGTCATCCCGGTCTTCACGCTGATTTCTATATCGTCAATTCTGATCTTCATGAGTTGATTTTGATGGCATCAACCGGGCAAATCTGCCGGCAAATGTCACATTTGATACATTTCTCCTGGTCGATGTGATGAACTTGGTATGGCAGATATGCAATGGCATCCGAAGGACATTCCTGTGCACACCGGGTACAACCGATGCATTCTTCTGTTATTTCATACCGGATCAGGGTTTTGCATTTCCCGGCCGGGCATCTTCCCTGTAAATGGGCCTCATATTCTTCCCTGAAATATTTTAAGGTGGACAAAACCGGGTTTGGGGCTGATTTACCGAGCCCGCAAAGACTTCCTTTCTTCGTGCTCAAGGCGAGTTTTTCAAGTTCCAAAAGATCTTGCGGTGTACCCTTTCCATTGCGGATCTTCTCCAACATCTCCAGCATCCTCCTGGTACCGATCCTGCAAAAGGTACATTTCCCGCAGGATTGATTTTGAGTGAACGACAGAAAATAATGGGCGATATCGATCATGCAATCCGAGTCGTCCAGGACGATGAGTCCGCCTGAACCCATCATGGCGCCGGCGCTTGTCAGTTCTTCATAATCTATCGGTCGGTCGGCCATGGAAGCGGGAATACATCCGCCGGAAGGACCACCGATCTGAACGGCTTTGAATGTTTTGTCGCCGGCAATCCCGCCACCGATCTCTTCGACGATCTGTCGGATCGTGGTTCCCATCGGCACTTCGATCAGCCCTCCGCGATTGATTCTTCCGGCCAGGGCAAATACCTTTGTTCCGGTACTGCCTTTGGTCCCGATTTCTTTAAAAGTCTTTGCCCCGTTGCGAATGATCCATGGTATCAGCGCTAGGGTTTCGGTATTGTTAACGAGAGTAGGTTTATTCTTAAATCCATGAATCGCAGGGAAAGGTGGACGCATCCTCGGATGGCCTCTTTTGCCTTCCATGGAAGCGATCAGGGCGGTTTCTTCTCCGCAGACAAAAGCGCCGGCTCCTTCAAAAATACTGATATTGAATAAGAAATCACAACCAAAAGCAGGTTTTCCGATGAGTCCTCTTTCTTTGCAAATCTCCAGCGCTTCGCCGATCCTCCGGACTGCCAGCGGATACTCAGCCCTGATATAGAAAATGCCATGTGATGCACCCGTGGCATAACCTGCAATAAGCATCCCTTCGATGATCCGGTAAGGATAAGACTCCAGCAGCATACGATCCATGAAAGCCCCGGGATCGCCTTCATCCCCGTTACAGATGATAAATTTTTCTTCTCCGGTCTGATCCTTCACAAGCTGCCATTTCTTTCCGGCAGGAAAACCTGCTCCTCCCCTTCCCCGTAATCCGCTTTCAAGGATCTCATCTATGACCTGCTGCGGAGTCTTCTGTGAAAGGCACTGTTTAAGTGCTTGAAATCCCTCCGATCGTTCATACTCATCATAATCACAGGGTTTCATGACGCCCCTGTTTTCTGTTGCAATGGAAAGCTGGGGATCCAGGAAGCCGGCAACCGGAGTATCCCGCTGTTCTGTATCAAATAACGAATATCCTTTTGGCATTCCATCTTCAATGGCCTTCAGAAAAAGTCCTGAGAAATTCATCCTGATCCGGCTGAGAATCCCTTTTGGTGCGAAATGCTCCAATACGATGTCCCGGACATCCTCCGGCTTCACCTTTGCATAAAAAGCCGCCTTTTCGCCGGGTTTGATGATCTCCAGTACCGGCACCTGGTTGCAGATTCCGATACAGCCTACCTGTTTTACGCCAACAGGTATCTTTGTTTCCCGGAGAAACGCCTCCAGTTCCCTCTTCACCTCCTCGCTGCCCGATGCGATGCAACAGGAGCCCAGGCCAATTCGTATCTCGCCCAGCAATGGGACACCAGGAAGACGATCCAACCCATTGATTCTTCCGGTCGTTTTATGCCTCAGGAAATCTTTCAGGATATCCTTAGCTTTACCAGTAGCTACATGGCCGAAAGTAATGTCATCAATTTTTACGACTGGCGCCAGGGTACAACAGCCCAGGCAGGCGACTTTTTCGATCGTGAATTTCCCGGTGCGGTCGGTATCTTCAAAACCCTTCAGATCCAGTTCCCTGCGGATGGCATCAAAAACTTCTGTGGAGCCTTTCACATGACAGGCCGTTCCTGTACAAACTTTTATGGTATGTTCACCTGCCGGAGAATGTCTGAACTGTGAATAGAAAGTAGATATTCCAGTGATCCGGGATGGATTGATGTTCGTGACTTTGCAGACATAATCCAGCGCTTCTTCCGGCAGATAATGGAAAGTATCCTGGATCTCCTGTAAAATCGGAATGACGGCCTCCACGGAAACACCGCAGCGGCCGATGATTCTATCGACGACACTGGTGATATTTCCATTGATTTTCTCCATTCCTGAATAATTATTTCCCAATACAAAATAAATTCTTGTCTCCCCGGATAAATATTTTCCCATCTGCAAATGCGGGAGTACAAAATGAACCTTCTCCAAGCTGCGGGCTTGAAACAGGGTGATAGGTCTTATCCGCCGAATAAATGTGCATAACCCCTTTGCTGTCGAGCTGGTAAATCTTCCCTTCAGCCAAAACAGGTGATGCATACATATTGCTTCCTGTTTCCTGCACCCAGAGCTTCTCCCCGGTTTTGGCGTTGTAGCAGACCAAAACACCGTAACTGGTCGAAAGAAACAGGTATTGATCCGTTGCCACAGGGCTCGGCACGTCCGAAAGGTATTCCGTATCTTCCCAAAGCTGTTTGGGCGTTTCACCCAACTGGATGGCGGCCAACTTTGAATATTCGTTTACAGAGAAAACAATCCCATCGGCATAGGCCGGGGAAGGACCCACTTCGCCACCGAGACAATCGATCTTCCATAATTCGCTTCCTGTTGCAGGATCATAACCTGCCAGGTAAGGATCGGCCCCCAGGATGATTTCTGTCCGTTTCCCGGTATTAATGAGGATGGGTGATGCCCAAGAGACTTTCACGTTTCTTACGGTCTTCCACAACTCTTCCCCGGTCTTTCCGGAAAGTCCCGCCACGAAAGCATTTCCCGACTGGTCGAACTGGACAATCAGGGTGTTGTGCCAGGTAATCAGGGAAGAGGAATGGCCATAATGATTTTTCGGAAGACCCATATTCTTTGCCCAGACCTGCTTGCCGGTCAGGTCAAGCGCAACGAGGTCGCCGTTGGCAAAGATCGCGTAAACTCTTCTGCCGTCGGTGGTAACGGTAGGTGCACTAAAACCGGTTTCCTTGTTGACTTTGGGAGCCTGGGCGGGAGAACCGGCAATCTTTTCAACAAGGGCAGTCCAGTCGATTTTCCCTGAAACTGCATCGATACAGTAAACAGCACGTTTCTTTTCATTGGCACCGGAAAGATAGATTTTTCCTTCCCAGTATATGGGTGAATTGTATCCAGGCAACGGTATGGGGGTTTTCCAAAGTACATTTTTCCCGGTTTTCCCGTCCCAGCTGGTCGGAATATTCTTTTGAAAGACGATACCATTCCCGTTAAATCCCCGGAATCCGGGGAAATTGGCCCGTAACTCCTGGCTGGTCGGGAAACCTTCCATCGATGCAGTAGCGGAAGTTGAAACAGAATCCGGAGAAACTCCTGTATTGGCGGTATCTGCTAATCCGGTTGTTAATTGCTTTCCTCCGGTCCGGGCATCCGCTTCCGCCGAATTGCCGGAAACCAGGGTTCCGTTCATCCTCGATTCAAGATCCTGATGCGACAAGAAGGCAAGTAAAAATGCAATTCCAACGATAATCAAACCTGAAACCATGATCCATTGCCGGCTAATCTTCCTTTCGGAAAAGAATCCTTCACTGCTTTCACCGGGCTTTTCAGGAATTTTCTTCTTCATCAACCCGATAACCTGAAAACAAATGATGATGACAAGAATGCTGATGAACAGAAGTATTCCCCCGGTTCTGACCTGCCATTGTGTGGTGAAATAGGCTTTCCGTGCGATCAGGTCCAGTTCCCGGATTTCCGTACGGAGCTGATCATCCTGCGGATTCGATTTCAAACGTTCCAACAAAGTGATCACCGCTTTCGAATTCAGAGGATCGGTTCGTTTCGACTGGATAAAATTCACAATGATGAGAACACAAAGCATCAGGGCGAATGCAGCGCTTATGAGGGCGATGTTCTGCAATAACCTGATCCGCTTTTCTTTGGTATTCTCTTTTTCCATTTCTTAAGATATCAGGATTTTACGGGGCAATAATCTACGCAACGGGCACAACTGAAACAGGTTCCCTTGTTGGGAACATAATCCGGATTATACCGATGGATCAGCTTGCCTGAAATCATCATCCCGATGACCAGACCGATAAACCCACCGAGGATCCATCCACCGGTCCTGAATTTCCCCAGGATAACCGTTACCTCGGCATACAATTCGCTGGCCGGCTTTCCTGAAGATTTATAGGCCTTGATGCTCTGGCTTTCCACCTTTGCGTTCAATTTCAACGGATCCATGATATCCCTGGCCAGGGCAACCCTCGGATGAACCAGGGCAAAACGTTCATTCATCCTTGATCCAAGGTATCCGATCGAAATGATTAACACGGGTATCAACAGTAGAGAAATCATAAACTTTCGCATCATCCTCTTTTTTGGAACCGGATTTTTTATAATCACGGGAAAGTCGATGGCTTCGTAAGGACATGAATTTTCGCATAGCCTGCATTGAATGCAAATCGTAGGGGTTACCGTTATGTGTTTAACCGCGATCCGGCTCACCCAATTCAGGATGACCCCGTATGGACAGAGAAACCTGCAGTAAGGTCGGGCGATAAAGACCCCGGAAAGCAGCAAAGTGCCTCCAAATACAAACATTCCAAAGGAGGCATTGAACCGGAAGAAACCGACAAAAGGATCATAGCGACAGATGATAAAATCCGTTCCGGTTGCGGCATACAAAACGGCGAATCCGAGATAAAGAAACGGGATCAGTCCCAGGATGGATTTTAATGCCGTGCCCAGCTTTTGTGGTCGGAATGCCACCAGGTCCTGCAGGGCGCCAAAAGGGCAAACCCCGGCGCAGAAGGTTCTTCCGAAGAAAAGAGTAAAAAAGAGGGGCAGCAGAAAGAAGAGCAATGCACTGACCGAAATGGTATATCCGCTGTTGAAAAGCGCCAGCGTTACATTCTGGATGGCACCGATAGAACAGACGCAACCTTCACGGTAAAAGCCAAAATAGAGAAGACTGAAGAGCGAAGCTGCGAAAACACCCTTCCGGGATCTTTTTTTGATGACCAGCCAGCTTACCACCGACAAGGCAGCCAGCAGCACCATCACATCAACAATCTGCAAATATTCTGAACGACCCGCAGGCGTCAAGGTCTCAGGATGCGTATAGGCAGATTCAAACTCCGGCATGGGGAACCGCTGCGCAGCAAAAGACAGCATCCACGGACCCAGGAAAGCCAGGATAAGCAACAATAGCAGGATTACTTTCTTCATCTTACCCACGATCATTGCTTTTTGGAATATAGGCAGTTTTATTACTGTTGAAACCTTTCAAAAGATAAGGCTGATGAGCGGGAACCTTTGAAAATGCTCCCGAGGGACATTTCCGGGCAATCGCACATTCATTACAGTTGGAACAGCGGTCGTGTCGAACCTGCAGCTGAAGCGACCCGTTACCAAAGGCACTGCAACCCTTTACACATTTGCTGCAGCCATTACAAAGCTTTTCGTCAATGGTATATTCAAAGAAGGGGTCTTCGATGTAATGGCGGAGTATGGCATTGGTCGGACAGAGTTTATTTTCCGCACCGGTATTCAGTGTTTTTGTGCCGGGCTTAAAATAGCCTCCGCAAAGGTCACAATATCCGCACATGGCAAAGACATGAACACATTTTACGGCCGAAGGGGTCAGCACGCATTCGGTAGCACATTGCCCGCACTGGATACATTTGGCCGGATCCAGCTGCCAGACGGTTTGCCTGAGCGACCGCGCCTGTGGCAGCTTACAATCCTCCGAACTGGAACATGATCCGCAAAGAAATTCATTATCACACGCCCCTGCTTTTCGGGTTTTGAAAAGCAGTGAGCCACCCAGGAACGACAACCCTGCAAATATACCGGTCTGTGTCAGGGTTTTCAGAAAATTACGACGTGTGGCCATTGTTTCTTTCCAATTTGCTGTTATTCCATCAATTTTACATAAACGACAATTCTTTTCCTTGCCGGATCCAACAGATAAATCCGGTTGAGCGCATCAACAGCAAGGTCAAGCCCCTGAGTCCCTTCGTCAAACTGATCCGGACCGGCAACCATGCCTGCATAAGTTCCATCTTTTTGATATATTTTCACCCGCTCAATGGCTTTTTCACTCGTTACGAAGGATCCATCCGACAAAAATGCAAAGTTGGATGGATTGCAGCATCCGCAGAAACCTTCTGAGGTCATTGAACCGACGCCCCATGAACCGAGTAGATCGCCCTCAAAATTGAATTTCTCAAAAATATGTCTGCCCGGATTTACAACCCATAAAAAGCCTGCTTTATCGATACCCAGGTCGAAATAAGGACTTGGCACCACAAAACTCAGGATTCCTTTAGCTGGATCCTCTTCGCCGATCCTGCCGATCTTCTTTCCGGAAATATCATAATGAAAAACCGTTTTCAGCCCTGCATCTGCCACAAAAACATCTTTATCCGTGGCGGCAATGCTTGTGATGACCGATTCATTGCTTTCTTTCTTCCATCTCGCCGTGATTATACCTTCAGGATTCATGATTTCGACATGATCCTCAACACCAAGCAACAGGTTTCCATTGGGTGCCATCGCAATACATTGTGCCACTCCTTGCACAGGGAATGTCTGTTCTCTTTTCCCGGAAGTATTGAATATCTCAACGCCCCCTTTCCCGCAAACCATTAGTTGGCCTTTGTTTCCAAATGCAATCCCGTGAATCTCCTCCAGTGAAGGCTTAAAGGAGGATAGCTCCCGGTAAAGAAGCCGGGTGCTGTCAGCCTTTCGGATCGAATCCAGATGGTAATCGTATGGATTCGGTTTTCCGGAAGGTTCCGTAAAAAAAAGGTCCTTCATCATATAGCCGATAGCTGCCAGCAACAGCAACACACCGATTCCGATCAGGATTTTTTGTTTCATTTTTATTTCTCTTTTATCCAAAGACAAACCAGTTCCTTCGAGTCACGCATGAGTAAATAACCACCGGTAATCGCTATGGGTCCCCAGGAATCCTGTCCGTCGATGATTTTCTTTTTATCCAGAACCGAAAACCCCGATGGAGTTGCCTTTGCGATGGTCATTTCGCCATCATCATTTAAAATGAAAAATTTTCCATCGGCAAAAATATAGGGACCAAGGCCGAACCGTTCCTTTTTGCCGCTGGTTGTTGTGAATTTCATACAATCTCCGGAACGACAAACCACAAACTGGTTTCTGCTGTCACCAGCGTCTTTCGGCATGATTCCATAAACATATCCATTTATAAAAACCGGTGTCTGCTGCTCAGAAGCCAGCCCTTCCTGAGGTTTGAATTTCTGAAGGATCTTTGCTTCAAAAACGCCGGCATTCTCCCTGATCTGAAGAAGGACAGACCCGGCACCATATCCGGCAGTTGCCAAGACCTTCCCATCATCCAGGATGACCGGGGAAGGTGCAACGACCGCCGGCGCAAACGCCGAAGACCTCCACAAGATCTTTCCTTTGTCCGCAAGGTCAGCAGAGATGCCACAAATACCTCCGATGGCAAAATAGACATACATCTTTTTCCCGTTCAGCGTCATCGGCATGATCGAAGCATGCGACATTTTCCATTTGTCGGGATTAGGCGTTTCCCATACGGTCTTCCCTGTTTTACAATCAATACCCATCATCAATGCTTTTCCCCCGACAGCAATCACTGCAATGTCCTGGTCGATGAGCGGACATTGGCCTGTATACCAAAACGGGACTTCGGTGCCATGATCTTTTACCAGATCAACACCCCATTTCAGATCACCGGTAAGCCGGTCCACACACATCACTTGGCATTTCGGACCGATCGTCACTACATATTTCTCATTCACGGCGGGTATGGTGCGTGAAATCCCGTGGTTTCTCTTCAAACGCACATGATACCATCTCCGCCATAGTTCTTCCCCTGTTTTCAGGGAAAAACAACGCAAAGCATCCGATTTTTTCTTTTCATCATAATCGAGAAGGTAAACCCTGCCGTCATAAATTGCAGGGGCAGCATGACCTTCGCCGAGCGGGATCTTCCAGAGAATCTCCGGGCCACTTCCCGGAAACTTACTGATTAGTGTAATATTCTCTTTGCTGATGTTATCAAAATTTTCTCCTCTGAAACGCGGCCACCGTGTGCCCGGAATATCCTCTGCAACCTTATAAAAAGCAAAACTGTCACCAATCCTCACTGTTTCTGCCTTAACCAAAGTATTCTGCCCCCGTTTATCCGTTCCAGGAACAGAAACAGTTAAAGAACCGACCGGGTCAAAAAAGAGCCACCAGAGAAAAACGCCGGCGGCAAAAATGATGATCAGTAAGTATATGATTTTAGGTTTCAAAAGCAAAATCCTCTCGTCAAATTTACTCGATTTTTCAGGACGACAGACTGATTTTATAAGCAAAAAGATATCCGTCATGCCGGATGTATAAAACACCCTTGTCGATTACCGGGTTAGAAAAATATTCTTTCGTTCCGACAGGAAGTTTAAAAGAACTTACCAGCGACAGCTTGCCCTGATCCGGCCTGATCAGCATGACCATCCCTCTTTCCGTATAACCATACAACATATCATCGGCGAATATCGTAACACCCTTCTCCGACTTGAGTGAATCGACCACGATACCGGTTCTGACATCAATGGAAGTATATCGTTTGGGACGGTACTGCGAAGTGTAGATGAAATCGCCTACTTTGACAAAACCGCCATGAACATCGTTGACCGCAGGGATTCGCCAGACTTCCTTCACGGATGATCCGTCAGGAGAGAGCTCCAGTTTCACCGTCCCGTTACCTCCGGAAGTATAGTAAATAAATCCGTCTTCATACCAGGGAGTATTGCAATGGATGTCCCCGCCTTTATCGATCAATTGCGACCAGAGGAATTCACCGGTTGTGGCATCGATGGCAACAAGGTGATGAATCGAAAATGTCAGCAGGACTTTCCTGCCCGGAAGTTGAACGATTCTCGGAGAACAGTAAGCAGTGGTGTCTTTATCACCCCTGGAAATCATTTTGATCTTCCCTGAAAAACGGTCCAGGGCAACAATATTGGTATCGACGCCACCGGGGGCACAGTAAACCAGGTTGCCATCAATGAGTACCGATTCAGCATAGCCGAATCTGACATTGATTCCGTGCAGATCCTTGAGCATATCCACACTCCATGTCTTTTTTCCGGTTCTGGCATCCAGGCAAACCACATTGCCCATACTGTTGCATACATACACCAGGTTATCCACCACCGTGGGGGTAGTTCTTGGGCCGGTAAAATTAACCATCCACTCAGGACCCGTCTCAGTTTTCCAAAGTAATTTACCCTGCATATCCAAGGCAAAAACATACCCGATGCTATCCGTCTCGCCACAGATAAAGATCTTACCACCACTAATGGTTGGTGAACTGTATCCCGTTCCCAATCCTTCGAATTTCCAGAGCACAGAAGGACCTTCAGCCGGCCAGTTTTTCAGTAACTGGTGTTCAAGGTATACCCCGGAACGGTTTGGGCCACGGAATTCATGAATTGGCTGTGAAAAACCGCTGAATGAGATGATCAGCACGCCGACAACAAAAATTGTTTTCTTCATGTTGGTGAAAATGAAAAAATTACTGTTATTGTAAAAGTAATTCCCCGGATAAATGCTACGGAATATTTTGATAACCAGGGTGTTTTTTTCGATTGGTGTAAAGAAAGTATCAGTTAATCCTATAAGCTAGGAGCGTATTTCCGTGCCGGACATACAAAACGCCGTCGTGAATGACCAGATGAGCAAAATGTTCCTTTGAGCCCTCTGTAATTTTGAACATACTTACCCGCTCAAGCTTTGCCCCAACCGGTTTTACCAAGCTGACTTCCCCTTTCAGGTTATAATAGTAAAGCCTGTCGCCACCTGCGATGAGGTTTCCTCTGCCGATTTTCAGTGAATCGGAGATGTTGCCGGTCTCTGCATCCAGGCTCACCAGCATTTGTTTCTCAAACAGACAGGAATAAAGGTATTTCCCTTCTTTGATAAAACCGCCCATGTAGTTATCCACCTTCTTGTTGCGCCAAACCTGTTCAATTTTCTTCCCGCCTTCAGAAAGTTTCAGCTTTACCGCACCGTTCCCGTCACCTGCAAAATAATAGATAAACCCGTCTTCATACCAGCACGAATTGCTGTGGGTATCTCCATTTCCCGGTTCACGCTCAGCAATGGGAATGTTAACCTGCTCATGATTGAAAAGCAGTTCACCGGTGGCAGCATCAAGACCCAGCAAGGCATAGGCCGTAAAAGTTACCAGGATTTTCCGCTCCGGTAAGGTTATAAGTATCGGTGAATTGTATGCAGGCTCTTGTCCAAGTCCTTTGTTGATCCAAACGATCTTCCCTGAAAACCGGTTGAATGCAACCACATTGGTGTCTCTCCCGCCTGGAACAAGGTAAACGAGGTCCCCATTCACGAGCGGGGATTCGGAAAGTCCGTGAAAAGTAAATCTTCCGTGAAGTTCTTTCACCATGTCGATGAACCATTTCTTTTGGCCGGTCTTTGCATCCAGGCAGGCAAGGTTACCAATTCCGGAGGCAACATAAACCAGGTCATTTACCACCGTGGGTGTTGACCGGGAACCAGGGAACGTTTTCACCCACTCCTTTCCGAAATCCGATCTCCATAACTGGTTTCCTTTCAGATCCAGGCAGAAGAGGAAGGCTGTACTGTCTTTTTCACCCGTGATATAAATCCGATCAGTGGTGACAGCTGGTGAGCCAAAACCGTTGCCAATTTCTTTCATCGACCAGAGCAGCACCGGACCTCCTTCAGGCCATTTCTCGAGTAGATTTTTTTCGTCATAAACCCCGTGACGGTCTTTGCCACGCCATTGTGCAGTACTTTGTGCTTGTGTTCCAGAAAAACAGAAGGTCATCAGTGCCGTTAACAGAAAAATACAATTCCTTTTCATGATTGTGATGGTTTTAGCGAAATGTAAAAATAAAACCTTTGAATGAATTTCCCTTAAAATTTAGATGAGTGATCGAGTTTCATCGCTGAGACAGGGCTTTTCTTCTTTTTCACTTTTTCTATTGAAAAATATTATTACACGCTTTGCTGTCGGATGAAATAATTTTTTACTTTTATCCGTTGTTTTCTATATCATTTAATTCGATTGCCTAATATGAACACCCGCAATTTTAAATATTTCACAAACCCTAAAAACAAAAAAAATGACCAGACAGGAAGTAATAGATGATGTATGCGCAATCATGTCAACAAGAACCCTTAACCCTCAGACCGGGGACAAAATTATCCTTGGTTTATTTACCAATCCGGTAGCTGAAAAGATTTGTTATGTCTGGGACGGAGAGAAATGGGTAAAGGCCAGCGGGGATGATTGCAAATAAAGATTGAATAACGGGTATGAACCCCGGGGCAAGAAAACTGAGACGCACGAATAAACTTTAACTAAAAGAAACAATATGAAAATCTCCCTTATTCTGACAGCTCTTACACTCATTCTATTTTCATGCAGTAGTGAAAAATCCGATGATTGCGGTGATCCTGTCTCATCGATCTGCACTTTAATCCTGGTTGACCAATCCGGGAATCCATTGGTAGGAACCCTTTACCAGGCGGACTCCATCAGGCTGTTTACCCCATCACAGAACATTCCACTGGATTGTTCGAACGGGGCCATTCATTTTAATTTCTTTAACCTGAAGGCACTCAATCAAGAGAACATTCTGCTGAAACTCAGCCAAAATGAAACCGACACCCTGACTCTTTTTATCAGAACGACGCAATCGGAATGCTGGACAACCCAACATCTTGATACCCTGAAATATAACAAACAGCTGATTGCTCCGATCAGTATGGACGCTTATAAAATCATCAAATAATTACCATTTATCAACTGGAATTTCAAAGAAAAACGAGTAACAGATTAGATTAGTCCGTATCGTGCCAGTAAACTTAAATTTTTAGCAACTCCCTGACAGAGACTTAAAATCAGAGGAAAATTAACCTACGGTATAATTGCGATTAATCAATATAACAAATTACCAGGAAGCAATATAACTCACGAACTCACCAACTTACAAACTAATCTGGTAAACCATCAACGAATTCCCGTGCCGCACATACAACCGGCCGTTGGCAATCACCAGGTGGGCCCAGTGCTGGTCAGTACCGAAAGGCACTTTGAAAGAACTGATCTTCTTAAATCCTGTTGGCGTAGGTTCTGCGAGTGCGATTTCCCCATTGTCACCATAGCAGTAGAGCATCCCGTCGGCAGAAATGATGCTTCCCTTACCGGTAATCTTCTCCGAAAAAATCACTTTTCCCGTTGCCCAATCCAGGCAGTACCAGGCTTTACCGTTATCGTCGGAACCATAAATTCTTCCGTTGATCAGGACAAATCCTCCCATTCGGTTATCCATGTTGCTATTGCGCCAGACTTCCTGTACGGAACTTCCATCGGCCGCGAGTTTCAGCATAACGCCACCTTTTCCATACCCCGAAGAACAGAAAAGATTACCATCATGAAAGATGGGCGTATTGGCATGAACCGAATAGCGGTTGGGCTGATCGTGGCGCCAAAGCAGCTTTCCTGTACCAGCATCGATTCCGAGAATGGAATTTTCGGTCTGCGTGACAAATACATTTCTTGCAGAAAGCTTGATCAGGATGGGAGAACAGTATGCACTTTTTTCCCCATTGCCTTTACTGACCCAGATCGTTTTCCCACTATTTTTATCCATGGCAACCACATTGGTGTCGGGTCCTCCGGGTGTACAGTAAAGTGTATTGCCATCAATCAGCAGGTTTTCCGTGAGTCCCCACTGGATATTCTTACCATGAAGCGCGTTAAGTATATTGATAGTCCATACCAATGAACCATTTTGTGTGTTGAGGCACATGAGTTTGCCCATTCCGCTGAGAAAGTATATCTTTCCATCATTGATCATTGGCGTGGAACGCGTCCCGGGCCAGCTTTCCATCCACTCTTCACCGTAAGGCATCTTCCAGACCAGCTTACCATCGGGAGTGAAACAGAAAATAAAACCATTCAGGCCAACAACCCCGGCCGTATAAATGAAATCCTTTGTAACAGCAGCCGAGGCATGGCCTGTGCCAATTTCATCAAAACGCCAAAGAAGTTTAGGACCCTCTGCAGGCCAGGATTTCAAAAGATTTTTGTCGGGATAGATCCCATCGCGGTTCGGACCATGCCATTGCGATTCGGTTTGTGCCATGACGGTAACCGACAGCATCAGTGTCAATAAGGAAAAAAGGATTCGCATATCATTTATTTTTTTGTGAGAAGAAAGGTTAATTTATCAACGGGATAAAGATAAACAAATTGACCCACTTGCCTTCACTGACAGACAGGCCATGTATACTTTTTTTACCTTTGTACGGAAATTATAACCAAAAAAACCGTCCAAAGTCCATAAATAATCCGCCATGAAAAAAATCAATTTACTCGTTTTCGCTCTGCTGGCATTCAGCAGTCTGCAAAGCCAGTCGTTCAACAAGCAAAAAATGGATTCGCTTTTCTCGCTGATCGAATCTAACAACAAAGGAATGGGAAGTGTATCCGTATTTCAGGATGGTAAAGAAGTTTACCAGCGCTCCATTGGTTATGCGGATGTCGAAAACAAGATCAAAAGTAACGAAAACACCCGGTACCGGATCGGGTCAATTTCAAAAACATTCACGGCAACCATTATCATGCAATTGGTCGATGAAAAAAAACTTAGTCTTGGTACGAAACTAAGTACTTTTTTTCCGGAGATCCCCAATGCCGCAAAGATCACCATTGAACAAATGTTAAGGCACCACAGCGGAATCAACAATTTCACGGAAGATGAAAAGTACCGTGATTGGATGGAAAAACCCCAGACCCATGAAGAGATGCTGAAGAAAATTGTCAAATTGGGCAGTGGATTTGAACCCGGAACCAAGGCACTCTATTCCAACTCCAACTACGTCCTGCTCTCCTATATCGCCGAAAAGATTGAAGGGAAAGGGTTTCCTGAAATTTTAAATAGCCGGATCGTGATACCCTGCGGGTTACAGAATACCGGATATGGAGGAAAGATTGATACCAAAAAAAATGAAGCAAAGTCGTACCGTAAACCCAAAGAATGGGTACCTGCATCGGAAACGGATATGAGTATTCCCGCCGGAGCCGGAGCCATCGCCTCAACACCCACCGACCTCAACCGGTTCTTGCTGGCGCTTTTTTCAGGGAAACTGGTTTCAGATTCTTCCTTGCAAAATATGGAGAAAATCGTGGATGGTTTTGGGATCGGAATCATCAAATTCCCATTTTATGATAAAAAAACTTTCGGACATACCGGCGGAATTGATGGATTTCAAGCCATCGCCGGTTATTTCCCGGACGACAAGGTTCTTGTATCCTATATCTCCAATGGAGTGGTTATGTCGAGAAATGACATTACCATTGGCATTTTGAGTATCTATTTTGGAAATGATTACAAACTTCCTGAATTTAAACAACCGATCGTTTTAAAACCTGAGGACCTGGATCTTTTTCCGGGCATCTACAGCACCCCAAAATTACCAATGAAGCTGACCGTCACAAAAATAGAGAATCAGCTTTCTGCACAGGCTACCAACCAGCCATCCTTCCTTTTGGAAGCCATCGAAAAGGACAAGTTTGTTTTTGAAGAGGGGGGCATTGAAATCCAGTTTATCCCGCAGGATCAAAAGCTGATCCTCAAGCAGGGTGGCGGGGTGTATGAGATGAAAAAAGAGTAACAAAACTGCCGTTTCTGACGAGCGTAGATAAAACCTGATTACTGAATATGAATTGGATTTACCTGTTAATTGCCGGGATCTTTGAAATCGGCTGGCCATTGGGTTTCAAACTCTCCCAGACGCATCCCTCAAAATTTATGTGGATATTACTGTCGGTGGCTTCCATGGCCCTAAGCGGATTTTTTCTGTGGCTGGCACAAAAAACGATACCCATCGGAACTGCCTATGCTGTCTGGACCGGGATAGGCGCCGTTGGGACTTTACTGGTAGGAATTTTCTTTTTCGGAGATGCCTCAACCATCTGGAGAATGCTGGCCGCTTCCTTGATTGTAATCGGGATCATCGGGTTAAAACTGGCGACTTAACCCTCGACTAACGAACCAAATTAACCCCGCTTCTTACAACTAAAATTGCATGATTGAAATCATTGAAAAGATACGACTGAAGCTGAATGCAAGTGCGGATGAAAAAACCCGTACGAGCGGATTGCGGTTTTTTAAGGAAGCGGTGACTTTATATGGCGTAAAAACTTCGGTAACCCTTTCAATTTCCAGGGAATCCTACCTGGAAATTACAGACCTTCCAAAAAATAAAATATTTGGTCTGTGCGAAACACTCTGGAAATCCGGAATGCTTGAAGAATCTTTCATTGCCTGCAACTGGTCCTATGCCGTCAGAAAAAATTACCAGCCGGCTGATTTCCTGGTCCTGGAGCGATGGGTTGACCAATATGTGAAAAATTGGGCTTCGTGCGATACCTTTTGTAATCATACGGTCGGGACATTTGTGGTGATGTATCCTGAATACCTGCAGGAGCTGAAACGATGGGCAAAATCACCGAATCTTTGGATGCGGAGGGCCTCAGCTGTGTCGCTGATCGTCCCTGCAAGGAATGGCCAATTTCTATCCGAAATCTTTGAAATTGCCGATATTCTTCTCATCGACAAGGAAGACATGGTTCAGAAAGGATATGGATGGATGCTGAAGGCCGCTAGTAAGCCTTATCAACGACAGGTTTATGATTTTGTGGTTAAAAATAAAAAGAAGATGCCCCGAACCGCTTTGCGGTATGCTATAGAGAAAATGCCGCCTGAGCTGAGAAAGAAGGCCATGGAAAGATAAGCAAGCCAGAAATAAACTGCGATATTCTCAAATCTTTATTCATCTGACCATAGCCTCCAATGGGCCAACAGATCAAGTGGACGGGATGTGAATTCACTTGCTCCCCCGGTAATCAGGAGAATAAAAAGGGAATTCTTCATAAAATGGTTTTGTTAAAATATATATTCTAATGCACTATTCGCCGAGAAATAGAAATTTGAAGAAATTTCTTTATTTTTACCGGTGTATATCATTAAATCTACTCTACACTGAGAACGCTATTATTCATCGGCACTGGAAGTTTTATAGGAGGAGTATCACGTTATCTTATTTCTCAGATTATCCATACCAAAATTATCACCTCCTTCCCTTTTGGAACCCTGACGGTTAATCTGGCAGGATGTTTCATGATTGGTATTGTTTTCGGACTCAGCGATCGGGGGAACTTTACACAGGAATGGCGACTTTTTCTGGCAACAGGAATACTGGGCGGTTTCACTACTTTTTCTGCATTTTCCAATGAATCCATCGCAATGCTGAGAGACGGTCAGTTCGGTTATGCTTCAGCATATATTGCCGCCAGCGTATTACTGGGACTTACAGCCACTTTTCTGGGCATCATGATCATCAAAACCCTCTGATATGGAAAACCGACCAGATGCAAAACTGTTGAGAATATTTGTTGGTGAATCCGACAAATACAAAAATCAGCCATTGTATGAGACGATTGTCTTTGAAGCCAGGAAGCAAAGGCTTTCCGGCGCAACGGTTACGAGGGGCATTATGGGATTCGGTGCCAATTCGAAAATCCATTCAACCAAGCTTTTCGAAATTTCCTATGATATGCCTTTGATCATTGAAATCGTAGATACGGAGGACAAAATCCGGCAATTCGTTCAGGTTGTGGAACAACTTTTTGAATCAACAAAATCAGGTGGAATGATCACCATAGAAAAAGCGGAAGTAATTCGTTATAAACCGGGAAAACCAGAACCGGAATCCCTTTGAAAAGGTTATTTCATCACTCCGGGTGTAAATCTTGTAACTTTTTAAATCAATTGTGTAACAGAAACAGGGCTGAAGTATCTCAATTTTACATTGAAAAAGGCACCCTTATTTTTGTTGAAATGGAAAACACAAATCAGAAGGTAGTCGATACGTTAAATCATCTTATTGCGATAGCCTATGATGGTAAGCACGGGTATGCTGATGCCGCGGATTCTGTAAAAGAGATGGGGATGAAAAATTCTTTTGAACATTTTTCAGAGGAACGGGAAAATTACATCATTCAACTTCAGCAGCAGGTAATCCGGCTGGGTGGTGAAGCCCAGGATAACGGGGGCCCGTTGGGTGCATTGCACCGCAAATGGATTGAAATGAAAGCTGTCTTTACTTCAGGGGATAAGGAGGCGATTATCAGCACCTGTATTGTAGGAGAAGAATCGGCCATAAAAGAATTCAGGGGAGCACTCGAAGAACCTCATATTACCGGGATTCTTCGTGAACTTATCACTGAGCAATTACGAGGAATTGAAAGTGCGCTTACCCGAATCAAGGCACACATCAATGCACCTCAAACATCTTATCGTTAAAGAGAATGCAGTTCTTCAACATATAGCCGGGGGTGGTGTGCATTAGCGGCGGCTCGCTTAGGTAATCGACTGTGCTTTTGTCTGGTTTGGTATATCATTCCCGGCCCCATTTGCCCTTCCTCCTTCCGGGGGGAAGGGTTTTTTTATTAATCCGGATCAGAAATAACCCATAATGGAAATGTGACTGTTTTTATACCTTGCATAACCAGCAGTCTGCCTCCATAAATACAATTTCAACCATAAGTCCTGCTTATTTTTCAGGTTGCTGATATCAAATTCTTCCTCAACATTTATTGTATGCCATTTCCCCTTTTCCGTAAAGATTTGCTTGCAGTCAGGCATTGTGCATGGTTGCCAGAGTACGTTTTTTCCTTTCTCTCTGTTGATACTAAAGACGATGGGCGGCAGTTTTTGCTCTTCCGTTTCACGGGTCAGTAAATCAATCTGCACTTTAAGCGTGATAAGCCGGAATTTTGGATCTAACTTTTGTGCATTTACCAGGGCACGAAATTCAGAAACAGAATCAAGTGAAGAAAACCAGGAAGTATCCTTCACCTTGATTGCAGCACTATCCATTAGCTTCTGGAAGAATAATCCGGCCGGTATCAATTTGTTCTCCCTGCAAACGTATGTATTCAGTATCTTAAAGTCGTTGAGCTCCTTTTTGAGACTCGCCAGAAGAGCAGGATTATCGTCCCGCTTCAGATCAAAATCAGGCGTTAATCGATAAGATTCATTCCTGGACAAAAAATTATTTCCATCAAGGTATTCGATGATTTCTTTATTGTTCAAAATAAAGGGCAGCTTGTGCAAATTTCTGATCTTTACGGCAGTATCTATTCCCGTCCCCATCCATGTCGAACGCGAACCGGTCTTTATATCATATTTATTGCGCAAAAGGGAAAGAAAAGTCGGGGCAATATCAAAGTGGGAGGATATGGAATGAAATTCCCTTTTCGTGTTGAGCAGTGGGGAATAGATGATCAACGGCACGTGATATTTCTCGAGGATAGAGAAACCTGAAACATTCATTTCCGGAATGGCATGATCCCCGGTGATGATAAAGATTGTATTGCTGTAACCGGCTTTCTTCCTGTATGCATTCATGAATTTACGGAGTGCATCATCGGTATAAAGTACAGTGGCTAAAATGTCCCTGAATTTGAGTATCTCCTGCTTTGAATATCTGGCATTCCCTTTTCGGATTCTTTCTTCAGCTTGTTTGAGAAAAACGGCTTTGTCAGGCGGATTAAACGGGGAATGAAGGGAAAGAGTCAGAAAAATATTGAGACTCGGGGACTTCTTCAGAGAATCCATGATCTCCAAAGATCGTGCATACAGTTCTTCATCCGCATGACCCCAGAAATATTCCCCCTGAACAATTTCCTTCTGGTATTTCGGGTCAAATCCTGTGATGATATGATCTGTTTCCTGACGCTCCAGGAAATCTTTCATATAGTTGAATTCAGGATTCCCTCCATAAAAAAAAGAGGTATAATAACCATTTTCATGAAGGTAGCGGATGAAAGAGAAATGTAGTGGAATCTTGCTCATTTCCCTGATAAAAGTTGGGTCACCAGGAGGGAGCGAACCAAAAATGGCAGGTAACACGTTGAACGTACGTTCCGATGTAGCCAGAAAATTATCCCAATATAGACTTTGGGCGCCAAGAGAATCCAGAAAAGGAGTAAAACTTCCGTAAAGGGCATTTTCGCCCATGAAACAGGAAGACAGGGATTCGACAATGATGAAAACAAGATTGGGTTTTTCGGGACGAAGATCAAACCATTTACCCAAAACATCGTCATTCTTTTCATTGTGCAGAAAAGGATAGGCAGGACCGAGATAGTTGAATTCCGGATTGGCCTCATGATATCTGTTGGCCGCTTCTCTGATGACCGTTTCACTTTCCGGTGTTTGATCCCGAGTAAGATGTGTATACCCTTTTCTGATCAGGTAGGATGTTTTGTTGATCTGAACGAAAGTGTCAAAACCGTTCTCCATCTTTTCTGCGGGACCGACAATCCAACGCTGAATAAAAATTAAGGTAACGAAGGAAATCAGGCAGAGAAAAATCACAACTTTGGAAATCCGTATCCTGGCAAATAAAAAAACAACCATTCCTGTCAGAAAAAGAAGGAGGAAAAAGGGAAGGAACATTATAAAAGATAGTTGTACCGAACTTCCTGCAATCATGATCATCTCTTTCACGGTATACGAAAAGATGACCTGGTCAAGGGGAACGCGGGTAACCAGGAAAAAGTTAAAAAGCGCCCAATCCAGACAGGCATAAAACAGAAATACGGCGGCAAAAAGAATCATTCCTGCCCATTTTCTCCCTATTGAAAGAAAGAAGAAAGGGATCAGCAATACAAGGGAAATTTTGATCCAGAGAGAAATGTCCTGGAGAATGCCAAGCCATTCGAGGGAAAAAATGTTTGTGGGTATAGCTACCGAGGAAGAAAGAAAAAAATACTGGGCGATCCGCATAAGCAGCAGGATCGGAATGACCGCAAGGTTGAGGGTTACAAAGAGCGCCAGAATTGAGGTGTAACGGGCAGTTTTTTTCGAGTCTGTCATATGCGTCAGTAGTCAATCATCATTTCCGGCTCTTCCTGACACTTTACCATACAACGGTGCGGTGCGGAATGGAAAAAAACGTTACCAGTCGCCGCAGCTTAAGCTTTTTCAGATCCTTAATGATGAAAACAGAAAAAAGTTCAATCATCAAAGATAAAAAGAAAACTGATAGGTATTAGGTCAAAACAGTGCTAACTTTATGAATGAATCCTGTAATTAGAACCCAATGAAAAAAAGTCACATTCCCGTTATGATCATCCTGTTTATGGTCGATTATGCGCTTTTTTCGCAGGCTCCCCTTCGTCTAATTCCTTTTGCAGCAGGGCTTTCATCGCCTACCAGTATTGTTTCGGATCATTCTTACCGGTTTTTAGTCACCCAACGAGCCGGAACCATCGTCATCGTTGACTCCGCAGGCATATTAAATCCTATGCCCTTTCTGGACATCACCAGCCGGGTGAATTCAGCTTTCCAGGAACAGGGACTGCTTGGAATCGCCCTTCATCCTGAATTTTCCATCAACGGGTATTTTTACATCAACTATACCGGAACGGGAGATAGCACACATATCAGCCGGTTCATGGCTGATCCGGGCAACCCCTCAAGCGCATTGCCTTCGAGTGAATTCAAGCTGCTGACGATCTTTCAACCTTTTCCGAACCACAATGGAGGAGACCTCCAGTTTGGACCTGACGGTTATCTTTATATTGGCATGGGTGATGGAGGCAGTGCGGGAGATCCGGGAAACCGTGCTCAGAATAAAGCTGAACTGTTGGGAAAGATACTTCGGATTGATGTTAATGTCGGGAATCCGTATGGGATTCCGGCTAATAACCCGTTTATCACGGATCCGCTGGCACGACATGAAATATGGGCGCTGGGTGTCAGGAACCCTTGGAGGTTCAGCTTCGACAAACAATCCGGTGATCTCTGGATTGGCGATGTGGGTCAGGACACCCTGGAGGAAATTGATCTGCAACCTGCCACCAGCATCGGAGGTGAGAATTACGGATGGAGATGTTTTGAGGGAAGCCTACCCTACAATACAACCGGTTGCCAGCCCCAGTCAGCCTACGTTAGCCCGGTATATGAATACTTTCACGAAGCACCCAACTGCTGGTCGGTCACAGGCGGTTATATTTCCCGGGGAAACAAATACCCAGGTTTGGCAGGGAGATACTTCTTCGCAGATTATTGCAACGATATCATCTGGTCATTAAGGGATAGCTCCGGGGTAAAGATCGTGAGAACGGAAGGCGTCTACCCGGGCAATAATTTCAGCACTTTTGGAGAAGATTCGTCAGGGACACTATATATCGCGGGCCTTTCCAGCGGAAGGATTTTTAAGATCGCTGATTCAACGGTTTCAGGAATCACTTCCCATGACGACCCTGCTGTTTTCAATATATATCCAAACCCTTTTGCTCAGAAAATACGGATTCATCTCAGGAATGGTTCCGGAAACACAATGATACAGATAAGCGATATGGCAGGACGAACCTGCTTTTCTTTGAAGGTATCCCAAAATGATCAGGAAATATCGCTGCAAGAACTTCCAACAGGAACCTATATTCTTCATGCAGAAAATGATGCTTTTTCTCTCTTCAGAAAAATTATTAAAAGATGAAGATTTAACTTAGCGACAAACCCAGAAAAATGCAACTATTGGAAATCCTTGATGAACTGAATTCTTATTCCAATGAAGGAATAAAAAAGATTATAAAAAATCATGGTGCAAAAGAACCGCTCTTTGGTGTCAAGGTTGAAGATTTGAAAAAGGATCGGCAGAAAAAAAAAGGAGAACGGTTAAATGCTGATTTTTTTGTACTTTAGATAAAGAAAACCTTAAAGCTAAATAACATGGGAAAACGAGGAATTGACATTTTAAAGCTTGACGTAAAGAAACTGATCGCCACGCTTAATGCAGCCCTGAGTGAAGAATGGCTGGCATATTATCAGTATTGGGTTGGTGCCCGTTTGATGGAAGGACCGATGCGCAGTGAAATTGAGCCTGAGCTGCTTTTGCACGCCACGCAGGAATTCAATCATGCCAACCTGATCATTAACCGGATCATTCAGTTGGGCGGGATCCCGGTACTGAATCCCAAACAATGGTTTGATCTCGGCCGGTGCGATTATGAAGAACCCACCGATCCTTATGTTGAGGTGATTCTGACCCAAAATCTGAAGGGTGAACGTTGCGCCATTCAGCGCTATAAGGAACTTGCCGATTTTACCAACGGACTCGATCATACCACGCATCAGATGGTGACCACCATTCTCAATGAGGAGCTCGAACATGAGCAGGACATCGAAGACTGGATCACCGATATCGAGCGAATGAAAGAGGATATCCGTAAGATCAGAAAGTAAACCTGCTGAGGATCAGCCGCAGGCTCATGCCAGGACATTCTTTTTCCGGTTTACCAGCCATACGCCAGCAAAAATCAATATGGCTGCTAAAACTTTGGGGAAAGTAATCGTTTCACCACTCATTGAGACGGACATAACCGATGCAATCACCGGCTGGAGATAAGTATAGTAACTCACCATGCTGGCCTCCAAGAATTTCAGTGCGAAGTTGATCAGCAGGTAAGCCACAAAAGTATTCAGGATGATGATGTATGCCACTCCAAGCCAGCCGGCAAGCGGGATCGTGGAAGGATGGAAAGCCAGCAGCGATGGAACCGAAAAAGGAATGATGAAGAGGAATCCGAAGAAAGACACCCATTTCAGGATCGTTGCGGTATGATATTTCGCAACGATGGGTTTCATCAACACAATATAAAAAGCGTAAAAAAGCATGTTGAGCATCACCAGGATATTCCCCCTGAATGAGTCGATGCCCATGTTCATGGTTTTCCCATAAAGGATCAGGATGAGCGCACCGGACCCTCCGAGCGCAATCCCTGAAATCTTCGTCAGGTTGACCTTTTCCTTGATCAGGATGCTGGCAAATACCAGGACAAATATCGGATTCAGCACATGGATGATCGATGCATCCACCGGTGTGGTGAGATTCAGCCCTTCATAAAATAGCGCCTGGTTCAGGGCGAAACCGAAAAGACCACAAACGGCAAGCATCAGCAGATCCTTCCTTTCAACTTTTTCATGGACGAACAGGGAAGCGAAAAGCCAGAAGAGGATCACTCCTCCCAGCGACCGCATGAAAAGAAGCTGCATCGGAAGCATCATCACCGGCATCAATGCTTTCGCAATGGCATAATGCATCCCGAAGATCAGGGTGGTGATAAGCAAGGCAATATGTGCCCGGGTATTGTTCCGCATAAAAAAGGCAAATGTACAAATGCAAAAGGAGCCTGCAACGGCTCCTTTTATTTTCTTTTTCCGGATAAGGCTTAGGAAATCTTAATCTCTTTCCTGATATCCAGCCTCTCTTCGTCTTTCTTGGGTAACATCACCTTTAACAAACCGTTTTCATAATCCGCCTTGATCTTTTCCAGGTCAATGGTCTTCGGCAATGTGAACGAACGGCTGAATGAACCATAGAAAAATTCCCGCCTGGTAAACGTTTTCTTTTCTTCGGCTTCCTCTTCTTTCATTTCTGATGAAATTGTAAGGATGTTATTTTCCAGGTTGATTTTAAAATCTTCTTTTTTCATGCCCGGCGCTGCAAGATTCAATTCGAACGAATCGGGGTGTTCAATAATGTTTGCAGCCGGATCAATGGATCTGCGGTTGAAATAATCCACGAAATCTGTGTCGAAAAAATTCGAAAACATATCAGATATAGGGTTCCTGTTATTCCATTTTATCAGTGTCATAATTACCTCCTTTTGATTAATTCTTTGGTTTCGGCGAAAAGGAGGTCAACTTTTATACCACCTCATTTCGGGAATTCAGGAGCGACAAAATGTCACAATTCCTTGACAAACAGGTGCCAATATGACCACTAAAGGATCTATCCGCAATGCAGATAGGAGTTTACCAGTTTCAGCATCTCCTTTTCATTATCCTTCATCTGTAAACGGAGGTCGGCATCGTTAAAACTCCTTAGTTTCCTGATGACGCCATCGATAATCTGGTGCGGGAAAACATCATACTGCTCGTAAATAGCTCTTTGTTTCTCGAGACAATCGGCAGAATGCCAGCAGGAATCCGGTAATTGTTGCAGTTTGCTGACCCGGCTTTTATGTTTTTCCTCAAAAATATTGACATCCACATATGCTTTCTGTGCATATTCGAGCGCATTTTTCATCTCAATGCCATGTCGTGCGGCAACAGTGAGTCCGGCCAACAGGAGATAGATATCTGCGGACCCATCCGGGCAACGGAACTCCACCGTTTGTTTTGAATTGAAATCTGTATTGTTGTTGATCTCTTTCGGGTTGGCATCCGAAAGCATGTTGTTTTTCGCATTCCAGCCCAGCGGCACCCTGACCAGTACGGAACGATTGCGATCACCCCAGCAGATGTTGGTAGGTGCTTCCTGATGAGGAACCAGCCGGAAATAAGAGGTAGGGATCATATTGCCGAAAGCGGTAAGCGACTGGGCCAGGTCAAGGTATCCGGCGATGGCTTTCCGGGCAACATCGGTGATTCCGTCTTTGCCAACCATTGCGTTCTTACCGTCCTTCATCAAACGAGTATGGATGTGAAGTCCGCTTCCGGCCTTGCCTGCCGTGATTTTTGGTGCAAAAGTCACCGAAACGCCATATTTGTATGCCAATGACCGGAGAACCCACTTGGCAATCATCAGCTGATCGGCGGCTTCTTCCAGTTTTACCGGGAGAAATTCAATTTCGTTTTGTTCGAAGGCAAGTCCGTCTTCAACAAAATTGCCTACCTCCGAATGACCATATTTGATATTGCCTCCGCACCGGGCGATCGCTCTCATGGCTTCGGTACGAAGATTCTCCCACTTACAGAATGGTGCTGATTCATGATAGCCTCTCTGGTCAACCGCTTCGTACAGGTGGTTCAGCTCACTGATCACATAATACTCCAGTTCTCCCATCACCTCGAATGAGAGACCGGTTCGTTTGGTCAGTGTTTCATGAGCTTTCCGGAGGATGTATTCGGGTGAGCTCACGAACGGAAGACCATCCTTGTCATAATAGGAACAAAGAATATCTAAAGCAGGAATCTCAGAGAAAGGGTTTACGAAAGCAGTACGATATCGCGGTATAACATACAGATCACTGGATCCGGTCTGGATATAGTGTGGGAAAAGACTTGAGCCATCTACGCGCTCACCGGCGCTGAGAATGGTGTCAAGGTGCTGTTTGCTCCGGATAATGAAATTAAGGGTTTTCAGCCTGCCGTCGGCTCCCGCATAGCGAAAATTGATCATTTCGATCCCGTTATTTTCAATAAAACGGATCAAATCGGCCTTGGTAAAATCCTCAGAAGGCTTGTTGAGATAATGGATGAGTGGATTCGGGTTCAGTGCGACCGTGGTATCTTTCATAGAATCTGCATTTCAAAAACAAAGGGCAGCAAATTTAACAAAAATTCTTAATTTTGGGACGGAAAACTGATAAAACCTTTAGTAATGACGTGGAATTCGAATGAGACCATCATATTTTCCAGCTTTCTGGTTTTCATCTTCCTGATGCTTGCCCTCGACCTTGGGGTTTTCAATAAAAAAAGTCATGCCCTTACTTTCCGTGAAGCACTTCTCTGGACTACCGTTTGGGTAGCCATTTCATTTCTTTTTTATATCCTGATCCGTCTCTTTGGAAATGAATTGCATGGGTTTACCACCATTGAACAACTCAAAGAAAACATCCTGAAATTTCATCATCCGATCAATGTAGACGGACTGACGCTTCAGGAGGCGATTCCAATATATAACCGCAACCTGTCACTTGAATACCTCACAGGATATCTGATCGAATACTCCTTATCGGTGGATAATATCTTCGTGATCATCATGATATTCCTGTCGTTTAACATCCGGACAAAATATTACCATAAGATCCTTTTCTGGGGTATCCTGGGTGCGATCGTAATGCGGTTCCTCTTTATTTTCGCTGCCAGCGCACTGATTCAGCAGTTTGAATGGGTGTTATATATCTTCGGTGGACTCCTGATTATCCTGGGTTTGAAAATGGGTTGGGAATTTTTCAAAAAAAATCAGGCAGAGCGAATTGATACCCATAAACACCCGGTAGTAAGATTTGTTTCGAAATTTTTTGCGGTAACAGAGGAGGACAAAGGTCATAAATTCTGGATCAGGGAGAAGGGCAAACTGTATCTCACACCCCTGTTTATCGTCCTTGTTATCATCGAACTATCGGATGTGGTATTTGCCGTGGATTCTGTTCCGGCCGTATTTTCTGTTACCCGGGATCCGTATATCGTCTTTTTCTCAAATATTTTCGCCATCCTTGGGCTAAGGTCATTGTTTTTCCTGGTGATGGATGTGATGAACCGCTTCCGTTTCCTGAAGTTGGGATTGGCTTTCCTTCTAACATTCGTCGGGACGAAGATGCTCTTACACCTTCCTATTTCAACAAAATTATCCCTGAGTATCATCGTTGGGATTCTGGCCGTATTCATGATTGCCTCATTGATTTTTCCCGAAAAAAGAGAAGCGTAGATGACAGATCCTGAAAAAAACAAAGGCTCCGCCCTTAATGTTATGAAAGGAGTTGACCAGCCTTCCCAGATCAATGAGGCCATGGTGAAAAGGCTGAAAGGAAAGAAAACGAAGGTGCATACGCCGGATGAATTTATTGAAGGCATACTGGCAGGAAACCGCACCATACTGAGCAAGGCGATCACGCTGGTTGAGAGTTCGCTGCCCGCTCACCAGGACAAGGCAAAGGAGATCATTTCGCGGTGTATTCCCCATTCAGGAAAATCGCTCCGGATCGGAATCACCGGTGTGCCCGGCGTCGGGAAGAGCACCTTCATCGAGGCTTTGGGGAAATTGCTTACTTCGGAGGGTCATAAACTGGCTGTGTTGGCGATCGATCCCAGCAGCAGCCGTTCCAAAGGCAGTATCCTCGGCGATAAGACCCGGATGGAAGATCTCGCTGTTGATCCGCAAGCCTTCATCCGGCCCTCCCCGTCGGCCGGATCACTCGGCGGTGTGGCCCGTAAAACCCGGGAAACCATCATTCTTTGCGAAGCCGCCGGCTTTGACATCATTTTCGTCGAAACCGTCGGGGTAGGTCAATCGGAAACCACGGTTCATGGCATGGTTGATTTTTTCCTTTTATTGATGCTGGCCGGAGCCGGAGATGAACTCCAGGGAATTAAAAGGGGGATCATTGAGATGGCTGATGCCATTTTTATCAATAAAGCCGATGGAGATAATCTTCAGAAGGCCCAAATGGCCAAAAGGGAGTATTCGAATGCGCTTCACCTCTTCCCTCCTTCCGAATCCGGCTGGATCCCGGTGGTTGACGTTTGCTCAGCCCGCACCCGTGAAGGAATTTCCGCGGTGTGGGAGGCCATATTGCGTTACCACTCCTTTTCCGTCGGCAACGGCTATTTTATGAATAAGCGGATGGATCAGAACCGCCAGGTCCTGTTTGAAACGATCGAAGAAGCCCTCCGGAATCATTTTTTCTCGGGCAGGGATCGCTCCCACCGGCTCAGGGAGGTGGAAGAAGCGGTCATCTCCGGCCGCATGAATCCTTACACTGCCTCGAAGGAGCTGCTGGATGAATATTTCAAACATAACAACCAGCCCTGAAATAGCAGAATCAACGGGCAAAAAGAAATATTTTCCCCAAACCTTTCCTGTTGTAGCAAAATATTTTAACTTTGCACCCCTCAAAACTCTCCGTAGCTCAGTTGGTAGAGCAATTGACTCTTAATCAATGGGTCCCAGGTTCGAATCCTGGCGGGGAGACAGGAATGACAAGGGTTTCAGAAGTTAAAAACTGGAGCCCTTTTTTATTTGCAAACAATTTGCATAACAACGGCTTGATTAGAATACCATTATTTCCTGAAACTAAATTTTAACAATGCAGTAATCATCAGGAAATTTTGTTTAAATTGAACAACCTGATGAAAAAAGAACCTAATATTGATGATCACCATGAAACCTATGCAAAAACAAACAATATATATTGACAGATACCAGTTCCCAGGGAAAATCAACCGTAATTATGGCTAATGAGATCATGGGGTTGGATCGGTAATCACTGAAATCACATGTATTTTACGGATGGAGAAAAAACAAGAAGTGATAGAAGAACGGTTTGAAGATATCGTGTTCATTCGTATCTCAAAGCATCCACCGGATTTCCGGTTGCGGCCCGCCACGCTTGCCATACTGTAGCAAGAACGGCAATGGCCAGTACAAATACAGCACTGACGAGGAAATACCCGGGGTGAAGATGGATACGCTGGGCATAATCGGTGAGCCATCTATCCATTACAAAATAACTGATAATGGAAGCCACTATAATGGCAATGATAACAATGGTTAAAGTTTGTTTCAATATAGCTGATATAACCTCACCGACAGAACTGCCATTCACTTTACGGATTCCTATTTCTTTGGTACGGCGCGAAATTCTTAGAATGGTCAAAGACAACAGGCTTATCAGGCTGATGATGACTACCTGCGCAGCTCCGATGAATACCATTTTTGCCAGCCGGTTTTCCTTCTTATACATGTCATTAAAAATGTCGGTAAGCCTGTTATGGTTAAATATGAAATTTGCATCAAACCGGGAGAAAATATTTTTAATTTCCGCCAATTGACTCCCTGTTAAAGGATTGTTAGTGCGTATATAAATATTGGGACTTCCCCAAAAACAATTCGCGATGACTAACGGTTCAATGGGTTCGCCGGGATTGGACATGTAATAGAAATCTTTCACGACACCAATGATTTCGACCCGCTTATCATTATAAATCACGGCTTGCCCGGCTTTTGGTTTTAGTCCTAATAAACTGATGGCTGATTCATTCAAAACGACAGCCAGACTGTCGGCCATGGATTCGTGAAAAAATCGGCCGTCAACCAGTTGAAGTTTCATAAGTTCCCCAAACCCCGGTTTTTCCCTGTATTCGTTTATGCCTTTGTTGTTGTTTTCTCCGTCCCGGGTATTCCGGATGTATTGACCACTACACCCGCCACCCATTAAATGTTCACCTCCGCTGACTGCAGTAATGAAAGGCAGTTTCAACAATTCCGTTTTAAGGCTGTGGTACTTTTTCGAGAGGGGACTGCTGCAATTGCTGATGGTTGTAACATTTTCCTTTTCGAAACCCATTGGCAAATTGTGCATAAACCCTAATTGCGAGAGTATGATGATCACGCAGCTTATGAAGAACGCAGTGACAGTAAATTGTACAAATACAGATGCCGATGAGAGCCAGTTGTTATTTCCCGTGCTAGAAATTTTCCCTCTCAATCCTAATGCATACTTCATTCTTGACAGGTACAGAACGGGGTACCCGGAGGTGATCAAAAGCAGAATGGCCAGAACAATAACCACAGAAATGATGCCCCAGGCTGATAATAAATCGGAAACATCGACCCTTGAAAGCAGAAGGTTGGAGATAGTTGGCATCGAAATATACGTTATCAAAGCAGCAACAATTGCCGAAACGAGAAACACCACCAGTGTTTCCAGGAAAAACAGCTTTGCAATGCTGGCTTTGGTGGCTCCGAACATGGTCCGGGTCGATATCTCGATAATACGTTTCTCGCCTTGTATAATGAACAGATTGATATAGCTGAGCATCGCCGTTAGGAGAACAAACAAAGCGATCAATCCTACGATCAGCATTTGCTTCAGGCTTCCGTGGTTCGGGATGTAGGAACTTGCAGCAGAATGCAGATATAACCTGCTGAGCGGTTCAATCCCCGATATTACATTAGAATTTGTTGCTTTTGCCCAGTCTTTCATGATTAAATTGTTGGCTGACGCTATTTTAACCCCGGCTGCATTCTGGTCAATATTGGGTTTGAGCAAATAGTAGGTTTGAAACTCAAGGCCTCCGAAACTGCTTAGATTGAGCGTTGAAAGTGAAATCAATACATCCGGGTTCAGATGGGAATTTTTTGGAATTTCGTCCATAACACCTGTTATGATAAGCTGTTCCCCGTCTGATTCAATGGTTTTGCCGATGCAGTTATCTTTGCCGAAAAGCTTCCTGGAGACTGAAGTTGTGATCACCGCAGTTTTCTTGTCGAAGAGCGCAGTTTTTACATCCCCCAACCGGAGGGTCAGTCCGAATACCTCAAAAAATTCCTTGTCTGCATAGAAAACCCGGATATTTTCTATTTTATTTTCCTTGTTCTGAACAGAGGAAGGCCAGCCTCCATACAATTGAACCGCCGATTCAATTTCGGGAACTCTTTGCGGAAGTTGGGTGTATGCCTGCCGCAAGGCAATACCGTGTACCTGTGTGCTTGTGTTATCGGTTACCCTGCTGTACAACCTCACGACACGATCTTTGGTTCTGAAATGGTTGTCGTAACTTAATTCGTATCGCAGGTAGGTCAGCGTGAGGATTACTGTAGTTAATGCCAAACCAAGTCCTATGACGTTTGCGGCAAAGATGAGCGGATTGCGTCTTAAAATTCTCAGAACAAATTGCAGGTCTTTCATGGTTTTAGATGTCGTTTAATTGTCGCAAAGCCTTATTCATGTTTCAATGCCTCAACAGGATTTCGTGTGGCGGTATTCCAGCTTATTAAAGTTACGGTTAAACCTACCGTCAGGAATACAATCACCCCGGCAAATAAAAAAACAAACCAGCTTATTGAGGCTTTATATGCGAAGGCTCCAAGCCATTTATTTAATAAATACAGCGCAGTGGGTAATGCAACTAAATAAGCCGCAACAAGCAATGGAATAAAATCTATATTCAAACGGAGCAATATCTTAAACAAGTTGGCGCCATTCACTTTTCTAATTCCAATTTCCTTTGTACGGTTCAGGGTCATTTGTAAAGCCTGTCCAAGCACACCAAAAAAGGTAAGGATCAGTGCAACAATTGCTGCTACTGCAATTGATTTTCCAAGGCGTTCTTCCTTTTCGTACATTTTTCCGAAAAACTCATCATAAAATGTAAAACTTATCGGTTCATCAGGTATTAAGGAACTCCATATTTTTCTCAAATCACGCATTTGGTTGTTGAGATCCCCTTTTGCCAATCGAATGCTAACATAACTACTCTTTTCATCATTTTGTTTAGAGGATAATATACATACGGGGTCAATTTTTTTGTACATCGATGCAGTAAAGAAGTTGTCGACGATCCCAATCACCTCATATCCCCCCTCTTTTGCCTGGTTAAATCGCTTGCCTTCCAGGTTTTTCCAGCCAAATTGTTTGTATGCCTCTTCATTCATAATGCATGCCTCTCCGATTTCTGCCTCCCGAAAATCATGACCTTGTTTTAATTTAATTCCCAAGGTTTTCAGAAAATTTTGATCTGCATACAAACATTGCAGGGATATACTCTTATTATTTACAAAATCACTTATTCCCAGATGAATCCTTCCCGGGACCCCGTTGCTAAAAGTGAAGTCAACAATACCTTTCATTTCATTCAATTTATCCCTCATTACCTTTTGTTTCTTAAACTGATTCGGAAAATTCAACCTGATCAGGTTTTCTTTCCCGAATCCCAGGTTGGCATGCTTAACATAGTCAATCTGCCTGAACATGGATAAGGTTAAAATTATCAGCGCAATGGAAAAAGTAAATTGAATGGATGTCAGAAATTTCCTGTTCCATTGCTTGAGCGTCAATGACTTTGTTCCGACCAGTATGTTTTGAAAGCTGAATTTTGTAAGAATATATATCGGAATAACGCTGTTGATCATGATCAATACGAGCACTACTGTAGTTATAATTAACAGCATACCCTTTTGTGTCAAAACCTTCAGGTCTAAGCGGTGATCAAATAAAATATCTGCAGTTGGAAACAGGATCAAGAAAATCGCAAAAGCTGCCAGTAAGGAGAGGAATATACTGATTGAGACTTCTGTCAGCGAATACTTCAACAATTCGTTAAATTGGGCCCCATTTATTTTTTTTATGGCAACTTCCTTTATTTTTAAATACTGCATTGAGATGTAAAAATTCAGAAAGTTGAAGGTCGATAGCAATAATATCAGCATCCCAAAGCTCGCCAATATCCAAAGTAACTTAACGTTTCCCGATTGCAGACTGCTATCGGGCAGAGGAGTTGCCAAAAAAATATCAAGTAGCTTTTGAACAGCAAGTGAATTAATCTTGAATTCTTTTCCTGCAACATTTCTGTTGAGATTGTTTTGAAATGATGCCAGGTTCGCACTTTTTTTCAGTAGGACAAAATGGTTGGCAGGATTCCAGCACTTGCCATCATCACATATTTTATTGAAGCGGAAGTCGACGTTTTCAGAACTGGTGAAAATATCAGCCTGGATACTGGAATTTTTTGGGAAATCAGCTACTACAGCAGTAACTCTCGCTTCCATACTGTTGAAAATTGTAATCGTCCTTCCTACCGCCTCATTATCATGGAAAAGCGATAAAGCCATCGATTCGGTAATTACAACAGACTGTTTCCCTTCAAAGAGGGTTTTCCCGTTGGATTCAATCACCTTTAATGGAAAGATTTTGAAAAAGTCATCTTGCGTGTTGATGATACCTTTCGAATATTTCAGGTTTTTTCCTGATTTTACAGGTATATCAAATCCATTTGACAATTCCATCGAACAGGCCTGTTCGACTTCAGGAACGCTGCTTTTCAATATCTCGTTGAGCCGGATATCCAGTCCACATGTATTTCCTTTTGGATCAATGAGCCTGACAATCCGATTATTATTGGGCACCCAGCTATCCATTTGAGCTTCACCATATAGATATAATCCTATGTAAAGACAAACTGCAAACCCTATTGCAAAACCAGAAATGCTCAGAAAACTGTAAAGTTTATTCCTCGACAAATTCCTTACGACTAACTTAATATTGTATTTAAGCATGTAGTTGTTTATAGGTTTAATAATAAGCTTCTCAGAATTTGAGATCTTTTTCGTTTCATGATTATTCCAACTCCACCTTATCATTATTACCGAATATCGAATAGTCCGAAACGATCACCTGTTCGCCGGGGGCTAGTCCGTCGAGCACTTCATAATACTGCGGGTTTTTCCTTCCGATTTTAATATTTCTTTTAACCGCGAACTGACCACTTTTTTCCAAAACAAAGATCCACTGGCCTCCTGTTGCCTGGTAAAATCCTCCCTGGGGAATCTGAACTGCTTCGACCGACTGTCCAAGTTTGAGCTTGATAAAATAGGACTGACCGATCCTGATATTTTCGGGGAGCTTACCGGTAAATACAAGATCAATCTTAAACCTCCCGTTTCTTACTTCCGGGTATACTTTTTTAATCTCAAGCTGAAGCGTGTCATTCGGTCTTTCAATAAAACCGGACAACCCGGTTCTTATCCGGTCGATATAATGTTCGTCAACATCAGCTTCTATTTTATAGGATGTAAGAATATTGACCTGACCGATCCTGAATCCGCGGGGAATAGCCTGGCCTAATTCAACCATCAGGCTGCCGAGCTGCCCGTCAACCGGGGATTTCACGTTAAGGTAATCCTGCTGCTGTTTTACAAGGCTCAGGTTCAACTGCATATTTCTCAGGTTTTCCGTGATCTGATCGATCTGAAGAACCCTGAATGAAGAATCCTGTTTCTGCCGTAAAAGAACCAGATCATGGGTTTTATCTGCAAGTTGATAAGCCTCCTCCGACCTGATATATTCATCTTTAGAGATCAGTTGATCCTTATATAATTCTTTGTTCTGTTCATAGGTCCGCTTCTTTGTCACCAGATCGAAGCGAGCGTTGAGGATTTCCCGCTCAAGGGAGTGCTTTTCCTGCTCCATTCGTATCCTTACCTCCCGCAGGAAGTTTGCCTTTTCCGCCAGCTGGGCCTCGCTGTTGAGGATATTTAAATTGATGTCATTATTGCTCAGCTTGATGATGACTTCCCCCTTGTGTAACATGCTGCCTTCCTCAAGCAGGATCTCTTCAACTTTTCCCCCTTCATAAGCATCCAGGAATACTGTTGAGATGGGCGCCGCTATTCCGTCGTTGGTGATATAGTCATTAAAAACACCGCGAATTACCGGTGCAAGTGTAATGCGATCCTTGTCGACACTGATGGTACTGGTCCAGTCCCGGAAAATGAAGAACAGGATAACTCCAATGACCACAACACCGCCAATGATAAATTTCCAGTATTTTTTCGGGATCCATCGTTTATTCCCGATTACTCTGTCCATTCCTTGTGATTCTATATTTTCCATGATTTAGTATCTGTTTGTGAGTCACGTATCACGCGTCACGAGTTAAAAGCTTCAGGTTGACAGGAGTGATCCCGTCATCAGGAAGCGTATATACCTTTCCTTGAGAAGCACCTGGAGTCCGGTGCGCAGGACTTCGGTCTTGGCCCTGATCCATTTATTTTTCTGGATGTAGAACTCAATAATGTTTATCAGGCCTTTGTCAAGCTTCTTTTCTGCCGCCTCATAAGCTTTCAGGTTTTTGGTCAGCTGGCTTAACGACGATTCATATTCAGCCCTTGCTGCACGCCATTCGGTAAGTGATTTCTCAACTCCCGTCCTCAGTTTATAGGAGATATCATCTAACTGTACTTTCGCCTGTTGATATCGCAGTTTTGATTTGCTCAGGGAGGTGTTCTTAGAAAACCTTGAGAACAATGGGATATCGAGGCCCAGACTGAAATATTCGTTGGAATTGTTGGTGATCTGGTCCGAAAACCTGATGATCCTGTTCAGCGTGTCACGATTTGTTCCCATGTACTGGGAACCCCAGCCGGCCGAAAACCCAAGATGGGGTGAGAATGCTCCTTTACTCACTTGAATTGCTTTTTTTGCAGCCTGGAGATTTTTCCTGGCATAACCGATATCAGGAAGCGCTGTGGAAGCAGCAATATACAGCTCCTGCATCGAGAGTGTATCAATAGATCCTTTGAAGATCGACGGTGTCACGGTATCGATGATGAGGGTGTCGGCAGGTGGAAAATTCATCTGGTATTTCAACGCCAGTGAAGCCTGGTCCAGCAGGTTATAGGACTGGACCAGTAAAAAACTGTCTGAAGCAAGGTTTGCCTCGGTTTCCAGCAGGTCGGTACCGGGTTTCCTGCCCAACTCGACAAATTTTGCCGTGAAATCAAGCTGATTGCGCGACAGACGGTAATTTTCCTGGGCAATGGCCGAAAGACCCTGTTGAAGCAATACATAAAAGTAATTGTTGATAACGTTAAAGGCGACATCATTCCTGACTTGCTGCAATTTATCCTTCTCCGCTTCAAAGTTCAGCTTCTGCATTGAAATGGTATTCATTTTCATAAACCCGTTGAACAGGTCAACCGATGAATACACGCCATAACTGTTATTAAAGAACCGGACATCAATATATGAATTTGTTGTAGGGTCAACGCTTCGGCCATAATATTGATTATAATAGCTCTGACCAGTCAGGCTCGGCAGGAGGTCATTCACCGATTGCAGGTAATCGATCTTGCTGATCTTAACGCCAAGTTCCTGATTGTGAACCGAGAAATTATTATCCCAGGAATAGTTTATACACTGGTCGAGGGTCCACGGCTTTTGTGCCGGAAGGTAGAAACAACCACTACCGACCGTGCAGGCCGTAAGCAGTATGGTTCGTAGCCAGGTCATAATCAAAGAACCTGTTGGCTTTGGGCGATCTCTTCACTAACGATTTGGCCGTCGAAGAGGTTGACAACCCTGTGAGCAAAGGCGGCGTCCCTTTGCGAGTGCGTAACCATTACGATTGTGGTTCCTTGTTTATTAAGTTCCGACAACAGGGTCATCACTTCAATCCCGTTTTTCGAATCCAGGTTACCTGTAGGCTCATCGGCAAGGATCAGCTGCGGTGAAGGAACAACTGCCCGGGCAATGGCAACCCGCTGCTGCTGGCCTCCCGACAATTGTTGCGGAAAGTGGTTTTTACGGTGACCGATATTCATCCGTTCAAGGATTTCCATCACAAGTTTCTTTCTTTCTATTGCTGATTTCTTGAGGTAGAGGAGCGGCAATTCCACGTTCTCGTATACATTCAGATCGTCGATCAGGTTAAAACTCTGAAAAACAAACTGGATATTGCCTTTTCGAAATTGGTTGCGTTTGCTTTCCCTGTACTTTGAAACATCAACATCATTGAAGACATATGAGCCTTCGCTGGGATTATCCAGCATCCCGAGAATGTTAAGGAGGGTTGATTTCCCGCAACCTGAGGGCCCCATGATGGCGATAAATTCGCCCTTTTTGACATCCATACTGACGTTATTCAGCGCAGTAGTTTCTATTTCATCGGTCTTAAAGCGTTTTGTAAGATTCACTGTTTTTATCATACGGTTTGTGGTTTTTTGTTACCTGATAATTTCAATATTCATGCCAATTTGTTCATGGTACTGTATCACTGTATGTTACAGTATATTTACGAAAATATTTTGTTAACATAATGAACACTTAATTGTTAAATAACTGTACATTTATCCCCCAATAGTAAAGAATTGAAATCGTTTGATATGGAAGAAAAAAACAAAGAAGGCAGGTTACTTGTTGTCGATGATAATAAAAGTGTGCTGAATGCATTGCGCCTTTTTCTGAAATTTGAATTTTCTGAGGTTGTCACGATATCAAATCCAAACAGTCTTGTCCATGAAATAGAAACAGGGGATTTTGATGTCGTGCTTCTTGATATGAATTTTAAGGCCGGAGAGAGCTCAGGTAATGAAGGTATTTTTTGGTTAAAAGAGATTAAAAAGAGAAAACCCGAAATCGAGGTGGTAATGTTCACGGCCTATGGGGATATAGAAACGGCTGTGAAAGCAACCCACGAGGGGGCCGCCGATTTTATCCTTAAGCCCTGGGAGAATGAGAAATTACTGGCAACCCTCAAGGCCACCCTAAAAATGCGGAAATCTAATCTAAGGGTTGACAGCCTTATGAAACGGGAACAAGATCTGATGACTGAGATGAACCGTGATGAGCGTATGATTATCGGCGTGTCTCCGGTCATGCAAAAGATACTTGATCTGGTTAAAAAAGTTGCAAGGACTGATGCCAATATTATGATCACAGGGGAAAACGGTACAGGGAAGGAGCTGATCGCCAAAGAAATTCATCGCCTGTCGGACCGGTACAACGAACTTCTTGTAACTGTCGACCTGGGTTCGTTAGCAGAAAATCTATTCGAAAGTGAGATGTTTGGTCATACCAAAGGATCCTTTACTGATGCATACCAGGACCGCACTGGCAAAATTGCCCTGGCAAACAAGGGAACCCTGTTGCTTGACGAAATCGGCAACCTGCCCTTACAGCTCCAGGCAAAATTATTAAATGTGCTCCAAAACAAGATCGTAGTACCGGTTGGCTCCAACAAGGAAATCCCTGTTGATATCCGGCTGATCAGCACCACCAACCAGGACCTGTTGCAAATGATACAGGAGAAGACTTTCAGACAGGATCTTCTTTACAGGATTAACACGATACAAATTGAGTTGCCGCCGTTAAGGCAACGCGTCGAGGACATCGAAATCCTGGCGAACTTTTTTATCGGGAAGTATGGAGGTAAATACAAGAAGAACTGTGTAAAATTCCAGAAGAAAGCAATAGACCGGCTCCGGAAATATCCCTGGCCGGGAAATATCAGGGAATTGCAGCATACGATCGAAAAGGCAGTCATCCTTTGTGAAGGCAGGGAAATTACCCCAGGAGACCTCTATCTGAACGAGTACCCACAGGTATTCCCGGCTGAAAGCCAGACCCTGGAAGAAATGGAGAACAGGGTGATCGCAAAGGAACTGAAAAATAAAAGCGGGAATCTCAGTGAGGTTGCAAAAAACCTGGGAATCTCACGTACGACTTTATATAAAAAAATGAAAAAGTATGGGCTATAAACGAATCACACTGTATACCCTTATCAATATCGCAGTAATCGTCATTTCTGTATTCATTGCAGGTTATCTGACAGCCAGGAACCTTGATCTGTGGTACCTGGCTTTTCTTTTACCCGTTCCTGTTGCCAGCTCTTCAATCATCAGGCGTTTTAACCAGTCTAACCTACAGATTGCCTATTTCTTTGAAGCGATCAGGAATGAGGATTCCTCTCTTAAATTTCCAACCACCATCAGGCAGAAATCCCTCCGTCTTCTTTACAAAAGCCTGAACAGCCTTAATGACCAGATCAATGAAATCAAGCTGAAGAATGAATACCTTGAAAAATATTATCATTCTTTCATCCAGCATGCTGCAACCGGGCTCATGGCCATTAACCAGGATCATGAAGTGGAAATCATGAACGACAAGGCCTTTGAGTATGCGGGAATTCCCTCCTTCACCCCGCTTCATATGGTCCCACTCAGAAACCCCGACCTGTTCGATACGCTTCGGGCAATCAGGCCGGGTGAGTCGTGTTCCTTTGTTCGTTTCACAAGCGATTCCCAGATCAACCTGATGATCCGATCCAGGGAGATCCGATTTGGCGGTAAAGTTTCCAAACTGATCTCTCTCCAGGATATCCGTCATGAACTTGATGAGAAGGAGCTCGATTCCTGGCAAAAGCTGATCAGGGTGCTTACCCATGAAATCATGAACAGTATTGCCCCTATCGTTTCTCTAACGGGAACATTGCGTAAATTCTTCACAGAAAACAACGAGTCAAATCCTGATTTTGTTGATCGCGAGACGATATCGAATGTTATTCTGGGCCTCGACACCATAGAGGAACGAGGGAACGGGTTGTTGAATTTCGTGAACAGTTATCGCAGACTTACCCGCATCCCTGAACCCGAATTCAGTTCATTTCAGATCCGGGAATGGTTTGACCAGATCAGATTGCTGTTGCACGAAAAACAGGAAAAACTGAATATCAGGATGGATTTTTCACTGGATACAAGGCTGAATGAACTTACTGCGGATAAAAAATTGATGACACAGGTTATCATTAATATCCTGAACAATGCCATGGAGGCCCTGGAAGAAATTCAGGATAACCGGAAAATCGCAGTCTCGTTTGAACTGTTAAAACAAAACCGGACACTTATCCGGATCTCCAACAACGGACCGTTAATTCGCAGGGAGACACTTGAAAAGATATTTGTTCCCTTCTTTACAACAAAGGAGAATGGCTCCGGGATCGGACTGAGTCTTTCCCGCCAGATACTGAGGCTGCACAAGGGAAATATTTACACCGAATCAAGTGAAAAAATGACGAGTTTCATTATAACATTGTGAAAAAACCAGACTTCACCAACCGGAATCATATCAAAGCGAATAAAAACTATGTGTATGTCTCCATTGTGAATCCCTCGCCGGAATTTCTTTTTAACCTCTGATCCAAGTATGAAATATTTCACGTCTGCTTCCCGCCTATTTTGAAACCCACAGGTTGCATCATCTGGACAAAGGCACGCATTATTGCAATGCTAACCTTGACTGCTTGTTCAGTTTTCAGTACTGATGATAGCATTGCAACGCCTTGTTCAGTAAATGCAAATGCCTGATAACGTGATCCTCCACCTCTTCTTTATAACTTCTCCCGATTGGGATGAACTGATCGCCGATGCGGATCTGGGTTCCCTCGATATAGTTGATCCGGCGGATTGAAACAACTTAGGATTTGGGACCTGCATCAACCCCAGCTCCGGGAGCCGGTCGCTTGTGGTTTTCCGTTCAGCTTATAATGTGCTAAAATTATTCATAATCAATTTTTCGATACGCTAAGGTATTTGCACCGGGTAGCGTTTCCATTAGCCAATAGTCAACAGTGGCAAGACAAGTTAATTATGAAACGTAATATTTTTGATCGTTTTTTCGCTGCGTTGTATCATGTAAAACTCCAATTGAAAATTCGTTTTTCAGAAATATTTTCTTTGCAACAAAGCAGCATTTGTCTTTTAAGTTCATCTTCATTACCAATATTCCTGTCCAGACACTCGTAATCCGGTAAATTTATCTCGATCTCGGCCTTGTTGATCCAACTCACGTGCTTTGAGGTATAAGCAGACTTGATTTTTTTCAACAGCCGTTCACATTCCTCACGGTAGAAGGATTCATAGAAAGATTTCTTGAAATGGGTATTTAAGCTGTCCAAACCTAACAGCACTTTTTATGGTTATCTTTTTAAGCCACCGGAACTGAAAGATGGAGACTTTCTCAAGGGCGATAATACATTTTTATCATTGCTCGTATTACCCTTGACAAATTCGAAATTTGAGGTAACTTTGTCTGAACAGGAGAAAATAAAATGAAAATCGTATTAAACCTTTTTGAAAAACGTGTCCAACTTTAAAGGGGTTAAGCCCATCATGGGAACATCAAACCCAAAGATCAAAAAAATGGTTCTATTTCAAAAGACGATGAGTATAAAATCATGAAAAGATACTCATATGGGTTCCCGGATTATAAACCCAAATTATGGCTAAATAAAGAAAGTGTCAAAAGAATCAAGATAAAGCAAATTAATATGAAAAGATTGTTTCAGATTATTATTGTTTTAATGCCATTGATTTTTCATGGCATTTTAACCGCTCAGAATGAAAGGAATAATGATTCAATTCTTCATGAAGTGAATAGAAAACTTTCCGTAACAGAACAACAACGAATTTCTGATTCGATAATAAAAACGGAAATGGAAGCTCAGTTAAATTCTCTGAAAACGACAAACATTAGTAAGAAGGAGGAACTGCAGCGGAAACTAACGGAAATTGAGGAAGGAGAAAGAGAAAGAGTTGCTCTTAAAAAAGTCAAAATAGATTCTTTAAGGAACAAGGTGAGAAGATACCCGGTAACAGGGGTTCTTGGTGATACGCTTTTTTATATCTATGCAAAATTCGGGGCTTCAACCCCGAAGGACAGGGCCGCCAGCATATCAAAGAAGTTGTTGAAATTGTACGAGGATGATTTTCTGAAAGTCGATTCAATAGTAACGGTTAATTCAGAAAACACGGTGGATATCGCTTATGGAGAAATGATCATCATGAGCATTTCGGAAACAGATGCGCTCTGGAATAATACAACTATGATGAATCTTGCCAGGGAAGGAAAGGCAAAAATCAGAGATTCGATCATTTCCGCCAGGAAAGAGAACAGCCTGCCGAAACTCCTTCTCAGAATAGGACTGGTTCTACTTGTGATAGCCGCTGTCTGGCTGATTATCTGGCTGGTAAAGAAAGGAAATTCCCGACTGTTAAGGTTAATAACAATCAAAGAAGGTAAATGGATACGCGATTTGAAATACAAGGATTATACATTTCTGACTACACAAAGGTCAGTGCAGCTCATTTCTCTATTTGTTAAGTTTTTCCGCTGGTTTCTTTACGCTGCGATCCTATATATATCCCTTCCACTGCTCTTCAGCATTTTCCCCTTCACACGCGGCTGGGGAGATACATTGTTTAACTTTGTCTGGTCGCCATTCAAGGGGATGCTGATGGCCTTTTGGCATTATATTCCGAACCTGATCAGAATTTTTGTAATCATATTCGTAATGAGATATTTCATTCGTTTTGTGAAATACATTTTCTCTGAAATCAATATAGGGAATTTGAAAATTTCAGGTTTCCATGCCGACTGGGCAATGCCTACTTATAATATTGTAAGATTTCTCCTTTATGCTTTCATAGTTGTTTTAATTTTCCCTTACTTACCTGGTTCTGATTCAACTATTTTCAGAGGAGTTTCTGTTTTCATCGGAGTGTTATTCTCATTTGGTTCGTCCTCTGCAATTTCCAATATGGTTGCGGGTTTGGTGATTACCTATATGCGCCCTTTCAAAACCGGGGACAGGATAAGTATTGGAGATGTAACCGGTGATGTACTTGAAAAAACGCCATTGGTTACGCGTATAGTGACCATAAAAAACGAAGTAGTAACCATCCCAAACTCAGCTGTACTATTAGGGAATACTATAAATTATAGTACCAAAGCTTCTGAAAAAGGACTTATCGTTCACACAACGGTCACGATTGGATATGATGTCCCCTGGAAAAAGATGCATCAGGCTTTAATTCAAGCAGCTTTAAGAACTGAATGGATTCTGAAAGATCCCGAACCATTTGTTTTACAAACCAGTTTGGATGATTTTTTTGTTTCCTATCAGATCAATGCTTATACTAATGAACCAAACAAGCAAGCAACAATTTATTCACAATTGCATCAGAACATACAAGATTGTTGTAACGAAGTCGGAATTGAAATCCTTTCCCCGCATTACCGGTATGAACGGGATGGAAATAGGACGACCATCCCTGAGGCCTATCTGTCAAAGGATTACGAAGCGCCCGTATTCAATGTGAAAATAAAAAACCAAGACGGTAAATAGCCGGTAATTCCAGTAAATGTTAAGATGAATTTTTTATTACATAAAAAATGATTTTTAGATGAATGCATTGCAGAATTATAAACTTTTTGAGATCGGCGATTATTCGCTGAAGCTTTATAATTTATTCTTTCTATACTTAATGAATAAAGGTTTGCAAAGAATCCTGCCTGGATCAACTGAAAATTATCTGTCATTAAAGTTTGCAATTCTGTCCTGTATTTTCTAATATATCTGAAAAAATCCATACTATGTTTTTCTAAAAACTGCAACTTTTTCGTAGTAGGTGTTTAGAGTATCTTTTTCTTGAAAAACTTCCACAATCGTTCAATAATATTCAGATTTGGGCTGTATGATAGTAAAAACATCAAGCGGAGTCGTTTATTTACAGCCGACAGTTGTGCAATCGCAACATTTATCGCTTTGATCCACGGCTCCGGGAAAATCAGGTTAGAAACAGCAGGTCAATTCGAGAATCAGTTTTCGCTTTCGGATTCAATTAAGGTTGAAGCGAATCACGACCTCTTGAGAAGACGCTCCAAGGAACCCATTTCCCGGATTCCTTATAATACTTCATAGAGAAATGGTAAGACGATTCTGCCCTTTTGCAGTCTAAATTTTACCCATTCTTACTCTTTCATTTGATCCTGAAACTGATTCATTCACAAAGGTTTTTATTGTCAGCCTTAGGAAAGAGTGTTACATTTGCTTTGGATTTTCCGGTATTAACATTTCCCGGATATCTTAATCGTAACTGGCTAATGCAAGAACCCTTAATACTGCGCTTTATGAAAAAATATTACTTTATTTTCTTAATGACTTTCTCATTTATTGGTCTGTCGGGGTTTTCCCAGATAAGCCAGGGTGGATTACCCTTAAGCTTCCAGGACCCTCAACTCACGACAAGTAAGACAGCCATTGAGGTCATGCCACCGGTGGATGTTCAAAGGCTGATGTCAGAAGATTCACTCAATGACGTGTATAAAGATGTTCCATGGCGATTTGGTGAGAATATCGAGGTCAGTTTTGACCTGAATAATTCCGGTACCTGGGATGTTTTATCCAATGGAGAAAGGATCTGGCGGCTTGATATCCACTGCCCTGGTGCTTTCACCATCAACCTTACTTTCGATAATTATCGGTTACCTCCGGGGGCAACTCTTTTCGTTTACAATATTGATAAATCGCAAGTCATAGGTGCTTTTACCGATTTTAACAACCGAGAGGATCGGGCATTTGCAACCACCCTGGTCAGTGGTGAAGAGATCGTAATTGAATATTATGAGCCATCAAATCCGGTTTTTCCGGGAGAACTTCATTTGAACCGAGTCACACATGGTTACCGTGATTCATTTGGCTATCTGAAATCATTTGGTCAGGCAGGTTCCTGTAATAACAATGTTTTTTGTCCTGAAGCCGACGCCTGGCAAAACCAGGTCAGGTCAGCCTGTATGCTGGTTACGGGCGGAAACGGATTTTGTTCCGGATCCCTCGTCAATAATACAAACCAGGATGGGGTTCCCTATATTCTGACTGCAAACCATTGTTACAGTAATCCATCTACGTGGGTTTTCTGGTTCAACTGGCAAAGTCCGACCTGCGTAAATCCACCCTCTTCACCACCGTATAATTCAATATCAGGGGGAACGCTGAAAGCAAGAAAAACGGATTCTGATTTCTGCCTGGTACAAATGAGTTCCACGCCACCACCCGCTTATTCTGTTTACTATGCAGGTTGGAACAAGAAAGATACTGCTGCATCTTCCGGTGCCTGTGTTCATCATCCTTCGGGCGACATAAAGAAAATTTCCTATTCTGTTACACCTTTTACCTCAGACACTTGGAGCGGAACACCGGCAAATTCGCATTGGAAAGTTGACTGGAGCGATGGTGTTACGGAAGGTGGATCCTCCGGTTCCCCTATGTTTGATCAGTATCATCATATTGTTGGCCAACTTCATGGTGGACCCTCATCCTGCTCTTCCTCCCAGAAATGGGACTTTTATGGAAAGTTTTCCATGTCGTGGGAACAAGGAACCACTCCTGCTACCCGGTTGAAGGATTGGCTTGATCCGACAAACATTGCAGGTGACACACTGGGTGGTTATGACCCGACCAGTGTCCCTGTCGTTCTCACACTTGCTGCAACGAATATCTCGGTAACCACAGCCACATTAAATGCTTCAATAAATCCCAATGGAACTGCTATGTCCTATTATTTCGACTACGGAACCTCTGTAGCCTTTGGGAATACAACCCCCACACAGTCGGCAGGCTCCGGATCGACACCGGTTGCCGTTTCTGCTGACCTTACGGGACTTACCGCCGGAACCCAGTATTACTTCCGGGTAGTCGGCACAGCAGCACCGATTACTTATGTTGGTGATACTTTAAATTTTCCGACCTCCGCATTACCCACACTTTCTGTGTCACCACCCAATCAGAATGTGGGAACACCTTCAGGATTTACCCAATTCATGGTTGCATCCAATATTAACTGGACCGTATCGAGTGGTTCAACCTGGTGTTCGGTTACTCCCTCCGGGACTGGTAATGATACAATACTTGCCAACTTTACCGAGAATGTGTCGGTTACACCGCGCGTAGCCGATATCACGGTAACAGGAGCCGGCGTGCCAACCCAAACGGTAACCGTTTCACAAGCCGGTGTTCCGGTTATTCTTACCGTTTCTCCCCCCAACCGGGATGTAGTCAGTACAACCGGTAATACAACATTCATCGTAACCTCGAATACGAGTTGGTCAGTTTCCGGTGATGCCGGCTGGATCACGGTTACACCTTCCGGTTCTGGTAATGACACGATCCAGGTCGGTTTCGATGAAAACTTAACCATTACCAGTCGTATTGCAACGATCACTGTCTCTGCTTCGGGCATTGGTTCAACCACGGTTACTGTCACACAGGCAGGCGCACCCCTGATGCTGAATGTTTCTCCGTCCAATCAGGATGTAACTGCTTTACCGGGGAATACCAGTTTTACCGTTACCTCCAATACAGACTGGACAGTACTGAGTGATGTTCCGTGGTGTACCCCTTCAGCCAGCGGGAGCGGAAACGGCACCATCACTGCGGATTACACTGAAAACACAACCTATGTTGCCCGTACCGCAACGATTTCTGTAACCGTTGCAACACTGCCGGTTCAGATGGTCACGGTAAGCCAGGTGAAATCAACCATTGGAATCGACGAACTTTCAGGCAATACCTTTTCGATCTATCCGAACCCGACAAATGGATACTTCAGGATCGTTCCTGCAAATGCGCTGATCGGGAAAATGGACGTCCGTATTGTGGACTTGCATAGCCGGGTTATCCTGGAAAAGCAATTCAGCGGGGCAAAGGAATATGAGGTTGATTTATCTTCTGCACCAGCCGGAAGCTATGAAATCATGATAAGGACCAATGAAACCCTGGTAGTGAAGAAGCTTGTGGTAATAAAGAATTAGGTCGCTGAAACTCGATTGGTTATTCAAGTACAATTTGGCAAGATGGCAAAATGGCTTAACCATTTTGCCATCTTGCTTTCAAGGTTTTACCCCTTGATCTCTACTTAGAAATGATGATTTCCGACAGCGCCTTGACCGCGCGATCGGAGAAAAAGTCGCAGCTTGGAAAAATCCGGAATGTTCCGCCATCTGTGGTCGGATCACATGGAACCAGCAGTATATGCGACTGATCATTGCGGTTCATAATCTCACTCAGACTGTATATCGCCCTATAGCCATCTTTTCCAACCATAGTAACCAATTCAGTTTGTAAGGCAGAAGCGTTGACCTTTACATATTTCGCCAAAATATCCTGAACATACACACCTGAAAAGGGTTGTGTTGAATGGATCCCCCTGCCCTTTCCGTAAAAAATCGTGTGCAGGGTTTCTGTCTGGTAAGCTTCAGGTAATTTCGAAATTGCTGATCCGCGAACTCCGTTTGTTTCGATGGTAAAGGACGGCGAAACAAGAGGTGACATTTCCTTGCTTACGGGAAAATCGCGTGAATAGGACTTTACCGTGATCCTGACCGGATGACTGATATTACGTTCGCTCAACAGGTCGTTGACAACCACTAGCTTGTTCTCTTTCGGTAATGGCCAGAGATCTTTGGTTTTACTGGGAACAATACGGCCAACCCTCGTTGCAATCAGGATCTGATGAAGATGGGCGGGGTAATAAATCTCACCCCAGCTCAAAACGACCTTCTCTCCCTTGTCATTTTCAATGATCACATAAAGATCGATGATCGGCCGGAAGGCTTCTTTATTCTTTTTATTCAAAACAAAATTCTGAAGAATATCAAAAAGGGAATATCCGTCATAGCGGTATGCGCCGATGAACCGGTTGGATCCGTCTGCATTCAGCAAGGCTTCCTTGGCAATCACTGTCCGGAGTTGAAGTTGGGTAAGATCAACGGTACCCGGCTTTTCAACTTCGCCATCGACGATGATCGAAGCCAGTGGAATTGAATACAGATCAATGTTATCGTAAAAGTTATTATTCCGGTCGGCCGGATCAGCAGCCACGAGTGCTACCGGCAGGTCAGGTTTTTCCTGGGCAGCGAGCGGTTTAATTGTCAAAGCGGGGATCATCATGATTAAGATTGAGGTCAAAGTTAAAAATCGTTTCATTGTTGTGGATTTAAAAAGTTATGTTTATTTCGCCCATTATAATTCTTCCGGGACTTTGCTGGTAATGACTATCAACAAACTGGACATCGAACAGGTTATCGCAATCGATTGCCACGGTAAGTTTTTTAAAAAAGGTGTGCCAGATCCTGAAACTAAAGGTTGAATAGGATGGAAATTTGCTGCTGCCGATGGTCAGATCCTCGGTATTCGAGTCATTGATCCATCTTTTGCTCACAAACTTGTATAAAAGGTTAGCCGAAAGAATCTTATTCGACCATTTGAACCCAGCAATCACCTTATGTATGGGAACATCAACAAGGGATTTGCCATTGAGATCAAATACAGAATCTCCTGTTGAATTGGTAAAACCTTCAATCCTGGAAATTGAAAGTGTGTATCCGCAGGTGAAATGCATATTTGAACGAATGGCAAGGTCTGCATCTGCTTCTCCTCCATAAATATGTACTTCACTGATATTCCTTTTTTGGGTGACTGGAGAGATCTTATATCCCATATTAACAGAATCGCCGGTTGCCACGGAATAAATGAAATTGTGCCCGATGGAATAGTAGATAGAACCGGAAAGCTGAATCTTTTTAAGCACAACGACATCCGTACCCGTTTCAATATTGTAAAGGTCTTCCGGGCCAAGTATAGGGTTGGCAATCCGGAAACCATCAGATCTTTTTCCACTTCTGCAGAGATCATCGAGATTTGGAGTACGGAAACCCTTGGCAACTGAAACGTACACCCTTCTCTCAGGGGTGAAGAGATACTGTACCGATATTTTCGGATCCAGACCGATCCAGCTATGCCTGGGAACCAGTGTGTCCTGAAAGTCTCTCAGGTATTCAACAGAGTACGAAGGAAATTCTATCCTGAAGAGCCCGTCGTGGAAAACCGCCCCGTTAAAACGCAGTCCCAGGTTCAGCTTTAGCTTCCCCGATGCCATATTAAGCTCATCCTGGATATATCCTGCATAGAGTTCAATTTGACCAGCGTTGGTGATCAGATCAGTTGATGTATAATAGATATCCTGCCCGTGGACACTGCCTTTTTTAAACTCCGCCCCTGCACTGAGGGTATGAATTTTCCCAACATTCACCCTGAAACCCGCATTTAATCCCCAATCCGTACGCGTCGACTTGACCAGGTAAAGGTTATAGGCGCCATCGGACATCGATTCATTCATCCTGTGGAAATCTTCCCTGTTGAAATAACCTGAGATATCCCACTTGAAAAGTGTTTTTAAACTCTTGTATCGGAACCGGAGCATATAATTATTATGCTGGTCATAAGACCCACCGGTTTCATAAATCTGGATTCCCCGTCCACGGTTATCGTTATAAAACTCAGCACCGGCTTCAATTTGCTGCCCATCTTCAAAGTTGTAGCCTGCCCGTCCCCCGATCATGCCTTCCTGCAGATGCGTATTGGTATAAAAAGTATCCGCTGGCTCAAGGTAGGCAGGGATCTCAGAATTATATCCCTTGCTCTGAGTGTAAAACCCATTCAGGTTATAATACAGCCCTCCGGGTTTATTAGATGGATGGAATATTCCTCCCAGGGTAAAATTCGTCCGGAAAGTCTCAAAGGTTCCATAGGAGGCTGATAAGGATCCGGCTAACTTTTTCTCTGGTATCTTCGAATTCATTTCGATCACCCCACCCATGGCACTGCTGCCATATTTTGCCGGTCCCGGACCTTTAATGACCAGAATCTCCCCAAGGTCATCGCGGTTGATCCCATTCCAGTTTACAGACCCTCCGTCCGCTTTATTCATTGGTACACCATCCAGCAGGATCAATGTGCGACCCTGGTCATTTCCGCTCAAACCACGCATACTTATTACCTGGCTGCTTCCAAATATTCCGGAAGTACTGCTTAGGTTGACACCTGATATGTTTTCGAGTACATTGGTGATCTGCTGACCAGGGTTATTGAAGATCATCTCAGGACTGATCCGTTCAATCCGGGCCGGGACATCCAATAACCGACGTTCCTTTTTCTTTTCCACAATGGTTACCTCTTCCATCATGGTTTCAATTTCGCTGAGAACAATATGCTGAAAGGGAAATGGGGGCCGGTCGATGTTAAATTCCGCTTCATAAGGAGTACAACCGATATAAGTCACTTTAAACTTATAAAGTCCCGTTTTAGCGATGAGCACAGAAAAATTCCCTGAAGCATCCGTATAGGTCCCCGACTTACCAGCTGCCATGATATGAGCTCCTTTCATAGGTTTTCCTGTTGACCGGAGTGTGACATTCCCGCTGAGAGTGACTTGTCCGAATCCACTCCCGAACGGGAAAATCACAAAAAGGAGAAAAAAAAGAAACAGTCGTGAAAGAGAATACATGCTCAACACCCGGAAATTAGTTAACCAGAATTTGCCTGGAATACCAACTTTCTTGGTCAGTAAATTTTACGGTTAACACATAGGTTCCTTTAGATAAACCTGGCAGATCGATCGACAGAACAGATCCCGGGTTAATAGCAGCGCTGATGGTTTTTCCATTCATATCAAGGATTCTGGCTTCCTGTAAAGGCACCGTCGAAAGGACCTTAAATCGACCTTGATTCGGATTTGGGGTGATGGAAAGCCGGTTTGAGTAGACGATATCATTTGTACCGAGCGTACTTACTGCTGTCACCAGGATATCATCAATCTTTGATTCACCGGTTGCAGCGACCGTTCCGCCATTCACACTGGTGTTGGAAGACATGATCCAACGAATATATACTGAAGAAGTTCCCTGTCCGGTAACCGGAACAGGCAGATTGTCCAGAACGCCACTCGTCCAGTTGTTCGAAACATTTATGGAACCAGAGGGAACATCTGTGAACGTTCCTCCGGAGATCTTCCATTGAAGTTTAAAGTCGCGTGGACCATTCTCTGCGTCAGAACTAAATTGTTTTGAAGAGACTTTAAAATCGTTGTAATCGGCAGCTTTAAATTTTACAGACCAGAATTTGGCATCACTTCCATTATCCCATTTCTTTGCTGCTGCGGCATAATCTGTTGCCCCATCGGTAAGGTAAATTACACTGTATGTCGTATCGGTTCCCTCATAACGAAGGTCATAACTCAGGTTTCCGGTAAGGCCGGTATTGGCATTCAGGCTGTCGAGGCCATTATTAACCGGAAAGCTCCATCCGGAAATTACCGTTTGAGCTCCCAGTGAGAGCCCGCTAATGATCAGGATTGCAAAAAGTAAATGTTTTTTCATACTGTTTCTGTTTTAAGATTAATTATTGGCATGAATTATTGTTGAACTTTCATCGAAAAAGTAATGGATCCGGTGGTAAACAAATCCGTTGAGATGACCCGGATGAGCCCTTTTTTGCCCTTGGCCGTCAGGAATGGAAGGATATCACCTGCTTTCGCCCATTTATATTTTCTTTTCCCCCAAACATCATCATAGGAAAGCATCAGAAGACTATCGTTATGACAGGTTTCATAAGCCGATTCGGGCACCGGATCCGACTCAACGCTGATATCCCATTTGGTGTAATTCTTAATCGGCCAACTGCTGATAAAGGGATAGAATTCAAGGATACCATTGCCATATTCACCCGGGGAAGAAAAGGTAGGGGATGGAAGGTTATCATCCATAATGTAATAGGTGGAAATATCGATAGATTCAGCAACCAAACCCGCGGAATCCCCTTTAAAAACCTTACCGGTAGCACAACACAGGAACTGACCGGCAGTCATATTCTGCTGAAAACCCATCACGATGCCGGGATATTCTAAGATACCTCCCCATGCAGAGGTGGGATCTTTGAAAATGGTCAGGGTTGAGGAAGAAAACAACCGGTTTTTATCCATCACCTGGAAAACCCAGGTGGCTGTATCCTCGATACTTTGATAAAACACTTTATTCACAGAGAACCCTGCAGAATTCATCCCTGAATCCAACATCACCTTGAGTTTCCCATCCCGCATGATCTTTTTGATAACCAGGTTGGTGATGTTTGCATCACCCGACCTTGCAGAAATGCCGAACCTCAACATACCTCCGGTCTTCACAGTGGCACCGGACGGAGTAAAGCCAACCCCACTATTAAGACTGATAACAGGCGCTGCCGGGTCTTTTTCTTTTTTGCAGCTAACTTGAACGAGCAGTCCGACCAGGATGAGAGAAATGATTTGTATTCTTTTCATCTTATACATTCCCAAAATTTTCGGCAAAATTAAAATATTTTTCGATATGTCACATCATGCATATCGCTATTTTAAAATTATCACAGAAAATTTTGGCATCGCATCAAAATGCACAACGTTTGAACGGAAGACGGTTTTAGTCTTTCACAATGCATCACACCAACGTTGATGACACCTTATCCTACCTTTACAATATTTACAAACCAGAGAATACAAAATATCATAAAATGTCAACGGAGAAAGCCAAAAGTATCTTTGGAATTGGTTTGCAGAGGTGCGAGGGGATTTTCACGGCTCGCATTTTTGGTTTTTCTTTTAATAAACCACCATTTTCTTTGTTGAAATGTTACCGTTCACCTGAAGTTGATAGAAATATATTCCGGCTTTCAAACCCGTTGCATCAATGTCAATGTGGTTTTCGCCCGGAATCATTTCTGCATCCGCAACTGTTCTGATCTCTTTCCCCATTAAATCACAAATTTTCATTACCACATGACCGGGAGTGGACAATTGCCAACTAATGACAGTATACTGGTTCACCGGATTGGGATTGTTTTGTTTCAAAACTGGTAAACCGGTAAATGTGCCGTTTTCGTTTATTCCGGACTGACCCTGGTGCATGGAAATTTTAATGGCCCCCACAACCACAGTTGATAAATTAAACTGGTCCTCAGAGACGCCCAAAATATTCACCTCCATCATGCCATCAGCCAGAAATGCATATCCTCTGCTTCTTGTTGTATCAGTCGTAAGCGGAGTGTAGGTAATTGTCATAGTATTCTGAATAACCCTGAGGCAGGGATATTCGCTGGAAGGGAGTTTCATTGTACCGAAGCCATCAACAGCCCAATGACTTTCTGTAATGATGGAAAAACCGGGCATTATGGAGGAGGAGTCCCGTTCGCTAATCCATGATACTCCATAGGTATATGGTATCATTCCTTGAATTGCAGGAGGATCATAGGAAATGATAACCGAGGTATCATCGCTTGCTCCCAGCATCAAAAGCCTGTCTGTCAGCAACTTTTTATAATTCCAGCTATAAAGGGTATCCGGTCCCAGCATCCAGGTCTTCTCGAGCGCAACCAGGTTGGCCTCCGGAAAGGAATTAATCATTGGAGCGGTTGATGGTTCTACCGCCCATGATTTTCCAACATAGTCATACGTAAAATTGGTAAAATCCCAGTACTGAGCAGTTGCTGAGGCTTCACCCACAAAAACGGAAACATCGGGTCCGTTCAAGGGTGTTGCATAGGTTACATAAGTAGCCCCCAGGCTGAAGAAGCCCTGAAAATCTGAATACGATAACGATATCTGACCAACAGCAATACCAGATATCAAAAGAAATATGAGTAAAAGTTTTGTTTATATTTTAATCCTTCCTTAAATTTTAATGAATAATGATCAAAATTGTAAACTGGATTTTTATGTTTATTATCCTTAATAAACAATCATCTTTATTGTTTCGACCACCCTTCCAGCTTGCAGTTGACAGAAATAAACCCCTGAGGGCAGTCCGGTAGCATCAAAAGTCACCCGGTGGTCTCCCGGAGCTATAACTTCATTAATCATCGTTTTGATGGCATTTCCCAGACAATCAAAAACGCTAAGAACCACATGACAGGAAACTGCGGATTGCCAGATGATGACAGTAAAATGACTACATGGATTCGGAAAACAGGACAGATATAAAGGGTTGGGTTGCTCATCAATCCCAAGATTGCCCATTGGAAGGAAGTCAACAACCACAAGCCCTGTTGAATCGTTTCCATCACGAATATCATATTGCCTGACCTCATCTGCACTACTGTGGTCCCAGATATTATACCTGGCAAAAAGTGTCGGATATTGTGGACTCTGCGTTTCAATGTATAAGTCATGATTCCCGTTTCCCTGGATGGTGTTATATCCGGGAGATGCATCTGCACCTCCGCCCAGATCAATCGGCATCCGGATGATCAGTATACCTGACCCGGCATTGTTTTTTATTTCATTGTCATGAAGAGGCCCTTTCAGTCCATCGAGGATCATTCCATTGCCATAACAATTCTTAATCGAATTATGATGGACTACTTCAGCTCCCTGACTATAGAATCCGGTAAATGCCTTTTCAATCACATTGCCGGCAAACACCATCGTACCGGCTTTACTGTAATACCCGACTGCACCGCCATGGATCGTGTTCCCGGTCACACTGCCTTTGCCTGAATAATTAAAAATTCCGACTGTACCCTGGGATGGTTCAGGAATGGGCTGTTGGACTTCATCGAGCAGGATGGTGTTGCCGGTGGCATGAAAAGGAGCCCCGGCCAACGAATGGATTCCTGACACATTCCCCGTGCAGGTGATGGTGTTATTCCGGATGGTTACTGATCTCGACTTGGCTATGATCCCGGCTTTATCATCCTCATCGGCAAAAGCCGGAGAGTTTTCCGCTACCGTTATCGTATTGTTCTCAATAATTTCATCTTCAACCCCATACTGATTCCCCCCACTTATATCGCTAATAATTCCATTAAAAATCCGATTATTCGAGATGGTGGTTGTATTTGTCGCCGATCGGTCAAAGATCCCATATTGAATATCGTTATTATCGATCAGGTAGGTATAGCCAGCTCCCGATTTGAGGTAAATGTACCCGCAAAGGTTGTTCACAACCCTTAATTCGGAAACGCCCGCACCCTGTTTGAATTCAATGATACCCTCGGGCCAAAGCGTATTGTCCTCGATCAGGAACCCATAGTTCGGACCGGGAGTGGAATCGTTCACCGGGATTCCTGCTCCGAAAGGCAGGCTGATCAACAAGGTGGAACAATTCCGGATAATATTCTGGTTTAAAAATGGTCCGGCGATGGATCCCCGAACAAAGTGAAATTCATCAAATCTGAGATTCTCCAGACCGATTGAAAGGTTACTGATCACCTGGTCGACCACAATCCCCTGAATGATGGTATTTACCGGCCCTTCACCCACCAGCCTGACACCGGCCTTGAGCAAAAGCGTATGATCATTGCCTGACCAGGAATCATCGGGGATATAGGTTCCCTGTCTGATCGTGACCTGGTTGCCCGGAACGGCCCCTTCAATCCCTTCTTTAATGGTGTTGAACGGATGGAGTTCTGTACCATCTTCAATACCTGAAAGGTTGTTTGCATCAACATAAATAATTTGAGCCTTAAGAGAGATGCCGGTGAAAATGAGGGCGGCAAGGAAAAGGAAAGGTTTTGTGCTCATAGAGAAAATCCTGACTGGTTTACGACCTTGTTTTTGAATCACTTGTACTATTCCTTCAAGGGAAATAATCCTCGAACCTTGAAAAACCCCGGGAGGGTTATAAAAAACATTAAAAAGGACCGGAGAGAATGGGCAAGAAATGAAGGGCAGTAAAGGTGAGTTCTACAAATATACATTTTTTAACCTGAAAGGTCAAATGATATTGAATATTTATAAAACAATTTTTAGGAATATAAGTAAACAAGGTGAAAAACACCCTGATCATTGAGATTTTCCTCTTCCACAGTGCCATATCAGTGATTCTTCGAAAAATCATCCCTGCGTCGCCACTTCTTTGGCCTTCTCCTTTTTCCGCTGCTCCATCAGCTTCTTTTGATTTTCTGTTGCTGTTTTCAGGCTTTTCGTTACCATCCTGATCAGCTCGGTATTGGCTTCCTTTAAGGGTTCCAGCTTACCGGGCTTAAAGTAGCTGGTTCCTTCAATCATCTTTAACCAGAAATCCGTCTGACCCAGCTGGGTTTGCATCAACCGCATCATCCGGATAAATTCCCTGGCCGATTTTGCCTTTTCCGCCTCTGCATAATGAATCCCTGCCGCTGCCGAGGAACGGACAATCGCCTTGCCCATAATTTCTGCAGTGCCTTCTTTCGGCAAACATTCAACCATCCTGATGATCCTTGTCACCATGTCCAGTGCCTTCTGATCAATGATATTCTCTTCCGTCTTCATAACTCATCATCTTAAAATTAGGATGGCTTAATCGGCCGGAAACAGAAAAGGTGATACCTTTTACGCAAAGAAATTTTCGCGAAAGCAATGGTCGGAGGGTGAGGCTAATTGAAGTCTGTGTTTTTTAAAGCAGGTGACGGAACGGAATGAGGAAAGCTTCAAAGATCTTCTCGATCAGTGGCCGGTGGTACCACTTATCGTAATTGAATCCCTCGGAACTGAGCAACGTACCGCGAATATGTTCATGGAGCTGGGTCATCACCTCCGGTTCACGACCGATCAGTGCAATCTCATACTGGTAACGGAAACTCCGGTAATCGAAGTTGGCAGAAGAGATGCTGAAAACGGTATCGTCAATCACCAGGAGCTTGGCATGAAGGTTATGGGGTGTATAGAAAAGCAGGTTGACATTATTTTTGTGAAGCAATCCAAGGTAACGGTTCCGGAGTATATCGATCATCCGCATGTCGGAATGTTTCGGCATAATCACTTTTACATCAAGCCCCCGTCTTCCTGCATCGATCAGTGCTTTTCTCAACATGTACCCGGGAAGGAAATAGGGCGTTTCGATGACCACCGATTTTTTTGCATTCCGGATCATCCGTGCATACTTCTTTTTCAGCCGTTGGAGGGGAATGGAAGGCACATCACGGATGATTTCCCATTCGCCATACCGGACCGACCGTGTGCTGGTGATCTTATTGGGAATGATATAAGGATTGATATTGGCAAAATTCTGAATGAAGATCTTGCGGAGTACCAGGCTCAATTCGCCGTTAATCCTGATGGCAAGCTCACGCCAGTTGATGTTGTATCCTGTAATATTCATCGAACCGAGATAGCTGATCACATCGTCGATGATGATGATTTTGCGGTGATCGCGGCGATGACCCCGGGTAAAGATGTCGGTGTTGAGACGGATCTTTTCGAAGAATTTTACCTCTCCACCGGCCTGGATGAGCTCCGTGAAAAAGGATTCGGAAACAGGCCCCCGTCCCCAGGAATCGATCAGGATCTTTACCTTCACCCCTTCCCTGGATTTCTTGGTGAGTGCGTCACGGAATTTGACCCCGACATGGTCGTTGGCAAATTTGTAGGTCTCCAGGTAGACAAATTTCGTCGCCTTGGCGATATCCCCCAGAATGAGGTTATAGAACTTTAACGGATCATCAAGCACCATGTATTCCATGCCATAAAATTATAATAAATTCGTAAGTTTGCAAAAAAGGACTCATGATTGTTTCTATGACCGGCTTTGGGAAAGGAATTGCAGAATTTCCCGGAAGAAAATTCACCATCGAGATCAGATCGCTGAACAACAAGGGTCTCGATGCTTCGATAAAACTACCTTCGGCCCTGAGGGAAAAAGAACCGGAAATCCGGAATTTGCTCTCCCAGCGCCTGGAACGCGGGAAAGTGGATTTCCTGCTTTATTCGGAGAATAGCGATAATACCCTCGGATCTTCCATTAACAAGACCCTTGCCCTGAAATACTTTCTCGAATTGAGCGAGCTGCAGAAAGAGCTGAATGAAGAAAACCCGGCAAGCCTGTTGCCGTTGATCATGCGACTACCGGATGTTTTACAGTCAGATATATTCGAAGTGAAAGAGCAGGACTGGCTGTTGTTAAAAGATAAAATCAGTGAGGCCATCACTACGCTGGATGAATTCAGGATCCGGGAGGGAAAGGTGCTGGAAGGGGATTTTGTACTGCGCCTTGGACTGATCCTGCAATACCTTGATGCCATCACCCCTTTCGAGGAACAACGGATTGTCAGCATCCGGGAGAAGATCCACAGTGGTTTTCAGAAGTTCTTTAAACCCGAATCCCTTGCAATACCTGATGACAACCGGTTCGAACAGGAATTGATTTATTACCTGGAGCGACTGGACATCACCGAGGAAAAAATACGCCTGAAAAAGCATTGTGATTATTTTCTTGAAACCCTCCATGAATCTTCCTCCCAGGGAAAAAAACTGGGCTTCGTCGTACAGGAAATGGGACGCGAGATCAACACCATCGGTTCGAAAGCGAATGATGCGGAAATTCAGAAAATCGTAGTGCAGATGAAAGACGAACTGGAAAAGATCAAGGAACAAATGCTGAATATTCTTTAAAACGCTATATTGTCTGCCAGAATGAACGGAAAAGCCATCATCATCTCTGCCCCTTCCGGCGCAGGAAAGACGACCATCGTGAAGCACCTGCTCAAACGCATTCCGGAACTGGAATTTTCGATTTCTTCCACAAGCCGGATGATCAGGGGAGAAGAAACGGATGGCAAAGATTATTATTTCGTTTCTTCGGAACAGTTCAGGAAAGATATCGGTGATGACCGGTTTGTAGAATGGCAGGAAGTTTACCCGGGCAGTTTTTACGGAACCCGTAAACAGGAAGTGGAAAGAATCTGGAATGCCGGCCATGCCGTAATTTTCGAAGTGGATGTGGTAGGAGGCGTGAATCTGAAAACTTATTTCGGTGATGCCGCCTTATCTATATTTATCAAGCCGCCAAGCGCGGAAACCCTTGAAAAAAGACTTCGCGGGCGTGGCACAGAAACGGAAGAGGCGCTAACCAAACGAATTGGTAAAGCTACTTTTGAATTAGGATTCGTTGACCGTTTCGATACCGTCATCATAAACGATGACCTCCGTAGGGCCTGCGATGAAGCATATCAGCTGGTCACGGATTTTCTGATCCGTCAATAACAAAAAGATGCCTGAAAAAATCAAAACAGGGCTTTTCTTTGGCTCATTCAATCCCATCCATACCGGTCACCTGGTGATTGCGGATTATATGGCCGAATTCACTGATCTTCATCAAATCTGGTTTATTATCTCCCCTCAAAACCCATTGAAGGATAAATCCTCGTTACTGGCCGATCATCACAGGCTTTTCATGGTAAATATTGCCGTAGAAGACGATCCGCGGTTCAGGGCTTCCAACATCGAATTTCACTTGCCCCGACCCTCTTACACCATCGATACGCTGACTTATCTTTCGGAGAAATACCCGGAAAAGGAATTTGTGCTGATTGCCGGACAGGATAACCTCGCCGGATTTCATAAATGGAAAAATTATCAGCAAATCCTTAATCATTACCAGGTTTATCTTTACCCACGGCCCAATTCCATGCCTACGTCTTTCGATCAGCATCCCCACATCCATTTTACCGATGCACCGATGGTTGATATTTCGGCAAGTTTTATCCGGAAAGGCTTATCGGAAGGGAAAGATATGCGGTATTTCCTGCCGGAAAAGGTGTGGCGTTACATCGCGGAGATGCATTTTTACCAGGGCTGAATCACAAATTCCTTTTCCTGATCCCGGCAAATCACCTGGGCAAGGTCGCGGGCCGACTTGATGGCCACTGGCAGGCCGCCGCCCGGCTGGACCCAGTGACTGGTATAATAGAAGTTTTTAAGCCCTTTCACCCTGAAGCCGATGGCGGGTCTTGCCATCAGGTTTTCCGAAGGAAGCCATGCCTGTGTACTCCCCTTCCAGTTGTGGGTATAGCGGTGAAAAGTGGCGGGTGTCGCAATGTCTATCTCCTCGATTTTCCCTTTGATACCGGGTAATTTCTCTTCCAGGCATCGGATGATCTGATCCGCAAAAATCTTTTTTTGCTCCTGATATGCCTCAAAATCATCTTTACGGAGATTGATCCAATATTCCCCTTTCTCCGTATAAAATTTAACCGAAACAACCGTTTTCCCGACCGGAGCCAGTTCCGTATCGTAATTTACCACATGAACTTCCATCCTTGAATAAACCTTTCCATCGGGCGAATGAAGCTCCGAGGGAAGAGGATACCTGAAAAAATGCGACTGGTCCGGAAAAGTCCCTTCAATGCCAAGTGAAACGAGAAATGCCGAATGAAAGACCCGGAAAACCTTTTCCTGTTTCAATTCCGTCATCTTTTCAGTCAGGAATTTCCCTTCCAGTGCTTTAAAAAAAGTGAAATTCCAGTCGGCAGCCGAAAGGGTAATATCGGAAAGAACCGAGGCTCCGTCTTCAAAAAGGATTCCTTTGGCTTCCCCGTTTTCCGTGATGATATTTTTGATTTCACGGTTAAAGCTGATCTTTCCACCCAATGAAAGGTATTTATCCTCCAGTTTCTGAACAAATCGTTTTGATCCGCCGATGGGATATCCTGCTCCGTTTTTATCATTGCACGCCAATGGCAGGATCATGATAAGCAACGGGAGATCATCTCCGTCGAAAAGCAATTCGAAAGCCTCGCGCAGGAAAGGGTTTTTCAGTTTTTGTGCAAAAGAAAAATTGGTGATATTCTTCCACTTCATCATGAAAAATAAGAGCGGGAGATGTCGGATATAGGCCATCTTTTTCCAGAAAGGCAGCAGGTCCGGAACAGATTTGATCATTGGTGGAATTTCGAAAGACTGGATCCTTCGCATGGCGTTGATCAGGATCTGTATCTGTTCTCCGTCTTCCGGGGCGAGATCCAGAAGGTATTCCTTCAACCGGTCCATGTTTGTATAAAGATGAAAAATCCTGCTTCCGTGAAGGTCGCGTGAGTTCAGCACTTCAATATCTACCCTGCTTTCGTGGGTAACGAACCGGATGGACGACATATCGATCAGTTCCGACCAGAGCTGAAAATAGGGATTTGAATCATTGGACCCCATCAGCCAGTGGATGCAGCCGTCGAAGGTATATTCTCCCCGGTTCCAACTGGTACACAGTCCGCCTGCGGTTGGATTTTTCTCAAATATTTCTGTGTCGAAACCCTGCATCTGCAGGTAGCAACCTGCGGATAATCCCGAAACCCCGGCACCGATAATACTTATTTGCATAGAGGCCAAAGGTAAAAATTAGTCAGGGATCTTTTCTTATCTTTGCTCTGAATCAGAAATTTTCTAAGAAGGACCGCTTAAATACAGCATTATGATATTGGTTACGGGAGGTACGGGATTACTGGGTTCACATCTTTTGCTGGAACTGGTGAGCAGTGGGAAAAAAGTTCGGGCCACCAGGCGAAAAGAAAGCAATATAGCCATGGTGGAAAAGATTTTTTCCTATTACACCGACGACCCTTCCACTCTGCTCAGTTCAATCGAATGGTTTGACGCAGACTTACTGGATGTTGGGGCAATGGAAAATGCACTGGAAGGAGTAACAGAGGTTTATCATTGTGCGGCACTCGTTTCCTTTTATCCGAAGGATCACAAGTCCATGATGAAAGTAAATGTGGAATGCACGGCCAATCTCGTTAATCTCTGCCTGGAAAGGAAGATTGAGAAATTTTGTTATGTAAGTTCCATTGCCACGCTTGGAAGGGCCGATAACGACGGTTTGACCGATGAAGAATCTTACTGGAAGACCTCCCGCAAGAACTCGGTTTACGCCATCAGCAAATACGGGGCAGAAAGGGAAGTCTGGCGAGCCATGGAAGAAGGGTTACCTGCCGTGATCGTGAATCCTGCGGTGATCCTGGGACCTGGTTTCTGGGATGGCAATTCCGGACTGTTCCGGCTGGTTTACAAAGGATTGAAGTATTACACACAAGGTGTTAACGGGTATGTTGCTGTCCGGGATGTGGCGAAAGCAATGATCCTGGTGATGGAAAAAAACCTTTTTAACAACCGTTTTCTGCTATCTGCCGATAACCTTTCCTACCAGGTGCTTTTCGCTTTAATGGCCAAACATCTGCACAAACCTGCACCATCCGTCAATGTTCCGCCTTTCATGAGCGGGATTGCCTGGCGTATCGAATATCTTCGCAGCCTGCTGATGCATACCAAAGCTGAGATATCGAAGGAAATGGCCGTCACAAGCACCCAACAGTATACCTATTCCAACGACAAGATCCGTAAGGTGGCCGGTTTCAGGTTCACCCCAATTGAAGAATCGATTAAAGAAATCTGTACATTTTACCTGAAGGATAAGAACTAACGCCATGCCCCTCTATATTGCCTCCCTGAATTCCGGCAGTAACGGAAATTGTTATTATATCGGCAACGGTCGCGAAGCCGTATTGATTGATGCCGGGATCTCCTGCCGTGAAACGGAGCGACGGATGATCAGATTGGGATTGCCGATGGAGAATGTGAAAGGGATATTCATCACCCACGAACATACAGATCACATCCGCGGAGCCGAGGTACTCTCGCGTAAACACAGGATTCCCGTTTACATCACAGAGACAACTTACCGCAACAGCCGGATGAAGCTGGAGCCACAGCTTATGATTCCTTTTGCGCCCTTTTTGCCCATCCAGGTTGGCGGACTGAGCATTCATCCTTTCCCTAAACGACATGATGCATCCGATCCCCACAGTTTCACAGTTTGCGGAAACGGGATCACGGTAGGTGTTTTCACCGATATTGGCATTGCCTGCCAACACCTTGAAGAGCACCTGGCGGAATGTCATGCCATTTTCCTTGAAGCAAATTATGATGAGCAGATGCTGGAAAATGGCCGTTATCCTCATTTCCTCAAAAAACGAATCCGTGGGGAGGAAGGGCATTTGTCGAACGACCAGGCGCTGGAACTTTTCACCACCCGCCGTTCGCCTTTCCTGAGCCACCTGGTGCTCTCCCATCTATCGGCTGAGAACAACCACCCGCGACTGGTTGATGAGCTGTTCAGCCTCCACGCAAACGGTACCAGAATCATCGTGGCATCACGGTATGAGCAATCGGAAGTGTTTTGCATCGGATAAGGCTAAAATCTTTTATTCACCCCAGATTTTATTTGATTCCCAATCCCGGGTTTTTGTAGCACAAAGTTTTTTTTTATTTTCGCCAGGAAAATCATTAAAAATTCCTGATATGCCGAACCTCATCAAGAACCAACAAAATGGCATGAACATCTTTGGCCAGGGGAGCCATATTGTTCGTACAACCCTTCCTTTCCTCATTATCGCCATTGTTTGTCATGTTTTTCTTTCGGATTTCTCTTCCCTTCCGGCGTCATTAAGTATTGTCAAGCCCGCCGGGTATCTCTTTTTATCGATTGGAATTCTTTTATGGGTTGCAGGGTTGGTTCAGCTTTTGATTTTTTTCCCCAAAGGGAAACTGGTTACAAACGGTTCCTATACGATCTGCCGAAACCCGGTATATGCCAGTTATATCATTTTTATTTTACCCGGCGTTTCGTTCCTCACCCTCACCTGGGTGTATCTGGCCGTGGCAGTGGTCATGTTTAGTGCATTAAAATATTTTATCAAAAAAGAAGAGCAGGATCTGTTGAAGATTTTCGGTAATGACTATTCGGTTTACATGAAGAAGGTTCCACAGGTATTTCCCTTTTTCCGGCAATTCTGAAATGGTCTATTATGAGGCATTTCGTAATGACACTGACTCCGTTGAAGCCTTATATCCAATGCTTTTGTTAGGAGGAAAAATTGGAGAGGCAAGTAAGTTGGGTGTAATGCCAGAAAACCTTACAAACCTGGTATTATAGAGAAAGAAGCCCACGTTAATTTGCACCTGATTGAGCGTACCCCTTCCAATCTGGGACGAAATAAAATGTATTTAGGCGTTCCCGGAAACCCAATGGCAATTGTATGTTGTACACACTGAAGCACGAAAAATATTTTATTTGCCTTCACAAAAAACCGTTGTACATTTAATATGCAATTGAAGATACAGACCTATGAAGCTCAGAAAACCAAACAGTGAAGCCCGCAAAGCGTTAATAGTAACTTTTGAATAATCATTAAACGAACCATTATTTATGAGTACGATTGAAAATGAATTGAACAGCCTGCACTATAATAAAGTCAATCCTTTCGTAATGATAAAAGGTGGCGCAATCAAATTTATTGACTTTGTCGAAAAGGTATTTGATGCGAAGGAAAATAAGTTGATAAGAACTCCGGATAGAGATGGAACACTGATTCATGCAGAAGTTCAAATCGGAGACTCCATGATCCTAATAGCTGACTCAAAGAAAGATTGGCCGTTTACACCAGCGTTTTTACAAGTATATGTTGATAATGCAGAAGAAACACTTAACAGAGCCCAAAAAGAAGGAGCTGCAATTATTACCAATGTTAGTGTTTTCTATAATGGATTGAAACTGGCCAGATTTAAAGATCTTTGGGGAAATATTTGGTGGTTGTACGAAAAAATGAATCCTGAAGATTTGATTGACAATAAATCTGAGACGGATTGGCATTCCAAAAAACCAAGTGACATCTATACTACATTGATGGACGCTATGAAAAATCTTCAGGTGACAGACCAAAATCAATCAACAGGTAATCAGCGATAACTTTGGACCAGATTCAAATAATCATATTCACCATGGGAAAATTAGTTGAAATAAAAACGAAAGAAACCACCTCGAGTGTAGAGGATTTTATCAATGATGTGAAAGATGAGCAAAAACGTAATGACAGCTTTCATTTGCTGAAATTAATGCAAAAGGTCAGTAAAGAAACACCAAAAATGTGGGGCAGTTCTATTATTGGATTTGGGAACTTACGATTTAAAAGCCCAGCCACAGGACGAGAAGTTGATTGGTTTAAAATTGGTTTTTCTCCCCGAAAAGCGAACCTTTCACTTTACCTCATAAATCTTGGGGTTCATGAAGACTCACTGAAAAAATTGGGGAAGCACAAAACAGGGGTTGGTTGCCTTTATATCAATAAGCTGGATGATATTGACCTCACCGTTTTGGAAGAAATGATGGTAGTAACCTTAAAAGGGCAATGAAATCTGACTTCAAGGGTACAGCCCGGGTAGTATGCACGACGAACACACAATCCGGGCTTAGTTGAATGCGGACAGATAAACAGACGTAACATCCATCCAAAACCTGACATTAAAAAGAGCATCGGACTTGAATGTGGGATTCGTGTGTTAAATTATAAACTTAAGCAACCCTGACGAAAGCAAAGAAAACCAACCAATAGCAACTATTTGGGAATATGGCGGTATCGTTTGTTCCTTCTGTTCTGGTAAATTTTATGAAAGAACAGAATATCAAAATGGTAGTCATTCCTGCAGGAGAAATCGTATTAAGAGACGACCGGATTAAACACCAATGGAAGGTTGAAATACAACCGTTTTTACTGGCTAAATTTCCGGTGACACAGGATATTTATTATGCCATCACCCAAAAAGCACCCTTTTATTTCAAAGGAGACAGATTGCCGGTTGAGAGCGTTTCATGGAATGAGGCTGTTCTATGTATGATGAAAAAGAATATGGGTCTTTCCGGGTGTTTCGTGGTGGCGGATGGAATGATCCTGAAAGGGGTTGTCTTGCCACAAATCGTCGCCGGGGCCATCCTTCATTTAAAATCGACGATCTTGGATTTCGGGTAGCCCGATCTTTGTAACCCTTCTCTTATCCGTTTTTCTCGATCATCTTCATCCGTTGGGAATCGAGAATCCCCCGAATGATCCCGGGGGTGGAAATGGGTGTAGCCGGTGGCGGGGAAATCTATTCCTGTAAGCTGGCCATGAATAGGTTCAAACTGAAAAAGGAAGATTTGTGGGATGGGGTGAAAGGCGTACTTAACATTGGCGAATTTTACGTGAAGTGTGACGGGCAGCACATCAGTTTCTTATTCATTCAGATTATTTTGTATTTTTAACCTTTCGCTGAGGACAGAATTGCTTTTGTTAGCTGCATCTATTTTATTTTTTTGCGTGAATCGGGAAAAGATTTACCGGAATTAAATGGAATGGCTGCATTTAAGAATCCTGTTCGTAAGTAAGGAGGTCTATGTTAAAAATTGCAGTATTTTTCATTTTTGGAGCCTGTATTTTATACACAGTCGGGGTTTGGTCGGAGAAATTTCAGCGGCGCTTAAAAAGATGGCATGTAGTGGTGTTCTGGTCAGGCTTTATCTGTGATACCATTGGTACCGGCGCCATGGGAAAACTGGCAGGTTCGCTGATACAGTTAAATTTTCATGGATTAACAGGGTTACTAGCCATATTATTGATGTTGTTCCATGCCGTTTGGGCAACTACGGTAATTAAGAGGAAAGATGAATCACTGATTCTGCGATTCCACAAGTTCAGTGTCGTGGTATGGGTCATATGGTTAGTTCCCATGATTACAGGGATGTTCCTGGGTACAGGCGGATAAATGTTTTTAACTCAAGGTAGTTTATGAATATCGGCCTTATCTTTCCGAATAAAGACAGAAGGTACAAAACGATTCACCTGGGTTTGGGTTATCTCGTTTCGTATGCCCGGACGCAACATGAGGATTTAACTTTCCAGCTGCTTGATACAAGAGTCGCCTCCGGAGCGGAAACAAAGCGGTTTTTCGCAACTGACTTTGACCTGGTCGGAATGACCGTATTTTCGCCCGTGTACTTTGAAGTGATTGAATTGTTCAACCGGATAAAACGCAAACATCCTAAAGTGCCTTTATGCCTGGGCGGTCCTTATGTGACGACCCTGATGGAAGAAATTTTTTCGGAAACCCCTGCTGATTTTGCTGTTTATGGTGAAGGGGAAGTTACCTTTTCGGAACTGATTGACCATTTGAAAGGTCAGAAAGCCCTGGCGGATATCAAGGGATTGATATTTAAAAATGACAGGGGTGAGATTGTCAGAAATCCGGCCAGGGAGAAAATTACAGGATTGGATGCACTCCCCTATCCGGCCTGGGATGTCTTTCCAATGAACCGGTATCCGTTACACCGGATGGTGACAAGCAGGGGCTGTCCGTATGCATGTGTATGGTGTAATTCGAGTTCAATATGGGGGCACACCTTCCGGCAGCGCACCCCCGGCAACGTAGTTGAAGAAATCGAATTGTTACTGGCAAATTATGGTAAGAAAATTTTTGTATTTGGGGACAACAGCTTCAACATTGATTTAAACTGGGTGAGGGAATTCTGCGATCTGTTGATCAGCAGAAAGATCAAAATACTCTGGTCTGTTTCGCTCAGAGCGGATAATATGAGCCAGGACCTGGCCTTTAAGATGAAAGAAGCGGGATGTTATAATGTTGCCATCGGGATAGAATCTGCAAGTAAAAAGGTACTTGAATCCATGAAGAAAACGACAGATCTCGGAAAAATACAGGCCGGGATTGCGATGCTGAAAAACGCCGGCATCGAAGTGTTATCACAGTTTGTTATCGGGAGTCCGCAAGATACACTGGACACGGTTAAAGAATCAATAGCATTTGCCAGGAATTCGGGATGTGATTATTCGAATTTTTATATGGTTCTTCCTTTCAAAGGAACGGCACAATGGGAATATGTGCAGAAACACGGGACATTCCTTGCCGCTAAAATCCATGATTTTCATTCCATGAATCCCAAAATAGTATTTGAGACACCTGAATTCCCATTTGCAGACAGACTGGAAGCCATCAGGTTGGCCAGGAAGGAAGGTTTTTACAGCAACAAAGACAAGAAAAGCCTGCTCTTTGATTTTGCAAAGGAAACGGCGCGACTCATTCAAAGCATGTTGCCGGCTTCTGTGGGTGAAAAAATCTACCTGACCCTGAAGTCGGTTTATCAACTGAAGCTGGTTAAAAAGAATAATATCTGAAACATCATTCAATCTGATTATCAGACACCGAACTAAAACAGGAATACTGAAATGATCATCCTCCTGCTCATAACCACTGCAATCATTGTGCTTTACCTCCTTTATCCGGTGTACCTGATGCTTTGTCCTGAATACAAGTTCCCTGTCCACAAACATACCGGCCGGGAAGATCCCGTTTCGCTGATACTGCTTACTTGTGACGGAATCCTTTATATCCGGGAAAAAATAGAACTTTTATACAGAGAACTAGCGTCATTTCATGAATATGAGTTTATCGTAATTGATGATAACAGTGCTGACGGAACAAGGGAAGTGCTGGAATCGCTGAAAGAAATTTATCAATTCAAACTTGTTCTGAAAAACGAACGCCGTGGAATTCCCCATTCAATGAACCTTGGAGTAAAAATGGCCCGTTATGAATTCCTCATCTTTAGTGATCAGCGACAAAAAATCAACGGAAATATTCTCCGGGAAATCATACGCCCACTGCAGAATTATGAAGTGGGTGCGGTTTCAGGATATATTTCCTGCCACGACAGCGGAAATCATCGGTCGTTCCTGAGAAACCATGAAAATTTTATAAAGAAATGTGAAAGCCGGACAGGAAACCTTGTTGGTGTTTATGGCCCTTTGTATGCCATTAAGAAAAGCTGTTACCAGGAGATCGGGGAAAGCATCATCCTGGATGACTTGTATTTAAGCCTTCAAATTCTTAACGGGAAAAGGATTGTGCTGATGGAATGCTGCAAGATCACAGATGATGATTTCATGAGCCTATACAATCTCAAAAGAACGAAACGATACCTTCAGGGCCTGATCCAGATCCTGATGAAGAAGAATTTGCTGGTGAATTTACCTTTCAAAATCACCATCCTGTTGTTATGGCATAAATATTTAAGATTGCTGATCCCCCCGCTGGTAGTGCTTTGTTATCTTGCAGCCGGGTTTCATTCACACCTGAATGTAGCTGTTGCCGTTATTTTCCTCATCACGGTCTGTATATTTCTCATCAGTTTTATTACCCGCAAAATGATCCTGTTCTTAAACCTGAATTCCCTGATAAGGATCAATATTTATTATTTTATTTCCATGATATTTATTACGATACAGAGCATTTTCAACAAGGCCCGTCTTACTTTCAGGCCAAAAAAGATATAGTGTTTTATTCAATCGAATACAGACAGAATGCACATTACAAAAGAAAACGGGAAGATATTGCTGATGCGGCCTTTTATGCCGTCCCGGGAAGAATTTGAACCTTACCTGAACAGGATCTGGGAATCAAGACTATTAACCAATGATGGCCCGATTCATTCGGAATTTGAAGCAGCCCTATGCCTTTATCTGGGTGTTAAATACATCAGTTTATTCGCTAACGGAACGCTTGCTTTATTAATTGCACTGAAAGCGCTTGACCTGAAGGGAGAAGTCATCACATCTCCGTTCACGTCTGTCTCCACACTCCAGGCGATTCACTGGAATAACCTGAAACCTGTCTTCGTGGATATCGATCCGGGTGACCTGAATATACCTGCCGAACGGATCGAGGCTGCAATTACGCCCGAGACTTCTGCCATCCTTCCCGTACATATCTTTGGGAATCCCTGTGATGTTAAGGGTATACGGGAAGTTGCTGAACGGCATCATCTGAAAACCGTATATGATGCGGCACATTGTTTCGGTGTGAAGTCTGAAGGAATCCCGGTCTGTAATTTCGGTGACCTTGCTGTGTTAAGCTTCCATGCCACCAAGGTATTCAACAGCATAGAAGGAGGAGCCATCGTTTGTCGCGACCGGGAAACTAAAGAACATATTGACGGTCTGAAAAGCTTAAAACATGCGAATGGTCCGGTTAACCTGTGTTACGGACTGAATGCCAAAATGAATGAATTCGAGGCGGCTTTCGGCTTGGTACAGTTACAACACATCGACGAAATCATCCAACTGCGAAAAGAAGCCACCTTAATTTATCTGGACCGGTTATCCGGGATCAGGGGTATCGAGCCGGTTTCCGTCAAACAGAGCACAACCTCCAATTATACTTATTTACCGGTGTTAGTAAATACTGGGGAATTCGGCAGTGACAGGGATGAACTTGCCTGCCATCTTGAAAGAAAGGGAATTACTACCCGTAAATATTTCTATCCGCTGGCAAGTGATTTTTCGGAATTTAGTATTTATAAGACATTTGATTTGCCTATTGCGGAAGAAAGTGCCCAGCAGGTATTATGTCTTCCCCTTTATCATGATATCAGCCGTGAGGAAATCATCTTTATTACGGATTCAATACAGCAGCTTTCGCTGAATCGTTCAACAGGGGAATAAGCGGTCAAAAAAACGTCTCATGAAAGTGTTGCAGCTGTACTACAAAATGCCCATTCCTGCGCACGACGGGGGAGCATGTTCCATTTATTCAGCGTCATTAAGCATTTTAAGCCAGGGAATCGATCTCAGGATCCTGGCGATGAATCCGGTGAAGGCTCCCGGGGATATTAATCTGATTCCCGTCGGTTTTGTAAAGGAAACCCGGTTTGAATCTGTCAGTGTGGATAACCGGATAAACGCCTTACGGGCATTCATGAATCTGTTTGGCCAGGAATCCTATTTTGCACAGCGATTCTATTCAGCCCCTTTCGCTAACAGGCTTACCGAAATTCTTCATCAGGAAGATTTTGATATCATTCAACTGGAACATCTTTATCTATGCCATTACCTGAATGATATCCGGAAAGCATCAAGTGCAAAAGTCGTTCTGAGGGCACAGAATGTTGAGAACCGTGTATGGCATGATTACAGCCGTAAACTTAAGAATCCGTTTCTCCGGAGATACCTGGGCGTTGAAGCGCAAAGACTGGAAAGATTTGAAAAGCAAATGGTTTCAAAACCGGATGGAATTATTGCCCTCACGGTGACGGATGCAGAATATTTCAGGAAGATTGCCGGGAGAACAGAAATTGCGGTGATTCCGTTCGGGATTGATTTTTCAACATTGGCCGATACCAATCCTTCCGCTCAGTTCAGCGATTTCCCAATTGTTTATCATCTGGGGTCGATGGATTGGCGACCTAACATCCAGGGACTGGAATGGTTTGTGGATAAAGTCCTGCCACTGGTGGTAAGATCCATGCCTGGTATACGCATTTGTATTGGAGGCCGGAATATGCCGCGCCGGTTTTTCAGAAAGAGCAGCAGGAATCTAATTGTGGAAAGTGAAGTTGATGATGCCGGAAAATACCAGGCAGGCAAGGCGATCATGATTGTCCCTCTTTTGTCGGGAAGCGGGATACGGGTAAAAATCCTCAACGGGATGGCCATGGGAAAAACAATCATTTCGACATCCATCGGAGCCACCGACATTTGCGCCGTAAACAACGAAAGCATCATCATCGCAGATAATCCTGATGAATTTGCCAGGCAGATCTGCCGGTGTGCAGGTTCCGAATTGTTGTGCAGGGAAATCGGTCGGAAAGCCCAGGCCGTGGCCATTGACAATTATGAGCTTAAAAATATTGGTATTCAAATGAAGCAATTTTATCAACTCCTAATGTCAGGAGATTAAAGAAACTGTTCCTTTACGATGTCGAAAATAACCAGGAATTATCTGCCCGAGTTGTTCGCACTTAATGTTCGCCGCACAAAGCCAAGCATGGTGACGGTAAATCTCACAAACCGTTGCAACCAGCGATGCATTTATTGCGAAATAGGCAAAAACCCTTTTTCCACAGGAATAGATACACTGACATTTGCTGACATCACCTGGATCATTGATCAGATGTCGGTCAATAAAATCAGGAAGATTTCCTTTTGCGGAGGCGAACCCTTTTTATTTGCTGGTATTATTGATTTGGTTTCCTATGCGGGAAAAAAGAACATCCGGTGTTCGATCACAACCAATGGCATGACTGCACACCGGTTGAATGAAAATGAATTATCTGTTTTAAAAGAATGTAAGGCAGAAATCAATATCTCGATTGACTCCTTTCGGGAAGATATTCAGTCGTTTACAAGAGGTTCATCCGTTGCGCTTCCAAATGCTTTAAAATCTATACTGGTATTAAACAAAAAGCAGATTCCTTTAACAGTATTAACGGCAATTTCAAAATACAACTTCCATGATCTGTCGCAATTCTTTAGCACTGCATGGGAGCTTGGAATTGAACAGGTATTGTTTCAGCCAATCATTTATTATTCAAATTATCCAGACCAACTTCCGGTTGATAACAAATCACAGCTTAATGTCGGAATTGATCAGCTGGATCAATTGATGAAAGAGCTGGAAAAGATCTTACTTTTCGAAAAAAAACACAAGATCAAAACAAATGTTTACCGGATCATTCCCTGGATCAGAAGTTACCTGGAAACTGCCGCAGCACAAAATGGGAAAATGTTTTTCGAAGATGTGGTAAAAAAGTTCAGTTGCAGGGAAATTGATGCAATCGTCGACATCTCTTTTGAGGGAGGTATCCAACCCTGCGGTTTATTCCCGGCAGAAATCGACATTTATAAAAACCGGCATCTTGGGTTAATGGCACTATGGACTGCAGCGACTTCAGTTCTCAGAGAGGATCTTCTTCATAACCGGTATCCCGAATGCTGCAATGGGTGCTGTCATCATTTTAGCCGAAACATGCTTGCGTCAATCCTGAAACACCCTTTTACAAACCGGGTTGTCTTTAAGAAGATGGTTCCGCTGATCGTTTCACGTATTCTTTCAGGATTAAGGAAATATCTTGGTGCAGCGAGGCAACAGAGTGGAATTTAACTTTTATCTTTGCGAATAGGATCTTTAAACAATGAAAATTGTACTTGTTACCGGAGGAAACAGAGGAATCGGACTGGAGATTTGCCGCCAGCTGGATAAACCCGGATTTACGGTAATAATGGGATCCAGAGATTATCAGAAAGGAACAGCGGCAGCAAGGACATTGAGTGAACGTGTAATTGTAAAACAGCTTGATGTCACGGTTGAAGAAAGCATGCAAAACCTTTTTGATATTGTGAAAACGGATTTCGGAAAGCTGGATGTCCTGATCAACAATGCAGGAATCGGGGCAAGCCATACCGGTGAGGTTAAAACCATTCTTTCGGAAGCAAAAAAAACGCTGGATTCAAATTTCCCGGCCGCTTCCCGAATGTTGCATAAGGTGGCCCCTTCTCTGCGAAAGGCGGGGTTGCTTGCTCCGGCAAAAGGTGCAGCCGATATTTCCTTAATGCGTGTAAAGCAGTTAATGGAAACCAATTTTTATGGAGCCTGGCGCATGGTTCAGATCTTCCTCCCCCTCATACTGCAAAGCGAAAATGGCCGGATTATCAATATGAGCAGCGGAATGGGGGAATTAAAAAGCCTTACAGGAGCTTATCCCGGTTACAGTTTATCAAAATCCTCGCTTAATGCCCTGACAATTATGCTCTCAAACGAACTCAGTGAAACCGGGATCAAGGTGAATGCGATGTGTCCGGGCTGGGTAAGAACGGATATGGGAGGGCCCAATGCCCCGCGCGAGGTAAGCGAAGGAGCCGATACAGCCGTCTGGCTCGCTACTGTAGATCAACTGCCAACTGGTAAATTTTTCAGGGATCGGAAAGAAATTGACTGGTAATAGAAAGATTTAAAATGAAAGTTCCGGGTAATTAAATCAAACAACGCTTCTCCTTTACTCCATCTCTTGAAGGATAAGGCGGGGGGGGATGATAAATAAAAGCCATGAAACAAAAAATCTATCAAATTGATGCTTTTACGGATTCGGTTTTTTCGGGAAACCCTGCTGCCGTTTGCCCGCTTGACAACTGGTTAAGCGATGACCTTTTACAGAAGATTGCCATGGAAAACAATCTTGCTGAAACGGCCTATTATGTGAAACAGGAACATCAGTACCTGCTCAGATGGTTTACTCCGACCGTAGAGGTTGATTTGTGCGGCCATGCAACCCTTGCAGCCGCTTTTGTATTATTCAACCATGAAAATCATCCCGGTGATGTCATTCACTTTTATTCTCCCCGAAGCGGGAATCTGACGGTTACCAAACAGGGAAATTCCCTGACTTTAAATTTCCCGACAGATGTCTTTGAACCGGTTGATTTATTTGATGAACTGACCGATGGCTTTGACCTAAAACCCATTGAGGCTCTGAAAGGGAAAACAGATTATATGCTGGTATACGAGAACGAAAGTCAGATAGAAAAGATAAAACCCGATTTTGCAAAGATCGCGAAATTGGATGCGCGGGGTATCATCGTAACGGCAAAAGGTGACAAGGTTGATTTTGTATCAAGGTTTTTCGGGCCGCAATCGGGCGTAGACGAAGATCCGGTAACGGGTTCGGCGCATACTACCTTAACCCCTTACTGGGCAAAAAAGCTTCATAAAAATGTCTTATCGGCGATTCAGCTTTCAAAACGCAAGGGTTACCTGGAGTGCACCTATTTAAGAGACCGTGTGGAAATCAGCGGGCAGGGAAAACTTTATCTGACTGGAGAAATCCATATAAAATAGGATATGCGTTCTTTCAGGTTCGCAACCGGGTTTTACGAAGTTATCAGAAGAACATTTTATTGTACTTGTTGCGATAAACAATCGGAGTAAGACCCGTGATTTTCTTAAAAGCAGTCCGGAAGGCTTTGGTATCAGTATAGCCTACATCAAACATCACTTCATTGATATTTTTCCGGCTCGTTTCAAAAAAACGTTTTGCAGTTTCTATTTTAACCCTGTGAATATATTCCAGGACAGAATTGTTGGTAGCCCGCTTAAATCTGCGTTCAAAGCTTCTTCTGCCAACAGCCACTTCTTGCGCCAATGTTTCAACCGTCAATTTCACTTCGATATTTTTCTCGATATAATCCTGCGCGGATCTTACCGCATCATCCTTATGATTCTTTTGACCCTTAAACATGGCAAAAGAAGATTGACTGTTACGTTCAATGTCAATGGCAAAATATTTTGCGGTAAGGATCGCCTTCTCCCGGTCAGTAAATTTTTCAACCAGATACAGAAGCAAGTTCCAGTATGAGTTTGCCCCGCCGCTTGAATAAATCCCCATTTCTTCGGTTATGATGCTTCCATCCTGAACCATTACCTCCGGAAACATTTCACGAAACTTATTTATGAAATCCCAATGGGTTGAACAATTTCTCCCATTCAGCAATCCGGTAGATGCCAGCAGGAATGCCCCGACACACAACGAAGCGATTTCGGCCCCCTTTTGATATTGCCCGACAATCCAGGGCACCAATTCTTTGTTTGCTTCCAATGATTTTGAAATGTCACCCGACAAAGCAGGAATGATGACCAAATCAGCCTTTTGAACCTCATTCAGCAGCTTGTCGGGATAAACCGAATACCGGCCATCATTGAGTCTGATTTCTTTCCTTATCCCAACCAGTTCAACCTGGAACATGGGTTCCTTGCCCGATACAGTTAAAAACCGGTTAACCGCATTAAAACAATACTGCGGATCAGCAATGGCCTGTATCACCGAACGCTCCGGAACCAGAATGGCGATCTTTTTCATTTTGCAAAGTTAGTTACATCTTGTCGTAAATCGCCCCTCATTTGTCATATTTGTACATCACAGAAGGCTTGAGATCCTGTTTATCTTTGTACTATAAAAAATAAAGTATTTAAAAATCATCTAAATTTGATCCATATGGCAACGCTGGAAAAAACATTAATCACCGTCGAAGCAACCATTCATGCTCCGGTTGAAAAAGTATGGCAACTCTGGACGGATCCGAAACATATTATCCACTGGAACAACGCATCGGATGACTGGTTTACCCCCAGCGCTGAATCCGATTTACGTGCCGGCGGGAAATTTGTGTCACGCATGGAAGCAAAGGATGGCAGCCAGGGTTTTGACTTTTCAGGAGAATACCTAACAGTGAAGGAACATAAACAAATTGAATATAGAATGGCAGACGACAGGGAAGCGCGTATATCCTTTGTTTCAAAAGGTGAAGAAACAAAGGTGACCGAAACTTTTGAGGCTGAGCATACAAATACCATAGAACTCCAGCGCTCGGGCTGGCAATCCATCTTAAACAATTTTAAAAAATACGTCGAAACCATGAAAGATATGAACCCAATGCATTTTGAAATCAGTATCAATGCCAATGCTGAAAAGGTTTACAAAACGCTCTTAGGTGAAAAGACCTACATGGAATGGACTTCTGTATTCAATGCTACCTCGCATTATGAAGGTTCTTGGGAAAAAGGATCAAAGATTCTTTTCCTGGGAATCGATCACAATGGGAATATGGGCGGAATGGTCAGCCGGATAAAGGAAAATATTCCCCATAAGTTTGTTAGCATTGAACATCTTGGTGAATTTAAGGATGGCAAGGAAATAACCAGCGGACCCGAAGTGAGTGACTGGGCCGGGGCATTGGAAAATTATACTTTCAAGGAGGAACGGGGTAAAACCCTGTTTTCGGTTGATATAGATTTCAACGAGCAGTATAAATCCTACTTTGAAACAATGTGGCCCAAAGCACTTAACAAGCTGAAAGAAATCTGCGAAAGGTAGCAGAAAAACGAACCTGGCGTAATGCGGAGGATGTGCAGTAGATGCTTAACTGGAGCTATAAGACTTTGTCATAGAATGGATTATCAACAATGATAATAACCGGGATAAAAATATGAGAAAGATCAAAGCCTATAATTTTATTACGCTGAACGGCTTTTTCAAGGGACCGGAGGAAGATTTCAGCTGGCACCTCCACGAAGCAGAAGAATCAAAGTATTCAGAAGAAATGCTTGTGCAGGACAATATTCTTCTTTTCGGACGAAAAACCTATGATCAGATGGCAAACTTTTGGCCATCCTCTTTAGCCAGGGAAATGTTTCCGAAAGTTGCCCTGGGCATGAACAAGTCGGAAAAAATCGTCTTCTCTCATACTCCCCTCACTGAACACTGGGAAAATACCCGGCTTATCAGCGGGGATATCCTTGCTGAAATAAAGAAGCTGAAACAATCGCCGGGGAAAGATATGGCGATACTAGGCAGCGGAAGTATCATCAATCTTTTTACAGAACACCAGTTGATTGATGAATTTGAAATCATGATTGACCCGGTTGTATTGGGTGAGGGTACTCCCCTGTTCAACGGGATAAAAACCCAACTCAACCTCGAATTGATCGACGTCAGGAAATTCAAAAGCGGAGTGGTGCTTTTGTTTTATAAATCAACCTATTACGATAGGAACAATGAAGCATAATATGATAACACTTAATTTTATTCAACATGAAGAATCAAATAACACCATGCCTCTGGTTTGATTATGAGGCAGAAGAGGCAGCAAATTTTTATACCTCCATTTTTAAAGATTCCGCAATTGAAACCATCTCCCGTTATGGGAAAGAAGGATTCGAAATTCATGGTCAGGAAGAAGGAACCGCTATGACGGTTGTGTTCCGGATTAACGGACAAACTTTTACGGCCTTAAACGGGGGTCCTGTATTCAAGTTCAATGAGGCTGTTTCCTTCCAGGTGTATTGCGACACGCAGGAAGAGATTGATTATTACTGGGAGAAATTCACCAAAGACGGAGAGGAATCACAATGTGGCTGGTTAAAAGACAAATATGGCGTTTCGTGGCAGATCATTCCGTCAATACTTGGTGATCTCCTGAGTGATCCTGCCAAGGCAGGAAGGGTAACCAATGCTTTTCTTCAGATGAAGAAATTTGATATTGAAAAATTGTTGAATGCCTGATCACTGAATAAATGAAATACATCGACACGCAGCAGCGAGGTGTCAGAGTGGAATTTATCTTTTATCTTTGCAATGAGGTGCTGGGAATTCACCCAAACATCACACTGCTTCCATCCATTCTCCTTAAGGAGAAGGGGCCGGGGGTTGAGGTGAATAGATTAAACTCCGTAAAAGATGAAATGCTCTTTGACACTGTTACTCATTGTACTTTTTACAGGTAATACCTTTGCCCAGGACAAGTCATCGGCCGGAAATGATGCTGTGTTTAATTTTATCGTCACCAGTAAAGCTGGTAAACCGCGCCAGGGTGAAGTGATCATGCTAAAGAGTCAAAAGACAAAAAAGATTTACCAGGGCACTTCGGGTATTGATGGAAAGAGTTCCGTAACCATCCCCTCTTCTGATAAATATACCCTCTTCTATAAACTGTATGCTGATACGGTGAAATATAAGGAAATAGATATTCCGGGTGGTGATCACCGGGTAGTTTATACTTTTACGCTGAAGTACGACCCGCCGAAAATCTATACCCTGAAAAATGTCTTCTTTGAAACCGGACTTTCCACGATCAGGAAAGAATCCTTTGCGGCATTAGATGAACTCGTGGAGGCGTTGAAATCCAAAACCACTCTGGTAATTGAGATTGCCGGTCATACCGACGATGTTGGATCCCCTGAATCCAACCAGAAACTTTCTGCATCTCGTGCTTCTGCCGTGAGAGAATATCTTATCAAACACGGAATTGAAGCAAAACGCGTCACTGCCAAAGGTTATGGTGAAACCCAACCGGTGGCCTCAAATGATACCCCGGAAAGTCGTCAGCAGAACCGACGAACCGAAGTCAGGATTATTTCTGAATAACCGGGTTGATCAGATCACGGGTAATTTTCTGAAAACCTGCTATATCTATAAGATTTTCCGCTAATTGTGTAACATCTTTACCGTTAAATGGGGTAACCTTTGTACCCATATTTCTGCCCTTTCGCTTATACCCGACGATCCCACAAGCTTAACCGATGGGGAAAACCCTGAACATCAACGGTTAACGGGACATCCTGTCAAAACGACAAGAAGAAATTCTTCATAATTGATTCACAAGTTAAATCCTGACCCGATGAAAAACACATTACGCTTTATCATTGCTGCATCCCTTTCTTTATTCTTGTTCTCAAATGCAAATTTCGCGCAGGCTCCCACCCTGGGATCCGCTTCCGATTTTGTGCTTTTCTCTACCAACGGAGCCGTAAGTAATACCGGTATTTCGCATTTAACCGGAAATGTAGGTACAAACAACGGTTCCAGTACTGGTTTCGGTAATGTGGACGGTGTGATGCATGACAATGACGGGGCAAGTGCTCAATGTGCGACGGATTTGCTGAGCGCCTATAACCAGCTCAATGCCACTGTACCGGCATTCTTTCCCGCACCGCTCTTGGGAAACGGCCAAACCCTGACTGCAGGGGTTTATTCTATATCCGGCGCTTCGACCTTAAATCTGAATCTTACCTTAGATGGTCAGGGAGACCCGAATGCTGTTTTTATCTTCCAGATCCAGGGATCTTTTTCTTCCGGTGCAGGTGCCCAAGTCCTATTGACAAATAGTACACAGGCCTGCAATGTTTTCTGGAAAGTAGAAGGACTGGTAAGCCTGGCAACAGGAACTGCGATGAGAGGAACGGTGATTGCCAACAATGCTGCCATTGAAATTTACTCAGGGGGTATTCTTGAAGGAAGGTTCCTTTCTACTACCGGGGCTGTTACCGTTGACGGACTGCATGGGTATACTCCCATTGGTTGCGGAAGCCCTTATCTTACAGGCCCGATCGCTCCTGAACTTGGCGCCACTGCCTGCTATGCAATCTTTTCGACGGATGGTGCAGTCACAAATTCAGGGATCACTTATATCACCGGTGATATCGGAAGTAATAACGGCCCTGTAACGGGTTACGATCCTTTGCTGGTAACCGGCACCATTCATCTCATTCCCGATGGATCCACCACGCAATGTGCAGCCGATTTATTGGTTGCTTACAATTATGTTAAAACGCTGCCTTTCGACATCGAATTATTATATCCTGCACAATTCGGAAACAGCCTGGAGTTAACGCCACATACCTACAGAATGAACGGAGCAGCTACATTTACTGATACCATTTTCCTTAATGCACGTGGTAATGCAGATGCCGTATTTGTTATCCAGATTGATGGTGCGCTAGTGACCAGTACCTATTCAAATGTTGTTTTGCTAAACCAAGCACAGGCAAAAAATGTGTTCTGGAAGGTTGAAGGTGTCGTGAGCATAAACAATTATTCAATTTTCAGAGGAACGATCATTTGTAACAATGGTGCGCTGGGGGCATTAAATACCGGTGTAATGCTGGATGGCAGGGCGCTTACTACGGCAGGTGCACTAACGACCACCGCCATGACCGCGATTGCAACCGTGATCCCAAACAATTGTTTAACGGTTGGCATTCCAACTCCTGCAGAAACAGAGATGAATGAACCAGTAAGCTTTTTTCCGAACCCTTTCGGTGCATCGGCCACCATCCTGGTTAATGATGTATCACCGGTTAAACCGGCCACATTAAGGATCTATAATGTGCTGGGCACAGAGGTTTTCAAAACGGTCATCAGTAAACATACTACCATCCTGGAAACGGGCAATTTTCCCACAGGAATTTATTACTACAAGGTAACTGGTAAGGATCGCAAAGATCAGTCGGGCAAACTGGTGTCTCAACAATAAATCCGCATAGCTGTGTCCAACAAACTCAATATTCTCGTTGTTGATTCAGTTCCTGAGCATTTAAAACAGGTTGAATCCATTCTGAGTGTATTGGATATTGACCTCATTCTGGCAACGTCGGCTAAGGAAGCATTGGGGTTGATCAAGAACAAGGAAATCATCATTGCGCTGTTTGATATTCATCTGCCTGTAATGAATGGGATTGAACTTGCTAAGATTATTCAGCATGATAAAAACAGGGCAAAAGTTCCCATCATCTTTATTACCGGGCAAGTAAAAGATGATCTGGAACTGGAAGAATGTTATAAATCGGGTGCGGTCGATTTTATCCTTAAACCTTTCCGGGATAATATTCTTCTCAGTAAGGTGAAAATTTTTCTTAAACTACACAACCAGGAAATGCAAATCCGGGAGGATCATTTCAGGTTGGGGCTAAACATCAGCGAACTATACCGATGCTGAATGATTATGCAAAATGATTAACAATTGCCTGTTCAAAAATAACTTAGTTTTGAGTTCATTGGTTTCTGTATTGCGTTTTTCTTTGCAATTGATGACTGACTTTTTATCAAAGGAAGAAATAGCAACCTTAAAATCACTGTACCGATCCTCAAATCGCAAGCAGGCCGATAAGATAAAAGCTATCTTGTCCCTTAACGAGGGATATGAATACACCGAGATAGCCAAGATCCTTTTGATAGACCAGTCAACAGTTTGGCGTTGGTTCGAAACATATATTTCTTCAGGCATCACAGGTTTACTAAAAGACAATTACACAGGGGGAACAAGCAAATTGAGCGAGTATCAACAAGCTGACCTTATTGATCATCTTGAAAACAACGTTTATCAGACGGCAAAAGAAATCTGTGCTTTTGTTAAAAAAACATACAAGGTTCGATATACTCCCAAAGGTATGACAAGCCTCCTTCACCAGCTTGGGTTTCCTTACAAAAAGCCCAAACATATTCCTGGGAAAGCAAGCATTGAAGCCCAGGAGAAATTTATTGAAGAATACGAAAAGATCAAGGAGAATAAAGCTTCCGACGACAGAATATATTTCATGGACGGGGTTCATCCGATGCATAATTCCCAGCCCGCTTACGGATGGATTAAAAAGGGACAGGAAATGGTTCTTAAAGCCAATACTGGCAGGCAGAGGATTAATTTTAATGGTGCTTACAATCTTGAAGATCATACAGTAGTTATTCAGGAAACTGTGATGATAAACAGTCAATCAACCGTGAGTTTGTTGATCGATATGCTCCGAAAACAGCCATTAGGGCTGATTTACATAGTACTGGATAATGCAAAATATTATCGTTCTGTAATCGTCCAGGAGTTTGTGAACCAAAATAAAAGACTCCGTTTGCTATTTTTGCCTTCATACAGCCCAAATCTCAATGTTATTGAACGATTGTGGAAATTTTTCAAGAAGAAGATACTCTACAACACCTACTACGAACAATTCGCAGTCTTCAGAAAATATTGCCTGAATTTTTTCAGATATATTGGAAAATTCAGGACGGAATTACAAACATTAATGACCGATAATTTTCAATTAATTCAGGCGTGATTTTTTGCAAACCTGAGTTCTTTCAGTATAGTGAAAGATTGAACTTTAAACTGCGGTTCATCAAGTTGACCAATGATATGTAAGCGGGCAGTCGGAGCGCCTGTACCTATTCCAACTTTCCCGAAATTGGTGATTCGCATTCGCTCATTTCCCGGAGCTGTTCCACCTGTCAGGAACAACATATCCTTATTCGGATTATTGTTTACAATGTGGAAGTCGTTACCAGCGGAAAGCAAATAGCCATCATTCGCTTCGCCTCCGCTTATCGGATCCCCCGGGACATATACATAACCTGAACCATTGATCCCCATATCAATAAAATTGGTCGATTCATTGCCGTTATCAGCGGTCGCTACTAAATCAGAAGAAGCACTACCGCCGGCATTCTGGTTTTTTAAGTTCAGCTGTGCATAATTATTGGTATTTCCCAGGCCCACAATTACATTCTGGTAATTTGTATTCCCGGTTGCCCCGGCATCAACTTTAAGCTTTTCGGGATTTGCAGCGGTAAATGTTTTAGTGCCTATACCAAGGCTCTTGTATGTTGTACTCCAGAAAAAATTTGGATTATCCTGAGAAAGTGTTGTAGAGCCTCCGCTAAAAACCACGCTTCCTGCTGTTAAGGAAGGAACTCCTGAAAGGGCTGTCCATGTTAATGTCCCGCTTCCATTATTCTTGAGGTAAGTATTGACAGCCCCTTGCCCGGATGGCCAGCTTGTTGCAATATTATTGATTTTAAGAATATTCCCGGTTGAATTCACCTGGAATTCCGAATTAGGTCCCACCGAAAATAAACTGGTTGGTGAACTGGTCCCTATTCCAACATTCCCTGAATTATTATTGGTTATGTTGTTTGCATTTTTTGTCCAATAAGTGGTTGCACCCGATGCTAAAGCAATCCATTGGGTGCCATTGTAATAATAAAAACCGGGTGTATTATCTGTTTGATAAATAAGGAGGCCTTCAGCAGGTGTTGCGATACCGTTACGTTGCACCAGTGTCATCCGTGGGGCAAGGAATCCAAGTGCAGTTGAATAAACATCCAAAACCGCGGATGCTGCACCCGATCCGCCTGCATAAGTGGCATCATCTGTCACAGTAACTTTCTGTGAAAGGGCTATTCCGGGAATGATAAATAATGCAAAAGATAAAAAGAGTAGTGTTTTCTTCATATTTATACTTTCTGGTGATCGGATTCCAAAACAAGAAATCGGTTAAATGATGAAAGGGTATAAATTATTCAAGCCCAAAGTTTAATTCAGACTATTCCCACGCTGAATCATTCTTTAATGATGATAATGATTGCTGTATGAATGAAGGCATTTATTTTCCAGTAAAATAATGCATCAAACAAATTGTGTATGAGCTGGGCTCAGAACGCAAAAGCACACTTTTTGCGAATTTAAAGGAGGGTTTTCCTTCCATAGGCAAAGGGTGTGCCTGAAAAATAAAGAATTCCGGGAATTAATTATTAATGCCTGACCAATAGCCTGTTAGAACCGAAAAATAAATTTTATCCGGTAAAAATAATTCACAAAATGCTTTTTTCAGTATCCCTGAATTGCTCAAAAACAATCAATGTTCGAAAATGAGCATGTGGATAAAGCCTTGAGGATACTTAAACAGTTGAAATAGCTGGTTAGCTGGTGGGAAATCAAAAAAAAGAGGCTGCCTGAACGACTTTCAGACAACCTCCTTTTCAAAAATTGATACGGTTAATAATTCATGACTTTCACCGTATAGCGGTCACCCGATTTCGGGTAAATGGTAACGAAATACAACCCCGGAGCCAGTCCGGACGTATTGATTGTGGTAATTCCTGCACCCGGGTTGTTCACTTTAATGACCTGCTGACCCATCGCAGAAGTAATGGTAACGGAGGCAAGTTCGGCCGGGGCGTTTATGTTCAGAAAATTATCAAAAGGAACCGGTGAAACGGTAGCCTTGTTTGTTAAGGTAAGACTGCTGATTCCTACGATCGGATTGGGATCATTGTTTAAAATGATATCGTCGAAATAGATCACAATATCGTTGGAAAGTACAAGCGGATCTTCAAAATCGGGCATTAATGAAATGATAGGATAAGTGCCTGTTTTTGTTGTGAAGTCGAAAACCATATCTTCCCAGACGCCCGTTAAAGTTTGCGGTGCCGTGGAAAAAGTTTCCAGGTCGCCGGCAGCACCACTCTGTATTTTAAATTTAAGAGGACTGATACGGGGTTTCCATACTTTATAATGAACATATTTATTAATCGTCACATCAATGGGAACCGGTAAAGTGGAAAAAAAGCCTCCCCAGGGCACACCGTCCTTGTCCCGTAAAAATTTGACAACATAGTTACTCATATTGATCCCGGTCGGATCAGGATTGGGAACAACGATCATAGAACTGTGATCAACCGCAGTATCACCCGTCATAAGGGTCATAGGAATTTGCTCATAATCCTCAATGGTCACAACCGCAGCACTGTTGGGCGCAGGGTCATTGTTTACCATGATGTCATCAAAATAGATCACAATATCGTTGGAAAGGACAAGCGGATCCTGAAAGTCGGGCATTAATGAAATGATAGGATAAGTGCCTGTTTTTGTCGTGAAGTCGAAAACCATATCTTCCCATCCGCCCGCTATGGTTTGCGCTGTTGTGGAAAAAGTTTCCAGGTCGCCGGCAGCACCCCCCTGTAATTTAAATTTAATAGGACTGATACGGGGTTTCCATACTTTACAATGAACATATTTATTAACCGTCACATCAATCGGAGCTGGTAAAGTGGAAAAAAAGCCCCCCCAGGGTACACCATCCTTATCACGAACAAACCTAACAACCCAACCGCTTGTATTAATGCCGGAGGGATCAGGATTGGGAACCACAGTCATCGAACTGTGATCAAGTGCAGTATCACCGGTCATCAGGTTCATCTTAATTACTTCGAAGTCTGATATAACCTGTGCAACCGAAATACCGGCCATGGCCAGCAACATAAATGAAATGAGTACTACTTTTTTCATCGTTTCAATTTTTAAGTGAATGACTCAATTTTAATAACTCAAAAATGCGAACCTTGCGAGGTCTCTTTTATTAAGGGCTTGAAAACAATTTCAAAGAACAGTATGATAATCCATTGATATTGCACTCCTAAGAAGCAAAACAAGGTATTCAAATATAATCAAATTTTCTTTAAATAGTATCACTTTTTATCAATAACGATACTCATTACTTCGATTTGCACGAAATCATGTTGATAACTACCTTATAATCTGCTTTTTAACTTTATTTATGAATGAATGATCATCCCGGGTTTCAAGGGTTGGTCATACTTCTGGTCAGGATATGGATTCAGGGAAATCAGCCAATTTATACTTTTCATTATCTTTTTGTAATATGTAATTTTTTGTATACATTTGCAGCCTGCATTTTCAATCCGGATATATCATACTTTATTTGAGCGCTTTATGCCCCGGGCATTTCATGTCAGTACTGCCATGAAATAACAGGGGTATCATAAGTCAAAGACCGGTAAAAGATGGGGGCCACAAAACGGATAAATACAATTAACCCAAAAACAATTTCTTATGAAGCAACTCATTTTTACCCTGTGTACAATGCTGATCGTACAATTTTATGCAACAGCACAAAGTGTCGGGATCAGTACCAACGCTGCAACGCCTGACGGTTCGTCGATGCTGGATATCAGCTCTACCAGTAAAGGATTTCTGATCCCCCGGATGACGCTGGCCCAGCGGAATGCCATTTCCTCACCTGCCAATGGTCTGTTGGTTTTCCAACTGGATGGAATTCCTGGGATTTATTATTTCTTCGGAGGGACTTGGTATGTAATTTCATCTGCACTGGCAGCCACTTTACCTGCGGTCACCACTTCGACAATCACGGGAATTACTAATTCGACAGGCACCGGAGGCGGGAATGTAACAAACGATGGCGGAACCCCTGTAACTGCAAGAGGCATTTGTTGGAGTACAAGCATCAATCCAACCATCTCCAACAGCCGGACCAATGATGGCACAGGTACAGGAGCTTTTATCAGCAACCTGACCGGTTTGACCGCCAGTACTGCATACCACGTGCGTGCCTATGCAACAAATAGTGTCGGTACCGCTTACGGAAATGAGGTGATTTTTAGTACAAGTTCACCGACAGTGCCCGTGGTAATCACAACAGCAATTTTATCTACCACAAATACAACAGCCATTGAAGGGGGAAATGTCACCAGTGATGGAGGAGCTTCCGTCACGGCCAGAGGGATTTGTTGGAGTACCTCTGCAAACCCTACCACTGCAAATAGTCACACCAGTGACGGAACCGGAACCGGAAGTTTTAAAGGTAATCTGACTGGCCTTGTACCGGCTACAACTTATCATTTTCGGGCCTATGCCACAAATAGTGTTAACACAGCTTACGGAAGTGATCTAACATTTACAACTGGTTTAGCTGGGGCATTACCATCAGTCAATATCATCGGTTATTCTCTTCTACCTCCTTATATTCATTGTCAAGTATCGAGTGAAGGGTCCTTCCCGGTTACCGAAAGAGGTGTTTGCTGGAGTTTGAATCCGGATCCGACGATTGACCTGCCAACAACAATGACAGATACAGGTTCAGGCCCAGGGTACTATGATCTTGAAATCGGATCACTTCCTTATTATACTACATTTTACTTTCGTGCTTATGCCAAAAGCAATGCTGGTATTATATACAGTAACAATTATGCACTTATGCTTGAATATTAGAGTGATTGTACTGATCATTCTTCCTATTCAGATACCAAATGGTCTGCGTAATACAAAAGGGATAATAACCAATTTCTGAAGACAGCATTTATTCAAAACGCCCTTTTCTGGGTTTATCTAATATGACGATGAAACAAACAATTCTTGCAATTTATGCAATACTACTATTACAATTTTCAGTAAACGCTCAAAGCGTTGGAATCAGCACAACTGCTGCAACGCCTGACGGTTCGTCGATGCTGGATATCAGTTCGACCGGTAAAGGACTGCTGATTCCCCGGATGACGCAGGCACAACGGAATGCCATTTCCTCTCCTGCCACCGGTCTGATGGTTTTTCAAACCGATGGTGTCTCTGGCTTTTATTATTATGAAACTTTATGGAAGAGTGTTGCATTTTCTGCCCCGGGGCAGACAGCAGGTGACATGACCTATTTCAACGGAACCAGCTGGACAAGGATCCCGAAGGGAACGGATGGTCAGATTTTAATAATGCAAGCCGGGATACCCGCATGGACCAATCAACTGCTTCCCGCTGCAACGACATCTGCAGCAACGAGTACATCACCAACCGGGGCCGTATTAAATGGCATCGTGAATGCAAATGGTTTTTCTTCCACCATTACTTTTGAATACGGAACGACCACAGCTTATGGCGCTACCGCCACGGCAATACAAAGCCCGGTTGCAGGAAATGCGGTTACCAATGTGAGTGCAACCATTACGGGTTTGACATACGGGATAACCTATCATTACAGAGTAAAAGCAGTTAATGCCGTAGGCACATCCAATGGATCTGATATGACATTCGTAGCTTCTTATTTTATCGGGGAACCGTTTTTTGGCGGCATTATCTTTTATATTGACGGTACCAACCTGCATGGACTGGTTTGCGCTTCAACCGACCAGAGTACCGGTGCCCAATGGGGTTGTGAAGGTGCCTGGATAACGGGAGCCAATGGGCAATTCATTGGAACGGGAAATCAAAATACCACAGATATTGTGAATGGTTGTCCTACCGCCGGTATTGCAGCGAGAATCTGCTATGATCTGGTTCTCAACACCTATAGTGACTGGTATTTGCCTTCCAATTATGAATTGGGTGCCATGCGGACCAATTTATTCCTGAATGGATTAGGTGGTTTTGCTTCAGGTGGCTATTGGTCATCTTCCGAATCTATGGATTTTGACGGAAGTTTCTATGCATATGATCAATCATTCATCGGATCTACTCCTACCGGTTATGGAAGTCAGTCAAACAAGAGTGCTCCTCATTATGTCCGTGCGATAAGGGCTTTTTAATTTGATAAAGAAGGATTGAGAGAACTCTCATCGCTTTCCCCGGCAATCACAGGATTTATCTTTAACAAATCTGTGATAGCCGGGGAAATTGCTTTTTAAGCAATCGAATGTATAAAATATTTTTCAATACATTTGAAGTCTCCAATTCAACGTAATCTTTATGAAAGCAGTCAAGACGCTTTTGATCCTCATTTACACTTTTGTCCTGCCCCTGCTGACCCTGTGCCAGGAACCCGTTGTTTTTACTGAAAAAATACAAAAAGGGGTTTACCGGACTTTTAATGAATTCAAAGCCAACCGGCCTTCCATCAGGGATAGCTTTGAAATTTCAGTTGCAGATACGCGTGCCCTGATCCCTGCTGATAACTCAATTTTGCTGATTGATTCAATTGGAAATAAAAAGCGGGTTACCGGGCCTGTTTGGGGCTTTAGTGACGGCAACAATTTTTATATTTATGCAAAAGGATTCCATCAGCTCCATAAACCTGGCGGCTTAAGTGTTTTTGAAATTGAACCAATATTAATGTCCTCCGGTAAAGAAGGCGCGACAAGTGGAAATCGTACAGAAAAATCCGGATCTGATTTCATTATCAATTTTAAAAACGGACAAATTGTTAAGGCTTCCGAGAACAATATTTTGAAGCTGCTTTCTGATGACCCTGAATTGTATATTGATTTCAGAAAGAACGGAAGCCGGGAACTGGTGTACATGTATGTGGAAAGATATAACAAGAAACACCCCATTGTTTACCCGGGTATTGTTTTGTCCGGCACAGATTTCCGAAACTCCAAACCGGAGTCTTTTCCGGAAAACAGTCTTTATCTTGAAATACCCGGAAGCTCTTATCTTATCGGCTCTGTCAATTATGAGCGACTCAGTGTGAGATCCGGTATTTTCTATCTGATGAGCCGGTTCGGCATCGGGTATGGAAGGTTTGACGAAAAAAACCTTATATCCTTCCCCCTGATGATGAATGGCGTATTTCAACTTACAAACAAATTCGCTTTGGAAGTCGGGGTCGGGGGAACCTTGATGTATCAATTCTGGAATGAAAAACAGAATGCCTATACGAAGTATCCGAGAAGCCTTTTTGATCCGGTGCTGACCGGATTTGCAGGGATCCGTTACGTCAGGGAGGATGGTCTTCTTGTGAGGGCAGGATTCACACCGTTACTTGATGTGTTGATGGATATTCCGGTTATGAAGAACAAATTTACGCCCTGGTTTGGTGCCAGCCTGGGGTATGTTTTTGGGAATTAGCCGGTGAGTTGGTGGATTGTTTGTTGATTAATCCTCTGATCACGGGTATGAACCCCAAGGGCACTTCGTTTTTGAAAATTAAGACTCAAGAATACATGAGCAAAAAAATAATTTATTTCCTGACAATCGGGTTCCTGTTTCTTCTCTCCTTTTTCTTTTATTCTTCTTTGCGCTATCCTGCCTTGAATTCCGACAATGCAGTATCGGTACTGATGATTTATTATTTTAAACTACCTCATGATTTTTATTTTTGGGGACAGGACAGGTTGGGCAGTCTGATTCCAATGTTGGGACAGGTTCCCTTCCGATTATTTAACCTGTCTGCTCTGGCGTCGGAAACGGTTATTCATTATTTGATACTCCTGGCAGGATTTCTCGCATTTTCCTCATTTTTCAAATCCAATTTTTACAAGATTCTTTTTGCTGTTGTATGGTTTTTCCCACCTATGCATCTCATTGATGTAACCCAGTTTGCATTCGGAATTCATTACAGTTTGATTGCCATTGCGTGTTATCTAGTTAGCCTGAGTAAGAAAATAACCATTCAACAAAATCCAATTTTAAAACATGTAATTTTTTTCTTTATTACCATAATTCTCATTGCCGCAATCTGGGTTTCTGATATGGCTTTGGTGTCGGTTGGATTACTTTTGGGCATTCTGTTATTTTATTATCTGTGGGAAAATAAGCTCACCAGGGCAGCCTTTCGGAATCCTCAATTATATTATGCAATTTTTGGGATAATAGCGGGCTATTTATTCATCCGTTATGCGAAAAGTTTTTCAGAAATGAAAAATAATTATTCCGTATTTGGAAATATTCATACCATCAAACAAACCATCATCATCTTTTTAAATACCCTTTCAGATTTACTTCTATTTAAAGCAAAAGAACCTTTCACCAGTCTGTATACCTACCTGGTGATCATTGTCATCGGACATTCTCTCTTTATGTTGAGGAAAGTAAAAATGGACCGGGAGACAAAAAAATGGGCCCTTTTCTTTTTTCTGGATGCATGCTTTTTATTTTCCATTATTATTATTTCCAAATGGACCTTCATGAATAATGTTCCAAGAAGGTATTTCACCTGTACTTATATTGCCTTTTCCTTTGTTTTGCTGCTAATGGCTGAAAATTTGGTTTTATCCAAAAACCACACTATTTTCTTGAAATACTTTCTTCTCTTAACAATTATTATCGGTGGTTCAGGAACACTGTACAATCTTAAATACATTTGGCCGAAGACCTTAACTCCTGCCGTAAAAATTGTGGGTGAATTTCAGCAATTGGGTAAAATTGGCCTCATTTCAGAATACTGGAATTCCTATATAACATCCTGTATCAATCCGGAAATGATAAAAGCAACGCCACATGATAAAACGTGGGCAGTAAGGAATTACAAAATTGTGGATGAGGTTTTTGAACAAAAGAAAATTTATCTGATAAAAGATATGTGGTTAGAATCTTTTCCGGACACCATTAATCAATTCGGAAGGACCCTGGTTAAAGCCGGCCATGAATTCAGAATCGGGAATTGCACTGTTTGTCAATACAGGAAAATGCAGTAATCCGTTCCTGCAGGAAAGATAAATTAAAAATGACACTTGCCTTGATCGTCCCCTGCGCGCTTTCTGTCTCCATTGCGGGAAAGAGGGGAAAACCTGAAATTCCTTTATAACTTTCCCCTTACTTTTGTGCAGAATGTGATTTTTCTGTATTTTTAATGGTGTTGCCATCACTTCCTATATTTATGCCGGGATCAGCACCGGCATCGAAATCTGGAGTTATTCCAGGCTCAAAAACGATGAAGAACTCCTGAGGGACAGGGGTTTTTTACCTGCTTACTTCGACTTACGGTTCAACTTGCTCAGAAATGATGATTCCCCTTTTGTTTATACGAACTTGGGATATTCCACCGGATGGATCGCAGGCATAAAAGGGATGGGCTTTGGCGGTCCATTGGCCGGGATCGGGGCAGGGGCGAAATTCAAACTCAACAAAAAGCAACTGATGATTCTGGCATTGGGTTACCGCTACCAGCAAATCCGGCAATGGCAAGTATCAGGAGGTGTGAGAACCAAAGCCACGCGTGATGCCCACATTGTGAATTTTAAAATCAGGGTTGTCTTTTAGAAATCAATATCCTTTTCCTGGGATTTTGCTGTAGTCCGGATCTCTTCCTTTCTTTCCGCAGGTATTCAAATGCGATTCACTTATGTCGTTTGGGTGGTTAGTTGTTATTTAAAAGTCAGGGGCTGTTGAAAACAACAGCCCCTGACTTTATAAGAATACTAAACTAAACCTAACATTTATTTTGTACCATAAGATGTTTTTAATTCAACTCTTCTGTTTTTCGCACGGCCGGCAGCAGTGTTATTGTCGGCAATCGGTCTTGATTCACCATAACCAATCGCGGTCAATCGTGATTCCATGATACCTCTTCCCATCAAATATGTTTTTACCGCTTCGGTGCGCTTCTGCGACAGGGTAAGGTTGTAATCATCGGGGCCCTGGCTATCGGCATGCCCTTCAATAACCAACCTGGCGGTTTCATACCTTTTGAGTATTTCTACCAGCTCGTCCAGTTGTGCAAGGGATGCTGTTTTAAGGACATCCTTGTTGGTTTCGAAGAATATTTTACTTGCTATTTGCGTAATTTTTATGGAGTCGGCTTTGGCAATTTCAGGACAACCTTTATTTGCAATGGTTCCTTTTATATTCGGACAGAGATCATCAATATCTGCAACACCATCACCATCGGTATCAGGACATCCTTTAAGGCTTTCCGGACCTGCAGCATCAGGACAGCGGTCATCTTCGTTTAAGATACCGTCTTTATCATTATCCATAGGGCAACCTTCCGGATTCACCTTGTATCCTGCTTTTGTGTCAGGGCACTGATCATCGATGTCGGGCACACCGTCACCATCTTTATCAGGGCAACCTTTTAAATTTGCAGGACCAGCTGCATCAGGACAACGATCATCTTTGTCAGCTATGCCGTCGCCGTCTTTATCGGGGCAACCATTTAATTCCTTCACGCCAGCAACATCAGGACACTTATCCAAATAATCAGGTACACCATCTTTATCAACATCCAATGGGCATCCTGCTTTATCAACGACAACATTTGGAGGTGTTCCGGGACATTTGTCGTTACGGTCAGACACACCGTCCTTATCAGCATCCTTTTTCTTGCCAAAATTAAACGTAAGACCAACTGTATGAAGGAGATAAAAATCATTTTCCTTTGTCACAAGAGCATTTCCATCCCTTTTATCTGAGGTGGAATAGATAAAGGTTTCCTGTAAATTCAGGTTAACGGATTTTCCAAACCTGAAATTTATTCCTCCTCCGAATGAAGGAATCGCCCAATCTATTTTAGAAGGATTAATTTCCAGGTCTTTATCGAACACCATGATGCCGCCACCAACAAATATAAATGGATTGACAGCATACCGGGATGGTAATACATTAAACTTGAAATGGAGAAGCGCTGAAGAAAACCCGGTATTAAAGTATTCAGTGCCGCGGTTATATCCTACGTTTCCTTTGGTGATCAGCAGATTTATATCAAAATGATTTACAATATATCTTGAAACAGATATACCGCCAAAGCCATACCAGGCCTGATCGAATTTGTAGAAATCACTGCCCAGATCACCGGAGTATTGGGTTATTCCTCCATGTATACCGATGTTCCATTTTTTGTCTTCGGTTTGTGCATGGGTAATGAATGTAAATGCTAAGCAGATACCTAATAGTAAAAGTTTTTTCATGGCTCGTTTTTATATAAATTATCAGCTACAAAGGTCAAACATCACAGGCAGGGTATGTTACACATTTCCTTTAAAGATTTACATCATTCACACATTTCTTAAGTCAATCCGGATTAAAATGACAAGGAAAATATTGGCGGGGCATAAAAATAAAAATCAATTAATGTTTTTGCGTTAATTTTTATCTATATATTTGGCGTGTCCATTCCTGTTTCCTGAACTGAAAATCCCGCGTAAAGCGCCTTTGCATTCATTGCTTTAGATTTCCATGTTACCTGCAACTGTGTTTCTGGCCGTTAGCGTTTGGTTAAAAATATCAAGGAAAGAATTTTATGTCCGGAACAAAATTCAATAAAGAGGAATCCATGGAGGAAGCTAAGGCTGATGGCGGCTTGACAAAATCCGCCCTGGAATGTTCCTTTGAATGGCTGGTATTGACTTATGTGGTGAATCATGATATTGACAATTCCGCTAAGAAAACAAAGGTTTCCGGCACGCTTGTTAAAGGAAGCAATGAACGGATTCAACAAACACTTGAGCAGCTAGGCTTTAACGAAAACATTGAACAGGTTATCCTGAAGGAGTGGAATGAAAGTAAAAGCAAGAACGAGGATTTAGAGCCCGCTGACTTCACCCTGGATTTCCTCTGTCATTTCCACAATTACAAGATGGAGTCTGTTGCGCCTGATTATATAAAAACCAGAAACAGGAAGATCATTGACGCTTATCACAAGATCATAAGCATCATCGAAAAAATCCAGAGGCTGATTGCCGATGAAGGATTGCAAACCAGGATTGAAAGCGATTTCAGAAATCACCCGGCTTACCGGTCAACCCTGTTTCAATGCACTACACCCTTTTGCATTGTTTCCCTTGGTTGTGACACCAAGGGCAGATGCAGCCTGGTATATAGTGTTGACCAACGGTTCCAGGAGCTGATTTCCAGGAATGCTGCAAATACATTCATCAGAAAAATCTATGAATTTACCCCTGGTGAAATGGAACCCTTCGTGATGATCGGCTCCTTGCATGAGGATTGCGTCAAAGTGTATCACCAGATCCTTGAAAAAGCCAGTCATACTGATTGCCACAAAGTAATAAGAAAAGGTGATAAAATTTCGGATTGACCATTCGAAAAGCGACACATTACTCCGGCATATTGTTCCGGTAATGCTGGTAACGGTCAAGGATTTTTGCGACAAAACCGCCCTCCATGCCAAAAGGAGAAAGGTCTTCAGACATATCCTCACCGGGCGCAGGATCTTTGTGAGATTTGTTGGTGAGGTAGTAATCCACATTCCCGTCCCATTTGTTGGGGTCTTTACCATACTTTTCGGCCTGTTTCCGGGCAGCAAGCACCTTACCCAACCCTACATTGTATGAAGCAAGGATGAAGTGGATACGCTGAGAGGGATCCGTGATGGCATCCGGCAACTGTTTATCCAGCAATTTCAGGTATTTCACCCCTGCCTGCAATTGCTGAGCGATGGATGAGGCGCTGTCAACCCCGAGGAGGGTTGCCGTTTGTGGCATCAGTTGCATCAACCCGGAGGCATTGCGTGAAGAAATCAATCCCGTGCGGAAATTGGATTCCTCATAAACCAACGAAGCCAGTAAACGCCAGTCCCAATGAATCAGCTTACCGGATTTCCGGATCTGTGGGTCGAAAGGGCTCAGCTTCTCACTGGTAACCGAGAAATAATCGCGCCGGAAGAATTCGGTGATGCGCTGGTCTTTATAATAGCGGGAGAAGGCCTTCTTCAGTTTTCCGTTCTTTTTAATCCCCTTTATCCAGTCATTCATCAGTATCAACAAGGAATCGGAAGAAGGTCTTACACCCCAGGCATAAGAGGTATTATCTTTGATACGCAGTCCTACATCGATATTTGAATAAATTCGCTGCAGCAGCCAGGCAAGATCTTCATTCACGATGGCAAAAGGAATTTCCCCTTTGGATACAAGCCTGACCAGTGCTTCCGAATTCCGAACCGGATCTTCTATCAGCACAACATCAGCCCCGGTTCGCTGTATTTCCCTGGTGATCAGCGAAACGGTAAACGGGTTTTTCTGGATATAAACGGTATCCTCGTTAAAATCTTCCAGCTTCTTTATAAAACGATTTTTTTTATTCCCGGCGACAGGTTTACGCTGTACGAGAATCATCCGCGTCTCCCCGAATGCCTGCGAAAAACGCACCTGTTTTTTTCCCTCATGCGTGACCGGAAGATCCAGCGCGATGACATCTGCTATGTTCAGTTTCAGATAATAATTCAGTTGAGATACATCATTGGAGGCGATGATCTTCAGATGCACCCCGAGATAGCTGGCAAATGATTTCAGCAGTTCATACTGATAGCCCATCGCTTCTCCGTGATAGATAAAATAATCCAGCGAATTTTTATCCGTCAGGGCGATCAGTTGCCCGCTCGACCTGATCCGGTGAAAAATATCAGGCGCCTGCTTGAATCCAATGTTGAAATACTTTCCGGAATACCAGGCCAGTCCTATTACAATCAGGACGAGAGGGATCACCATCCACCTGTATCGCTTCTTTATGTATAGGTGTCTGAAACTTTGCATATTAAGAAACTTTCCGGTAACGCCACACGGCGATGCTTATGATACTGACGGCATAGATCACCAGGGCATAGAAGGATTCCCTGATATCGTGAAAGGAAGAGCCCTTCAGCATAACCATCCGCATAATACGGATGAAATAGGCCAACGGGTTGAGCCTGTTGAGGGTCTGCGCCCAATCGGGCATGCTCTCGACAGAGGTGAACAGCCCGCTCATCAGGATGAAGATCACCATGAAGAAGAATGACACCAGCATGGCCTGCTGCTGGGTGTTGGTCATCGTGGAAATCAGCAAACCGAATCCCAGGATGACAAATATAAACACAGAAGCCGAAAGAAAGATCAGCCACAGACTGCCTATAATCGGGATGTCAAAGAACAATTTTCCGATGGTAAGACCGAAGGCCAACTCAAAAAGCGCCAGGATCCAGAAGGGCAGCAGTTTGCCTGCGATGAACTCAATTTTTACCACCGGAGTGACATTGATTTGTTCGATGGTTCCGATCTCTTTTTCCCTGACGATGTTCATTCCCGATAACAAAAGACTGATGATGGTAACCAGCAGGACGAGAATGCCGGGCAGCATATAGGTCTTGTAATTCAGCTTGGGATTATACCAGTAACTGCTGCTGATTCCGATGATCTGTATCCCCGAAATCTGCTGCATATTGGGAGAGATCCAGTCGGCCAGCACATTTCTGTTGAAATCCAGGATGATCATCATGGTGTAAGCATTGATCAGTCCGGCGGAAGTACCGTTGATGGCATTGATGACCAACTGCACCTTGCTTTTATCTTCCCGGATCAGCCTTTTCTCGAATCCCGAAGGAATCTGAAGGATGACATCCACTTTTCCCTTTTGCATTGCATCCTTCGCATCGGCAAATGAAAAGGAGGATTTTGTGACCCTGAAGAAAGGAGAGCCCTGGAATTTGGCCGTCATCTGCCTGGAATAGGAAGACAAATCCAGGTCAACCACCGCCATTTTGATTTCTTTCATCTCGAAGGTGGTTGCATGCACCAGGATGATCAACTGTACCATGGGCACGAAGAAGATGATCGGCAACATGGATTTGTTGCGGAAAACCTGGATAAACTCCTTTTGTATGAAAAACAAAATGATTCTCATGATGCCTGCTCCAGCCTGATATTGAATTTTTTTATACTGATGAGGATAAATAAAACGATAAAGCCTGTCATGATCAATGTTTCCTTCCAGATATACGTGAAATCGGTTCCCTTGAGCATGATGCTTTTGATGATGATGATGAAATATTTCGGAGGCATGATGGCACATAACCCCTGCAGGATTACCGGCATATTTTCAACCGGGAAGATGAATCCTGAAAGCAGGATGGTAGGCAGCATCAGGGCTACCAGCGATATCATCATGGCAACCTGCTGGCTGCTGGTGATACAGGAGATCAGGATGCCGAGTGAAAGGGCCATGACAATATACAGGAAACTCTCGGCCAGGAGCAACGTGTAACTGCCCATGACAGGTACACCGAAGACGAATTTTCCCATCAGGATGATGATTACCGCATCGGCAAAAGCGAGAAGCACATACGGAATGACTTTCCCGATGATGATCTGGATCGGCCTCAATGGCGAAACCAGCAACAATTCCATTGTTCCCATCTCTTTTTCGCGAGTGATGGAGAGAGACGTCATCAAAGCAGAGATCAGCATCAGCAACATCGCCATAATGCCCGGAACGAACATAAAAACGCCTTTCAGCTCGGGATTATATTGCATCCTGACTTCAGGAACGATCTGGTAACCGATCCGGTTGAGGTTGGAGGAGACCAGGTAATTGGTGATGATGCCGCTGGCATAATTCACCAGGATGTTCGCGGTATTGGGATCAGAAGCATCACCCAGAATCTGGATATTGGCTTTCCCTGTTTTGGTAAGGTTTTCGGCAAAACCGGGCTCAAAGACCAGTACCAGTTTGGTTTTCCCTTCCCGGAAGGTCCCTTCGATCTGCTGGTAGCTGTCGAGGTTTTCCTGGAGGATGAAATAGCCCGAGGAAAGGATCTTTTCGGTGATTTTGCGGGTGACTTCATCCTTCGACTGGTCGTAGATGGCGATTTTGGCGTTTTTGATCTCATTGGTGATCACATAACCGAAAAGCATAAGCTGAGCCGCCGGCATCCCGAAGAGGATCAGCAGGGTGCGGTAATCCCTGAAGATGTGGTAAAATTCTTTTATGACAAACCCTCTGAATCTTTTCATCGTGCGGGTTTGTTTTTATACCATGAATAAAAGAAGCGGTAAGCGGAGACGAGCAGCGGGATTCCCATCGCGAGGTAAAAGCTATACAGGAAATCCGGGTTGATCACATCGAGCTTCCGCAAGGTTATTCCCCCTATGATCATCACGGCCATCATTGCATAGCTTTTAAAGTTGAAAAAAGAGAAAAAACAGGGATGCTCGACGCGGATCATGTTGATGCGTAGAATGTGTTTCCCGGAGATTCGGGTGAAGAGAAAAATATAGAACAGTGCGCCAAAGAAGAGGCCGCCACTAATTTCGAGTACCAGGTGATCGTTCAACCGGATGAGGCTGATGAGCCCACGGGAAAGCAGGATTCCTCCTGCAATGCTCCAGGCGCAACCCGCGATCAGCAACAGGGTCCGTTTTTCAACGGCCGGTTTTATTTTTTCCCAGAAACTCATGCGGTGACCTTGGTTCTTGCCAGTTTGAGAAAAACCTCATTCATGTTGGCGGCGTTATATGTCTTTTTCAACCCTGCCGGAGTATCCAGCGCTGCAATCTTTCCTTCCACCATAATGGTAACCCGGTCGCAGTATTCGGCTTCGTCCATGTAGTGGGTTGTGACAAAGATGGTGATTCCCGATAAGGCGGCTTCATTGATCTGTTGCCAGAACTGTCGCCGGGTAATGGGATCCACTCCACCGGTCGGTTCATCCAGGAACACGATCATCGGGTCGTGTATGATGGCAACCGAGAATGCCAGTTTCTGCTTCCAGCCTTGCGGGATATCCCGGATCAGCTTGTTCCTCGCCTCGGTAAGGTCCAGCTTCTCCATGAGCAGTGCGGCTCTTTTACGGATTTCTTTCCGTGATAGCCCGTAAATTCCGGCATAGAAACGGATGTTCTCGTAAACCGTGAGATCATCGTAAAGCGAAAACTTCTGGCTCATATACCCGATATTCTTTTTAATCTTGTCGCGTTGGGTATAGATATCAAACCCGGCCACGCTCATGATTCCGGAAGTCGGGTAGGAAAGTCCGCAGAGGATCCGGATGGCAGTGGTTTTGCCGGCGCCGTTGGCACCCAGAAAACCGAAGATTTCCCCTTTCTTTACCTCAAAGTTCAGGTGATCGTTGGCCACAAAGTCCCCGAATTTCTTTACGAGATCCTTTACGATGATGATATTTTCGCCCGTGGCCATGGTCCGAATGGTTTATTTTGTCATGAGTTGCATAAAACAATCTTCAATATCCGGGGATATCTGGTCAATCTGAATGGAATGATGATGGCTTTTCTCCAGGAATGAAAACAGATTTGCTGCATTTCCCAAGCCTTTCTCAAAGGCAACATGAACGGATTGACCAAAGGCGTTGACAGACTTTCTGCCAGGATAATCCTCCAGGTCTTTCAATGCCTTGTAAACCTGGTCGGTCCTGATTGAAAAGAGTTCATAAGGATACGCCCTGACCACGGCTGCAGGCGTGTTGATGGTCATAATCTTCCCTTCCTGCATCAGCGCAATGCGGTCGCAGAGGCTTGCCTCATCCATGTATGGTGTTGAAACGAGAATGGTGATGCCGCTTTCCTTGAGACGGCGGAGCATCTCCCAGAATTCGACCCGCGATACTGCATCAACGCCGGTAGTGGGCTCATCGAGGAACAACACCTCCGGCTTATGGATCAGGGCACAGGAAAGCGCCAGTTTTTGCTTCATCCCTCCCGACAATTTCCCTGCTTTTCTCTTTTTGAAGGGTTCGATCTGCCGGTAAATGTCTTTGATGAGGTCATAATTCTCGTCGAGGGTGGTACCAAAGATGGTGGCATAAAATTCGAGATTTTCCTCGACGGTGAGATCCATGTAAAGCGAAAATTTCCCCGGCATGTAACCGACGATCTTCCGGATCTTACGGTAATCCTTCACCACATCCAACCCTTCCACAGTAGCCGTTCCTTCCTGTGGGATCAGCAGGGTGGTAAGAATCCTGAACAGCGTGGTTTTCCCCGCCCCGTCAGGACCGATAAATCCGAACAACTCACCCTTGTCCACCGAAAGGGTGATATCTTCCAGCGCGGTATGGTCGCCATACTTTTTTACAATATGTTGGATTTCGATTGACCCCATTGAGTGAGTAAGAGGCTGATTAAAGCGTAGTTTTGGTCCAGTAAGTGGTTCTCCCGAGTATTGACACCCCTATATAACCCCTTAATTTCAGTTTTCCCGGACTATCTACCTGGATATAACAACTGTAAGTTTTCCCATTTTTCGGATCATAGATCGTTCCGTCTTCCCACTGGTCATCCCCGTCAAAAGCGAAGTTCTTCAGTACGATGAGCCCCAATATCGGACGAATTCTTAATTTCACGTCGGGGTTGAGATTATCGACACGTGGCTTACCGGTTGCTTTATCGAGGGGTTCCTTCAGCCAGACAATCTTTGCAAAATAATGAGACCCCTCCTTGTACACCTGGAGTTTACTGGTTTTCTCTTCATTGAACCATATCCCGACGATGACATCCGGTTTTTGTTTTTGTGCGTATACTTTTGCACAAAGCATGACGGAAAAGAGAATCATTACGAGGGGAATCCATTTTGTTTTTCTCATATGTCTGATTTTTGTTTCAATTATAGATTTATTTGTTTTTTAACAGGCGGATTTCCCCCGGCATTCCGATCTTCAGGGTGCCATCATTTTTCACTCTCACTTTTACAGCATAAACCAGGTTGACCCTTTCTTCGCGGGTCTGGATGGTTTTCGGGGTAAATTCGGCAGTGGGGGAAATCCAGCTTACGGTGCCTGTGGTCTTGCTGACCGAATTTTTATCCTTATCAAATCTTACCTCGACCGGTTCTCCAAGCCGGATCTGTGAAAGCTGCGATCCGCTGATATACACCCGCAGGATCAGTTCCGAGAGATCGGCGATACGATAAATGGGTTTGCCGTACGCAGTAATTTCATCCGGCTCAGCATATTTGGCAAGGATCGTTCCTTTCACCGGATTGATAATTTTCGTATCGCTGATGGATTTATTCAACTGATCCACTTGTTTATCATAAGTACTGACCTGGGCGCCAAGACTGACAAACTGGGATTTGATCGAGGCAATCTGTTTTTCGATCATGTTAAGACTGGCATTGATGTCGTCCAGTTGTTTCCGGGTGGCAGCACCATCTTTCAGCATTTTCTCCACGCGGGCTTTGTCGATCATCACATTCGCCCTGCTTTGCTCCTGAACGGCGATCTGAGCGGAAAGGTCTTCCTTACGGGCAGCCGTGGCGGTCTGTTGTTCACGCGTCTGGCTTTTCTTCAGCAGCAGATCGGTTGTATCAATAGCGCCAACCTGGACGCCGGAATCAACCTTATCCCCTTCCTCGATCTTAAGCCATAAAATTTTACCGGTGGCCTGCGAGGAGATCGTGATTTCCGTGGCTTCAAAAGTCCCGTAGGCATCCGGCTTATCCTGATCGCCGGAACAGGAAACAAGCGAAAAAAGAAGGAGTATCGGAGTTAGTTTGAATAGATCTTTCATCGGTTATCGGCATTAAAGTTTTCCTAATGTAAAGAGATAATTCTGTTTTGCTTTTACCAGCTGGATCTGATGAAGCTGACGGGATATTTTTGCCTGGATCTCCTCGTTGAGTCTCGAAATATACTCGCTGGAAGTCACCACTCCATTGTCCATCTGGGATGAGGCCGTCCGGGTGATCTTCTCACGCAAAAGGACGATTTCATCATCCTGGCGAATCAGTTCTGTTAGCTTCAGGATATCGGAAAGATCTTTGTCAGAAGTGATCCGCAGGTTTTTATCGAAGGTTGCTTTCTGGGTCTTCAGGATATCACCCTGGATATCCAGGATCTGCCTGTCGTTGCGGTTTTGATTCCAGTTCCAGACATTCCAGGTGAACCGGGCTCCAACGATCCACCAGGGGGTAAAATCATTGGAAAGCATATTCAGCCCGGGTCTGCCATAGCCGAGTTGCCCGAAAGCAGAAAGCTTCGGGTTCCACTTGCCGATCACCATGTTTTTCAGGGCCGTTACTCGTTCCTGCTGAACATCAAAAAGTTGGTACTCGAGCCGTTTATTCTCAAATTGCAGGGTAGCGGCCAGGTTTACTTCCGGCAAAACAAGTCTGGTCTGCGGCGGTACCGGAACACTGATCAGTTCGGATAGCATGCTGAACGCGGCCTCCCGGTCGATCCTGTTCTCTGTCAGCTGCTGGTCAACCCGGAGGATCTCCACCCGGAGCGCATCTTCAGCCGAGGCAAGCATCGTACCGTTGGTTACCGCCGATTTTACTTCAGAAGCCCTGGCTTCCATTTGCTTCCTGGTAGCCTGCAGCAAGGCTTCGTTCTGCTGAAGAAAAAAGATGCTGAAATAGAGTTGATTCACCCGATCCTTCAATTTGTAAAGTTCGACCTCGACACTCTTCTGATCAGATTGCAGGGTGACATTTTCAAGCGATTTCTGTTTTGGAGTGACATTCCCGTCAAAGATCACCTGGTTCACATCAAGGGTAACTTTATACCAATCTTTGCTGAGTTTAGGACCTGAGATAGCCGGGATAGGAGGAGGAGGCGTAATTTCCAGCGTTGTGACTTCCGATTGCAGGGAGGCGTTTGCATTGATGTTTACCTGTGGCAAGTAAGATTTGTTCAGGTTTGCGATCCGCAACTGGCTGGATCGGCTCAGTAAACCAGGCTGTCCGACCAGCGGGTAATTCTTCTGAACCTGCTGGTAACAGAAATCAAGGGTGATGGTGTCTCTGATCTGGGAAAAGCTGAAAACAGAAGAGAGTAAGGCAATGGCAGGAAAGATTATTCTTTTCATCTCATTCCGATTGAATTAATCCGGTTTTATAACGAGGGATCTCAAAAACTTTCACCAGTCAGGACTTCCGGGGAAGAGTGTCAATTAACCGGCATAATCTTTATCCGCTGACCGACTTTCAAGCGTGTGGCGTTGGTTATGTTATTAAGTTTTTTTATCATGCCAACGGTAACGCCATCAAATTTCTCTGCGATATCCCAAAGGTTATCTCCCTGGCGGATGGTATAGGAAACATATTTCTGTTTGCCCTTGCTTTTAGCGTCAGAGGCACTTACAGCGGTTTTTTTCTGAGATGAAACCGTTTTCGGTGCAGCGTGGCTGGTCAGTTCTTCATAAGCCGGTGCGGTAATTTTTAATTTCTGTCCTGCCTGTAAATTGGTACTTTTCAGGTTATTCCATAGTGTGATATCCTTAATGGTGCATTTGTATTTGGTGGCAATCCGGTTTAAGGTTTCACCTGGTTTTACTACATGCGTCAGGGGAACCAGGTCGGGTTCACCCTCCTCAATTACCTCCATCTGCTTGATGGTGGTATCTCTTGCTGTTTCAGTTTTTGCCAGCGCCGGCGACGGCTCATATGGTCTTGACTTGGGTGGCCCGGTGTAAACCATCAGGCGCATCTTCGACGAAATGATGTTTTTCTTCATTCCGTTCAGGGACTTGAGTTCCGCAACGGTCATATGGAATTTTTTTGCAACCCCGGCCAGTGTTTCACCCCTTTTGCACCGATATTCTGTGGTTTCGCGGTTATACATCATAGAGAGGGCCCTGAGGGATTCCTGTTCCAGGCCTTTCCGGGTCCTATAGGCATAAAGCCGGTCTTCATTATTGACGAAATCACCGATGTATTTTTTCCTGAGCCTTAACATGAAAGGATGATCGGCCGTAGCGGGTATCACCCCCTGCTTATAAGCAGGATTCAGGAACTGCACCTCCTCGAAAGGAATATTCAGCATCTCGGAAATCTGCTCGAAGGTAAGCGGTCTTTTAACGGTTACCGTATCGATCTCATAAAATAAGATTCCCGGGTCGGCCGGATTGATGTTGTGTTCGGTTGCATAGGTCATCACGTAACTGGCTGCGATAAAGGCCGGAACGTACGAACGGGTCTCTTTTGGAAGAAATCGCTGGATGACCCAGAAATCCTTTGCACCGCCTGCCCGCCTGATGGCTTTGTTCACATTCCCTGCCCCTGAGTTGTAGGCAGCCAGGGCTAATGACCAGTTTCCATAAATGTCAAAGAGATCAGTCAGGTGCTCACAAGCAGCAACAGTTGATTTGATGGGATCAAATCGATCATCCACATACGAACTTAATTTCAGACCGTAGACTTTCCCGGTGCCATACATGAACTGCCATAAACCTTTGGCGCCTGCCCTGGAGTTTGCTACCGGGTTCAGCGCGGATTCGATTACAGCGAGATACTTTAACTCGAGGGGCATATTGTATTTGTCGAGCTGCTCTTCGAACATAGGGAAGTAAATCTGTGCCAGACCGAGAATACGGGAGGTCAGTCCTCGTTTTTTAAATGCATACATATCTATAAACTGCCTCACATCGGCATTGTAGACATATTCGAAAGGTGACTGGATACTCATACTGCTAATCCGCTCCCGGTAAACGGAATCGGAGAAGTAGGGAATCCTGTCGTCGGTATATATGGGATTGGCCCGGCTGGACGGCGTACTCAGATAAGAGGCATTCTGGAAAACCTTTAGGGTAGCCAAACTGTCGAGCATTATCACGACCGGATCATCTTCAACGAACTGTCTGCGAAAACTGGAATCAGCCTTGAGAGGATCCTGTGCAAAAGTTATTACGCTACACAAAGAGAAGAGAAGGAGAGAGAACAGCTTCCTTAGCATCATAGTATCCTTTTTTGTCTGAAATTTACAAAACGTTATCTCACAAAAATAACCATTAATCTTATACGTATCCGGAACGGAGGTCAAAAAACCGCAAATGAATCCTTAGTTTAAGATTTTTTAAGAAATATTTAACGTTTAGGTGCTGGTTTCCACATGGATAGTAATTTCCGAATGAGACAGGGATTTCTTAATATCCTCCTCAATGGCATCACACAGGTCGTGGGCTTCCTTTACACTGCGATCAGGCGGAAGTGTAAGATGAAGGTCAATGTATTTGTAGTTCCCGGCCTTGCGAGTTCTCAGGTTGTGGTAATGAATGATTTCCGAACAATGTCCGTCAATCGTCTTTCTTACTTTTTCGATTTCCTGGGGCGACAGGGATTCATCGAGCAATGGGGCGTAAGCTTTTTTGAAAAGGATAAAAGACTCGCGGAGAATGAGCAACGCAACAAGGATGGCGATGATCGGATCCAGATAAAATATGAAAGTTTTTGTAGTGATCAAACTTCCAATCCACATCAGGAGAAGTCCTGTCGCTACTCCGAGTGAAGTAAACACATCGGTTTTCAGGTGAAGCGCATCGGCCTCGAGTGCAATCGAATCGGTTTCCTTTGCTACTTTATATAACCGGCGCGATACGATCAGGTTCACTATCCCGGAAATGGCCATGACCATGAACCCGATCCCGATATGCAAAGAGGAGATTTCCTTAGGATCAACCAGCTTTTTAACGGCTTCATAAATGATCCAGAACGACGCCGTGAAGATCAGCAGGGCTTCTGTCACACCCGAAATATTTTCAAATTTCCCGTGCCCATAGGGATGACGTTCATCTGCAGGCGCATCGGATATCCTGACCGAGAAAAAAGCGATCACGGAAGCAATCAGATCCATGAAGGAATGGATGGCCTCAGAGATGATACTGATTGAGCCGCTCATCATTCCAACAACCAGCTTCATTGCGATCAGCAGTGAATTGGAGAAAATGGACAGCCGCGCAATCCTGATTTTTTTATTCATTCCTGAATTTTAAAAAAAGCAAAATTAATCGTTTTGTTCATTTTCCTAAAAATATTCCTATTATTAAAAAAAAGGTATCGTGTTGATGCTGATCATGATCCCCTGAAAGCCGGATTGATTGGCAAAAAGTATGTCAGTGTAAAATTTTTATTACCTCATAAAGGTTGTAAATCACCAAAATGTGCCTGAATATTTCTATATTCGTGCCTCTGATTTTTTGATGTAGAAAGTGCCGTGGATCAAGCATGAAAAACAGCATTTTGAGATAAAACATAACCCTATTTTGTATCCTCAATTATTCCGGTCATGAAAAAAATTTACCTGCTTTTCATTATTATCTTTCTTTCACAAAGCATTCTTAAGGCACAACAACCCACCGAACCCTGGCGTCTCGGTCATTGGCTCTCTGCGGAAGAGATGCTCCGGAAGAATGAGATCGGCAGGGGGTTTATCGAAACCCCTCCTCCCATTGCACCGCTCAGGAATATTGGTGAATTCGACCGGATGCAGGGGGCTTTGGTCCGTTATCCGTTTGGCATTCCCATCTCTATTGTCAAGGAAATATCAGAAAATCTCATGGTAACCACCATCGTGACGAATGCCGGCGAGCAAAATACCGTGATTCAGCAATACCAGAATGCCGGAGTCAACATGGAAAATACCAGCTTTTTGCTGGCTCCAAGCGATTCTTACTGGACGAGGGATTACGGTCCCTGGTTCGTTTCCGACAGCAGTAACCATGTGGGTATTGTCGATTTTCCCTATAACCGGCCCAGACCCAATGATGATGAAATCCCGAAAAAGGTGGCTCAAATGCTTGGCATTCCCTGGTATGGGATGAACCTGATCCATACCGGCGGAAATTATATGACCGATGGTTTCGGAATCTCATCCTCCACTACACTGGTCTGGGAGGAAAATCCAACCCTTACCACGTTACAGGTCTCCGGTAAGGTGCATGATTACCTGGGAATCAACAATTACCTCGTGGAACAGGATCCGAATGGTACCTATATTGATCATATTGATTGTTGGGGGAAATTTCTGGCTCCCGATAAGGTTCTGATCCGAAAAGTACCTGTCAGTCATCCTCAATATGTAGCCATTGAAGCCACTGCCGCTTTTTATGCCTCACAGCCCTGCTCCTATGGCTATAATTACCGGGTTTTCCGGGTAAACACGCCGCAGGATCAGCCCTATTCAAACTCTATCATCCTGAACGACAAAGTACTTGTTCCCATCATGAATTCATCATGGGACGACAGTGCCCTTGCGGCTTATCGTGCTGCCATGCCAGGTTATGAAGTACTGGGCTTTACAGGAAATCCTTCCACTCCCTGGGAATCGACTGATGCCCTGCACTGCCGGGTGATGGGTCTTGCCGATATCGGCCAACTGTTTATCAAACACATTCCGCTGACGGGCAACCAACCGGCCCAGGATAATTTCCTGATCCAGGCCGACCTGATCCGTTGCAGCGATTCGGCCGCCTATGCCGATTCAGTGCTGATCTGGTACCAGGCCGGCAACGAACCGTTTAAAGTGATTCACCTGGCGAACAGCTCCGGGGATCACTATTCAGGTTTAATCCCTAAACAGCCTGCCGGAACCGTGGTTAAGTATTACCTCTACGCCGCCGACAAATCCGGCCGGCACGCTACCGCTCCGTTTATCGGGGCGGCCGATCCGTTTATCTTTACCTCTGTTTATACAGATATAACTGCAGTTCCCGATACGTTATTTTTTGAAACCTATGATGAAGCAATGGCAGGAAAAACCTCCATGCTGCAAAACTATACTACTTCCGGGATCAATATGACTGGATTGGATCAGGATGGATGGGTTTTACCCTGCATGGCCCCCTGGTTTGTCCAACCTTATCCGTTTACTTCCTTCCCTTCGATGATCGATGCTGGTGATTCTGTTCCGGTGCATGTTCTCTTTGGCATGATCACGAAAAGTTTCGATGGATATTTTATTGACTCGCTGCATTATATTACCGAAATCGGCCAGCACAAGATCATTCTCGCGTTGAATGATACACTGGACTATTGGGGAGGGACCAGGGATCTTACCGGAAACGGTGCCATTCTTTATAACAACTTCCCCAATCCGTTCAATCAATCCACCACCATCCGTTTCGATTTGAAAACAGGATCTGCTGCGCGTTTGACTGTTATGAATGCAATGGGAACCGAAATGGCAGTGCTGGCTGATGGCAAAATGCAGGCAGGCCGGCACCAGGTTGTCTTTAACGCAGCCATGCTCCCGGCAGGGGTGTATTTCGTAAAACTCACCACACGCGGAAGCACGGTTACTAAAAAAATGCTGTTGATTAAATAGGTTTCTTCTCCGGTCGCATCTGCGGGAAGAAGAGTACATCCTGGATGGAGGCTGAATTGGTCATGATCATCGTGAGACGATCGATGCCAATGCCCAAACCAGCCGTGGGAGGCATTCCGAATTCCAACGCACGCAGGAAATCTTCATCCAGTACCATGGATTCCGTATCTCCTCGTTTCCCCAGTTCGAGCTGTGCTTCAAAACGCTGACGCTGATCGATGGGATCGTTGAGTTCGGAAAAAGCATTGCAGATCTCTTTGCTGTTGCAAACCGCCTCAAACCGTTCTACAAGACCTTCCTTGCTGCGATGCTTCTTGGCAAGTGGAGACATCTCAAGAGGGTAATCGGTGATAAACGTAGGTTGAATCAGGAAAGGCTCACATTTCTCACCAAAGATCTGGTCGATGATCTTCCCTTTGGCCATCGTCGGATCAATGGGAACCTCCAGTTTTTTCGCCAGATCCACCAATTCCTGCTCATTCATTCCGGAAATATCCACACTGGTAAAGTGCTGTATCGCCTCGTACATCGTGTACCGTTTCCAGGGACGTTTGAATTCGATCAGGTTTTCACCTACCTGTACCTGGGTGGTTCCATGCATATCGATGGCGATTTTTTCCACCATCTCCTCCACCAGATTCATCATCCATTCATAATCCTTATAAGCAACATAGAGTTCCATCTGGGTGAATTCCGGATTATGAAAGCGGTCCATTCCTTCATTGCGGAAATCTTTCGAAAATTCGTATACACCATCAAATCCGCCCACGATCAGCCTTTTCAGGTATAGCTCGTTTGCAATCCGGAGATACAATGTGGTATCAAGGGTGTTGTGAAAAGTGGTAAAGGGCCGTGCAGCTGCACCACCGTATAATGGCTGAAGAATCGGGGTTTCTACCTCGAGGTATTGTTTCTGATTCAGAAAGGAACGCATGGAATTCACCAGCATCGATCGTTTCACAAATACTTCCCGCACATGGGGATTTACAATCATATCGACATACCGCTGACGGTACCGTTGTTCAGGATCGGTAAAGGCATCGAACACGGCATCATCCTTCTCTTTCACAATCGGAAGCACGCGCAACGATTTACTTAGCAAAGTCAGTGATTTCACATGAATGGTGATCTCACCCATCTGGGTAATAAAGACAAACCCGGTGACACCCACGATATCGCCAATATCCAGTAATTTCTTAAAAACCGTATTGTACAAGGTTTTGTCTTCACCCGGACAAATATCATCTCTTTTGACATAAAGCTGAATTCTTCCTGTCGAATCCTGGATCTCCACAAAGGAAGCTGCACCCATGATCCTGCGGCTCATGATCCTGCCTGTCATGCTTGCTTCCTGGAAAAGGGAATGATCGTTGGGAAATTCTTCCCTGATCATCTTTGAAGTGACATTCACTTCAAAAGTCTGCGGTGGATAAGGGTTGATACCTAACCGTTCGAGTTCTTTCAGGGAATCACGGCGAATTTGTTCTTGTTCACTGATTGTTACCGGCATGTTTCTGTAATTTTCGGCAAAGATAGGAAATCCTGCCTTAAGAGAGGACGGTATGCAGGATATGATGCGACTGAACCCCGGAAAAGCCGGCTACATGGAGCTGATAGTAGAGGAGGATCTTTTCCAGCAGTACATCCCTGCCTTTCGTGGTAAACGGAAGATTTCCCCAATCGTCATCTTCCGTCGCAATCAGTTGATGAAACATCCGGCTCTCCTCCTCCGTGAGGTAATGCACATGAGCGGGAATGGTAGCGGTAAAATAACCTTCCTGCAAGTCGAAAAACCGGTCCCGGAGGGAGTAATTATTATGTGGCATGAATCCGAGATATTGGGTCAATCGGATACTGAAATGCAAATGAAAATGTTGAAAATTTTCCTGAATCGTATCCAAAACCACACAGGCATCCTGCAGGAAATGAAATAGCTCGGGATGGGATTCCTCCTCACGAATGGTCTTATAAATCAATTCATCGATGAACAAGGCCAGGGAGCTTTTCGCTATGTCGAAAGGAAGGGTCTGGTAAGGCCAGGCAATCTGTACATCTTTAAGACTTTGCAGGGATGCCCGCTCCTTATGGTAGACGGAGAGTTCCAGTATGGTGAGCGGTTGAAATAGCGCCGGTTTTATTTTTGACCTTGAACTTCTGATTCCTTTGATAAGATAGGACTGAAGCCCGAAAAGCTCTGTGTAGATTTTTGCAATCAGGCTTGTCTCAGAGAATTTCTGTGTATGAATAACGATTCCCCGGGTGTTGTGTAACATTAATGGATGATGAGAATTTTTGTGACGACCTTCTCGCTTCCATTGGCATTGCTCGCATAAACGAGGTATACGCCGGTCTTTGCCTTTTCACCCCTGAAGTTCTTACCATCCCAGATGGCTTGTCCGCCTTCTGCCTTGGTGGAAAAAACCAGGTTACCGCTGATATCTGTGATCCTGACCTCGGCATTGGCGACCAGGCCCCTGATGCCGATCAATCCGTCGAAATTCTCTTTCACAGGATTGGGGAAGGCGTAAACGTCACCATTGGTATCTCCCCCTTCCGTAGCCGTGCTTTTAAAAGCGATGATGCCTTTATCCGTACCGATATAAACTTCTCCTGTCACCGGGTTAACAGCGATGGCGGAAATCCGGTTTGAAAATAGCGGGCTGTTTTCTTCCGTAAAATGATAGATCTGTTTGGTACCGTCTTCAGAAAAGAGAAATACGCCGCCACGATCGGTTCCGATCCATTTGCGGTTGGCACCATCAATGGTGATAGCCGTTACCATCTCGTTTTCCATCAGGTATTGAACGTAAGCTCCCTGCTTAACCAGGATTTGCTGAGCATCCGAAGGCTGATTGGTAAGAATATTCTCGGGGTTGTAAAATACACCGATACCCTTTTCGGTTCCTACCCAGACCTGTCCGTTTTTATCCACGGCCATCGAAAAAACCGTACTACCGGGAATATTCCCGGTGCCTACCATTGAATTCAGCTTTTTGTAAAGATCATCAGCCGGGTTATCCGGTGTTCCGTTTTCAGAGAAAACAAGGATAGAATACGGATTGATATTCCCATACCGCATGATGACCCACTTCTGGCCTGCCTGGTCAACGATTACCTGTCCGAGATCACTTTCATTCACGATGGGAATATTAAAACCCTTCCAGGTGTTCCCCTGTTTCATGGAAAGACAATTGTTATTATGGGAACATACCACCCAGAGGTTTCCACTGGCATCAAAGCAGGTTCCTCCCACACGTATATCCGAAGTATCCGGTGAGGCGGTGTGATGGCGAAGTGCACTGTTGCCTTCGGTATACCTCGCAACGGCTATTCCGTTGGAAAATTCAACAAGACCTCTTCCCCACGACCCGGCAAATGCATGTGATGGATCATTCGGATCCACAGCGATGGTGACAAAATCGTTTAGCGGGCCAATACCCGGGTTGCTGTTGGTGTTGAAAGCTGTCCAGTTGACATCATCAAAATGATAAACCTGTGCACTGTTATACAATGGCACATAGGAATTATCTCTGCCGCCCGGCACCACAAGCAGATTGTTTCCAGCTGCAGTCATATCGAAAACCTTTGCATTGAGAGGACCACTGATCCCAATCTGGACCAGCGTTCCGGCAGGGATATTGTTTTCAATCAAACCCGATTGCCGGTCAGCCACCCAGTTGATCCCGTTTTTATCCAGTATGGCATCTTTGGGAAAAGGTGTTCCCCCGTTATAAGACCAAACGCCCCACAAAATTTCAAAGTTGGTGTCATGGATTGTCAGAAAGTAGTTCTTCACGACGATCAACCTTTCATGGGTCGTCTTCAAACTCATTACCGGGTTATTGTTATCCAAAACCCATGGAGTCCAGACACCATTTTTTAACCGGTACAAAGAATCCCAGGTATCCACATTGATCTTATGCCTGCTTACCACTACTTCCCCGGCAAATGTCGTGGCTGCCTTGTAATATCCATTCACATCCATGCGGGCATCTTTTTTCCAGGAAAGAAAATTCGCAAGATTCGGATCATTGACGTTGGCCATATAAAGTCCCCGGTCGGATCCGGCAAAAAGGGTATCATTATCACTTTTGGTAATACTCAGGACATTTACCTGGCTTCCATTGGCGCCGATGTAGTAAGTGTCGGCAATCTCTTCCTTATCCAAGTCCAGCACCACAATGCCGAAACCACATCCCAGGTAGGCATATTTTCCAATAAAAAAAATTGTATTAATGGTTTTATTGCCCAGGATGGAGGCTCTTTTAATGTCCGAAATGTTAATGATCCTGTTATCCTTGATCAGGTCAAGATTTGCATTGGCATAAGCCACAACGAGGGTTTTGTATTCATCGCTGTAATTAATTGTACTGATCCCGATATCCGATAAACCGTTGATCTTGTTGATCCGGTGTACAGAATTATCGTCTTTGTCAAAATAAAAGATGGAATAAGGCGTCGCAGTATAAATCCTGTTTTCAGCCTCCGTAACGGTAATGCATTCCAGGTAAGGAAGCTGATCCCGCCACTGACCGATCCCAAAATCCTGGGCCATCGTGAAGAGTGGTGAAATAAGAGAAAACAGGATGAGGGTGTAATGATATTTGAATTTCATACCGGAAGAAATTAGAAAATGCTTCTTTTTATAGAATATCTGAATAACTCCATTTTACCGCTTTTATTGCAAGTGGAAAACCATCAGAGAATCATCCCTGCGCCAACGGTTTCATGGGTGCTTTCGTCGATCAGGATGATACTCCCGGTCAGGCGGTTTGTAGAATAGGAATCAAAAAAGAGGGTTTGCGTGGTCCCAAGCGTGATGCAGGCAATATCGTTCAACATGACATCCTTTGCATCCGTGATTTTCTCCAGCGTATTGATATTCAGAACATATTTCACTTCCCTGACGATGCACCTGAGGTCGTGTGTGGTATGTTTCAGCGCGTATTTCCCGTGAATCCTGAGCGGAACCTGGTTCATCCAGCAGACCATGACATCCACTTCAAGACTTTCTTTCGGAAGAGCGGTTTGGGGAACAATCAGGGCTCCCCTGCTGATATCAATGTCATCTTTTAACCGTAAAGTGACCGACATCGGGGGGAATGCTTCCGTGATCTCACCATCCATGCTGTCGATCGAAACAATTTCGGAGGATAATCCGGAAGGCAGGATTCTGACTTTATCGCCTTTGTGGAAAACACCGCCACAAACTCTTCCGGCATATCCCCGGTAATCATGGAACTCGCTCGATTCGGGGCGAATGATGTATTGTACCGGAAAACGTCCTTCCTTGAAGTTATAATCCCTGAATACCGGGATGGTTTCCAGCGTGTGCAACAAGGTACCGTCCTTGTACCAGGGCATATTGATGGAAGGATCCACCACATTATCACCCAGCAAAGCGCTGATGGGAATAAAATGCAGATCTTTGCCCGGGAATACCTTGTCGGCAAAGGCCTGGAAATGGTTTTTAATACTTTCAAAGACCTCCTGTTTAAATTCCCGGAGATCCATTTTGTTGATACAAACGATGATATGGGGAATTTCAAGGAGTGAGGCAATATAGGCATGACGAAAGGTCTGTTCTGTCACCCCGTTGCGTGCATCAATCAGGATAATGGCCGCATTGGCAGTAGAGGCGCCGGTAACCATGTTGCGGGTATACTGCACATGGCCCGGAGTATCGGCAATGATGAACTTCCTTTTGGGGGTGGCGAAATACCGGTAAGCCACGTCGATGGTGATGCCCTGTTCCCGTTCGGCTTTTAAACCGTCTGTAAGCAAGGCCAGGTTGAAATGACCGGCTCCCTTTTTGAGGCTGGCTCTCCTTACCGCATCGAGCTGATCTTCGAAGAGGGATTTGCTGTCGTACAACAACCGGCCGATCAGGGTACTCTTGCCATCATCTACACTTCCGGCCGTAGTAAACCGAACCAGTTCCATGTCAAGATAGGATTGACTGGAAAATTCGGGAGGCGTTTTAGCGGATTCAGACATCATTAATAAATTAAAAATAACCTTCTTTTTTCCGGTCTTCCATGGCTGCGTCCGAACGTTTGTCATCATATCGCCCTCCCCGTTCGGTAACCCGGGTGGCAGCAATCTCTGAAATGATATCTTCAAGCGAATTGGCGGTGGAAAGCGATAATCCGGTACATGAAACATCGCCGACGGTCCGGCAACGAACCGTCCTGGTTTCAATCTTTTCGGTATCCTTCATCTTCATAAAAGGAGCCCAGGCAAGCCAGACCCCATCCCTGAAGAATACCTTCCGCTCATGGGTGAAGTAAAGTGACGGCAATTCGATGTTTTCCTGGTGAATGTATTGCCAGATGTCCATTTCCGTCCAGTTACTGATGGGAAACACCCGGAAATGCTCGCCCATTCGTTTCTTCCCGTTAAACAGGTTCCAAAGCTCCGGACGTTGGTTTTTGGGATCCCATTGACCGAACTCATCACGGTGCGAAAAAAATCGCTCCTTGGCACGGGCTTTTTCCTCATCCCTTCTTCCTCCGCCGATCGCCGCATCAAACTTGTATTTATCGATGGTATCGAGCAGAGTAACGGTTTGAAGAACATTCCTGCTTGCATTGATTCCCTCTTCCTCCCTGACACGGCCTTTATCGATGGATTCCTGCACGGAACCTACAATCAGTTGTGCACTGAATTTCTTAGCCAGCTCGTCGCGGAAAGTGATCGCTTCCTCAAAATTATGACCGGTATCAATGTGAAGCAAAGGAAAAGGAAAAGCCGCAGGCCAGAAGGCCTTACGTGCCAGGTGGACCAGCACGATGGAGTCTTTCCCGCCTGAGAATAACAGGACAGGATGGTCAAACTGGGCAGCCACCTCACGCAGGACGAAGATGGCCTCTGATTCCAGCTCTTGTAAATGTCGTAACCTGAACACTAGGATTTCCCGAAAATTCGTTTCAAAAATGATTTCTTTTCCAACAAACGATCTTCGGAGTAATAACCGTAACCATAACCATAACCATAGCCTGAACCATAACCGTAGCCATAGCCGTAGCCATAACCATAACCGTAGCCATAGGAACTCTTGGAAAGGATCACATCGTTGATCATAATGGCCAGATGCGGGATATTACGCTGTTCGAGATCTTTTACAATGGAACCAAAGATCTTTTTATGGGTATAATTCTGACGGACAATGATCAGGTTGGCATCAGTATATTTCATCAGGAGGAAGGCATCCGTAACCAATCCGATCGGTGGAGTGTCGATGATGATAAAGTCATAAATCTCTTTGAGCCGGTCAAACATCTCGGTAGTCTTATCCGATGCAATGAGCTCCGATGGATTTGGAGGAATGGGGCCCGCCATCATGATATCAAGGTTTTCGATGTTTGACTTTTGGATGGAACCTTCCAGCGTACTCTTGTTGATCAGGAAAGAACTGATTCCCTCGGCATTTGACAGACCAAAATCCTGGTAGATCTTTGGCTTGCGGAGGTCGAAACCCATCAAAAGTGTCTTTTTGCCGTACAAGGCGAAAATCGACGCCAGGTTGACCGAACAGAAGGTTTTTCCCGCACTTACCATATCGGAAGTCAGCAGAATTACCTGTTTTTCTTTCCCCTGCAGCAGATATTGCAGGTTGGTCCTGATGGACCGGAATGATTCGGCAATGGAAGATTTGGGAGAGTCGATGACCACCACCTTGGCGGCTTTGTCATTATGGATCACGTGACCGATGATGGGAAGTTTGGTCAGTTTCTCCACATCTTCTCTTTCCATGATTTTATCGTTCATGAAGTCTTTACCAAGGACATAAATCACCGGAAGGATCAGCCCCAGCATGAGGGCGATGATGTAATTCAGGCTCCTTTTCGGATAAACGGGATCCCCCTCTTCAGGTCTCGACTGATCGATTACCTCATTGTCGGGCAGGTTGGAGGCCTGTGTGATCTGTGCTTCCGATCTTTTTTGTAACAACAGGGTATAAATCGCATCGGTAAGATTGAATTTCCGGGTAATGCTGAAAAGAACCCTTTGCGTTTCAGGAAGCTGGTTGATCCTTCCGGATATGTTGTCAATCCGCATACGAACATCATTCAGGGCGATCGCATTGGAATTGATGGCTCTTTTGATATTTTCGGTAAGGGCATTTTTGGTCGTAGTGATTTGAAGATCAAGGCTCTGCAGCGCCGGATTCTTTTCCCGGGAGAACTGTGCCATCTGCGTCCGTTCGGTATAAAGTTTCATCAACTGCAGGGTAAGATCATTCAGGATCGGGTCGTCGACACCCATCGATGAGGGTACAATCAGTTCATTTAAGGCCTGGTTCTTCGCGAGGTATTCCTGGATATTCAAAAGGTATTTTTGCTGGACGATCAGTTTGGCATTATCATCCTGCAGCTCCATCATCTTATCGAAAACCTGTTTGGTTTCGTCACTCATGTTCATGATCTCGTTCTTCGTCCGGAAAACCTCCAGCGCTTTTTCAGAAGAATAAAGTGTATCGGCAATCCCCTTCAGTTCATTGTCGATAAAGGCAATGGTGCGGATGGCCACCATGTTCTTTCTTTCCAGCCCTTTGGCTATGTACTCTTCCGTCAGCGCATTCAGAAAACAGACCATTTTCTTTACATTGGCGCCCCTGAGCGTGATCAGAACGATAGATGATTCTTTATTGATCGGCTCGATTTTAAACGCCTTGAATTCGGCAACTAACCCATCATAATCGCGGAAAGTGAAATAATACGATTTCTTGAAATCCTGGGCAGGATCGAAATTTGCATTCAGCAGAACTTTGAACTTAAAGAAGTGATTCGTGATTTCTTTCCCAAAAGTCAGGGTCTCGTCAAAATTGATATTCGCGGTTCGTTCCTCGATCTTTACCTTCTTGGAATAATCATAGAAATTTACATTTTCTTCTCTAATGGTAAGGTGGTATTGATCCTTTGAGATAAGGACAATATCAAACCTGAGGTTAAATGGTTGCTGGTAAGTAGTGTCAAGGACAACCGTAAACGGGGATTTATCGTAAATTTCCTTGCTGCTGAAATGATCTTCCGTAAAGTAAGAAACCTCAAAACCTGCTTTCAAAATGGTCCGGAATGTCATAGAATAAGAAGTAAGAACACCGATTTCATTCTGGAGGTTCTGCATTTTATTCGACAATCCGAAACCCAGGATGTCTTCAGGGTTGATCTTGTTTTCGGATTTATCCTTGATCAGCACCGTGGTTTTAACTTCATAGATCGGCCGTGAATATTTATTAAAGAAAAAGGCAACCGTCAGTGATACAAATATGGTGATAACGAACAAATACCAATAGCCGATAATCTTGTTGAAAATAACCTTGTAGTCAACGGATTGCTGTTGATTTAGATCCTGTAAATTCTCGTTCACGTTGCGCTGTTTTATTTGAAGTAGTTGATTAATAATAATGCGGTTGAGAGGGCCGAAAACACGAGTGCCCATGGGAAGGTCTCTGTTCCCCAACGTTTGATCCCCATCGGTGCAACATAAATAATATCGTTGGGCATCAGGTAATAATACTCCGATGCCAGGATGTTATCCCGGTTAAGATTGAGATAAATGACTTTGGATCCATGCGTTGTTTGCCGGATCAGGGCAACCCTCGCCCGATTGCCGAAGTCGTTCAAGTCGCCTGCCATCGAGATCGCTTCAAAAATATTCACTTTATCCTGATAAATCTTTTTCTCTCCCGGCGTTCTCACCTCACCCAGCACCGTGATATTAAAATTAACCATTTTCACTACGACACTGGTTTCTTTTAGATATTCATTCAGGTGTTTCTGGATGATCTGCTTTGCCTGGTCAAGCGTAGATCCCATTACGAAGATTTTCCCGATGACAGGGAAATCAATAAAACCGGAATCATTCACACTGTAGCTGTTGAGGTATATGGCAGCATCGGTGGTATACTCCGAGGAAATATTCCCTCCGCTTACCGATTGACGGTTAAAAAATAAATAGGTCTTCTCATCCAGGCTATAAATGCGGATATACAGGTTGTCCATTGGCTGGATCCGGTAATCATATGCCCTGATATTATGATAAACACTCGATGTGTCCGTCTTTTGCGCTTTTTGCAGATATTTTACCTGTCGCTGCGTTACGCAGGAAGTAGAAAAAGACAGTATGATCGTCACCGCTACCAATAACAACAGAGGAAATCCTAAGGGTTTCTTCATTTTTCAGTATTTATTTAAAATCAGACCGGGAAGTGTCTGTTTGGTTGCTTTTGTATATTTTTAAATGCAAAAAATTAATTTCCAGCTCTTTGTAGATTTTGGATAAACTACAAAAATATAGCTTTTTCTGCAAACCGCCAATAAAGTAATTTATAAAACTTCATTTCCGATCAGGGTGGCCGATGTAAACTGGTTAATTTCAACCCATACATAATCCCCCGGTTTGTGATCACCGGCAGGAAAAACCACCACCTTATTCTGGGAATTTCGCCCGAAAAGCTGTTCATCCGAACGCTTCGAATATCCTTCAACCAGGACTTCAAAAGTCTTTCCAAGATCATTTTTGTTGCTTCGGTAAGAATTCTTTTGCTGTAATGCGATGATTTCCTCCAGGCGTTTTTCTTTCACTTCCTTCGGAACATTGTCAGCATAAAGCTTTGCAGCCAGTGTATCCGGCCTTTCCGAATACATAAACATATAAGCATAATCGAACCCGGCTTCCACCATAAGGGAGAGTGTGTCCTCGTGATCTTTTTCGGTTTCGTCACAAAAACCGGTGATGATATCTGTGGAGATGGCACAATCCGGAATCATCCGGCGAATGGCGGCAATTCGCTCAAGATATTGCTCCCGGGTGTATTTCCGGTTCATCTTATCCAGCATTTTGTTGCTTCCGGATTGCACGGGCAAATGGATGGCTTTGCAGATATTCGGATGATTGGCAATGGTTTGAATGACTTCATCCGACAAGTCTTTTGGATGAGAAGTGGCGAACCTTACCCGCAACAGAGGATCGACCGATGCAACCCCGGCAAGCAAGCCGGCAAATCCGGTTTCCGGGTCATTTCCGTTCCAGTGGTAGGAATTTACATTCTGTCCGAGAAGGGTTACTTCCCTGAATCCGCGTTCAACAAGTTCTTTTGCTTCATGAAGGATGGATACTTTGTCCCGGCTTCTTTCCTGGCCTCGTACGAAAGGAACAATACAATAAGAACAATAGTTTTCGCATCCTCTCATGATGGAAATGAAGGCGGAAACCTGGTTGGAAGCATATCTCACTGGGGAAATATCGGCATAGGTCTCTTCCGCCGAAAGAAGAGTATTTACCGCTTTTTGGCCAGTCTCAGCCTGCATCAGTAGTTTTGGCAGATCTCGGTAGGTGTCGGGTCCGGCGACAATATCCAGCACTTTCTCTTCTTCGAGCAACTCCGTTTTCAGCCTTTCGGCCATACAACCCAGCAACCCGATGATCATCCCCGGCCGTTTCTTTTTCAGCGAATTCATGTACTGAAGTCTCTTCCTGATCCGCTGCTCGGCATTATCACGTATGGAACAGGTGTTAATGAGGATCACATCCGCGGCAAGAATGTCTTTCGTGTTCTCAAACCCCTCTTCCGAAAGGATGGATGCAACAATCTCGCTGTCAGAAAAATTCATCTGGCAACCATACGTTTCAATAAAGATTTTTTTGTTTCCCACCCTGAAATCCTGTTACCTTTTTGACCGAAAACCGATTAAGTAAGTCAGTGCAAAGGTAAACATTAAAAACTGGAAGGAAACCCGGGATACGGACCTGGTTAATACGTTCTGGATGAGCGCAGTAATGAATAGAACAACTTAATAACGACTACAGAATCTATTTTTATACTACTTTTGTGCCCGGTTTTCTAATTGCAACCAAATTTTCAGAAAAATGACCAGGAATCTTGTTATTGTTGAGTCCCCAGCCAAAGCGAAGACCATTGAAGGGTTTTTAGGGAAGGATTTCACTGTGAAATCGTGTTTCGGACATGTGAGGGATCTTGCTAAAAAGGATCTCGGGGTGGATATTGATCACGGATTTCTACCTCAGTACATCATATCACCCGAAAAAAAGAAAGTTGTCGCCGATCTGAAAAAGATCGCGAAAGAGGCGGAAGTCGTCTGGCTCGCATCCGATGAGGACCGTGAAGGAGAAGCCATCGCGTGGCACCTGGTAGAGGCGCTGAACCTGGATGAGAAAAACATCAAGCGGATCGTCTTTCATGAAATTACCAAACCCGCCATTCTTGAAGCCATTGAGCATCCAAGGAAAATAGACAAAAACCTTGTGGATGCACAGCAGGCACGCCGGGTGCTCGATCGCCTGGTTGGCTTTGAGTTGTCACCCCTGCTTTGGAGAAAAGTAAAACCCTCCCTGTCGGCAGGCCGGGTGCAGTCGGTAGCCGTTCGGCTGATCGTTGACCGCGAGGAAGAGATCCGGAACTTCCTGGTCACCTCTGCTTACCGGGTCCAGGCCGAATTTGTCGCTGACGGAAATAAAGTCTTCACGGCTGAACTGAATAAGCGCTTTCCGAAAAAAGCAGAAGCACTCGCTTTCCTTGGAAAATGTATCAGGGCACTTTACACCATTGAGGACATTGAGACGAAGCCCGCAAAAAAATCACCCGCTCCGCCTTTTACTACTTCCACCCTGCAACAGGAAGCCAGCCGCAAACTGGGCTTTTCCGTGGCCAACACGATGCGGGTAGCTCAGCAGCTCTACGAATCCGGGAAGATCACCTATATGAGAACGGATTCCGTGAATCTCTCGAATATGGCCCTCGGTATGGCCAAAGAAGAAATTACCAAAAGCTTCGGACCCGATTACGTCAAAACCCGCCAGTATACCACACGTTCAAAAGGTGCCCAGGAAGCCCATGAGGCAATCCGACCAACCTATATGGACCGGAAAACCGTCGACGGGGATAATTCCCAGAAAAGACTGTATGACCTGATCTGGAAACGCACCATCGCGTCCCAGATGAGTGATGCCATACTGGAAAAGACCAATATTGTCATCGGCATTTCAACCACACCCGAAAAATTCATTGCCAGGGGCGAAGTCATCCGCTTCGACGGCTTTCTCAAGGTTTACCTGGAATCAAGGGACGACGATGATGATGAGAACCAGGAAGGAATGCTGCCCGCATTAACCGTTGGCGGCAAACTGGATGTGAATGAAATCTGTGCCCGCGAAAAATTCACCCTTCATGCACCCAGGTACACGGAAGCCAGCCTGGTGAAAAAACTGGAAGAACTGGGCATCGGAAGGCCTTCCACATTTGCCCCGACCATTTCAACCATCCAGAAAAGAGAGTATGTGATTAAAGATGACCGCGACGGGATCGTAAGGGAGATCAACACGATCACCCTGAAAAATGACAAAATCAAGGAAAGCACAGAAAAAGAAAATACGGGATTTGAAAAATCAAAACTCTTCCCCACCGACATCGGGATCCTGGTTAACACCTTCCTGATGCAATATTTTGAGAATATCCTCGACTATAATTTTACCGCCACGGTAGAAGAGGAATTTGACCAGATTGCCCAGGGAAAGACCGTATGGAACAAGATGATCCACGACTTTTATTTCCCATTCCACAAACAGATTGAAAATACACAGGAGACTTCACAAAAGGTCAGCGGGGAGAAATTCCTGGGAAACGATCCCAAAAGTGGGGAGAAGATTATCGCCCGGCTGGGGAGATTCGGCCCGATTGTTCAAATCGGCGAGTCGGATGCGGAAAATAAACCCCGCTTCGCCTCTTTGAAAAAAACCCAGAACATTGATACCATCTCCCTGGAAGAAGCGCTGGAACTGTTCAAACTGCCCCGATCGCTCGGAGAGCACGAAGGAGAGGATGTAACGGTGGCTGTAGGTCGATTCGGCCCTTATGCCAAGTACAAATCCGCTTTCTATTCGCTCGCCAAAACCGATGATCCCATGACCATCACCATGGAAAGGGCCATTGAGATCATACTGGAGAAACAAAAGAAAGAGAGCGAAAGAATCATCCGGGAGTTTACCGAAGAGCCTGAGCTTAAGATCCTCAATGGCAGGTATGGTCCTTATCTCGCCTTTAAAAAACAAAATTACAAGATCCCTAAAGGAACAGATCCTGCCAAACTGGACCTTAAAGACTGCAGGAAAATCATCAAAGAATCTGAACCGACAAAACCAGGCAGGACAATCAGAAAAAAATCTTAATTTTGGACTGACCTATTTTTAGACCATGGATCTTTCTGTTTTTTTTGAACCCGTCGATCTGATGGATTTCCAGTATTCCCAGGACGGCCCCGGCCAGATCCGGATGGGAGATTTGATCAAGTCCTTTACCGAAACCGGTAATTTCCCTGATTATGAAGGAGCCGATATCGTGCTGATTGGCGTTAAGGAAGACCGTAATGCCGTTAACAACGAAGGTTGCGCCCTTGCACCGGATTTCGTCCGGAAGCATTTTTACAACCTGTTTCCCGGGTCCTTCGAACCCAAAATGGTAGATTTCGGCAATATCAAAGCGGGATTTAATGTCACCGATACCTATTTCGCCGTTGCGGCAGCAGTCGGGGAACTGCTTGAAAACAATATCATCCCGGTAATCATCGGCGGAAGCCAGGATATCACTTTTGCCAACTACCAGGCTTACCAGAAACTCGGCCAGATCATCAATATCGTTGCCATCGACTCCCTGTTTGACCTCGGTCGGACGGAAAATGAACTCAATGCAAGATCCTATCTCAGCAATATCATCCTCCATCAGCCCAATTATCTTTTCAACTTTGCCAATATCGGTTACCAGACCTATTTTGTCGACCAGGAAGCGCTCAAACTCATGAGAAACCTGATGTTTGACACTTATCGTCTCGGATTGATCCGTCAAAACCTGGAAGATGCCGAACCGGTTGTCAGAAATGCCGACCTGGTTACTGTAGATGTTTCAGCTATCCGGAATTCCGATGCACCCGGGAACGGAAATGCAACACCCAACGGCTTCTACGCCGAGGAGATCTGCCAGATCGTACGATATGCCGGATTGAGCGATAAACTGACTTCCATTGGCTTTTACGAGATGAACCCGCGGCTCGATCCGTTGGGTCAGACCGCCATGTTGGTTGCCCAACTGATCTGGTTTTTCGTGGAAGGGTTTTATAACCGGCCGAAGGATTTTCCCTTCAAGGACGAGGATGATTACATGAAATACCGCGTAAACATTACCGATCACAAAGAGGAACTTACCTTTTTCAAGAGCAAGAAGACCGACCGCTGGTGGATGGAGATCCCGTTACCTTCGGAACAACGGATGAAATACCAACGCCACTATCTGGTCCCCTGCTCATACCAGGATTATCAGACCGCCTGTAACAATGATATTCCCGACCGTTGGTGGATGGTGTATCAGAAACTCATGTAATGGGCGCTTTGTAATTCGTGCCTCCTCATGGCGCGAATTTGTAATTCGTGCCCCCTACCCCAGTCGCGACGGATTATCCGCCAGAAACGCTCCCCAGCCTGAATAGGCTTTTTTTCCCGGCGTGGCACCCCGCTGAAAATGATGACACATGGCTACAGCCAGGCCATCGGTCGCATCCAGGTGTTTCGGCATGTCTTTGATGGAAAGCATATGCTGGAGCATCAGCGCAACCTGCTCTTTGGAAGCCGCTCCTTTTCCGGTAATGGATTGTTTGATTTTTCGGGGAGAATATTCGAAAATGGGAATCGATTGCGACAATGCAGCGGCAATGGCAACTCCCTGGGCACGCCCGAGTTTCAGCATCGACTGTACATTTTTCCCGAAAAAAGGCGCTTCGATCGCCATCTCATCAGGATGATACTGACTGATCAATGAACAGATATATTCAAAAATATTCTTAAGTTTGAGGGCATGATCATCGACCTTGTTTAGTTTTAAGACACCCAGGGAAAGAAGTTCGGCTTTATTCCCGGTGACCTCAATGATGCCATAACCCATTATATTTGTGCCGGGATCAATTCCCAAAATAATCCGGTTTGCTGCCATATTTCAGATGAAGAACAGAAAAACAAAAGTACGTAAATTGTACAACATCCTGCTCCGGATCCTGATCGTTGTTGCAACCTACGGATTCCTCTACAAGAAAGTCTTCCTCGAAAAGGATTTCGGTCATCAGCTTGACATTTTACTCGGCTTATTTCAACAACCCGGGGTCAGTCAGCTTCTCTGGCTTGTCATCTTCATGATGTTCGTCAACTGGGGTATTGAATCTCAGAAATGGAGATACCTGATCAGCAAAATCGAGAAAATCTCTTTCATCAAGGCGTACGAGGCGGTACTGACCGGTGCTTCCGTCAGCTTCTTCACGCCAAACCGGGTTGGGGAATATTTCGGAAGGGTTTTCATCCTGGATAAAGCCGGTCACCTGGAAGGGGTTTTCATCACAATCCTCGGAAGCCTCAGCCAGTTGCTGGTGACCATTCTCACCGGCACATTGGCCCTGCTGCTCATCCATCCGCAGGTAGTCCCCGAAATCCAGGGATACCCCGGCCTTTTGTATTACAGCCTGGTCGGGATCATCATTCTGCTCGATACTCTCCTCCTTTTTCTCTATTTCAATGTCTCTCTGCTCACCGGTTTGAAGCAAAGCATCAGCAAGACCCGCTTCCGGAAATACGGCAAAGTGTTCAGGATTTTTAAATACTATTCCGCGAAAGAGCTCTTGTTCGTCATTACCCTGAGTTTTACCCGGTATCTGGTTTTTTCCCTGCAATATTTTCTCCTTCTCAAAATTTTTTCCGTTCCGATTCCTTTTTACAACGGCATGATCATCATCTCCCTGATTTTCCTGATTATTACAGTTTTCCCAACTGTCGCCCTTACGGAATTGGGGATCCGTGATTCTGTAGCCATCTATTTTTTCGGGCTTTATTTTACCCAGACCGGCACCATGACCGATGAGGTGGCCATCGGCGTGTTGTCCGCATCGACGTTCCTTTGGTTGCTCAACCTCGCCATACCGGCATTGACCGGGACCTTTTTTATTTACCGTCTGAAGTTTTTCAGAAAGCGGAACACCGAAGAACCGGATAACTGATCAAAATATGCCACTGCTAAATCTTTTCTTCTTGCTGCTCATCATCCTCTCATCGGGGTACTTCCTCATCATGGCCATCGTGATTACAGGATTGCTGCGCAGAAAAAGCGTTCTCCCTGAAAGTAAAAATCCCACCACCCGGGTCACCGTGATCATAGCGGCCAGGAATGAAGAAAAGAGAATAACCGGTTGTCTCAATGGACTGAGAAACCAGGACTATCCTACGACTCTTCTTGAAATAATCATGGTGGATGATGTTTCGGAAGATGGAACCCGGGAGGTGATCAACGCATTCATCAGGAACAATCCCGGCTTACAAATGCGCTGTTTGATCAAGGAAGGCGCTCCTTCAAAAAAGGCCGCACTCGCCATCGCCATGATGAGTGCCACCGGCGATTTGATCATCACCTCCGATGCCGACTCGATTCCGGCACCGCACTGGGTCTCTTCTATCGTCGATTGCTACGAATCGGCTCACCCCGCTATGATCATCGGGCCTGTGACTTTTGCCGACGAGAAACAGCTATTTACTGGCATCCAGTCACTCGAATTCATGGGATTGATCGGCGCTACGGCCGGATCAGCGTTGGCCGGCATACCGTTGATGTGCAACGGCGCCAACCTCGCTTATGAGAAGAAGGCATTTGAGGCGGTTTCCGGGTTTTCGGGAAATGAAAAATATGCCTCCGGCGATGATCAGTTCCTGATGATGAAGATCCGGAAACATTTTGGCAGAAAAAGCGTCAGGTTTCTTTTTGATAAGTCTGCCATCGTAAAAACCCCGGCCGCAGCGACTTTCCGCGCATTCTGGCACCAACGCCTGCGCTGGGTCTCTAAAAGCAAAGGATACACCGATAAGAAAGTCCTGCTGGTAGCAGTGATGACTTACCTGGCCAACCTGATTATCCTTACAGGTTTTTTTATTCCGGGGATAAGCATGACTGCGCTGATTTTATTTGGCATAAAGATGATCATGGACTTTATCCCCGTTGCCGTGATGGCTGTTTTTTTTGAAAAGAAAAGATGGCTGTTTCTCTTTCCCGCTGCGGCAATACTGAATCTCATGTACACCGTCGTGATCGGGTTCATGGGAACCTTTGGATCCTACGAATGGAAAGGAAGAACAGTACCTGTTTCTCGCAGCTCTTCTTAGAGCATTTCCCCGATTAACTTCTCCGCCATGTGCAGATCAGCCGGGTGGGTGATTTTAATATTTTCAATATTCCCTTCCACGAGATAAATCTTCTCCCCTGCCGCTTCCATGACGGTTGCATCATCCGAAAAATCGCTGTGTGTTGCAGCAGCATAGGCCTTTTTAAGCCTTTCTTTGCGGAAGACCTGGGGGGTTTGTACTACCCGAAGGTTAGCCCGGTTGATGGGTATGCTGGTTTCTCCTTCCGTTTGCCGGATCGAATCCACCACCGGGATGACCGGGATGGCATTTCCGGTCAGGAAGGCCTGGTTGAACGTGTTTGTAAGGGTTTTCCGTGAAACCAACGGTCTTACCGCGTCATGAACGGCTACCAACCCATCGGTGCTTACCAGGTCGAGTGCATTTTTTACACTTTCAAAACGGGTAGATCCTCCCCGGGCAATGGTATGGGGAACAGAAAAGCTGAACCGGGCACACAGCTCTTTCCAATAGTCCACATATGAATCAGGAAGTGCGATGATGATTTCCAGTTCCGGATTGAAATTCGTAAATGCGCGGATGGTATGCATGATCACCGGGAGTCCGCTCAGCAAAAGGAACTGTTTGGGAATAACCGAAAGCATCCGGTTACCGGAGCCGCCTGCTACAATGATGACTGTATCCTGGTTTGAGAATACCGGTTGCAATAGTTAGAGAATCAGTGTAGGATTGCCGTAGGTAAAGAATTTGTATTTTTTCTCAATGGCTTCATCATAGGATTTCATCAGGAAATCGTATCCGGCAAAGGCAGCAACCATCATCATCATGGGTGTTTGCGGCAATTGCAGGTTGGTGATCATGGCATTGGCGATACTGAATTCGTAGGGCGGGAAGATGAATTTGTTGGTCCAGCCCCGGTAAGGTTTCAGTGTACCGGCAATCGTGACCGACGATTCGATGGCTTTCATGGTAGTAGTTCCTACTGCAACGATTTTTTTCCGATCGGCCTTGGCTTTGTTGACGATCTCCACGGCTTTTTCATCGATGATCACCTCTTCCGAGTCCATTTTGTGTTTGGTAAGATCTTCAACATCGATGGTCCGGAAGTTACCCAGTCCGGCATGAAGCGTGATTTCGGCAAAACCCACGCCCTGAAGCTCCAGCCGTTTCATGATCTCCCGGCTGAAGTGCATCCCGGCAGTCGGCGCGGCTACAGCACCTTCGTGTTTGGCATAGATGGTCTGGTACCGTTCTTCATCTTCAATGGTAGCTGCGCGGTTATGAATCTTAGGCAGCGGTGTTTCTCCCAGATGCTGGATGGTCTTTTTAAACTCTTCGTAAGGTCCGTCGAAAAGAAAACGGATTGTTCTTCCTCTCGAAGTGGTATTATCGATTACCTCGGCGACGAGTGAATCATCTTCACCGAAATAAAGCTTATTTCCAATGCGGATTTTACGAGCCGGATCCACCAAAACGTCCCAGAGACGGGATTCACGGTTCAGTTCCCTGAGCAGAAAAACCTCGATCTTGGCTCCGGTCTTTTCCTTTTCGCCGTATAATCGGGCAGGGAAAACCTTGGTGTTGTTGAGGATGAAAACATCCCCTTCACCAAAATAATCAAGAATATCTTTGAATTGTTTGTGTTCGATGGACTGGGTTTTCCTGTTCAGCACCATCATGTTGACTTCGTCCCTTTGTTTCGGGGGGTGACTTCCGATGAGTTCAGGAGGCAGGTGGAAGCGGAATTGCGATAACTTCATATCAGATATTCAGTTTTAGAAAAGGAATGCAAAGTTAATAAGAAAAACCCGTAAAGTCAAGGGCTTATTCCTCGAACAGCTCCGTAACATCCATTCCTTTTTCAAGGAGAAATCCTGCCATTCCGGCTTTTACCGCACCGGCGACATTCTCAGCCGTATCGTCGATAAAGAGCGTTTCTGCCGGAATCAGCTGACTGTCAGTGGTAACCCTGTCAAAGATCTCCCTGCCGGGTTTGCTCATACCGAGCTTGTGGGAAAGATATACCTTCTCGAAGAGATCCTCAAACCGCTCATAACCGAATTTCGTCCGGAAATCCCGAAGATATTTTTCATAATGAATCACGTTGGTATTGCTCAGCAGAAAGATGCGATAATTTTTCCGGAGTTGTTCCAATAACCGGATCCGGTGCCCCGGAATCTCACCCAGCAGCGCATTCCAGGCCTCTTCAATTGCTTCAATAGCGGGAGGATTTACATAATGCTGGCGGATGATTTCTTTAAATGCCTTTGGATCAATCTTTCCTTTCTCAAGGGCTTGTACGAGAAGAACGAAACCTCCCAAAGAATCCTGTTCCCTGCCGGAATTTATCGCTTCACCGAATTCTGCAAATTTCTGTTCGGTCTTGGTTATGTCAATGTCGCAAATCACACCGCCAAAGTCGAAGATAATATTCCTGATTCCTTTGTTCCCGGGTATATTCTGACGAAGTTTCAGCATGTTGTAAGGCTTGATATCAATTTGCAAAAATGCTAAAATTCTTTTACATTTGCCCACCCGAATCAGTTCCGCAAGCGGTCTGACTTGGTGCGGGCCTATAGCTCAGTTGGTTAGAGCACCTGACTCATAATCAGGTGGTCCCTGGTTCAAGTCCAGGTGGGCCCACCGATAAATCAGCCATTTACCTCAATGTGGTAAGTGGCTTTTTTTTTGGAGTCTGCGTAAAAGTAAACACTTTCTCAAGGGAATAATGAAACTGAGGCTGACAAATCTTAAGAGCGTATTATTGTTTTCCTATCCCCCTGTTCTCATGAAAGAAAACCGCCTCCCATTGCATAAGTAACCGGTGCGACATGCGAGTAGTATGACCACCCTATTCTTTAAAAACCTCCAATGGGTTTCTGGATCAATCCCGTGATTTTGATGGCCAGATCGCTTCATTTACTTGTGTTTTTCTGGTTTATATCATGGTTAGTCTGCGGCGCAGGTTCAGCGATTACGAAAGCATGGGTGATTTATTTCGGAAAATAGAATCAGAAATATTGGAAATTACCTTGACTGAAAGACTTTGGGGCCTATTTGTGGAATTGCAGCACTCGATTCTACAGGTCATGGGCATCAGCTTTGAAGATTTAACCATGTATGAACCATTGCATCTGTCTGTTTATCAATAATTAAACTAATGCGAAACTTGAGTTAATAAAATGCCGTTTTGGATGTTTCATTGAACCAACAAGTGGAATCAGAAAATTGAGGAGGAACGTTTCAGAATTCGGCGATAGTAGGATAGGAAATTTGATTGAGAAATGAAACCGACATATTTTCCTTCATAAGTAACTGGAATATTCCATCGTCCTGAAGTTTCAAATTTTTCCATCGCAGAAGCAACATTCTCAAGTTTATCAATTGTCAATAGTCCTGTTGTGGTTACATCCGAAACGGTCATAGGTTCATTTAATTCGGGTTTAAACATGATCTCTTTTATATTATCAAGATCAATGATTCCAATAAAGTTGTTTTCTTTGTCTATCACAGGGTACAAATTTCTTTTACTTGTTGTAAATGCATCAATGATATCACTGAATTTAGCATTGACCTGAAGCGGTGTAAAATCTGTCTCAATTAATTCCTCAAGCTTTAGCTGCATAAGAATATTGCTATCCTTATCGTCCGTGAATAGATGGCCCCTCTTTGCCAGGTTTTTGGTATAGATCGAGTAAGGTTCGAAATACCGGCTGATAAAGAATGAGATTGCTGAAACAATCATCAATGGTACAAAGAGAACATATCCACCGGTTATTTCCGCAATAAGGAAGATGGCGGTGAGAGGTGCATGAATTACACCACTCATAATCCCAGCCATCCCGACGGCGATGAAATTGGAAACGTGAAGGGAAGTGATTTCTGTTATGTTGACTATGTATGCAAAACCAAACCCTGTCAATGAACCCGTAAATAAGCTTGGGGCAAAAATCCCTCCATTACCGCCGGATCCCATGGTCAGTGAAGTTGCTATTATTTTAATGATGACGATAGCAAGCGTTACCGTCAGCAAGACCCAGTCGTTTCCAATAAAGGGTTCGAAAATACTTTTTCTGATTAGATCATAATAATCGCCATGAAATAAACTATTTATTGAAGTATATCCCTCCCCGAAAAGCGGTGGAAAAAGGAAAATCAGAATACCCAGTACCAACCCTCCGAGAATCGCTTTCGAATAAACGCTTTTCCGCTTTTCGAAGAAGTGTTCCAGAGACAAAGTCATCCTTGTCATATAAACAGAAATAAAACCACATAAAATTCCCAGAAGGACATAAAACGGGATCGCATGATAAAACCACTGATTTGTGATCATGTAGAACAACTGACCGGTATAGAGGAATTTTGAAAGAATGGTGGCTGTGGCGGTTGAAATAAGCAAAGGAATGAATGTGGCGATTGAAACATCTGTTAAGAGCACTTCTACTGCAAAGATCACTCCGGCAATGGGGCTGTTGAAAACGGCTGCAATTCCGGAAGCAGCTCCACACGCAAGTAATAATGTTCTATCCTTATAACCAAGTTTGAGCATACTTGCAATATTGGACCCGATGGCTGATCCTGTGATCACGATTGGTGCTTCCAGCCCTGCCGAACCTCCCATACCGACGGTAATTCCGCTGGTGATGATGTGTGAATACATCTTACTTTTATCTACCTTGGATGAATTTCTTGAAATGGAATAAAGAATACTTCCCAGTCCCTTTTCAAGTTTTCCTTTAAAAAAAAGTTTGACAACGATAACAGTAATTATGATGCCTGAAAAAGGTAATATAAGAAACCAGATATGAGTGTTGGATAAGCTGAAGAAGTAATCCGGAATACGGTGCATCTGGTGAACAAATGTTTTTAAAATTACGGCAGCAAGCGCCGATACAATTCCGACGAGCATACTTGCTATAATGATAAAAGTGTGAGACCCCATCTGTTGGGATCTCCATGTCAATAAACGATAAACAGTTCTTTTCAGCATTACGATTATTCCTTACGAATTTTCGACCCTGTAAAAATAGCACTGGTTTTATCATTTCCCAACTTTTTATCCCGAGGAATACTGAATAGTACCATTATTAATTGGATATTTAGCAACCTCTTTCAAGGATGCTGACTTATATTTGTATATCTATTCAATAATAATAAATCCAATGAAAACGCAAATTGATTCAATTTTAATACCGACGGACTTTTCGAATCTGGCGGAAAGCGCCTTAAAGGTGGGACTTGCAATTGCCAAAAGACAAAACGCAAAGATTATCTTACTGCATGTCATCGACAGGTATGCTTATCTTCAGGCAAATGAGGTATATATAAGTGACGTGAGCGTGGGCAAGGAAATAAAATCGACTATAGCATCCAGGCTCAACAATCTGGCTGGTAAAATTAAAACCCTGATGGGAATCGACATCTCCGGTGTTGTTTTGGAAGGTTCCCCATCAGATACCATTTGTCGGATAGCCATTGAAAACAAAATCAGCCTGATTGTCATGGGTACGCATGGTACTTCAGGAATCAGGGAATTTTTTATGGGTTCAGAATCATTCAGGGTCATAAAAAATGCTGTTTGCCCGGTCCTGACAATTCCGGGAAACTGGAGAAAAACCTATTTCGAAAAGGTGCTTTTTCCCGTCAGGTTCTCGCCCGGTAACCTTGATAAATATTTCTTTGCAAGGCCGATAATAGAGAAGAATAATTCAGAAGTAATGGTGTTAGGGCTTACCGATCCTGACAGACCAGATGATTTAAAAGAGGTAGACTCGTTAATGGAGAAGTTAAAAAAACAGCTGAAAACTGACAGAGTCCATTTTAACTCAATGTTAACTGCCAGTAAAGATTTCCCAACCTCAATCATTGATAATTCGATAGAATTCGAAGCTGATTTAATTGTTCTCTCGGCAAATCTTGATTATACCGTTAAGAATTTCTTTCTTGGGCAGTTTGCACAACAGGTGGTGAATCATTCTCATTTACCTGTCCTGTCTATTAGACCGTCAGGTACTGCGGATTTCGATCACCTGTCATCAGCGCCTTCTCCAGACTGGGGGAATTCAGTCATCCTTCCGGAACTGTAACGTTGATGCCAACTCAGCCGGAAGGATGAGGAACTGTTCATTCCTAATGAGAAGGAACTTTAACCTCTGTAACTATTATTAAACAAAAAGATCATGAACAGACACGAATATCCCATGGGTATTATAGGGAATTGCTCCTATCTTGCTTACATCGATACGACTGCAAATGTCAGATGGCTTTGCATGCCGCGATTCGACAGCAGTTTCATTTTCGGTTCACTTCTTGATCCGGAAAAGGGAGGAGAGTTCTCCGTATTACCGGCTACAGACAAATTTACTTCGCACCAGTATTATTTGAAGAATACAAATATCCTTACTACTGAGTTCAGGGTCAATGGAGGTGAATTCAAGGTAATTGATTTTGCTCCCCGGTTTTATCAGTATGATCGTTATTACAAGCCATTGATGCTCATCCGGAAAATCAAACCAATTTCGGGGAATCCGGTCATTCGTATTAAATGCAACCCTGTGGGCGACTATGGAAGGATCGTTCCTGAATTGACGCAGGGGAGTAATCACCTAAGGTTCCTTGGCCTTGATTCCCAGGTCAGGCTGTCCACTGATATACCACTTAACTATATCATGGAAGGAAAACCATTTGTCTTAAACGAATCGCATTACCTTGTGTTTACATATGGAGTTCCCTTGGAGGCACCATTAAGAAGCACTGCAGAAACCTTCCTGGATAAAACCAGAAATTACTGGCAGGACTGGATTAAGGCTACTTCCATCCCTTCGATTTTCCAGGAACAGATCATCCGCTCGGCGCTTGTTCTTAAATTACATCAGTCTGAGGATACCGGAGGGATCATTGCTGCCGGGACCACGAGCCTTCCTGAATTTGACCAGTCAGGCCGGAATTGGGATTATCGTTACTGCTGGATGCGGGATTCATATTATACACTGAATGCATTTAACAGTATCGGACATTTTGAAGAAGTAGAAAAGTACTTTTCGTTTATTCATAATATCATTATAGGGGAAAATGACAGGATTAAACCGTTGTATACCATTAGTGGAGGGGATGTCCCACCTGTATCATACCTGCCTCTTAAAGGGTATATGGAGAACCAACCTGTCAGGATAGGGAATGATGCATTCTTTCAAACACAGAACGATGTGTATGGGCAGGTCCTGGTGAGTCTTCTCCCCCTGTTTGTGGATAACAGGTTAAACTATCTTGACCGGGACAAGACACTGGAGATCGTGAAATGGCTTTTGCAAAGACTTGAAAATACGATTGACGAACCCGATGCAGGAATCTGGGAATTTGAAAGCACGAAACAACTGCACTGTTATACAATGCTATTCCACTGGGCAGGAAGTAAGGCAGCGCTTAAAATAGCAGAGTATCTGGGGGAGGAGGAAATCGCAAAGGTTTCCCGGATAATTAGCCGTAAAGCAGCTGCAAGGATCGAAAAATGCTATGATCCAATAAGAAAGGTTTATACCCAGGCAGTCGGGAGCCCGGAATTAGATGCCAGTAGTCTCCAGTTGATTACAATGAACTACCTTGATCCCGGATCACGAAAGGCAAAGTTGCATTTGCTCGCAATTGAACGTGAATTAAAGACACCGGATGGACTTTTACACAGATACATTAAAGATGATCTGGGGAAGCAGAAGAACTCATTTCTTTTATGTGCTTTCTGGTATGCTGAAACTTTGGCATGCACAGGAAGGTTGGATGAAGCACTTCGATTGGTTGAAAAACTTCTTTTTTATGCCAACCACCTCGGACTTTTCAGCGAAGATGCAGACGTTACCTGCGGTCAGTGGGGTAATTTTCCACAAACATACAGTCATGTCGGGCTGATGAATGCTGTTTACAGGATTTCTATCAAACTTGATAAACCGTTCTTTATTAAATAAAAACGCAATGGAAAGAAAAAAGGATTTCCCATTTCAGCGGCTTGTCATTGTTGCATACAGGCTCCCTTTTAAATTTATCAGGAATAAGGGAGGAGTCACCGTACATCAGAATGCTGGTGGTTTAGTTTCAGCAGTTTTATCACTTTCCGAACAATTGCCCACCGTCGATCAATTTGGGAATAAAAGAAAAATAGTATGGGTTGGGGAAGGAAAAGATTTACCCTATGAAATTGTTAAGGGAAAACAATCAATAAAAGCTTTTGAACTTGTCCCGGTTCCTATTCCTGAAAAAGTAAATGAAAAATTTTATGGCGGATTTTGTAACGATATGATCTGGCCACTGTTTCATTATTTTCCATCTCTTGCAAACTATGATGAACACTATTTCATGGCGTATGTGCAGGCAAATAAACTTTTCTATGAACAACTCAAAAAAGTTATCCGGCCCGGTGATTTTATCTGGATTCACGATTATCAACTTTTCTTACTTCCTGACCTTATCAGAAAAGAATTTCCTGAGATAGCCATCGGGTTTTTTCTTCATATTCCGTTCCCTTCTTATGAAATTTTCAGGCTCATGCCAAGAACCTGGCATAATAAGATCCTGAACGGTATGCTTGGTGCAGATCTGGTAGGATTCCACACCAAGGATTACGCGCGGTATTTCCTTCGTTCCGTTCAACGCTCGCTGGGTTATAAATCGCATCAAAACATAATTCTTGTTGATGAAAGGAAGGTTAAAATCGGCGCTTTCCCAATAGGAATTGATTTTGAAAAATTTCATGATGCCTGTTTATCACCCTCGGTCAAAAAGGAAAAACAAAAAATTGCAAAACATGTAAAAAATAAAAAATTGGTATTTTCTGTTGACAGGCTTGATTACACCAAGGGTTTGTTAAACCGACTGAAAGGAATTGAATACTTTCTTGAAAACAATTCAGCCTGGCATGAAAAAGTCATTTTTAATATTGTTGTTGTTCCGTCGAGGGATACGATTGATCGATATAAAAAGATGAAAAAAGAGATTGAAGCAGCCGTAGGGAGAATCAATGGAAAATACAGCAACATTGGATGGAGACCCCTGATTTATCAGTATACTTCGTTGTCATTTTCTGAACTTGTGGCCCTATATGATCTAAGCGATGCAGGCCTTATCACTCCATTGCGGGATGGAATGAATCTGGTTTCTAAAGAATACATTGCTTGCCAAGTAGAAAACAAAGGAGTCCTGATCCTCAGCGAAATGGCAGGAGCATCGTCGGAACTGAAAAATGACGCTCTGATCATCAATCCGTTCGATTACAAAGAAATGGCTGAGGCGATAAAGATGGCCATTGAAATGCCCGTTGAGGAAATCGAGCGGAGAACGGCAAAGTTACAGTCACGTGTTCGCAATTATACTGTTTTTAAATGGGCAAACGAATTCTTTATTCAGGTGCAAAAAGTAAGAAATAAGATATAAACACCCTTTCCAAAATGTTTGACAGTATAAGGCAAGCTTATTTAAAAGCAGAAAAAAGATTTTTTTTCCTTGATTATGACGGAACATTGGTTCCCTTTGCCAATAATCCGGAATTGGCCCTTCCGGATTTTGAAACCCGGCGATTACTGGAAAAGCTTTCATCTGTAAAGGGAAACACTGTCGTTATAATAAGTGGCAGGGACCGTGATTTTCTGAGCAGGATATTTGACGGAATGAAACTGATCCTGATTGCTGAACACGGCGTATTTTTACGCTTACCTGACAAATTGTGGAGTAACATGTCACCCATCAATAACCGTTGGAAACCCATAGCCCTTGCTGAATTTTCAAAGTATGTGAAAATGTTCCCCGGGGCGGTGGTAGAAGAAAAAGAAAGCTCCATAGCGTGGCATTTCAGGAACTGCAGGGTTTTTCCGACAGATGTCCAGCTTGATACTTTGAATGCCCGGCTTAGAAAAATTGAAAGCCAGTTTGGTATTGAAATTCTGGAGGGAAATCATGTTATAGAAATAAAGGAAAAAAACATCAATAAGGGAATAGCTGCAAACAACCTATTATTGGAAGCGAACCCTGATTTTATCCTGGCCCTGGGGGATGATCATACTGATGAGTATCTTTTCAGGGCTTTGCCGGAAGTAGCATTTACAATCAAGGTAGGACTAGGAAGTACGAATGCCCGATATCGTTGCCTGGGTCAGGATAATGTGGCAGAATTGATTCATTTTCTCCTCCGGTGAATACATCCTGATTCTGTTTTCCTGAAAAAATAAATTGCAGGAATCAGGTTCATTATTCTTGATTCTTCCGGCATTCTGCTGGATTTGGTAAATTTGTTCTTTTTGAAAACCTTTTGTTATGAACCTGATTGCAATTTTACTCGCTTTTTTCAAGGAACGATTTAACCTTGATAAGAACAAGGAGGAATTCGAGGATGTCATTCACGCTATTACCAGGAATGTTTACTTCAGGGGGGCCAACCTTTGGGTGCTGATCTTTGCAATTTTCATTGCTTCCATCGGTTTAAATATGAATTCTGCAGCTGTTATCATTGGTGCCATGCTCATTTCACCATTGATGGGGCCGATCATGGGAATTGGGTTGGGTGTTGGAATTTACGATACCAAGTTAATCAGGATATCATTTACAAATTACCTGGTAGCTTTGGTTATTGGATTGGTTACCTCCACTGCATATTTTCTTCTTACACCACTGAATGATGCTCATTCCGAGTTATTGGCCAGAACCACACCTACCGTATTTGATGTACTCATTGCCTTATTTGGGGGTGGTGCAGGTATTATTGCCACAACTAGTAAGGAAAAAGGAAATGTCATCCCCGGGGTTGCTATTGCAACTGCCTTAATGCCACCATTATGCACTGCCGGATATGGATTGGCCGTGGGCAACCTTTATTACTTTGTCGGGGCATTATATTTGTTTTTCATCAACAGTGTTTTTATCGGGTTTGCCACCCTGATCATGGTCAGATTTCTGAGATTCCCGGTGCATCAATTCCCGAACCCCGCCATGGCTAGGAACGTTCGGTTATGGATAATGACAATTGTCTTCCTTACATTTGTCCCAAGTGTGTACATTGCTTTCAATATGGTTAAACGGAATGTGTTTGAATCCAATGCAACACGTTTTATTAACAAGGAACTGACATTCGGAAACAACATTATCATTGAGAAGAAAATTGATGCTGCAAAAAGAACCATATCAGTTGTATATGTAGGAAGAGGAATCCGTCTACAAGAAATTGATTCAGCAAAGACGAAGCTGAACTATTATCATCTGGGCAATACGGAACTTATTATAAAAGAAGGCATGAAAGAGGCCACCCCGATTGATGTCTCTGTCATAAAGTCGGAAATTGTCAAGGAACTGTTCGTGAAAAGCCAAGCTCAGGTAATTACCAAAGATCAACAGATTGCTGATCTGCAGAAAGAACTGAATAAATATCAGTCTACTGACTTTTCCTTAAAACTACTTCGGGAGACAGAGGCACTTGATCCGGAAATCAGGGAGCTTTCGGTTACTCCATCATTGTTGGTCAACGCCGTTAATAATAAACCGGATACCGTTTACCTGGTCTATTTGAAATTCAGAAAACCTCCTACCTGGGAGCGGCGAAAACAACTCGAGAACTGGCTGAGAACAAGATTGAGCACCACGCATATAAAACTCATTGTCGAAAGATAAAAAGCATGAATGACGCAATTATAGCTGGCGGTTTCATTCTCAGCTTCATTGCCATTAAATTTGAAAACAAACTTTCCATCAACAAATCTGTCAGCGCGATCTTTACCGGTATCCTCTGCTGGACCTTTTATTCATCTTCAGAACTAATAAGGCTTTGATTACCGACATCTAATGGATCATTTTGGCGAATTTCAGGAATACCCTTATTCTTATCGGGGCTATGACCATTGCTGAACTGATCGATGCGCACACAGCCTCTACCATTATTACAGATAGGATAAAATCCAAAAAGACAAGAAGGTTGCTTTGGGTTATAAGGATTATTACCTTTTTTCTTTCGGCTTTGTTGGATAACCTGGTTGATCCTTCCTAATTATTGATAACAAGAAGTCGCCAATGGATAAAACAGGTAATCATGTGCGTCAAGTGGTGTTTGCGTTATCATGATACAATGGATGCCTTCCCTTGAATTTACTTTTTTCGTCCCAAATTCAAAAAATAAAAAAGACCGCCTGCAATTACAAGAAGTAAGATCACGACAATTATAGTATACCAGAACCCTCCTTGCATGCCCCAGCCCATGGAATCACCATTCATCTTATTTCCGCCACCCTGACCTTGGTTGCAACTACTGAATAATATCATGGTAATAGCCATGATTGTGAACATTTTATTATTAACTTCTTTCATCTGATTATTATTTAGTAACGGTTAAATTCAGGAAGGATCATCTCTTACAACTTTCCCGTCTTCCAGAACGATCACTCGTCGCGCCTTGTTGACCACACGCTGGTCATGGGTTGAGAAGATGAACGTCGTTTGCTCCTCGCGGTTCAACTTTTCCATAATCTCCAGAAGGTTCAATGCTGAAACCGAATCAAGATTGGCAGTTGGCTCATCGGCAAGAATAAACCTGGGATGAGATGCCAGCGCCCGTGCCACGGCCACTCGTTGCTGCTGACCACCTGATAACTTCGTCGATCGGCTGTGAATGCGGTCACTCAGTCCCACGGCTTCAAGCAACGCTATGGCACGTTTCTGACGTTTTTCCTTCGGAATTCCTTGCAGATGCATGACAAATTCCACATTCTCCAGGACGGTGAGCACGGGTATGAGATTGTACGACTGAAAAACAAAGCCGATATTAGACATCCTGAAGTCGATCAGCCTGCGAATATTGAATTGGGTGATATTTTCCCCTCCGATGAAGATATTCCCGCTATCCGGTTTGTCCAATCCTCCGATCATATTCAAAAGGGTTGTTTTGCCAGATCCTGAAGGTCCGACAATTGCTGTGAACTCCCCTTCTTCGAAGGAGAGACTGACCCCGTTTACTGCCTTAACAACCACTTCCGAATCGCGATAACTCTTTTTTAAATCCTCAATGATGATTATGCTCATAATATCCAGTTATTCAGTCCTGATAGCTTCTGCCGGTCGTAATTTCAAAGCATATCTTGCAGGATATAACGATGCTGCAATGCCGATGATCACAACCATTGCCGTCAGGTTGATGAAAAATAATAAGTCGAGTGAAGGGTATAAGACCGGGTTGTAACCAATCTTTTCAAATCCTTTGGCAAAAATCCCGAGGTTGATCCCGGTATGATGCGTATAGAGTGTAAGCAGGATTCCAAGGGTCATGCCAATTACGGCTCCTGTCAGGGATAGGAATACCGACTCCAGCATAATCAGCAATAAGATTCTCCTCTTGTTCATGCCGATGGCGGCAAGCATTCCAAATTCACGCCGGCGTTCGAGGATCGCCATCAGCATCGTGTTGATGATGCCGAATCCCAATGCAAGCAGAATAATCCCCATGAAAAGATAAAGCCATAGATCCATAAAATCATTCATCATTCCAAGGATCGGATCGATCTCTTTCCAGTTTTGAACAAGCAAACCTGGAAACAAGTCGCGAATGTTCTTTTCGACCTTCGGAACCTTGCCGGAGTCTTTCAGCCGGATGGCGATTTCATGACAGCTGTTTCCTGTTGCATTTAACAGGGACTGGATGTCTTCTTGCTTCACGAAAATGTTCATCTCATCGAAAACGGAATTGCTGGTCCTGTAGATCCCGCAAATCCGGAATGCACCACCGGTGAGCGTTCCCTGCAAATCCTGGAATGTAAGAACAATCTTGGAATGAAGGTGGACCTTTAACTTCTCCGCAAGTGCCTGGCCTACAACTACCGGGATCCCTTTGTAATCTGCAAACCAGTTACCACCGGAATCGACGATAAGGGAATGAATTTCTGTAACCTGCATTTCTTTTTGCGGATGGATCCCCATTACCATGACACCGGTACCTGCATTCGCACTGCTTGCCATTGCAATAAACTTGATCCTGGGCGACCATGCCTGAATTTCAACGGCGGTATCAAGATAATTCCTGAGTTTGTCGAAGTCACCATCGATGGTAAATCGTATTTCATTATCGGCGGGGTATTTTGGATTATGGAGCTGAAGGTGCGACGTTTCCCTGCTGACAGCCTCAAGGATACGTTGATCGCTCGTCCCCTTCAACACTGCAGAGGAGAAAACCCCGCCCAGCAAACCGAATGCTATGGCAAGGATCACTACAAGGCTGCGTACCTTGTTTCTCCATATATTTTTCCATGCCATGCTCCAGATCATATTCAAAAATATTTACCGACGAATCGTATTTGAAACATTTAACCTGCCAATACGTATTACCGGCAGAAACAACATTATCAGGATAATCCCTAATACAACAGAGGTCTGTGCGATAAAGAAGGATGCTCTCCAAGCAGTCGGCATAATGGGTTCAAAACCCATATTTATGGTTGCTATGGCCATATCCCCTGTCAATGGGATCGGGTGAACGAAGAAGTACCTAATGAAAGGGATTGCAGCAGCAATTCCGACGGCAATTCCAATCAGGCCCAGAAACAGAATTTCCAGGATAACAACAATCATCAACCCTCCTTTATGCATCCCGATCGCGATCATCATTCCGAACTCCCGGGCCCTTTCGTTCAGCATCATCAGCAAGGTTCCAAATATCCCAAAGCCGACAATCATGTAAAGGATACCCAACATGATCAACCCGGAAGCGCTGTCAGCATTGATCTGCTGAACCACATCCGGCATCATATCCTCCCAGGTCATGACTTCATACGCATCTGTATCAAGGCTTTTATGCACTTCTTCTGTGACAGCCGCGTAATTCTGTGCATTGCTGACATTGAATGCAATGGATGTAAGCATTCCCTCTGCGCTGAAAAGGTTTTGGGCAGCGGGAAGACTTATGTAAACCAACCGACTGTCGAGGTCGGGAGAAGGAAAACGAATGATGCCTTTCACCGGAAAGACCCCTGCAGCATTTGCACCGTGGTAACCCTGTCCAATGATGACGAGGGTGTCGCCCACGGATATCTTCAGGTACCTAGCCAGGCGCTGGCTGACCAGTGCCCCTGAATCATTCTTGCCGAGGTACTTTCCACTTACGAGTTTTTTCCTGAGGGAAGTCAGCCCCTCCTCTGCCTGTGGATCGATTCCATTCAACATCACACCTTTCGTCTGCAAACCGAAGGAAGCGAGGGCAAACGATTCCAGCCGTTTTGTAAACCCTGAAACTCCTTTCGTCTTCAGGAGGGTCGATTCCATCTTCGGAGTGCAAACAAACCCATTATCCAGCACCTTGTCGTTCCAGTATCCTTTTGCATGCAGCTGGAAATATCCTGAGTAGGCATGGACGATGTTGTATTCCATCAGGTCATAGCTTCCGAGTTCGAAAGCCCTCAGGATGAGTGCAAACCATATGGCAAAAAAGACCGACGCCATAGTGATCAGCGTTCGCCGCTTGTTCCTCCAAAGATTCCTCCATGCTATCCTGACCTGATCCATACACTCGTTATTTCAGTGCTTTCATGTTTTGCTGTGAGAAAAAGCTTTCTGCCAGTGGAATATTGAATTTTGTACTTATAATCCGAACTTCGGTCTTCTGGTTCGGTTTGTCTGCCGGCTGGATCTCAAAAAGGGTAGGCAGCTTCCTGTCATACATAAACTTTACTTCCGACATCAGATGGGTTTTCACCTTTTTCCCATCTTCATCATAATACTCGGCTCTCAACTCATAATATTCACCTTTACTAATCCATAAATAGATCTTTCCCCATACCACAGCTGCATTCTCTTTCGGATCGAGTTCTATTTTGTAACAATCATAACCTGAGACTTTCTCGCTGCCGATGATTTTGTGTGTATAATCCTTCACGATCGAAGACTCTTTCAGGATGTCATCATTCGAATAATCGGAGCCCATCCAACCCTGCGACATCATGGATGGTGGAAACTTAATTATCCGATTGATGGTAGGGTTCCAGCTCCACATGTCATTCTTCAGTTTCAGAAATGACTGCCCGCTTTCCTTCGGGGGAGATGTTATCAGGGTGAGGGAAAGATCCCGGCCTTTTCCCCAGCTTTTAAAGGTTATGATACGGCTCCATGTCGGACGTATAACCTTCATTTCCATCTCGCTCTGGCTGGATAATCCCTGCATCAGGTCATCGGCCTTTTTAACTATTTCTGTTGCATCCTGTGCAAAGCAGTTTAAGCTGGCAATTGTTATTGAGAATAAAAATGTGACCTGTATTCTGTTCATGATCCAATTTTTAAAATTAAAAACTCCATTTCATTCTTAATGTGGAAAGGCAGGAGCTAAAATAATAATCCCGATCTTTCAGTGGACCTGTTCCGGTGAACCGTCCGTTGAAGTATTGAACGAAAAGGCTGATATCTATATTTTGTTTTAGGTTATAATTCAGTGTCGGACCTATAAAATATCCCTTAAGCTCAGGGTAATACATCAGTGAAAGGGAACCATCAAAAAGAGGAGTGAAAGGATAAGATCCCTGCAGGAAGATATTCCATTCTGTGAACGAAAGCATCTTTGGAGAGAGAGGCGCCTGGTAAATACTAAGCAGGCCCAAGGGGGTGTAGTTTGCAGGAAGCTGGTTATAATAAACCTGAAAGGTTAGCATCAAAGAGTTCCTGAAAGTATAATCAGCCCCCAGGGTTGCCAATAATAATCCAGTGGTATCATTAAAATGTTTTTTAGGCTGGTAATAATTGACCTCCCCGCGAAAGGCTGCCCCGGCGATATTTCCCGACCATCCCGATCCGATAACGTAATCCTGATCACCGACCAGTCCAGCAAGGAACTGGAAATCATATCCTTCGCTATTGAACCGCCCCAGGCCTGCCACCGTAATTTTTCCTTCGGAATTCCATCCTGAGGCCAGTTCAATGGTAGAAGTTGACGATGGATAAACTTGTAAACGGACGGCATCACTTCCCGGGCGTTCCGGGTAATCGATGTCATAAAAGGAATAGGTGTTGAAAATATCATTCGGGTTCCAGACGATGGTTTGACTCCAGTTTATCCGCTGTCTTCCGATGGTCAATTCCGCCTTTCCCGACTTAAATGAAACCCAGGCACGATCAAGTTCAGTAAGCAGGATAAAGGAACGGGCAGAATATGTATCCCAGGTCATGTTGACCAGACCGGGATCAAATGTAAGGCTCCCCTTCCGTGTTGTATCCTGGGTCAGTGACTCGCCAAAAACAAAACGGTTTCTCATCCCTATGCCCGTTCTGAACCATTTTGAAGGGTTCCAGGAAAAATCAATCCGGTTGTTGATCTGGTTGTCGATCAACCATGGGGTCTCAATCTTACTGAATTGTATCATCTGCAAATCATCCAGGTTCCCCTTCAGTTCCCAGGAGCGTGGTTTCGTTTCCTGTGCGAAGAGTTCAAATGATAAAAGCACGAATATAAAAAGAATTATACTTTTCATAATGTTCAAAGATAATAAATCCTCTTAAATCATTCTCACAGGGCAATGAAGCGCAACCAAGCCCCCGTATCCTGACTTTAATCTGAAAGATCAACCAGGCTATTAAATATAACGAATGGAAACATCCATCAACATTGATGAATTGATCTAACACCAAAACATGAGTATGCAGTAGATTGCATAAGTGAAGTGTTTTCCAGGATATGTGTGAATCATGTAACTTATTTCCGGAAATATGTAATGCATCTAATCGACATGATTTTTAATTTAATATTACTTATGGTTTGAATAATTATGGCGAAACGAAAGAAAGAAGGGGGTGGGAATATTTATGTCGACTTTGCCTTTGCACCCTGCAAGCAAATTGGAAACCCATCGGAAAATAACAGATCCCGGTAGACAGTCGCAACATTGGTATAGAATGAGCTCATTCAACAGACAAAAAACATTGATAAAAACCTTCAGGATACGTTAGAAATCAAAATTCAAAAAAGATGGGAACTCAAAAAACATGGCATGAGAAACATCATGCAACGTTAAACTTTGGCGGCCGTGTAGCTGATGCGGTAGCAAATGGCATGGGTTCATGGAAGTTTATCATCCTTCAATCAGCTTTGGTTATTATTTGGATGGGATTAAACCTCGTTGGATTTATATTTCATTGGGATGCCTATCCTTTCATATTGCTCAATCTTCTTTTCTCGACACAGGCAGCTTATGCAGCACCTATTATCATGATGTCTCAAAACAGACAAAACGAACGTGACAGGTTGCATGCTGAACAGGATTACAAAACGAACAAAGATGCAAAACATGAAATAGAAGCTTTGGCCATAAAGTTGAAGTCCATTGAAGTGGATAAATTAGACAGAATCATTGAATTGCTTAAGGAACAGAAAAACAATCCATCAAAAAAAACATAATATGAAAAAAAAGGCTTTTGTCTGAGCGAATAGGCCAGGAATATAGTCGATTAAACAGATAACATTATGGACGTATTAATGAAGCGTTTACAAGAGATTAAAAGAACTGCGAAGATTTTGGTCGCTGGAGCGATCCAACGGTAATTAGGAGGAAAATCGATGAGTGGATTAAAATTACAACGATTGGGGCAAATAATGGAACCGGAACTAGACAATCCGATGGAGGTGGAAGGTGTGCTGAACCCGGCCGCCGCCCGTAGCCCCGATGGTAATCTTTACCTTTTCCCGAGGCTGGTTGCAAAAGGGAATTATTCGCGCATAGGCATTGCCAGGGTCAGGTTCAATGAAGCCGGAGATCCTGTTGGAGTTGACAGACTTGGCATTGCATTGGAGCCTGAAGCAAAATACGAATTGCAACCCAATGGCGGTGGTTGTGAAGACCCTCGTATCACTTATATTGAGCGACTTCATAGCTATATAATGACGTATACCGCTCTTTCGCCAATCGGACCTCGCATTGCCCTGGCAGTATCCGATGATTTGTTCCACTGGACACGTCTGGGCCTCGCAACTTTTGCTTTATACAAGGATATCGATTTTGTTCACGTCGACGACAAAGATGCCAGTATTTTTCCTGTTGCCATTCCCAATCATAATGGCAAATTGCAGATGGCGCTCCTGCATCGGCCTCTTTTCCCGGGTACTCGTCCCGAAGAAACAGCAGGGAAAGATGAGACCCGGGAATTGGATCTCGATCATGAGAGCATCTGGATTTCCTATTGCCCGGTAGCACAGGATGGCTTCACCCCGAATCAGTTGAGCCCATTCAATTCACATCACCGGCTGGCAACCCCAGTATCGTCTTGGGAGCGACTAAAAATAGGTGGAGGAACTCCTCCAATTCTTACCCGGCAAGGATGGCTCATCATTTACCATGGGGTCAGTGAAATTGAAACCGCTCATAAAAACCAACATCATCTGCGTTACTCAGCCGGGATTATGGTGCTTTCGAAAGAACATCCTCAACATATCCATTATCGGTCGGTTGAGCCCGTATTGACCCCATTGTTGCCGCAAGAAAAGAGCGGTATCGTCGACAATGTGGTATTCCCTACCGGAATCGATCAACGTAACGATCTTGGTTTACCGGCTCGGTTCGACATTTATTATGGAATGGCTGATAACCGCATTGGCGTGGCCCGGCTTGATTTACCGGATATATTGCCAAAGGAAGGTGTAGCTGATGCACCGAATGAAAAAGTATAGTTCAACAAATTAATATTCATTCAATACTAAAATTCAGGATATGATAAAAGTGATAAATAATCTTCCGGACAATGTTCTGGGATTTACTGCAATCGGAAAAATTACAGCTGCAGATTACGAAGCAATTGTGATACCTGCTTTGGAAGAAAAATTGAAAACAAATCAAAAGGTCCGGATGCTTTACCAATTGGGGACCGATTTTACCGGTTTTGATATGGGAGCCATGCTCGACGACGCAAAGATGGGAATGAAACACTTATCGGCATGGGACCGGATCGCATTGGTTTCTGATCATGAGATAATCAATTTGTTCGCAAAGTTCTTTGGGTATTTGATGACTTGCGAACTGCGGATTTATAAAGATGCTGAGTTTGATGAGGCAAAAAAATGGATCTCTGAAAAATGATTTTAATTAATAATTGGAAATCACAAACGATTAAAAATAATCAACAGGTCATGAAAAAAATATTTATTGCGATAGCATTTGTCATAATTGCCTTTGGGTTCTTCCAACTGACAGGAAATTATACGGTTTCAAGTAAAATTTTAAATACTTGTGAACTTCCTCAGGGCCATTCAAAAGATAAAGGTGTCGGACCTTTTAAGAATGTAAAACTCGCCCCGATAAATGAGGAAAAAGTAAAAAAAGGCCAGATACTTTTTAACAACCAGTGTGCCTTGTGCCATGAATTGGATAAAGTAAAAGTTGGTCCTGCTCTCCGCACTGAATTGAAGGATAACAGTCCTGAATTCATCCTGAACATGATTGTCAATACAAAGGAAATGGAAAAAAGAAACTCGGATATTAAAGGATTAGTTAAGGAATACAAAAAACTGCCCATGCCTGATCAGAATATTTCTCAGAAAGACGCATTATCCATATTTGAATACCTGCGCTCAGTTGCCAAATAAAATGAGGAAGAATTATCCTGGTTAATTAGTAGAATTACAACACTTCATAAACTCTAATAAAACCATTTAGATGAAGATTGAAAAATCATTAGCAATCCCTTTATTTATAATTCTTTATGGTAATTAATTGTTATATTTTTTCAACAAGATCGGAAATCTCTAAGGTTTATAATCGCCATGAAATCCAAAAACAATCAGCCCAAAACTTCAGGATCTGAACAAGGTTCGAAACCCGATGGTAAGTCCAAAGGAAAAGATGAGTTGCAATCCTTGCCTATGGCAGCGTTGCAGAAAAAGTTGGAATCGTCACCGGATGGTCTTACCGGGGCAGAAGCGAAAAAAAGGCTGACCCAATATGGGACTAATGAGATTGAGGAAAAGAAAACCAACATGTTTCTGAAATTCCTCTCTTATTTCTGGGGGCCAATCCCATGGATGATCGAAGCGGCCGTGATCCTTTCGGCGGTTGCCAGGCATTGGCCGGATTTTTTTATCATCCTTGTTCTTCTTTTGGCCAATGCCATGGTTGGATTTTGGGAGGAACGCGAAGCTGGTAATGCAATTGCAGCGTTGAAGGCCAAACTGGCTATCAAAGCCCGGGTCAAACGTGATGGAAAGTGGATTACACCGGAGGCGCGAGAGCTGGTTCCGGGAGATGTAATCCGCTTGCGTCTTGGAGACATTGTGCCTGCGGATGCGCGATTACTGGATGGTGATCCTGTTGAGGTTGACCAATCAGCGCTCACGGGAGAATCTTTACCTGCAACCCGAAAACCCGGAGAAGCCGTGTTTTCCGGCTCGATCGTCCGACGGGGTGAAATAGAAGCTTTTGTTTATGCAACGGGTGCCAGGACTTACTTCGGTAAAACAGCACAATTGGTCCAGGAAGCAAAAACCATGAGTCATTTTCAAAAAGCCGTTTTGAAGATCGGGAATTACCTGATCATACTGGCGGTGGCCCTGGTAGCGGTGATCATCGCCGTCGCGATCATCCGCGGTGATGCGATCCTCACAACGTTGCAGTTCGCCCTGGTACTCACCGTGGCAGCAATTCCGGTGGCGATGCCTACCGTGTTGTCGGTGACAATGGCGGTAGGAGCGCGCCTGCTGGCAAAGAAAAAGGCGATTGTAAGCAAGTTAGTGGCCATAGAGGAATTAGCCGGTGTGGACATTCTGTGCGCGGACAAAACCGGTACTCTGACCCAGAACAAGCTGACGTTAGCTGATCCTTTCTGTGTAGACAAAATTCCGGCGGATCAGGTTATTCTCAACGGTGCTTTGGCTTCGCGTGCCGAAAATAACGATACGATCGATTTGGCTGTGTTGGCTGGACTCAAGGACAAGAATGCCCTGAAAAAATTTAAAATTGTTCATTTCCTGCCTTTCGATCCGGTGCATAAGCGAACCGAAGCCACCGTTAAGGGCGAGGACGGCAAGGAGTTCAAGGTGACAAAGGGGGCTCCTCAGGTGATCCTGGAATTGTCGGCCAATGCCGGAAAAATAAAACCTGCCGTTGATAAGGCAGTCAATGAATTTGCATCACGCGGCTTTCGTTCGTTGGGCGTGGCGAAAGATGATGGAGATGGCAAATGGAAATTTGTTGGCGTATTGCCTTTGTTTGACCCACCGCGGGAAGATGCAAAGGCAACCATAGCGACCGCCCTCTCGATGGGCGTGAAGATTAAAATGGTCACTGGCGATGCACTGGCCATTGCCCGTGAGACGGCGAAAAAGTTAGACATGGGTACAAATATACTCGATGCCGCCGGCCTGGGAGATGTCAAAAAGAAGGAATCAGATGCTGTCGCTGAGTCTATCGAAAATGCCGATGGTTTCGCCCAGGTTTTCCCTGAACATAAATTTCATATAGTAGATGTCCTGCAAAAACAGGGTCATATCGTCGGGATGACTGGTGACGGAGTGAACGATGCCCCCGCATTGAAGAAAGCCGACTGTGGTATCGCCGTCTCGGGAGCTACAGATGCGGCACGTGCCGCTGCAGCTATCGTGCTGATGTCGGCCGGGTTGTCAGTGATCATTGACGCGATTAAGGAGAGCCGCCGCATTTTCCAGCGGATGAACAGCTATGCGATCTATCGAATCGCCGAAACGCTGCGTGTTTTGTTATTCATGACGCTTGCAATCCTGGTGTTTAACTTTTACCCGGTTACCGCCGTGATGATCGTAATGCTGGCATCGCTCAACGACGGCGCCATCCTCTCCATTGCCTATGATAATGTTCATTACAAGGATCAGCCCGAAGCATGGAACATGCGGATGGTACTTGGGATATCCACGGTATTGGGAATTATTGGCGTTGTTTCAACGTTTGGTATGTTTTTCCTCGGTGAACGCATCTTCCATATCGATCGTGACCATATTCAAACCCTTATGTATTTGAAGCTTTCCGTGGCAGGGCATCTGACGATTTTCGTGACACGGACACGCAAATCATTCTGGTCAATACGTCCGGCAAATATTTTATGGATCGCTGTCCTCGGTACACAAATCGTAGCAACTTTGATTGCAGTGTATGGGCTCCTTATGACGCCGCTCGGCTGGGGTTGGGCCGGGTTTGTGTGGGGATACGCCATGGTTTGGTTCCTCATTAATGATCGTTTGAAATTACTTGCATATCGGATCTTTGACCCTGTTAAAGTCAGGACATCATCCGCTTTGACACCAGATCGCCAAACGAGCCTATGATATATACGAGCGAGAAGGTTATCAAAAAGGATTAGTCGGATTGTTCCATTTTCATCAAACATGAAGGAACCACAAGTAGATCCGAATTGATATTTAAATAACTCAAGTTTCGCAGTTAGCTAAACTGCATATGAAAAACGGTATATACCCACATGAGGATGACCTCACAGACCAAAAATATCAAGAATCTCCATGAGATCAAAACAATTGTTGCCGATTCTGATAAAAAAGTTCATTCTATTCATACCGTATATGCCGGATTTAATACTGCAAAGCTCAGAAAACACCTCGGTTCGTTCAAGGCAAAGGGTCGGAGTGTCACCACTATCTTATTTGATTTACTGATCATGACATTACCAATCAAAGTGCATCTTGCGCTGGGCAAGGTTCAATCCCGTGATTTTGATATCCAGATCGCTTCATTTACTTGTGTTTTTCTGGTTTATATCATGGGTAGTCTGCGGCGCAGGTTCAGCGCTTTCGAAAGCATGGGTGATTTATTCCGGAAAATAGAATCAGAAATATTGGAAATTACTCTAACGGAAAGACTTTGGGGCCTATTTGTGGAATTGCAGCACATGACTTGTACCCAATTACCTTCCAAGTATCAATCTGCTAAAATAACTGCTTTTTCCTAAAAGTACTCTAACCATATACAGCCCAGGTTCCATACCTACAAGATTAATACCCTCTGTTTTGTTATAAGAGGAAGTTTCCTTCACAAGTCTCCCAAGAGAATTGTAAAATGATATCAAAGTAATTCGTTCAGCATCTGGAATCTTAAATGCAATCCTGTCGTCAGCAGGATTCGGAAATATTCTGGTTTCTTCTTGTCTATGAGAGAATGCATTAGTGATAAAAGAACAGGAATCAGCAGATTCAAGACTATACATCAACTCTTGATTCTCATAGTAACAGAGCAATAAATAATTATCTTTGCCCAGATAACTCCTTGTATTATGAAGTATGCCACCTAAGTTTCCCGTACTTATCGATCCACTCTGGCAATGCCTTCAGCCATGCCACCAGGTTAACCACTGCTCCGACCATTGATTTAAGAAACTCTGTGACACTGGGCATAGTAATCAGACGGTAAAACTCTTTGCCGAGTTTATCCAGGGTGGCGCCCAAGGTGGTATTCTTGTCATTGAACTGCCTCAATATTTCATCGGTACCCTGCAATGACTTGCCGGCCAGGTCCACCTTTTGCTGGAGCATGGCGGTATTGTTGCCTAATTTGGCAAAGACTTCAGAAGCACCGGCCCCGGATATTTCCAGTTCCCGGATCAGTTTTCCTAACACTGTTGCTCCTTCTCCACCTCTTTTTGAACCCTCAACTACTTTTACGAAAGCTCCATAGAGATCGGTGTTTACCAGCGTGGTAAATTCTTTCAACGGGATCCCGGCCACCTTGGCAAAGTCGGCGGTGTTGTAGGTCATCTTCATCAATATCTTCGTCATTGCCGTTCCACCCCGTTCGGTGGAGACAGCAAGCTCCTGAAGTGTGGCAGAAATGCCCATCACTTCAGCAGAAGATAAACCGAGCGACATACCTACCCCGCCAATCCGGTTTGAAAGATCAACCAGGACAGGAGCCGTTGCAAATCCATCGGCTCCCAGAATATTGATTGCATTGCCCAAACGGAGCATATCGTCGGAAACCGCAGAAGTTTTCATGTCGGTAAGGACATTTCTGAGGGTTCCCATCTGTGTTGCAACTTCACTGGCGCCACCTTGTATTTCTGCGCCCAATGCGACATTGAGTTTATCAATGGAATCGACAAACGGAAGGATATCTTTCTGGGCAATACCAAGCTGACCGGCAACCACGGCCATTTCGCGCAGGTCGCTCCGGGAAGTCCGGGTGTCGATCTTGCCCAGTTCTGTGTTGAGTTTTTTAACTTCATCAACCGTCAGTTTGGTGGTTTTCCGGATGTCAGCCAGCGAATCTTCCAGTTTCGCATTGCCTTTGATGATGCCAACCATTGCAGCGCCAAAGCCGATAAGGCCCACGGTGATCATCTGAAGGACCTGCTGATACTTATTGGCCTGGTCTGCAAGTTTTGAAAAAGCACCTCCGGTTTGGTTTATCTCTCCCCGGAGCTCTTTTAACCTTCCGTTTACTTTCTGAAACTCCTTCTCCTTGTCGCCAAATTCTTTGGAGTTCATATTTAGCTGGCGAAGCTCTGCGTTTAGCTTCCTGGCTTCGGCCTCCAACTGTTTGAGCGTGGCATTGGCTTTTTCACCGTTAAAAATTACGGTGGCGGTGGAAGTTTCGTTTTTAGCCATTGTTTATGGATTTATCAGATACGTTCTCGGTTATTGCCATCACTCCTCTGTGACCGTACTCTTTGGCAAATATTTCGCTCAGTTTCATAACCTCTGCATGAAAGGTCTTGGAATACCATTTCTTGGGTCGTCTCCGGTTTCCGAGCATCTTCCCGGAAAGTTTGCGCGATGTGGCAGACTCTTTCACATCGCCGATTTTGACGCCTTTGCCGACACCCATATCGACAAAGCGACCGTAGTACTCGAAAAGCAGGGTGATTTTCAGCACGTTTCCCTGTGCTGATGCTAGAACATTGTACTGAAAACTTTTGAGAAGGGCGCCGGAATTGTTCACCTTATTAATGGCGAGCTTCTTCTTCCATTTGATAATGGTGATCTTCGCCCAGGCTTGAGCTATTTCACGTTCGGAAAGTTTGGTTTGAGGGCTTTGCATTGAGCAAAGAAAGGACAACAAAGGCAAAAATTTTTCAACAGTAGCTTGTCAGAATACAATTTTTCGATTTAACCAAGTCATATCAAAATTAAATAAATCCGGTACAATATCAGGTACCGCTTCATTGTCTTTCCTCTCGGTAATAACTATGGTTCTCTTCCCCTCCAGATTAACAAATAACGAAATGCAATCATGACCGTTACGAACAGCTTTTTCATCCACCACCACCACTTCGACAGAAGAAAAATATTCACAGGCACGAGCTGTCTTGGTATAAGCCTTAATCATCTTCCACAATTTGCTATCATAAACTCCCGACAACCGACTTGCCTGATGTATTGGTATGAATCTTACAAATTCAAGTATCAAGGCTTCTATAAGGATTGTAAAGCCAATCGCATGACCTTCCTATGGAGCCTGAACCTGTCTTAGTATGCCTCCCGGATATCAATCCTGGGGATCTAAGCAGGAAGATAGCATTGTTACTGAAAAAAATTAATTTACCTCCATATCTCTGAGGATATGTCATCATACGCATTAAAATGCCTTTAATTCCTGACTCTTTAATCTATAATAGAATGTCAAACCGCGCTCAATATCTATCCAAATCTTAAGCTTAACAACCTGCTGGTCAAGTTGAATATTATCAACAAACCATGGTTTCCCTATCACCAGCGCTTTTGTAAATATTTTTTCTTGTGATATCAATTATTTTGCTTGACTTTTTTAATTTTTTTCGTAAATTAGACAATGGCACCAATAAATAATAGTTTAGGACAAAATAGTGACGCAAACATTAATGATAACAATTTTCTATATCAAAATACACCAAATCCATTCAGTAAAAGTACAATAATCAAATATAAGTTGGCTTCAAATGCCGTTGAAGCTTCAATTATGATATTTAACATGCAAGGTAATCTTATCGAAACTCGAAAAGGATTGGACAGCCAGAAAGGGGAAATAACTATTTACGGATACGAATTGAAACCTGGAATGTACATGTACAGCCTAATAATCGATGGAAAAAAAATCGATACAAAAAGGATGATTCTAACCGAATAAAAAAATTATGAGGAAATTATTTTCGTTTCTGCTATTGTTCTGTTTTCTTTTATCAAATTCGCAATCTTTTGATTGTGGAACCAGTACAGTTACCGATATTGATGGAAATCTCTATCATACAGTTAAGATCGGTTCACAATGTTGGTTAAAGGAAAATATGAAAACCACCAAATACTCGAATGGTCAAGCTGTAGGCATCTCCTCTAAATTAATAAACTCTAATATTCGAGAGTATGTTAATATGGTAGGGAAACTTCAAGTAATCGTGTATATGTCGAAGGAAGAGAAAATCAATATCATAATTTATGATATTTCAGGAAGGACGGTATCAAATACTGATTTGTCTTGTAACATTGGCAACAATTTGATCGACATATCGGTAGGCCCAACCGAACTATACATTATTCAGATAAGGTATAGAAATTTAGTATACCATTATAAAGTTGTAGGGAGCGATCAGAATATCCAAGAAATTAGCTTGCTTCAAAATGTACCAACAAATACTATGAAAATTAAAACCGACACTATTGTATTATCAAATAATTCAAGATATTGTTTTGATTATAATAATGATCCTATTAATGGTGACAAATATGGTAAACTCTACACAAGTTTGTCAGCATTGAATGTTGATAGTACTCAATATGGTCAACCTGTTCAGGGAATATGTCCAGATAATTGGCACGTGGCTAGTGATAATGATTGGATACAACTTGAAATAGCAGCAGGAATGGATTCGAATATAGCAATCTACGGTTTTTACAGCTTTCGAGGAGCAATAAGTAATAAACTGAAATGCTCTGACCTAGGGTATTGGTATTTTAATGATGGAACAGATGATTTTGGCTTTTCTGCAAGAGGTAGTGGTGCCTACAATAATGCAAGTCCATATAATAATAATGGTTGGGGATTTTACGATCTATTGCAAAGGTGTACGTGGTGGACCTACAAACAAGATGGTTTGATGATAAGACAGCTCACAGATTTTCATTCTGGTGTATGGCGAGGGTATTCTAGTCCTGTTGTCAGCTCCCCCATTTTCCGGGCCATTCAAAATTAGAGTTTTATAATTGTTTTTAAGGCTCATAAAAGTTCAATCGGAGTGCAATAATTCAAGGAACTGTGAGGTCTTTCATAAT
>JBBRTX010000002.1:0-266865 GCA_038244085.1 Bacteroidales bacterium | reverse complement strand
TTCTGGTATTTGATTAATTGCTATCGTGCAAGTATCGTTTCATCTCTTCTTTTTTATACCCCCTGGCAGAGGCCTTAAATCAGAAGAAAATTACCCTACGGATATAATTGTGATTAATCATGCTTTGATGCCCGTGAATCGAGCTATCCTTCTTCAAGGGCGAATGCATTCTCGGTGAGATGTATGAAGGATTGATATTGCCTTTACTACTTCCCCGGTTTGATCGAATCCGTTTTGAAAAGAAATCCGTTCAGGTAGGTTTCTTTTTTCTCAATATTCCCCTTCTCTGCAAAATAACTCCAGGTTCCCACAGGATCGCCTTTACTGTATTGACCTAAGTAAAGCAGCTTGCCGGATGAGTAATAGGTTTTAAACTCCCCGTCACGCTGATCGTTTTTATAGGTTCCCCTGATTTTAAGGGCTCCTTCAGTGTAATATTGTTCCCATATACCCTCCCTAACTCCGCTCTTCCATGTGAAAAGTTCTGCGATGCCTTTGCCTGCATAATACGTTTTGGAGATACCCTCTTTGATTCCTTTTGAATAGGATTCTTCGGCAACCAACACACCATCATACTCACTGTAAAACCGCCAAATGCTGTCACGCTTCTCATTGATGTAAACCCCTTCCGACATTTTCTTTCCGCTACTGAAATAGGTAATCGTTTTCGTTCGGGTTCCCTGTTCCGAAAATACGGAAACAGCCTTAATTCCTCCTTGCGGGTAATAGTAGCGAAATGTCCCGGTTGGATGATCATCCAGAAACTGCCCTTCGTATATTTTTCTCTCATTGCTGTCCTTCTTGATCCAAATGCCCTGTTTCCTTCCATTTTGATCAACCCGGTTCAGGGTTTTCTGGCTGAAGACGGATGACATCAGTAAAAAAGAAAAAAGAAAAATTAACACGCTTTTCATTCCGGATGATTGATTTGGTCTATTTTTGTTGCACCAAAAATAAGAAAACCCCTTGAATACCTTTTCATCTAAATTACTCGGGAATGCAGTAGAGGAACTCGCGAAACTCCCGGGAGTTGGCCGTAAAACCGCGCTACGACTGGCATTGTTTCTACTGAAGCAGGATGTTTCTATGGTCGAAAATTTTGGAAATTCCATCATAAAACTTCGGAAGGAGATTGTTTATTGTAAGATCTGTCATAACATTTCCGATAATGAGAACTGTGAGATCTGTTCAAATCCAAAAAGAGACCCGGGTGTCATCTGTGTGGTGGAAAACATCCGCGACGTAATGGCCATCGAAAACACAGGCCAGATGAATGGTCTTTACCATGTGTTGGGAGGCATTATTTCCCCGATGGATGGAGTCGGACCAGAAGAGTTGGAGATGGAAAGCCTTGTGCACAGGGTTACCGGCGGCAAGGTTCGCGAAGTGGTGCTGGCACTACCCACTACCATTGAAGGCGATACTACCAACTTCTATATCTTCAGAAAACTGAATGAATTCCCGGTAAAACTGACTACCATTGCCCGGGGTGTCTCGATTGGTGATGAACTGGAATATACAGACGAAGTGACACTGGGGAGATCCATCCTGAACCGGACCCCTTACGAGTCGACCCTGAATAAAAAATAACCCTTATTCTACCCCAAACAGTTGCAATTGTCTTGGAGAGACCGGAATGACCGGAACGGATGACGAATAGTTCTGAAGCAACGGTTTAATCGACATCTTGATCATCTTATTGGGTGTTACCCCCCTGCTCCGGCAATAATTCTCAAGGGATTTTTTCTGTCTTGCCGAAACTTTCAGTTTGATCGTCTTAAATTTTGTGGGCCTGCGCTTTTTGGAGTTTTTCATTCAGCGGAACTTTCGTTTAGAATATCCTTGAAGTCATTGATGATCTTTTTCGCCAGGTTTTCCGCCTTTTGGAGTAAATCGCTTTCGGCATAGATCCTTACAATCGGTTCAGTATTTGATTTTCTCAAATGAACCCATTCCCTGTCAAAATGAATTTTCACTCCGTCGATGGTAGTAATTGGCTGTTTCTGGTATTTCCGGATGATCTTTGCAAGAATTTCGTCAATGTTCATTTCCGGTCCAAATTCAATCTTGTTTTTCGAGATATAATAAGCCGGGTACTGATCCCTGATAGCTGAAACCGATTTTCCGGAAGTGGCCAAATAACTCAGAAAAAGAGCAATCCCAACCAATGCATCCCGACCATAGTGCAGTTCAGGATAGATGATTCCTCCGTTGCCTTCGCCGCCAATCACAGCATTATTCTCCTTCATCATTTCCACCACATTGACTTCCCCGACAGCGGAAGCAAAATATTTTCCGCCGGCTTTTTCGGTCACCACCTTTAATGCCTGGGTGGAGGAAAGATTGGATACGGTATTACCGGGCTGATTTTGCAGGATGTAATCAGCAACCGCCACCAGTGTGTATTCTTCCCCGAAAGGATCTCCCATTTCATTGATGATCGCCAACCGGTCAACATCCGGATCCACGACAAATCCGACATTGGCATTGATCTTTACCACTCGTTCACAGATGTCTCTCAGGTGTTCAGGCAGCGGTTCCGGGTTGTGCGGGAAGTTCCCGGTCGGTTCACAATACAGTTGATCGATCTTGTTAACGCCCAGTGCTTTCAGAAGAAGAGGTATGGCGATCCCGCCGGTAGAATTGACGGCATCGATCACTACGTTAAACCGTGCTTTCTTTATGGCATCTATATCCACCAACGGAAGCTGAAGGATCATGTCAATGTGCTTCTGAATGAAAGTATCGACATAATGATAGTCGCCCAAATTGTTGATATCTGCAAAAGGAAATGACATGGATTCCGAAAGGGCAAGTACTTCTTCCCCATCAGATGCAGATAAAAACTCTCCAAGGTGATTAAGCAGCTTTAAGGCGTTCCATTGTTTTGGGTTATGACTGGCGGTGAGAATGATTCCTCCGTGTGCTTTCAATTCCGTAACAGCGATTTCCGTTGTGGGTGTTGTGGTAAGCCCGATATCAATGACATTGGCACCCATGGCCATCAGCGTTCCTGAAACCAGGTCGCTGACCATCCTGCCGGAAATTCTGGCATCCCTGCCAATGACGATATTTAACTTTTCAACATTATGCCTGCTGCGGATAAAAGCTGCATAGGCAGAAGTATACCTTACCACGTCAACCGGTGTCAATCCCTCACCGGGTTTTCCACCAATTGTCCCCCTGATCCCTGAAATCGATTCGATCACACTCATACCAGAATATTTGAAAACAAATGTAATTTCTTTTTCTTAACAAGCCCGGAACCTGTTAATAAAATTGGATATCTCAGGGGAAATTTAAAGACCCTTTGGTGAATATTTCGTACTTTTGCAGTGTTGAGTGGTTTAGCATCCTCATAAAATGGAAGAAAAATTTGATAATTATCCCGATCCCGAGATCATTACCCTGACCAGGCGTTTTGAAAAAATGCTGCAATTGGGGGATCATTATTTCTTTGATGTGGATGAATATGAGGAGATCATTGATTTCTACCTCTTTAAAAACGACACCAAAAAAGCAACCGAATGTATCCGGATCTCTCTCGAACAATATCCCGAGCACACCAGTTTGCTCCTCCGGAAAGCGCAGTTGCTGATCGCGCGCGACAAAAGCGATAAAGCGCTCCGCATCCTTTCCGAAATGGATCAGGATGAATTTGCCGATCAGGAAGTACACATGATCAAGGGAAATCTTTACAGTCAATTGGATAAATCAGAAAAGGCAATTGAAGAATACCTTAAGGCAGTCAATGATTCGGAAGAGGTGGATGAAGTTTATTCCAACATTGCCTTTGAATTCGAGAATCTTGGAAAATATGAAAAAGCCATCGACTATCTCGTAATGGCGCTGGAGCATAATCCGCAAAATGAAGGAGCTCTCTTCGAAATATCTTTCTGTTTTGAAATTTCCCAGCAAACCGAGCGTGCCGTCACCTACCTGGAGGATTACCTGAATAAATATCCTTTTTCAAAGTCGGCCTGGTTTAACCTGGGCATTGCCTTCAGCAATCTGGAACTGTACGAAAAAGCCATCGATGCTTATGATTATTCCATCGCCATCGATGAAACCTTTGCCTCTGCCTTTTTCAACAAAGCCAACTGTTACGCCAACCTCGGTAATTACCGGAAAGCCATTGAAACCTATATGGAAACCGGTTTTCATGAAGAGCCTGAACCGCTTACCTTTTATTATATCGCCGAATGTTTCGAAAAACTGGAAGATTTCACTTCGGCCATCAATTATTATAAAAAAGCGGTTGCCATCGATACGGAATTTGCTGACGCATGGTTGGGAATTGGAATGGCCTACGATGCTTTGGGACAGTTCCAGCAAGCCCTTTCCTATGTCGAAAAAGCCATTGGCATCTCTCCCACAATCCCCGATTATTGGTTTATCCAGGGTGATATCCAGATCAAATCGGAGAAGATCACCGAAGGGATCAAATCTTACCGGAAAGTGACCGAAATGGAGCCAGAAGATCCCGAGATATGGTTGGAACTTTCGATTGTATATGCTGATATGCAGGAATTTGAAAAAGCAAACCAAACCATGCTCGAAGGTCTGAAATGGCATGATCAGAATCCTGATTTTTATTTTAACCTTGCGAGTTACCAGTTAAAACTTGGAAAAAACAAACAGGCTTACGCATATCTTGAAAAAGCTTTGGAATTGGATTTCGAAGGATATACACGGATGTTCGACCTGTTCCCTGAGATGAAGGAAAACACCCATGTCACCGGAATTATCGAAGTTTATCGCAACCGGAAATAAATCGCCAAACAACACACGATGCATAACCCTTTATTACTATCTTTTCTGCCCGAACGACCCTCAAAGCCAAGAACCACAGGTATTGCCATGGTTATGGACAAAGGTTTGAGCTTCCGCGAAGCAGAAGATTTCGCTTCTGTTGCTGCCGACCTTACCGATTTTGTTAAACTTGGATTCGGTACATCTGTGATGACTCCCTGTGCGAAAGAAAAGGTGAAATTATACCAGCAATCGAATATCAAGGTATATGTCGGAGGTACTTTATTCGAAGCTTTTATCATCCGGGGGAAATTTGATGAATACCGGCGGTATATAGACACACTGGGGCTGGATGCGGTAGAAATTTCCGATGGTTCTATGATCATGGATCATGATACCAAATGTGAATACATCCGACAGCTTTCTAAAAATTTCACGGTACTCTCGGAAGTCGGATCAAAAGAAGCCGGTGTTGAGATTTCACCGGAAAGGTGGTCAGGTATGATGGAAAGTGAATTATCGGCTGGTTCTTTTAAAGTAATCGCCGAAGCCCGCGAAAGTGGCAATGTCGGGATTTATACGGCAAAGGGTGAAGCCCAGGAAGAACTGATTGGCGAGATACTTACCCGTGTTAGCATCCAGGATGTGATCTGGGAGGCACCGGTCAAATCACAACAGGTTTGGTTTATCAAACAGTTTGGTGCTAACGTGAACCTTGGAAACATCGCACCGCAGGAAATAATCCCGCTGGAAACCCTCAGACTGGGTCTTCGCGGCGATACCTTCTTCAGTTTTCTTCCCGAATCATTTCATAATCTAAAACTCGAATAACCGGATGGTCGTATATGGATTGATTGGTTACCCTCTGTCCCACTCAAAATCTGTCGAATATTTTAAGACAAAATTTGAAGAGGAAAATGTTATGGATTATACTTACCGGCTATTTCCCATCCCGAGCCTGAATGACTTAAGGTTTGTGATTCAAACGCCCGGACTTTCCGGTTTTAATGTCACCATTCCCTATAAAGAATCAATTCTTTCCTGCCTTGATGAACTGGACGAGAAAGCTGCCGGCATTGGCGCTGTGAATACCGTAACCATAACCCGGAACAATGACATGATCTTCCTCAAAGGTTATAACACGGATGCAGACGGATTTCTGGCTTCAGCAGATTTTTCAGCCTGCAAAAAGGCGATCATACTGGGGACTGGCGGTGCCTCCAAAGCGGTTCAATATGCGCTGAAATCACTCGGAATTCCTTTTCTGCTGGTTTCAGTAAAATCAATCCCCGGCAAATCCATTTCTTACGATAAGCTGGATGCACAAATCATGGCATCCCATGATCTCATCATCAATACCACACCACTGGGAATGTTTCCTGATATCGCCTCCTTCCCTCCTATCCCTTATCATCTCCTTACTTCCGGCCACTTCCTCTACGACCTGGTCTATAATCCGGAAATGACCCAATTTTTAGCAAAAGGTACGGAAAAAAATACCAAAGTACAGAATGGTTTGAAAATGCTTATGCTCCAGGCAGAAAAGGCCTATTCAATCTGGACCAAGGATTGAAAGCGAGATTTTTGTAAAAATGACCATTGATATACCATTAAAGTAGAAATTATTTTGAATTATTAAAAGAAAATTGTTACTTTTGCACCCCTATTAATAGGAAGAAATCGTATAAACATCAATCACAAGACATTAAAACATGAATATCGCTCCTGAACAAAAGAAGTTAGCGTCTAAAGAATTTGGAAAATCGGAATTCGATACGGGTTCGACTGAAGTACAAGTTGCCTTATTAACGCAAAAAATCCAGCATCTTACCGGACATCTCAAAATCTTCAAGAAAGATGTGGCTACCGAGCGTTCGCTTGTAATGATGGTAGGGCAAAGAAGAAAATTACTGGGTTATCTCAAAGAAAAAGAAATCGATCGTTACAGAGCTATAATCAAACAACTGAAGATTCGTAAGTGATCTTCGTTTTCCCTGTTTTTCCAAAAAAGAGGCAATTCACCATTGCCTTTTTTCGTATATAATAAATTAATGAAAACCGAAAGTCAATGATAGGAACAGTAGTAAAAATTAAAATGGCCGATGGGCAGGAAATTTCCCTCGAAACCGGAAAACTTGCCAAACAATCCGATGGAGCCGTTGTGGTGAAAATGGGCAATACCATGCTTCTTGCAACGGTAGTTGCCAATAAAGACGCTAAAGAGAACGTGGATTTCATGCCGCTTTCTGTTGAATACCGTGAAAAATATGCTGCTGCAGGGCGATTTCCCGGTGGATTCTTTAAAAGGGAAGCACGCCCTTCAGATTATGAAGTTCTCATCGCCCGCCTGGTCGACCGTGCACTTCGTCCCCTGTTTCCCTCCGATTACCACGCAGAAGTTCAGGTGGTTGTTACCCTGATCTCCGCCGACCGTAATGTATACCCAGATGCACTGGCATGTCTTGCCGCCTCCGCTGCCCTCACCATCAGTGATATTCCCTTCCAGGGCCCTATTTCTGAAGTACGTGTCGGAAGAAAAGAAGGTAAATATGTGATCAACCCCAATATTTCCGACATGGACAACTGTGATATGGATGTCATGGTTGCGGCTTCCATGGACAATATCATGATGGTGGAAGGCGAAATGAAAGAAGTATCCGAACAGGATATGGTTGATGCATTGAATGTTGCCCATGAGGCAATTCGGATACAGTGCCAGGCACAACTTGATCTGGCTGCCCTGGTTCCGGCCTCCAGTCCAAAAAGAGAATACAGTCATGAGAACAACGACCCCGACTTCAAAGAAGCGGTAAGAGTTGCTACCTATGATAAGCTTTATGCCATCGCTAAGAAAGGCATACCCAACAAACATGAACGTCACGATCTCTTTGTTGCCGTAAAAGATGAATTCGTAGCAAATCTTTCCGATGAGGAAAAGGCTGCAAAAAAAATGATGATCGACCGTTATTTTCACGATGTGGAAAAGGATGCCGTGCGAATGGCAACTCTTGACAATCGTACCCGTGTTGATGGACGTAAACTCGACGAAATCCGTCCGATCTGGTCAGAAGTGGATTACCTGCCTTCTGCGCATGGTTCGGCCATCTTTACTCGTGGCGAAACCCAGTCGCTGACCACTGTTACCCTTGGCACCAAACTCGATGAGCAGGTGATCGACGGAGCAGTAATAGAAGATAAAGTCAATTTCATTCTTCACTATAATTTCCCCAGTTTCGCTACCGGCGAAGTTAAACCGATCCGGAGTACCAGCCGCCGTGAAATCGGCCATGGTAACCTGGCACTGAGAGCACTGAAAAATATGCTTCCGACCGGCGAAAACAACCTTTACACGATTCGGATCGTTTCCGACATTCTTGAGTCCAACGGTTCATCTTCCATGGCCACTGTATGTGCCGGAACCATGGCACTGATGGATGCAGGCGTAAAACTGCAGAAACCGGTTTCGGGAATTGCCATGGGACTCATCACGGATAAGGTTAGTGGTAAATATGCCGTCCTTTCCGACATTCTCGGTGATGAAGATCACCTGGGAGATATGGATTTCAAGGTTTGCGGAACCCGCGACGGGATTACAGCCTGCCAGATGGACATCAAGGTTGACGGTCTCTCTTCAGAAATATTGAAAGAAGCCCTTGACCAGGCAAAAAAAGGAAGACTTTTCATCCTCGGAGAAATTGAGAAAACGATTTCTGAACCGCGGGACGATTACAAACCTTTTGTACCCAGAATTTTCCAAATGAAGATTCCGAAGGAATTTATCGGAGCAGTGATCGGCCCTGGTGGTAAAGTAATCCAGGAAATGCAACGGGAAACAGGAACGAAAATCGTACTTGAAGAAAAAGGTGAATTTGGTATCATCGACATCGTTGCCGACAGCATGGAAGCAAAAGATGCCGTTGTTGCAAGGATCAAATCGATTGTTGCCGTTCCTGAAATCGGTGAAATTTACAAAGGGAAAGTTAAAAATATCATGCCTTTTGGAGCATTTGTAGAAGTAATGCCCGGTCAGGACGGTCTGCTGCATATCTCTGAAATCGATTGGAAACGTTTGGATAAGGTTGAAGAGGTTTTGAAAGTTGGTGATATTATCGAGGTAAAACTCATCGGTGTTGATCCTAAAAATGGTAAAATGAAACTTTCAAGAAAAGTTCTTCTTCCTAAACCGGAAAACAAATCCAAAGAATAAAAGATATTTCGTAACTCGTGCATCCTTTTTTACGTAAAAATTGACCACTAATACAAGGTCGGACAAAATCTATTCGCATGAGGCAATTAAAAATTACCAAGCAGGTTACCAACCGTGAAACCGCTTCCCTGGATAAATACCTTCAGGAAATCGGGAAAGTAGAGTTGATCACGGCTGATGAAGAAGTGGCGCTGGCACAGAGAATCAAGCAAGGTGACCAGGCTGCATTGGAAAAACTCACCAAGGCGAACCTCCGCTTCGTGGTTTCTGTGTCTAAACAATACCAGAACCAGGGTTTAAGCTTACCCGACCTCATCAATGAGGGCAACCTGGGATTGATCAAAGCCGCCCAGCGCTTTGACGAAACCCGTGGATTTAAATTCATCTCTTATGCGGTCTGGTGGATCCGTCAGTCAATTCTGCAGGCATTGGCCGAACAATCCCGGATCGTTCGTCTTCCGCTAAACAAAATCGGTTCAATCAACAAAATCAATAAGGCTTACGCCCAGCTTGAACAGCTTTATGAGCGTGAACCGAATTCTGATGAAATCGCTCACCTTCTCGAAATCTCTGAGAATGAGGTGAAAGAATCCATGAAAAATTCCGGACGCCATGTATCAATGGATGCCCCGCTTGTACAGGATGAGGATAACACCATGTACGATGTGCTCCGGAGTGAAGACAATACCACACCTGATACCGGACTTCTCTATGAATCGCTCCGCAAAGAGATTGAACGCGCAGTTTCTACACTCACCCAGCGGGAAGCAGATGTCATCCGTCTCTATTTCGGATTGAATGGCAGTCACCCGATGACCCTGGAAGAAATTGGCGAAAAATTCGATCTCACCCGCGAAAGAGTTCGTCAAATCAAAGAAAAGGCCATTCGCCGCCTTAAACATACCTCCAGAAGCAAAATCCTGAAAACATACCTCGGTTAAGTCCTACCGTATGAACCATCTTGTTGCACCTTCCCTTCTCTCTGCAGATTTCCTGCACCTTGAAAGAGCCATCATTATGATGAACGAGAGTGAAGCCGACTGGTTTCACCTGGATGTGATGGATGGCCTGTTTGTTCCAAATATATCGTTTGGTTTTCCGGTGATCGAGAAAATTAATCTCAAGGCTAAAAAACCGTTGGACGTTCATCTCATGATCGTTGATCCCGACCGGTATATCGAACGTTTCCGTAAAGCCGGTGCAGGATTGATCAGCGTTCATTATGAAGCCTGTACACATCTTCACCGCACCATTCACGCAATCAAGGAAACCGGCGCAAAAGCGGGTGTCGTGCTCAACCCTTCCACCCCGGTTCTGTTGCTTCAGGATATCATCAGAGATCTGGATTTTGTATTGCTGATGTCGGTCAATCCGGGTTTCGGCGGACAAAAGTTTATCGGGCATACCTATGTGAAAATCAGAGAGCTAAAGAAGATGATTACAGAAACCGGTTCATCTGCATTGATCGAAATTGACGGCGGTGTTGACTTGAAAAATGCACCCGTGCTCATTGAAAACGGCGCCGATATCCTTGTGGCGGGTAATACTGTTTTCAACGCTCCTGAACCCAAAGAGACCATTCACAAGCTGAAGAACCTGTTACCGTAATCCGGTTTCTTACATATTTATTCCTGACTTTCAGTATTACCTTCCTTGATTATTTTTTCCTATTTTTACGGAAATATTATCCAAATGAATTTTACGGGTGCCAGGGACTATATACTTGATCGTTTAAAGAACGAATTGAGCCCTAACCTCTTCTATCATAACCTTGATCATACGTTGGATGTTTTAAAAGCGACAACCCGCCTGGCTGGTATGGAAATGCTGGACAACCATTCCCTGCAATTGCTGGAAACGGCTGCCCTTTATCATGATGCCGGAATGATCCTGACCTATCAGAACCATGAGGATGAATCCATCCATATTGCCAGTGAAGCGCTTCCGCGTTTCGGCTATACGATTGAAGAAACCGGGGATGTTAGCCGACTGATCGCCGTCACCAGGCTTCCTCACGAACCCTCTGACCTTCCTGAACGGATTATCTGCGATGCGGACATGGATTCCCTTGGCCGGGAAGATTATTTCATCCAGGCCTTTCGTTTACATCTGGAATGGCGAATCTTCGGAATTATGGATGTGTCGCTGACCGAATGGTTCAGGCTTCAGGTAAAATTCCTTGAGAAACATGATTACTTTACTGCCCCGGCACAATCTATTCGCCGGGAACAAAAAGCTAAAAACCTGCTTGAAATGAAAGCGCTGCTTAATAACAACTGATAATCATCTTATTGTATGGAAACAACCAATACAAAAGCCTTAAAGTATAATCACCTTGTACTTATACCAACCGATTTTTCGGAAGTGTGTGATAATGCAATCCATCACGGGGTGGAATTGGCCAGGTTCCTCAATTATTCCGTTTGTATCCTTCACGTGATCAATAGGGAAAGCAAATCTCAGCTTAAGAAAGAAAACCTCACTGCGGATTATATCAATGAAAAGCTTTCCGGATATAAGGAATTGTATGAAAAGGAATATCAGTTGAAGGTGGAAACGATTTCCCGGGAAGGCAGCATATTTGAAGTGATCCAGACTGTGGCAGTGGAGGTAAAAGCCAACCTGATGATCATGGGTACCCATGGAAAGAAAGGACTCCAGTATCTTTTCGGGAGTTATGCCTTGCGGGTGGTACTTGATTCTCCCTGTCCTGTGGTGGTTGTCCAGAAAAGAAGTTTCGGGAATGGATATCACAAGATCGTCTTTCCGGTCAGCAATGATCTCGAAGTCCGCCAGAAAGTTCAATGGGCCATCATGATCGCAAAACTTTTTAATTCCACGATTCAGTTATTCCAGGCCAATGAATCGGACCAGGATCTTAACCAGCGAATTACTCTGATCACCAGACAGATAACGGATATGTTTGATGACAAAAAGATCGCTTATGAAATTGTTTTGTCTGAAAAGAAAAAGGATTTCGCCGATCAGGTTTTAACCTATTCGATGAATGCCGCGATTGATATGATCATGGTGATGACAGTTCCCCAGGTGGATGTTCCCGGATTCAGCGTTTCAGTATGGGACGAAAAGATGATGTTCAACGAAGCCGGTATACCGGTAATGTGTATCAATCCAACAGAATTGAGCAGTTTTTATTATGAGTGGCTTACCCTATATTAACCTTAAAAAAGCCTTCAACCGGCTCTGGCGTCGAAAACCGCTTGTAATCATCATGACGGCAGCCATCGTTTTCCGGCTGCTTGCCGTGATTTTCGCAAAAGGCTGGGGCATGATGGACGATCATTTTATCGTTATTGAATCTGCCCAATCATGGGTGGACGGAAAAGATTATAACGACTGGCTTCCAGGAAGTCCCAGCAATACCGGGCCCACCGGTCATAATTTTTTCTATCCTGGATTGCATTTCATGCTTTTTTCCTTTTTCCGGTTTATCGGATTGGATGATCCCCAGTTGAAAATGATGCTTGTGCGGTTTTTTCATGCAGCCTGGTCGTTGGTAACCGTATTTTTTGGATACAAGATCACTGAACGACTTGGGAACCGTCGTGCTGCGCGCCTTGCTGGAATTCTGCTCGCCATTTTGTGGTTCATGCCCTGGCTCAGTGTCCGTAATATGGTAGAAATAACCTGCATACCCTTTCTCATCCTGGCCGTCTGGTTCATCATCAGTCGTGAAGATAATCCTGCCCAACAGGCTGTATTTTTCATCGCAGGGCTTTTCCTTGGGTTCGCATTCAATCTCCGCCCCCAAACCCTCTTCTTTAGCGCCGGGATCTTTATTACGATCATCCTGCAAAAGAAATGGAATGAAGTCATCGGTCTTATCCTTGGTATGCTTATCCCTGTTATCCTTATCCAGGGTTCGATCGACTATGTGATTTGGGGGAAACCGTTTGTGGAGATTATTCAATATTTTGCCGTGAATTTCCAAGATGCCCAATCTTACATCACCCTTCCATGGTACAACTATTTCCTTGTGGTTTTGGGATTGCTGATCCCGCCGGTCAGTGTCTTTCTTTTTGTCGGCTTCCTCAGAAACTGGAGAAAGAACCTGCTTCTCTTCCTGCCAGTTGTCCTTTTTTTCATCATGCACTCTTATTTCCCGAATAAACAGGAACGCTTCATCATGCCTATTATTCCTTTCATCATTATCCTGGGGGTGATTGGGTGGAATGAATACATCGATCGCTCACCTTTCTGGCAAAACCATATGCGGTGGCTTCGTGGTGGCTGGATGTTCTTTTGGATCATCAACCTTTCCGTATTGCCCATTGTCAGTGTCGTCTATTCGAAGCGAGCCAGGGTGGAAACAATGAGCTATCTTTCAAAATATCCGGATATTAAACATATTCTGGTTGATGATGAGGGGAATTCGCCGGAGATGTTTCCCAGGTTCTACCTGGGCCAGTGGCCATATATGTCGGATGAATTACTGGAAGGAGAGAATTCGGAAGGTATGATGGGTCGTGTTGCGAAAGAATTCCCGGATTTCCCTCCTCGTTTCGTGCTCATTACCGGAGATAAACTTACCTCTGCCCAGGTAATCGCAGTAAGAAAGTTTTTCCCTTTCCTTGTTTATGAAACCACGATTGAGCCGGGAATGATCGATAAAATTGTCCATTGGCTGAATCCTATTAATAAAAACCGGCGAGTCTACATATACAGGAATACCTGTTTTTATCCTGAAAAGAAAGAATGAATCCATCCGAAGCCGAAACGAGAATAGCAGCCCTGACTGATCAAATCAATCAGCACAATCACAACTACTATGTATTGTCCAGCCCTGTCATCAGCGATTTTGATTTCGATCAATTGTTGGAAGAACTGATCCGGCTGGAAAAGGCATTTCCTGAATTTGCACTTCCCGACTCCCCTACCCAGCGTGTTGGCGGGGACATCACCAAAGAATTCCGCCAGGTCAGCCATAAATACCCGATGATGTCGCTTGGCAATACGTATTCGGAGGAAGAAATAAAAGAGTGGGAAGAACGTATTCACAAACTGATCGGAAAGGATGTCGAGTATGTTTGCGAACTCAAATTTGACGGAGTTGCCATTGGCCTGACCTATGAGGATGGTCTTTTGACTCAGGCAGTAACGCGTGGTGATGGTGATAAAGGGGATGAGGTTACTTCGAACGTGAAAACCATTCACAGCATTCCGTTAAGCGTAAAAGAGGAAAACTTTCCGGGAGAATTTGAGATCAGGGGAGAAATCATCTTTCCGAGAAAGAATTTCGACCTTCTCAATGCACGAAGACTGGAAGAAGGAGAAGAACCTTTTGCCAATCCCAGGAACACCGCTTCCGGGACACTGAAACTCCAGGACCCGAAAGAGGTAGCAAAAAGGAAACTGGACTGTTACCTGTATCATATCCCGGCGAAAATCGAGGGCATTGCCACCCATTATGATAGTCTCATGGCTGCAAAAAAATGGGGATTCCCTGTTTCCGAATACATTGCAAAATGCAGCAGCATAGGTGAGATTTTCGATTTTATCCAATCCATCCATTCCATGCGGCACCAACTGCCCTTTGATATTGATGGAATTGTCATCAAAGTCAACTCGCTTCAACAGCAACAAGCCCTCGGTTTTACGGCAAAATCTCCGCGCTGGGCCATATCCTACAAATTCAAGGCAGAACGGGCTGCTACGAAACTACTTGCTGTGAATTACCAGGTTGGCCGTACCGGAGCAATTACACCGGTTGCTTATCTTCAGCCGGTGCTTCTTGCCGGATCCGTCATCAGGAGAGCCACCCTTCACAATGCAGACATCATGGCCGCGCTGGATCTTCATATTGGGGATTTTGTTTTCGTTGAAAAAGGGGGTGAGGTAATTCCAAAAATCATCTCTGTAGACATCAGTCAAAGGCAGGGCAACTTACAACCGGTCGAATTCATTACCCGTTGCCCTGAATGTGACACGCCTTTGATCAGAACGCAGGGTGAAGCCGCCTTTTATTGCCCGAATGAGAACGATTGTCCTCCGCAGATCAAGGGGAAACTGGAACATTTCATTTCCAGGAAAGCCATGAACATTGATAGCCTTGGCGAAGGAAAGATCGGAATCCTGTATGACAACGGACTTGTTTCGAATGTTGCCGATTTGTATGATCTCACCTCCGGGAATCTCATCGGGCTTGAGAAAATTATTCCTGCAAATGATTTACAGAAGGAGCGGAAAATCAGCTTCCGCGAAAAGACCGTCACAAATATCCTTACGGGTATCGAAGCTTCAAAAAAAGTCGGGTTCGAACGTGTTCTGTTTGCCCTGGGTATCCGGTTTACAGGTGAAACGGTTGCGAAGAAACTCGCCCGGCATTTCGGAAATATCGACCGTTTGATAAACGCCAGCTATGAAGAACTTGTCGAAGCGGAAGAAGTCGGTGAAAAAATCGCCCAAAGCATCATCAACTTTTTTAAAGAACCCAAAAACACGCTTATCATTGAACGATTGAAAGAAAAAGGCCTTCAGTTCGAAAGCCTTTCCTCCTCCGTGAATATGAAATCCGATATCCTCGAAGGGAAATCATTTATCGTTAGTGGTGTTTTTGAGAATTTTACCCGGGATGAAGTAAAAAAGATGATCGAAGAGCATGGCGGGAAAAATGTGGGGTCTCTATCTTCCAAAACCAGTTATGTGCTTGCCGGTGAAAATATGGGCCCGGAAAAACGCAAAAAAGCCGGATCCCTAAACATCCCTGTAATTGATATTGATCAGTTTCTTTCTCTAATCCGCCTTCCTCACTGAACCGGCACCCGAGATATCTTCAACCAGCTTTGCAGGATTGCCTTTATATCTAACAGTAGCTGCTCCGCTAATATCAGCATTCAGTTCATTTTTCACATTGATATCTGCTTCTCCTGCCCCACTCATGTTCAGGAAAAACTTTTCAGTAAGAAGATCAAATGCGTGAAGGTCAACGGCTCCGGAAACATCCATTTTCACTTCCGTTGCTGTTCCGATCAGCTGAAGGTTGCTGCCCCCGCTTGAACTGACATCCAGTTTCTGGACCGCTAATTCGAGTTTTGAATCACTGGCGCCACTAACATCGAGTGAAAAAGAAGAACCCGTCAAACGTGTTTGAGTCTGAAGATCCACTGCACCGCTGAGTTCAATTGCATTCATCTCGGTTGCTGTAATATAAACGTTCAAACTTTTTGCATTCATGATGTGGCGTTTATTGTAGATCCGCAACTTCCCACCGGTCACTTCGGTTTCTATTTTTTCCATCAGATTATCATCCGCTTCGATAATGACGGATTGGGTTGCTCCCTGGCTGAGGTACACCTTAAAGGCACCGGAAACATCCAGAGAAGTGAAACTGGAGACTTTCCGTTCCTGTCGGATGACATTTCCGCTTCCCTGTTCTCCAACCAGATCACAGCTTGAAACCAGAATCAAAAAGATAATCAATAACGAAGAGAAGGAATGAATGCATGTTTTAACTGTTGTTGTCATGACCATAGATTTAAAGGTTAATAGCTGATAAAATTATTGTAAGGATACATTTCCGAATTCACTTCTGATGGTGACTTTGCTTCCTGTTGCCCCTTTTCCAACCGTTGCCCTGTATGATTTGGAGGTGTTGGTAATGATTTTCTGGCTGTAATCCGTTCGGTCTTCCGGAAAATCGAGGTCACAGAATTTCAGATCGGCCTCAAGCGAATAATTTGCACTGGAGGGCAATCCGACTGAAACATTCGCATACTTATTAATGATATTTATGGTGGAAAATTCTGCAGGCATCTCTTCGATATCGCAGTTCCCATATTGAATATCCAGATTCAGGCTTTTATCTATTCGGGTGATATTCAGATCGGAAAATTTAGATCGGCTGTCGACAGCCTGTGAATTTTCCATATTTAATTTCCCGCCTTCAAAATTCACATTCAGGACAATGATCTTTGCTGCATCGAGATTAGAAAATTTTGAATCCAGGCGAAGGCTGCCTGCATATTCAATCTGAAGATCAGAGTATTTCAGGTTCACAACAGCCCCTTTCATTGACTTGATATTGGCCTTGCTGAATTTGATGTCAAGAAAATTGTCCCCGTTATTGAGTTTGTTCACCTCCATGTTTCCGTATGCAAGGTTGAATCGTCCCTTTCCATTGAGTTCATTCACAAAAATATCTCCGAATTGATTGGTTAAATCGAGACTGATCGTAACCGGCATACTGATCTTATAATCGATTGACATATTGCTATTTTTCCTGATTCCACCTTCATCGAATAGGGTTCTCGCTTCTACCTTGTCGGGTGTTCCGCTCAAAGTGAAAGTGATATGATCCATGATTTTCGAGGCGGCTTCTTCATTCGCTGCATCAACCGTAATGATCACCTCAATTCCGATCACATTTTTATCCCAATTTTCACAATGCACCTTTCCAAACTTATTGTCAACGATCAGTTGTGCGTCAGGGTTGATGTTGTATTCCCGTTTAACGGTTCTTGAGTATTGGTCTCTTGCTTGGGTAGCCGTGATTCCCAGTATCATCAGAAAGAGAAAAGCTGTGGTAATTTGTAGTGTTTTCATGTCAGACCTTTTTATATTGTTGGGTAATAGACCTTACTGGTTTTAAAATGTCACAGTTTCCCTTCATTTTTTTTTCGGATTCACTTGTCGCAGAATATTTTTCATGATTTTCTCTTTCATCTGCTGGTTCTGGATCAGCGCGGACTGTATCCGTTCCTCATTGGGGTTGTTGCGCAGAGCTTTTTTTAATTCGGCAGCACTTTCATCGAGCGATTTTAATTCACCGGCAGCATCGGCATATACTTCTTTTGAATCCTTCCCGCAACAGGCTAATTTTTTAATGGATCCCAGTTCAATGGCTGCAGCATCGTCATAGAAATTGACTGCATCCTGAACTTCTCCGGAAATGGAATACCTGGCCGGCTGATGATTGAAACGGTTCATGGCGAAGTCAACGATGAAAACAGTGACAGTAAAGAGGATCAGCAGCCCGGCGGCAATGCGTAACATCAAGGTACGGGAATGAAACCGGTCTTTCCTGCCAAATCCGGAATCCAGTTTTTGTTCAAATCTGGCGAAATGCCCGGCATCAGGTTCTTCATCATTAAAGGCAAGCCGGTTCTTTTCAAAATATTTTTCCAGGGTATCCATCTTTAGTTGTATATGAAAGATGATTTAAACTGTGATTCTTTTAAAATCTGAAGAAGTTTTTGTTTTGCTCTCAGGTAACGCGTTCTGGAAAGCTGGTTGGAGATATGAAGAATTTCGCTGATCTCTTCATGATCATAACCTTCCAGCAAAAACAGCGAGAGCACGATACGATATTCCTGCGGGAGTTTCTCAATGGCCTTTTTTACTTCAGTTACTTCATGCATCAGTTCTTCTTCGTGATTGTCTTCGACCACTTCAGGGAAATCAAGTTCTCTCTCTTCAATCGATATGATCTCTTTTTCTTTACGCAAAACATCCAGCGATTTATTGATGACAATCCGCTTAAGCCATGAACCGAAACTCCCTTCCCCCGAATACGCCTGAACCCTGCGAAAAGCATCCAGGAAAGATTCCTGCATGATATCTTCTGCCTCCATGGTGTCAATTACGATTCGAAGTGCTGTATTATACATGGCTTTATAATAGAGTTTATAGATCTTAAACTGTGCATCACGATCACCTCGCTTGCAAGCTTCAATCAGATCCTGGTGAATATTTATGTATTTCTCTTCCAAAAAACACAAATTTTGCCCTAATGACGGAGCGGTTTTGCAATAGTGACAACATTACGATAAAAATATAAAAAAAACTTAAATTTGCGCATTGAAAACATTCCACATACCACGATTGTTCTATCCTCTGGCAGCAATGCTGTTCTGGGGAATGTCGTTCGTCTGGTCAACCATCCTTTTAAAGTATTATCACCCGGTTACCATCATCTTTATCCGACTGATCTTGTCAGCAGCATTTCTTTTTTCTGTTGTTTTTTTTACCAGACAATTCATCAGGATCAGGAAACAGGATTTCTGGATCTTCACCCTGAGTGCGGCTTTCAACCCTTTTCTGTATTTCCTGTGTGAGAATTACGGATTGATGTATTCCTCCTCCACGGTGGCATCCATCATCATAGCCACCATTCCCGTTTTCTCGCCGGTTGTTGCATTCATGACTTTCCGTGAAAGGCTTTCTTTCCTGAATATCCTTGGGATCATTATCTCATTCGGAGGCGTAATTCTCATGCTGATCAGGAAGGATCTTTCGCTTTCCATTGACATTAAAGGAATCCTTTTCCTGGCAGGTGCTGTTCTTTCTGCCCTGATTTATTCCGTCTTTCTCAGGCGATTATCCCAGAACTACAAGCCATTAACCATCGTTTCGTACCAGAACCTGATCGGCATTATCCTTTTCCTGCCCCTTTTTCTGCTCTTTGAAGGAAAGCATGTACTCGAAACATCGTTGAATACCGAGATCATCTCCTCCTTCCTTTTTCTTTCCATTCTTGCCTCGTCGCTATCATTTGTTTTTTATACCAAATCGATTGAGATCTATGGAATCAGTAAGGCCAATATCTTTTCAAACCTCATTCCGGTTTTCACGGCTATTTTCTCCTACTTTATGCTTGCCGAAATCATTACCCTTCAGAAAATTGCAGGAATGGCTATCGTGATCTTCGGGATCTTCCTTTCTGAAAGAAGCCGTAGAAAAGCCGCCCGATCCTGAAAATAAACGACCAAAAGAATCACCCCTCCCTACTTTTTCGTTAATTTTGTATTCGTTAAGAAAAAGAACAGATGAAATTTAACCCTGAAAAACTTCGTATTCCCGATCAACGGATGAAACCCTTTATTGATGCAGAAGAGATATGGGAATACATTAACCAGACCCCGGCTGACAAGATTCGTGTGAGGGAGATAATTGCGAAATCGCTTGACAAAAACCGTCTTACGATGGCAGAAACCGCTGCACTGATCAATGCAACGGATCCTGAGCTCATTGAAGAAATAAAGCAGGGAGCCAAAGCGCTCAAACAAAAAGTGTACGGACAGAGAATCGTTTTGTTTGCCCCGTTATATATCGGAAATCTTTGTTTGAATAACTGTGCATATTGCGGTTATAAGGCATCTAATAAACTGATGAAGCGAATTACGCTAACCGGTGAAGACCTTGTTGCCCAAGTCAAAGCGTTGGAAGACACCGGACAAAAGCGATTGATATTAGTATATGGAGAACATCCGAAATATGACGCAAATTTCATTGCCGAATCGGTAAGAACCGTTTATGGAGTTAAAAGTGGTCCCGGCGAAATCAGAAGAGTGAACATTAATGCCGCCCCACTCGATATTGATGGTTTCCGTATTGTAAAAGATTCCAAAATTGGCACATACCAGATTTTCCAGGAGACTTACCATGAAGAAACCTATCGGAAAGTCCACCTGGGAGGCATGAAAAGAAATTACGACTGGCGCCTCACTTCACTCGACCGTGCCCAGGAAGCCGGGATTGACGACGTGGGAATCGGGGCATTGTTCGGATTGTACGACTGGCGTTTTGAAGTACTCGGACTCATGAGGCACACCAATCATTTTGAAGCTTGTTATAATGTCGGACCGCACACGATCTCCTTTCCGAGAATTCAGTATGCATCATCCCTCAATATCGATAAAAGTCACCTGGTGAGTGATGAGCAATTTACCCGGCTGATTGCCATCCTGCGACTCGCAGTTCCCTATACCGGATTGATTCTCACTGCCAGAGAATCATCTGCCATCAGGGATGAAATCCTGCAATTCGGTGTTTCGCAGATTGACGGTGGAACCAATATTGAAATGGGTGGCTATTCCAAAAAGAAAGAAAATGAAGCCCAGGATATCGATTTCGAACAGTTCCAGATCAATGATAACCGTACGTTGAACGAAATCATGGAGGAACTGATTGAAAATAAGTACATCCCGTCATTCTGCACTTCTTGTTACCGGGCTGGCAGAACCGGCGAACATTTCATGGAATTCTCCGTCCCCGGATTCATCAAAAGATTCTGCCAGCCGAATGCCTTACTTACACTGGTTGAATACCTGGAAGATTATGCTCCACCTGCGACCAAAGAAAAAGGTTATCAACTGGTAGAGGAAAAACTGGCCGAAATGGAAGATGATACGTTCAAAGGCACACTGCTTGAGAAGATCCAATTGGTAAAGGGAGGAAAGAGGGACTTATATTTCTAGTGAAGAGTGAGCGGTGAAGGGTGAAGCGACGGTTCCATTTGTTATCCCTTTTTAAATTATCAGCATAAAAAACCAACGATGAAACAATTAACTGTAATGGGACTTCTGATCACCGACCGGATCAAAGAAGCAGGGTTGACACAAAACATTCTCAGCAAATATGCTCCCATCATCAATTCGAGACTCGGATTTCATGAAGTATCCGAAAATGTTTGCAGCAGAACCGGTCTTATCCTGCTTCAGATTGAAAGTCATTCCGAAGAAATCCTGGCGCTTGAAAAGGAGTTGCAGGATATCGGCGGACTGGAGATTCAAAAGATGAAATTTGATTATTAGAAAATCATTAATCCCTTATCAATGGCTATAGAAAAATGGATTCTGGGTGTTCATGTCACCGACCGTGTGACCGATCCGAAAATGGTTCAACCGATCCTCACCAAATTTGGCTGTTCGATCAAGACACGACTGGGGTTGCATGCCAACACCGTTGAAATGCCTTCCAGCAAAGGCTTATTACTCTTGGAACTTACGGGAGATCCTAAAGAATTCATGAAACTGGAAAATGAACTACTCAGTATCGAAGGTCTGGATGTAAAAAAGATGGTGTTCACCGAATAACGCTTACAACAGCCTGAAATCCCAGAAGTAATCTTCCGTTCTTACCAACTTTACACTACCGGCAAAATCAGGATGTTCTGTATTGATGAGGAAATTGAATTCAGTGGGGATTACCACCGAGGGAACTTTCAACATCATTGTTTCTGAAGCGGTATACCAGGCAGCACCTGTCTTCTGCAGGGCCGGATAAGCTGCCAGACTTCGCCAGTTTGGTGGCAACCTGGACATCTTTACCTGTTCCACGAGACGATCCTCGTCAGCAATGGATATAACCATGATCCTGTAGGGTTGATCCGGAATAACTGAACTTTTATGAACAACAAGTTCCAATGTGGCCAACGATCTTGATTGCCCGGCATAAATGACTCTCTGCCCTTTCAGGTTCCATCGGTTGGCATTACCGGAAGCCCGGAGTTCTTTTGAAAAGGATGACTTGCAAATCCTGAATACCTCCATGAATCAAACATTATCACCAAACTCCATGGCCGTAATGCGATCATCAACAAACCTCATCCCGGTAATGGTATTGAGAAAGGAAACCGGCGTTTTTCCATCAAAAAAATAATTCCCGGTATTCAGCCATTGATCAAATTTCGTATTGGTACCAAAAACAGCAATACCATGATTCATTAGGGAAATCAATAACAATACCCTTTCCTTGATATTATCCTTCAACTGGCTTTCTGTGTTTTTATATGACCTGAGCGTTTTTACACTGACATCCAGCCATCCCGATATAATATCATCTGTGTAGCCAGATATTTTTTTCAAAAAAATGACATGCTTCGAGTCAATTTCATTGGTTTGAAGATACGTAAGAACCTCACCATCATTGATGATCCAGGGATATTCATCCTTGGCCGACTTATCTGTATATAGTTTCTTTGCCATTTCCTTAAAATTGAATCCGGCCACAAATATAGGTAATTTTTCCTGCCATAGCAAGTAATTTTGCCTTTTTATTTTAAACAAAGGTTATTCTGGTACCTCCGTTATCAACTCCCAGCAGTGTTGTCTTCGTGATGATCGTATCCTTGCCCGAATTCTCCACAAAATGAATAGCAGCGCGGATTTTGGGACCCATGCTGCCTTCTGAGAACTGACCATCGGCCAGGTAACGTTTGGCTTCTGAAATGTTCATCCGATCAATCGTTTTCTCCTGGGGCGTGTTAAAATTCAGGCAAACTTTCGGAACATCTGTAAGGATAAAAAACTTATCTGCGTTGATCTGGGAAGCCAGTAAGGCTGAGGCAAGATCTTTATCGATCACTGCATCAATCCCCTGCAGTTTGTTTGGGGCAACATAGAAAACCGGAATACCCCCTCCACCCACTGCAATTACAATATGTCCCTCACGGGCAATCTTCTCAATGGTTTTTTTATTGATGATGACCAGAGGTTTCGGCGAAGCTACCACCTTACGCCATCCTCTTCCTCTGGGATCCTCCGAAAACCGTGAACCTGTTTCGAGTGCGAATTTATCCGCTTCTTCTTTTGAATAATAGGGCCCGATTGGTTTCGTCGGGTTGGTAAATGCAGGATCATCTTTGTTGACCAGTACCTGGGTTGCAATGGTGATAATGTCACGGTCCATATCATTCATTTCCAGTACATTTTTCAGCTGTTGTTCGATCATATATCCGATAAATCCCTGCGAATAAGCCACGCAAATATCCAATGGCATCTCCGGGATTCCATACATCTTATTTCCGGCAGCATTGGCCAGCATGATATTCCCGACCTGCGGCCCGTTGCCGTGTGTGATGACGATATTATAGCTTCGGTTCAGCAATTTGACCAGGCACTCGGAAGTGGCAAATGCATTTCCTTCCTGATCTTCGATGGTTCCTTTCTGATCGCTTTGCAATAAAGCATTTCCTCCTAAGGCAACAACAGCAAGCTTTTTCATAAGTTATCTTATTCGTGAAAACAAAAAAAAGGATACGATCCTTTTATGATTATAACTAAATTTGTCACAAAATTAGAAAAAATAGATTAATAATCAATGGATTGTATTTCAATTGATTCACAATACCAAGGATGACAAGGGAAAACAAAGCTTACTTTTACGCATTGCTTGCCATTGCCTGCTGGTCGACGATCGGAACAGCCTTTAAACTTACCCTGCGCTACCTGGACTTCCTCAACCTTTTATTGTATTCTTCATTTGTTGCAACCCTGGTATTATTTCTGATTCTTCTCTGTCAGAAAAAAATACCGCTGCTGAGATTAGTAACAGGAAAAAACCTGTTGTATTCAGCATTCCTGGGCTTTCTCAATCCTTACCTCTACTATCTGGTTTTGTTAAAATCCTACGAACTGCTTCCTGCGCAGGAAGCAGGGACGCTGAATTACATCTGGCCCTTGGTACTGGTACTCCTTTCCATCCCTCTCCTGAAGCAAAAGATCAGCGGCTGGAGCATATTAGCGCTCCTGATCAGTTTCGCAGGAATTATTCTGATCTCGACACATGGCGATATCACCGGGCTGAGTTTCTCAAATCCTTTCGGAGTCCTGCTTGCTACGGGGAGTGCTGTTTTCTGGGCTTTCTTCTGGATCTTTACGATGAAGGATGATCGGGAAGAAGTGACCAGGCTTTTTCTGAATTTTGGTTTCGGGTTTCTTTACATATTGTTAACGATAATACTGCTTCATATCACCGGTCATGCAAAGTTCACTTTCCCTCTGGCCGGGTTGGCAGGATCAGTGTATATCGGGATTTTCGAGATGGGATTCACCTTTGTCGTATGGCTGATGGCGCTGAAATACGCCTCCACCACAGCTAAGGTGTCAAACCTCATTTACCTGTCACCTTTTATTTCTTTGATATTTATACATTTCTTTGTCGGTGAAACCATTCTGTTTTCCACCATCGCCGGTCTTGTTTTAATCATTTCAGGGATCATCTTTCAACAAAAACTGAAATCCTGATACTCAGCCGGTACTTCTCAAATAAGTATCTTTGCAGCATGCAAGTCAGAACAATCGCATTTCATCATTTCGGATGTAAGGTAAACTTTGCTGAAGGATCATCAATTTCAAGGCAATTTCTTGAAAATGGTTATTCGCTCATTGATTTCAGGGAAAAGGCTGACGTATATGTGATCAGCACCTGTGTTGTGACCGCTGTAGCCGAAAAGAAGTGCCGGGCTGCCATTCGCCAGGCACATAAGATTAATCCTGAGGCAAAGATTGCCGTAATCGGCTGTTATTCAGAGCTTAAACCGACAGAAATTGCTTCGATTGACGGCGTCAGCGTGGTGCTGGGTCATTCAGCAAAATTCAACCTGTTTGAAGAGATCGAACATCTCGATTCCACCACCGGATACGGACATCACCCTGTTCCGGTTGGTGAATTCGTTCCCTCCTATTCTTTTAGTGAACGTACCCGTTCGTTTCTGAAAATCCAGGACGGGTGTGATTATTATTGTTCTTACTGCACCATTCCCTTTGCCCGCGGCCACAGTCGGAGCGATACCATTCAAAACGTACTGAGCAATATTCGGAAAATTGCTGCCGAAGGAATGAAAGAAATCATTCTGACAGGCGTAAACATTGGCGATTTCGGCAGGGAAACCGGGGAGACTTTTACCGGTCTGATCAAGGCACTGGAAAAAGACGCGGAAATTCCACGGCTGCGGATATCTTCCATCGAGCCGGATCTTCTTAACCAGGAAATCATTGAAATCATTGCTGGTTCAAAAAAATTCATGCCGCACTTTCATATTCCTTTACAGTCAGGGAGCGACCCCATTCTTAAGGCCATGAAACGGAAATATGATACCCGGCTTTTTGCTTCCCGGATCACAAAAATCAAAGAGATGATGCCGGATGCCTGCATTGCGTGTGATGTGATTACAGGATTCCCGGGAGAAACCGTTACACTTTTCCAGGAAACCCTTACCTTTCTTGAAAACCTTGATATCTCCTATTTACATGTTTTCAACTATTCGAAAAGAGACCTGACTCTTGCAGCCGGATTGGCTGATCCCGTGCCCGATAAAACAAGGAAAGAGCGCAGTGAACTACTGCACGCGCTTTCAGTGAAAAAGAAACATCATTTTTACCTTCAGAATGAAGGGAAAGTGGCCAGTGTCCTTTTTGAATCTGATCATTCGGATGGATTCATGCAAGGATTTACTGAAAATTATATCAGGGTAAAAACTCCCTTTGACCAGGAACTGGTGAACCAGATCATATTGGTGAGATTAGAGGAAGTGGATGAGGAAGGGATATTTACCGTTCAGCTTCTTAACCCCGAAAAAATCAAGCGGAATGTCCAACAAACCCTACCCGATGCAGCATCTTGAAAATATTACAAAAAGCGTGTGTGACCTATGCCATAAAACGGGGGAATTCCTGCTCGGAGAAGTCAACAAAATTCGTCCGGCGGACGTGGAAGAAAAGAGTGAAAACAACTATGTCACTTATGCAGATAAGACATCCGAGGCCCGTTTGATGGAAGGTTTGGCGAAGATTGTGCCCGGGACAGGTTTTATTGCTGAAGAATCCCCGCAACTGGAACAGGGTGAACTGAACTGGATCATCGATCCACTCGATGGCACAACCAATTTCATTCACCGTGTACCAGTTTTCTCTATCAGCATTGCCCTTGCTGAAGGAGAAAACATCCTTTCGTCTGTCATCCTGGAAGTGAATTCAAAAGAAATATTTTATACCTGGAGCGGTGCTCCGTCATTTCTGAACCAACATCAAATCCGGGTATCCTCCTCCGTCAATGTTGCCGGTTCCCTTTTTGCGACCGGTTTTCCCTATTATGATTATTCAAAAATGGATGCCTACCTGAATTTCTTCCGATTCATGATGATCCACAGCAGGGGAATCAGGCGGCTGGGTTCGGCGGCTGCGGATCTTGCTTATGTAGCATGCGGAAGATTTGACGGGTTTTACGAATATGGCCTGAGTCCTTGGGATGTTGCTGCAGGAACGCTGCTCGTAAAAAATGCCGGAGGAAAGATCTGTGACTTTCATTCAGGAAATAATTATATTTTTGGAAAAGAAATTATTGCCACAAACGGGACCGTGTTTGAAGAGTTTGTGACAAAGTTTCATCAGAATTTCAGATAAACCGGAAACGAAAAAATCTTTCTTCACTCCCAAATCTAACTACCACAATCATGACTAACCGAATCGAAGTAACCAAGGACGACATTACCCGAATGCACGTAGATGCCATTGTAAATGCAGCCAATAATTCCTTATTGGGCGGTGGTGGTGTTGACGGAGCCATCCATAAGGCTGCAGGATCAGGCTTACTGGAAGTCTGCAAACTCCTGAATGGATGCGAAACAGGGCAGGCAAAAATTACGAGGGGGTTTAAACTACCGGCGAGATACATCATCCACACGGTAGGTCCTGTCTGGAAAGGAGGAACACAGAAAGAAGAGGAACTCCTTGCTTCCTGTTACCGTGAAAGCCTGAAACTTGCCACCGAACATGATTGCAAAACCTTAGCCTTTCCCAATATCAGCACAGGTATTTATCATTTCCCCAAGGAACTGGCCGCCACCATTGCTCTTCGTGAAGCCAAAGCCTATCTCGATACCCACCAGGTTCCCGAGGTTGTGACTTTTTGCTGTTATGATGAAGAGAATTACCAGATTTACCAAGACCAGATATAAAGGCAACCTACCATTCAACCCTCCTCTACGGGCTTTCATCGTTGATTTGTAACACTTCATAGATTCGATCGTCTGTATGTCGTCATTTTAGTAATTTTGTTGCTTTCCTGCTTCCTTTTATGAAACAAACCTTCATTCTGGTCTTCCTGCTTTTCGCACTGAATTTCTCCGTGTGGGCGCAGGAAAATAAAAAAACCATTTCTGCAATTTCTATAACATCGGATATTAAAATAGACGGAATACTGGATGAAAACGCCTGGGAATCCGCCCCCATTGCAACCGATTTTATTCAAAGGTCGCCATATAACGGAAAACCTGCCACTCATAAAACAGAGGTTAAGATTTTGTACGATAATACCGGGATATATGTCGGGGCAATGATGTATGACCCTGCCCCCGACAGCATCCTTAAACAGCTCTCACTCCGGGATGGATCCAATATAAATGCCGACTATTTCATCTTTGTGGTGAACCCGTTCAACGATGGTCTGAATGCCTTCTGTTTCATGGTTCATGCCTCCGATGTTCAATCAGATTTCAGGATTATTTCTACCAGCAACCAGGACGACATTACCTGGGATGCAGTCTGGCAAAGCAAGGCGCGAATCATAGAAAATGGCTGGGTTTGCGAAATGAAGATCCCCTACTCTGCCATACGTTTTCCCAAACAGGCGGAGCAGGTTTGGGAAATCAACTTTCAGCGTGATGTAAGACGAACCCGGGAAACGACTACCTGGAGCAGGGTTGATAACAAAGTGCAGGGATATGTTAACCAGTCGGGATTGCTGACCGGGATCAGGAATATAAAACCGCCCCTGCGACTTTCGCTGATGCCTTATGTTTCAGGATACCTGGAGCAAAATCCCGGAAAATTGGGCCGGGACCTGAGTTACAACTTTGGTACCGACCTGAAATATGGGATTAATCAGAGTTTTACCCTTGATATGACACTGATCCCCGACTTTGGGCAGGTTCCTTCAGACGATAAAGTTTATAACTTTTCACCTTTTGAAATCCGGTACAATGAAAAGAGGCAGTTCTTCACCGAAGGTACAGAGATGTTCGATAAAGGAGGGATTTTCTACTCCCGGCGTATCGGGGCCGAACCCATTGATTATGGCAATATAAAAACAGATTCCAATGCGATCATCTCCGACAATCCTGTCCAAACCAAGCTGATCAATGCCACCAAGGTTTCGGGCAGAACCAACAAAGGGCTTGGGATCGGGTTATTTAACGCCATGTCTGCCAATACCTGGGCAACAGTGAAGGATACATTCACCGGGAAGACGCATCGGGTACTTACGCAGGGCTTTACCAATTACAATATGATCGTCCTGGATCAGACGCTCAAGAACAATTCGTTTTTTGATATTCTGAATACCAATTATTATATTCCTGAGATGGGGTATTCGGCAAACGTTTCCGGAACCAGCTTCCGGTTTGCCAACAAAAAATATACTTATGCGCTTACCGGAGAAGGCTTTCTCAGTCAGAAATATTACCGCCATGCTTCCCCTGATGTAGGATATCATTACAAACTCACCTACGGGAAGATCAGCGGAAAATTCCTTTTTGACTTCACCCAACTGGTAGAAAACGACAAATACGATCCGAACGAGATGGGATTCAACGCCCGGAACAACAAATTCAGCAATACAGTATTATTCCAGTATAATCTCACAGACCCGTTCGGAAAATTCTTGTCGTTATATAACTCTGCATGGGCAAACTACGATTGTCTTTACGACGAATTGAAATACAGCTCATTCAGCTTCGGTTTTGATTCACATATCACCACGATGAAGCACCTCGATGCAGGAATCAACTTCAGTAGTGACCCGATTGACTACAATGATTACTATGAACCCAGGGTTAAAGGATACTGGTTGAAAACGCCCGCCGATTATAACCTGAGCGGATGGATCTCTACTGATTACCGGAAGAAATTGGCCATAGATTTCAGTCTTGCACAATATCTTGCCACCGCCTACCATATCAGTGCATTCTCCATTGATCTTTCACCCAGGTTCCGGGCAAATGACCGGCTGCTCCTGCAATGTGGGGCAAGTTATAACCTCGTTCAAAATGGAATCGGATATGTAAACAGCGATTCAACGGACCTCGCGAATAACCCGGTGATTGTATTCGGCAGGAGAAACGTTACCACAATAACCAACGTAATCAGTGCCGAATACATGTTCAACAGCAGGATGAGCCTCAATATCCGGGCGAGACATTACTGGGTTGTTGCAAAATATTATTCGTTTTACCGGCTGGATAAGCAGGGGTTGCTGGATCCGATGGAATATAAGGGGAATGAGGACATCAATTTCAACCTTTTCAACCTTGACCTGACCTACGTCTGGAATTTTGCACCCGGAAGCCAGCTTTCTCTGGTTTGGAAGAATGCAATCTCCACGTTTTCCCGTGAAACCATGGGGAGTTATTTTAAGGATTTTGGAAATACCATCGAATCGCCTGCATCCAATAGCTTCTCGATAAGGGTATTGTATTACCTAGATGCACTTTACCTGAAGAAAAAGACTCCGGCGAAAGATGGAAGACAAAAGCAGGGTTAATCAGCGAATTTGTAGCTTAAACCGGCATTTAAGATTCCATAAGAACCAAAACCAAACTCAAGAAAACCGCCAAAGGTCCTTCCAAAGCGCAATCCCATCAGGGTGAGTTCACCTCCTGGCCATAACTTCCGCTCGGTAAACTCTTGACCGTCAATGGTCGCTTTGCCGAAGTCGATGGTGAGTCCAAGTCCGAAACCGGAATACAGTCGTACACTCGATGCGTTAAGATAGCAGAAAGTAACCTTTGCAATACCTGAGATAAGCTGATCAGTTGCGGTGATGGGCACAAAAGCATTTGTACCATTTTCTGAATGTTGTGCCGTTCCTCTATAATGGAATTCCTGGTATCCAAATTTAAAGCCAACAGAAACAACCCTGTTGAGACTTCGTGCATAACCAATGTAAAAGTTTCCAACAGACTGCGGTTCTGTAAATTTTTTATTTGAATAATTAATCCCGTCAACGGAATAACCCCCGGATTCTGTAGGATATTCGCTTTTATGTTTCATCCTTCCTGTGAAATAGAAGATGGAAAGTGCCCCGTAACCACCATAGAAATCGTTGTAAAGGGTTGCCTGGGATGTCCTTGAATCTTCATTTTTTGTTTCTGCCTTCTGAGAAAAAGTGGTCAAACCGGTCAGCATAAAAACCATGAGAATGAGGGATACTTTTTTCATTAGTATTATTTAGTTAGGTTCATGATAGAATGTTTCGGTGAAAATACAAAATATTTAGATATCCTGTAAATTATACGTTTTCTTTATATAACCTCTAATGAAAAGTGACAACAAATAATTTTTGTCGCTGTTTTATGAAATAAAACTAAATTTGCATCACCAAAATGCGGTAGTAGCTCAGTTGGTAGAGCATCAGCTTCCCAAGCTGAGGGTCGTGGGTCCGAATCCCATTTACCGCTCAAGACAGGATGATTATTTTAAGAAGGAGCTGCTGATTTAACGGACGTTCCAGCAAACGCTTAAGCCCGCTCCGCCTGGGGCATCGTACATTCCAAGGGTGAAATTTTTCAGATGACGTTTATGTAGCTCGGGTACGATGATGCCGATGGCGGCTCCCAGTACCAGACCCGTTAGGCATTCAGAAGGAAAATGAGCCAGTGCCCTGACACGAAAATACCCTTCCAAAACCGGTGGGATGGTAGCGCCGGCATACAAAAGAAATTTGTTTCCAAAACTCATCTCAGGGTAAAAATCGCAAAAGACTTTTGCCATGAAGAAAGTTGTATAAGCTACCGAAGCTACATGCCCGCTGTAAATCGAGTTCCGCGTACCACCCCCCCTTCGTTCCGGCATGGGAACCGAATCGTAAAAGGTCATCGGACGGTATTCATTGTGGAAGGTCGGCCCGATTGAGCCATAGTTATAAATGGAAAAAGTAATGGCATGTCCTTCAACATACATCGCCAGCACATCAAGCCATTCTTTCCTGATTCTTTTATCGATCATCATCAGCGCCGGGATAATGAATATCGCAGACTCTGTGTAGTCGGAAACTTTAGCAAAGGTCTTTCGCTGGGTATAATCCTGTTTTAAAGCCCAGCGGTCAATCGAATTAAGAATACCCGGATTCAAGGCAGCTATTTCCGCATCGGTGAGATTCTGTTTATGTTTCAGGCGGGAGATGGCAAAATAATCGCCAACACCACCTACAAGAATAATTGATCCGGTGAGGTAATAATTCACACGATAAACATCCGCCTTTTTGGCAGGAATTGCAGGGACTTTTACTGTTGTGTCATTGGCAGATCTCAGGGTATCCGGAGGATTACAAAAAGCCTTACCGCTGAATATCAGCCCAGCCAGAACAATAATTACAAAAGTTGAAGGAAACACTCTTCCAATTCTATGTGACATAATTTTCATCTTCCTTATGTGTACAAAAACATCAAATTATAACACATTAAAGGTCAATGTTTCCGCACTCAGGCGTGTTACATGATTCAGGAAAAAAGTTACATCATTTGCATCTAAAAATGCAAGCGACTCCTTCATATCTTTCACCTTTCACTGATCAATGAAGTCCTCATATTTTCCAGTTCTTCTGCAAGGAATTTACAAGCTTCCTCAAGATACTGAAGGCATTTCTCAATTTCAGGATCAACCATCGCCAGCACATTTTTTTCAAGAGATGATACCAGCTGAAAAGGAACAGGGGCCATGAAACTCCCGATCGTTCCTTTCAAACTATGGCAGTTCCGGGCAAGTTGCGTGTAATCCTTTTCCTGCAAGTTTTTATGCAAGACAAGAAAGCGTTCCTTCTTTTCGTCCAGAAACAAATTGATGATTTCGATGGTAGTTTCATCATCAATCAAAGAAAACTGTTCTGAGAATCTTTCTTTATCTATCATCATTCCTGACTGCCCTTCTGTCTAATAAAAAAGTCATTGTCAACATTCGAAATTCACTGATTCATCTTAAAAAAACGTCCTGAACAGGAATCCTTTGAACCTCTTACCGTAAACATACAGATGCCTTCGGGCAATGAAGCAACGTTGATATCCACTGAATGAATCCCGGGCGCTACAGCGTTCTGTGTATTCGTTGACAGACGAACTCCGTCTGTGTTATAGATATCTACCTGGATGCCGGAGGTCAGGGTGTTTTTATAACGGATGGTGAGTGTAGTTACAACCGGATTCGGAAAAGGCACCATCTCAATGGTCAGGGTCTTGCCGGTATTGGCCGTAACGGTTCCCAGTCCGACAGGATCAACATTCATGGTGTAGCTGCTGTTGTATTCATTGATCCCGATATCAGGTGTAGTTCCGATGGGCCGGGCATGATTGAAATAATCGAAAAAGATGCCTTTATTGTCTGAATATCCTGCATCTTTTAAAGGGGATGCTGCCGTGATGCGATAGGTAGTATCCATAAAACCTGCAGAAGATGCCGCCATGGACTGGTAATTATTCGTCACCTGCACATTACCGCTATTCGCTACGACCACATATCCGCTGGTACCGGCACCGGGATTGATAATCGCGTTTGAGGCGATCAGATTGCCGGTGGTGACATTGCTCATAAACTTAATCCCGTTGGTTTTCGGGTTTATGATATCATTAAAAAGAATTGTGAAGGAAGATCCGGCCACCGCAGAGTTATCATTTACGTAGATGCCGTATTTCTGTGCCGATGGAACACCCGGTTGATAGGTTACTCCGGCATTCACGATAACATTGTTAAATATCTTGTAATTACCCAAACCAAGACTCTCAATACCATCACCTTTCCCTTTGTAAATATAGTTGTTGTAACAATCACATCGTGATCCCCCGCCGATCAGAATTCCCGACATCTGGTAGTTTGCACCTTCCTGACTGTCGTACATGACCAGGTTATTGTAAATCGAGCAGTTGGTCGAGGCGGATCCCACCTGGATGCCGTCCCAGCCGGTATATTTCACGATGTTGTTATAAATCCTTACTCCATTGAGCAGGCTGGGAAGAACAGTAGTATCTTTCCCGTTGCATGTCAGCGTCTTTCCGGAATAAAAACTGCTTCCCACATACATCCCTTCAACGGTTGTATTTGAAATATAACAATCATGAATCACAGTGTTATACTGCGTGAATTTATCGCGGGTTGAAAGAAAATCGCAGTCAGGATCGGTCTTGGCGAAGATCCCGGTGATGGTCGTACTGTTGATATAAATATGATCCATTTCGCAGTCTGAACTCATATATCCCATGCTGAGCCCGGCGCCCGCCCCGACACGTTCGATCGAAATGCCGAAGTAGTACAATGGATCTCCACTGCCGGTAAAACGGATGTACTTACAATTTTTTATATCAATCCCATAATTGTGGTTGGTATTGATAATCACTTTCCCGATCTTATTAATGATGATGATCGGACTCTGGAACGAACCGGTAAAATTCCGGATGATCATATAGTCCTTGGGGCCACCGAGCAGGAAAACAGTATCACCCGGCTGCACCACATTACAGGGAGCGGATGTACCGTCGATCAGCAGGACGGATGACTGTATGGTAACATTGGCACCTTCAGCCAATCGTGAAACAGAGAATGCTGCGATGCAGAATATCAGGATGAAAATCTGTTTTGGATTCATAGGTTTTGTCTTTTAAAATTACACATTGATTTCAGGAGCTGCGACACTCCGTTTCGCCCTGACCCAGTTCACCGGTTGAGATCCTTTTAAGAATCGCCGGAACCCCAGAAACACGGATAAGTTCATGATAAAAAAATAGTAGGGTATGAAAAGGATTTTTACCCGGATCGACCGGTTTTCGAGATACCAACCCAGTAAGGCTGCCAGGTAAAATACCAACTGGAAAAAGAATAAAAGGCTGTATAAACCAAGGGTTGTTTCCTGGTAAGCCAAAACTCCGCCCGCAGGAATCAGCAATAAGAGGGAAAGCGGGGCAAGACTCCAGCGCAGAACACGGTGTGAGAAATACTGGAACGTTAAGGTACCATAGCGGAAGATATTCAGCAGCGAGCGGAGGCGAATCATTGATTGGATCCCTCCTGCTGAGATTCGAATCTTCCTTTTCAGCTCTTCTTTAATGTCAGCAGATGCCGACTCAATGGCATAGGCTTCCGGGTCATACTGAATGGTATAGCCCTGTTGGGCAATCCGCAGGGAAATCATGAAATCATCCAACAGCGTATCTTTTTCCATTTCAATGAACAGACGGGTACGGATCCCGAAAAGCTCACCGGCTGCACCGGCGACTGAATAAAGCTCGGCATCCCATTTTTTCAGGGTCGATTCATATTTCCAGTAAAGTCCTTCCCCGGCGCCTGCTGCACCATCTTTCCGACGATTGATGATCCTTTTCTCTCCGGAAACAGATCCAACTTTCGGATCCGAAAACAAGGCCACCATCCGTCTCACCGAATCACGACTGATCATGGTATTGGCATCAGAGAAAATGACGATCGGGGTGGTCACAAAATGGATCCCGCGGTTCATCGCCCCGATCTTTCCATTCCTTTCCGGCAAGTGATAAACCTTCACATTCTCATATTTTTCAAGGAGACCGGGTGTTCCGTCATCTGAACCATCGGTGATCCAGATAATCTTCAGCTTTTCTTCAGGATAATCGAGATCGAGCGTGTTCTTCATTTTGATGTCCACAAAATCCCGTTCATTGAATGCTGCGATCAACAAGGTAACTTCCGGTTCATAACCGGGATCTGGTGTGACCTTCTTCTTCAGCCCGAGCATCCTGCGAATCCGTATGATGATAAAAAGTAAAATACCATACCCGATGTAAGCGTAAAAGACAATGAAAACCAGTACCCAGAATATCCACTTTAGTATTAACATCGAATGTTCTGCATATATTGCTTCTGTCATACTTTCCTCCCTGTTGATTGATACTTATTCTGCTTCTCAGCCAGGAATTCTTCCAGGTAATCTGCAAATATTTTTGTTCGTTCTTCCCATGAATTTGCCCTGGCCATCTCGATTCTTTCTGCTCTTTTTGCTTCAGAATCGGTAATTATTTCATGTTCCAATGCAGTGAGAAAGGATTTGGAGCTGTCCGCCACGGAAATCAATCCCGAAAACTCAGGTAATGAGGCAAAATCCGTCATCACCACCGGGATTCCCAGTGCCAGGTATTCGTTGATTTTGAGCGGATAAATATTCTTATTGATGTCATCCTTCAAGTAAGGAATGATTCCTGCGCTGAATCCCACCATAATTTCCGGAACCTCCTGGGGTTTGACGGGTGGATGGAATTTCACGTTCCTTTTTGCAATCAGAACCTGGTAAGCCTCCTGGTTCCTGATATCACCGGTAAATTCGAACTGCCATTCAGGCCTGTTTTCAATGGCATATAAAACGGAGGTTGTATCAAAGCGATAGTCAATACTGCCAACGTAACCGATTCTGACGGGAATTTTCCGAATGGCTGAAGCGGCAGCAAATGGCTGAAAAGCATCATATTCAACGCCATTTTTAACCACTACACAGTTCTGGTTAAATTGTTTCCGGATTTCCAGGAGATGATCGGAAGTTACAATGATGGCGTCGGTTTTCTCACAATACCTTCTTTCTACCGCATAGGCCCTCTGACCATGTTTCTGCGTATCGGTCCCGTCGTAACAGTAATAAACATTTAGTTTTTCATTGAACTGTCCCAGGAGGGGAAGTCCGTAGAATGGGTTGAATGCAGTGATTACAATCGTATCCTGCATCCTGAGTTGCCTTATGGCCTTCCTGGCAGAAGAGCGATAGATCAAAACTGAAACCCGGTTAAGCAAACGGAAGAGCCATTCAGGTTTTACATCAAAAGGCAGAACCGGCGGAACGATCAATCGGTGAATCTCGGCGCCTCCTGGAAGCAGTTCCTTCACCAGCCGCCTTTTGAACCCCAGCATTTGTGCAACCGGAGCCCGCTGTTTTCCCATCCATGTGGTTATCACATCCTTTACCGTGTGGGGATATTCGATAAACAAGATCTTGTTGTTTCTTCCCAGTCGCGACAATAGCTGCACAGTTGACTTGGTATACGGACCATGCCAGGTGGTATTGGAAATGCAGATTATGGACTGGTTTTCAAGCATCAGTTACGATTTGTGGGTTTCTGCATATACTTCATGATAATTTCTGAGCACATTTTCAGCCATTGCCCGCCAGGAAAATTTTGTTGCCTGAATCAGTCCTGCATCAATATAAGCGGCCGCCAATGCAGGATCTTCTGTAAGCCGGATCATTGCCCGGGTGATTTGCGCCGGAACCAACGGATCGATGAGGATTGCTGCCTCACCTGCAATCTCAGGCATCGAAGAAGTGTTGGAAGTGATGACGGGAGCTCCGCAAGCCATTGCTTCAAGGATCGGGATGCCGAAACTTTCCCGTAACGACGGATAAAGGAAAAGACTGCAGAGGCTATAGATAGCAGGTAAATCATCATTTTTCACATATCCGGTCAGGTTGATCCGATCGATTAATCCCGGATCGCCAATCTCATCCAGTATTTTTTCCAGTTCGACCCGGTCATAATCCAGCATGACAAGATGCGTATTTTTTCCAGTTTGTTTCAGGTAATCGGAAAATGCCTGTAACGTTCCTTTCGTGTTTTTCTTGGGATCGGTATTCCCCAAGAAAAAGAAGAAATCATCCGGAAGCCGGTATTTATCTTTGGCCCGGTTCAACTCCCAAATACGGGGCACTGGTTTAAAATGTTCACTCACCCCATTGTAAACGCTTGTCAATCTTGGATCTCCGGAGATACCAAAAAAATTCCCGATGCGGTTTTTCTCGAATTCTGAAACGGTGATGATCTTACGGCTTTTTTTCATCACCCTTGGAACCACAAATCTTCTGTAAACATTCCCGAACTTCTGGTAAGAGGATCCGCTACCCTGCAGGATCCCTTTGATACTGTTTTCCATGTAGATAATGTCGTGCAGAGTAATGATCAAAGGGATATCCAGGCGGACAGGCGCTGTATTGCTTGTGCAATGCAGGATATCGCAACCCTCTTTGTCTGCTGCCCGTGGTAAGGAAATTTGCTCCCATACAGGATAAGTCGGGCCTTCCAGCCTCACGATTTTAAAATTCGGAGAATCCTTTAACACGCCATTGTCTTCATCGGGCTTGACGAAAATCACATATTCGTTTTCCGTATCAATCTGCTGCAGATGACGGATCAACTCCAGGACAACCATGTCCATACCATGCTTATTCATGCGCAAAAGCCGTTGTCCTTCGATTCCTATCCTCATGTCTTTGTCTTTATGGCTTCGCCGTGAGTGGTATGTATGAAGGATTGATTCGCTCCGCGGATCCTGGTCAAAGAAACCAGCATGAGCCACATTCCCCTGGGGATTCCAGCTATAGCTTTCAACGTATCTCTCGTATAGAAGGAGAATGGGACAGAAAGAAGGAAAACGCACAGGTAAAAGGCTGTTATTGTCATCCATGCGATGGAAAAAACCGTAAAACCACCCAACAATAAATTCAACAGAATAAAAGAGACAGATGTAATGATTACTGCTCCCAGCAGCAGTATCCGTGGAAGAAGCATAAACTGAATCACTTTATCTAAATAGTCGATATTTCCTTTGGTAAAGAAATACCTGAGAGCAGAAAGAAAGTCCCGGCGGAAATAAAAAACCTGCGCAGATAACCACCTGCGTCGCTGGTTTGTAAAATCTTTTTCCTGACTTACTTTTTCATCGTAAACCACGGCATCATCCAGATACTGAATGGTATGGCCGTTTTTCAGCAGTTTTAATTCCAGCTCTTTGTCAAACCCTCCCACTGCAGTAGCTTCAGAGATCATCTTCCTAAAAAGATCAAAACGGAAAGCCATACCCGAGCCGATGATGGCAGCAGACAATCCGGCCGCCCTGTGTCCTTTCCTGAAGATGTGATTATTGATCTCTTCGCTGAGTGCATCCAGAATTGAGAGTGTATTCCCGGTATTGGCAGCCTTCCTGTGTCCCTGCACAACCTGGCATTTATCATCGAAAGCCGTGTTGATCTTCTGTAGAAAATCTTTCTCCATGATGTTATCGGCATCCAGGATCACCACCAACTCAAATGAAGCGTCAAGCTCCTGCATGGCTTTGTTGAGCGCCTTGGCCTTGGTGCTCTTTTCGAATACCACTTCAATAACCCTGAGCGGAAGTGTTTTCAGGACAGACATTGTCTCAGACTGAAAGGAATCGGCAATGATGACTACTTCGAATGTCTCCGAAGGATATTTCTGTAAAAGCGCTTCTTTTGCCACTTGGATAATCACCGCATCTTCCCGGTATCCGGGAATAAGAATAGCAATTTTCCGGATGGCCGGATTTTTTACGGGAAGCTTTGTGCGGTAGAACTTCCCGGCCAGGGCAAAGAAAAAAAGATAGAAAACCTGCCATCCGATCAGGACCAATCCCAGTGACTGTAATACCAGGAAAATATTATGGATCATCTGGTTCATGGTTCAGAGAACAGGATTGGAATGAATGTCTTTTGCAAATAAATTCTTCATATGCCAGGATAATGCCCCAAAATAGGCCTTCAAATGTCCGCCATTGCTGGAAAACAGGAACCTGAGCAGGTTTTTCGGAATCGCAATCCCGAGTTGGAAAAGCAGCGCAATGAAGAAGCTGAAGCCATGAACATTTCTCCGGAGATACAGCAACCGCGCCCGGTTCATGTAATAGGTTTTCAGCGGACTCAGTTTGCCGGTCGACATGGATTCTTTATGAAAAACCACCGAATTATGCACATACCAAAGCGAATACCCTGCCTTGTGAATCCTGATGCCCCAGTCGAGTTCCTCATAATAGAGAAAATAGGACTCGGCCATTAATCCAACTTTCTGTACCACCGATACCGGAATCAGCATGGCGGCACCATGAACATAAGCGGTTGGCCGGTCATGGTCATACTGACCGTTATCCTTTGTCCGGAAACCAATTCCATGGCTACGGATGGTATAGGGATTCATTTCGGATAGGCCGGCATACTGAAAAGTGTCAGGCTGTGAGAAATACTTAATCTTGGGGCTCACCGCTCCGATTCCTTGATCTGATTGAAGTTTATCCACAAGAGGTTCCAAAAAGCCCGGATCCACCTCCGTATCATTGTTGAGGAGAAGAATGTATTCGCCCTTCGCCCTGCGAATCCCGAGGTTATTCCCGCCGGCGAACCCCAGATTTTTCTCGCTCCGGATAAAAACCACTTCAGGAAACCGCCTTTGAATGATGGATGGATCATCATTCGGGGAAGCATTATCCACCACAATGATCTCGATTTCCGGATAGCTGATTTTCTTCAGCGAATCCAGCATCTGGCAGGTCACTTCCGGGTGATCATAATTGATGGTAATAACAGAAACCAAAGGTCGGGTCATTGATTCAAATTTTTAACATATATATTCCATTGGGCATGTAAGTTTCCACTTTTGCCGTCCCGGGCCAGGCGGCAATCGAGATAACGTGCCGGTCGCGAAAGGTCAGTGTTTTCAATACAAATCGTTCAGCCTGCGAATCATAGGAAAAATGCTTCGGTGGAGCAGGAAACTCAGTGCTGACATCCACTTCAAGATTATCTTCCCCGATTCCAATCCCCAATCCTTTTAAAAGCGCTTCCTTTTTCGTCCACAACTTACAGAACGTCATTTGTTTTTCATCAGAGGATTGGATCAAATTTCGTTCGTCTGCCGAAAAGAACCTTGCCGTAATGGGCGTATAATCAAAATGCGGATTCACCTCCTCGACATCAACTCCGATTTCGTTCTTCATATCTATGGCAATGACTGATACGCCATGGCTGTGGGAAAGGCTGAAGTGCAATGTCGGTTGATCAGGGAGGAAAGGCTTTCCAAAGAAGTTTCGATCCATCCTGATCTTCTCCGGTACTTCATTTAAAAATTCACCCAGCCGGAGTCGCAAAAAGGCATGTGTGACGATGTAGCTGTTCCGGTCGCGCACAAAGCGAAACCGATTGCTTTTCTCCAACTCCTCTTGGGAAAGAGCTGTTTTCAACACGACGATCATTTTTTCTGTAAAAAAATCGGTCCTGAGAACATACATCCTCGGAAATTCCCATTTCCGGATTGGTTCTCCGCTTAAGGCTTTAAGCTGTAAAGCTGTTGTTGATTCCTGCACGATTCCTAGTTTATTTGCATTCCATCATGAACTACATTCAGGTGTTGCTGCAGGATATCTGCAAAATATTGATCATTCGGCGGAGCGAAAATGCTGGAATGTTCTCCCGGGATCTCATGAATGATCACGCCACCCAAAGCATATTTGTCCCATCCGTAATTCACGGGATCTTCAATGTAAAAAGTTTGGTTCCTTGCCCTGAAAAGGTGAACCGTTCCGTTGTATGGCCTGATGACATATTGTTTATCGGCCCTCGTGTTTGCCCGGTGAACCAGCGTGAGATATTCCGGAAGTTCGTCTTCGGTCCCGTTGGAACGCTGCTCAACTTTTTTCACATTCAGGTCCATGCCAACGATTTTCCGTTCAAGCCCTTTCCATTTTCGTTTCATCACCTGCATCGGGCTGTCATCATTGTTTTCGGTAAAGAGGCTTTTCACATTCCATGAAAGATAGTTTACCATGTGACTGATTTTTCTGCTGTTTTTCCTGATAATGGTCAGATCTTCCATCTGACCATCAGCCACTGTATCAAAGAGACCCAGAAAGCTTACGCTTTTTCCCATATCGGTCAGTTGTCGTGCCATCTCAAACGCGATTTTCCCGCCAAAAGAGAAACCCGCCATGTTGTAAGGGCCTTCTTTCTCGATCGTCATAATCTCAGAAATATAGTAAGCAGCAATCGCTTCTATGGTTTCCAGGGGGGCATCCAGCCCGTTCAGCCCTTTCGCCTGGAGGCCGTAAATGGGTTGCTCGGGATCCAACAGGTTTACAATCGTAGTGTAAAGAAGTACATTCAATCCCAGTCCGTGGACCAGGAAGAGGGGTTTTTTATGACCTTCAGGACGGATGGAAACGAGGGATCTCCATTTCTCACTGACTTTTTTAGCGCCCTGGTCGAGCAACTCCGCCATGCTGTGAATGGTGCTCCGCTCAAACAAGGTCGCCAGCGGGATCCTGATCCCAAATTCTTTTTCAATCTTGATGATCAACGTGACAGCGATCATCGAATGACCACCGGATTCGAAGAAATCTTCATGAATGCCCATCTTATCCACTTTCAGGATCAACTCCCAAATCTTCGCCAGTTTCTTTTCGGTCGGGGTTTCAGGTTTTATGTAAGTGCCGGCATCCGGCTTCGCAGTATTATCAGGTTCTGGCAATAATTTCCTGTCGATTTTATTATTGGATGTCAAAGGGAATTTTTCCATTTTCATAAATGCCGATGGCACCATATAATCCGGAAGCCTTTCCTTGATAAACAATTTCAGTTCTGCCTGGCCGAACGCCATTCCTTCGTCCGGAATATAATAGGCAATCAGCATCTTTTCTCCTGTAACATCTTCTTTGAGTGCAACCACACTTTCCCTGATTCCGCTGAACTGAGCAAGTATGGATTCAATTTCACCAAGCTCAATCCTGAACCCGCGGATTTTCACCTGCGAATCGATCCGGTTCAGGAATACGAGGCGGCCATCCTCAAAATATCTGACCAGGTCACCAGTTTTGTAAAGCCGTCCCCCGGTTTTTCCTGAAAGGTGATCAGGGATAAACCGCTGATCCGTTGTTTCCGGAAGATTCAGATATCCCGGCGACAGTCCTTCACCCCCGATGTACAATTCGCCGGGGATCCCAACAGGCACCGGGACAAGGTGAGAATTCAGCACATAAACGCTGGTGTTATCCAATGGGAAACCGATGGGCGAAAATCCATCCCCTTCTGTATCTTCACGCGTCAGGTTGCAGGAAGTCGAATAGATCGCCGTTTCAGTAGGTCCGTAACTGTTCCAAACCTCGTCACACCTTTCGAGCAGCGCTCTTGCCAGTTCCTTCGACAACGCTTCCCCTCCTGTGATCACTTTTAATCCGGCTTTACCGCTCCAATTGTTCAAAAGAAGCATTTTATACGTCACCGGTGTGGCCTGGAAAAGGGTTGCCCCGGAATTCCTGATCCGCTCTATGAGCAATGACATATCCATTACCGTTTCCTGGGAAGCGATGACCACTTTTGCCCCGGAGAAGAGGGGAAGGTACATCTCCAGTTCAGCAATATCGAAGGCAATGGTGGTTACAGAGAGCATCACATCTTTTTCCGTCACTTTCAACATTCTCCTGAAAAAGGAAACCAAGTTTACCACCGCAGAATGAAGGATGGGGACGCCTTTGGGTATCCCGGTCGAGCCTGAAGTATAAAGCAGATAGGCCGGCATCCGGGGATTTCCCCGTTGCAGATTGACTCCCGGTTGCGAATCATAATTGGTATGATCATCCATAAAAATGATTCCTGCACCGGTAGAAGGGATTTTATCATTCAGCTTCCGCTGTGTAAGAAAGAGAACGGGTTTTGCATCCTCCACGATCAGTTCCAACCTGGGTTTTGGATAGATTGGATCCAGCGGAAGAAAGGCAGCGCCGGACTTTACAATGGCCTGCATCCCAACCAGCATATCAATGCCTCTTTCCACGAATAGGGCAACAGAAGTTCCTTCACCGGCACCTTTCTGTACCAGCCAGGATGCAAGCCTGTTCGCCCGTTCATTCAATTCTTTATAGGTTAAACTCCCATGATCATCCTCAACTGCAATCAAATCAGGGGTCAATGCTGCCTGCGCCTCAAACATCTGATGAGCACATTTATCCTTTGGGTATTCCCTCCCGGTTTCATTCCATTGTTCCAACATGAGATCTTTTTCCTGTTGGGTCAGCAGCGGGATATCCCCTATCCGGATGTTTTCGTCCGCAACAATTGCATTAAGAATGGTGAGATAATGACCGGCCATTCTTTCAATCGTTTCATGATTAAACAGATCGGAATCGTATTGAATCACGCAGTCTGCATGGCTTTGCTGATCGTAAACCGTCAGTGTCAGGTCTACCAGCGCCACTCTTCTTTCGCCGGGCAGCATCTGGAGCGACAGGTCGGGTATCCTCATCTCATCCCGGAAACTGGTGAGGTAATTGAACAGGACCTGGAAAATGGGACTGCTGTTGAGACTGCGTTTGACTTTCAGCTCCTCAGCGAGTCGATCGAAAGGGACGCCTTGGTTTTCATAGGCATTCATAAACTTTTTCCCGGTAATCCCGACAAGGTCTGAGAAACCTGCCGTATGATCCAGTTTAATCCTGATGGGCAAGGTATTGATCAACACACCGATCATCGTTTGCAGCTCCTCTTCGGCACGGTTTGCAACCGGTACTCCAATAACGAGATCATCCTGGAGAGAATATTTTGAAAGCATTACCCCAAAGGCCGACAACATCGGAACGAGCATGCTGGTTCCGTGTTTTTTACAAATCAAGTGCAGTTTCCTGCGTATCGTTTCATCTACACTGAAATGATATTCCGCACCGCGGAATTGCTGAACCCTGGGGCGGGGCATATCCATCGGAAGCTGCAACATATCCGGAACACCCAGCAGTTCATTCTTCCAGAAATCAACCTGTTTCCGGCATTCATCTCCGGTAAGCCAGGTATTCTCCCAAACGGCAAAATCCTTATAGGTAACCGGTATCTCCGGAAGTTCAGGCGTTTTATTCTCAACCAGTGAATGGTATACCTCCAACAGTTCATCCAGGAAAATCCTGACAGAAAAAGCATCAGAAATGATGTGATGGAAATTCAGCAGGAAGATGTATTGATCCTTACCGAGAATCAATAGTCCGAAATAAAACAAAGGCCCTTTTGTCAAGTCAAACTTTCGCTGACCATTGATCAGTGAATAATGAGCAAGCCGTTCCCGGACTTTTTCTTCCGGTTCACTTTCCAGGGAAATGATTTCAAGATCATTTTTCAAGACCGAAAGAATCTTCTGCTGTGGCTGTCCATCCTCATTGCTGAAAATCGTCCTGAAAGATTCATGTCTTTCGATAAGGATCTGAATACTTTGATTCAATTTCGTGACATCCAGTTTCCCGGTGATTTTAAAATCGTAGGGATCATTGTATGCACGGGTTCCTTCATTGAGGTTTTCCATGAACCAGATCCGGTTTTGAGCAGAAGACAGCGGGTACATCCCTGAAGGTATATTTGAACGCGTAATGGTCATAAACTTTTTGTTGTTTGGTAATTGCTTTCGTTTAATGATTTTTGCAGGATGGTGGCAAAATATTTATCATTGGGAGGTGCGAACGTGTTGGAATGTTCACCGGGGACAACATGAACAAAGACGCCGCCAAGGGCAACCCTGTCCCAGCCGTAGGTTTCCGGGTTGACAAGATAAAAAGTCTGTTTTTGGGCTTTAAAAAGATGAACCGTTCCCGGATAAGGCCGGATGACATAGTTTTTATCCGCCTTATGATTGGCTTTATGCACTTTTCGCATGTATACCGGAAGTTCCTTTCTCCTGCCATAGGAAACCTTGTCCTCTTTCTCCACTTTAAAATCCAGTCTGGTAAATTTTTTCTCAAGACCTTTCAATTTACGGTTCAGCAGGGTTATCCGGTCATCTTCTTCCCTGAAGAAACTACCGATGTTCCAGGCTGTATAATTTAGGGCATGATTTAATTTCTTCAGCGATTTTTCCGGAAAAGGAAGATGTTCGAAAGAATCATCCGCCGTGGCATCAAAAACCCCGAGGAAACTCACCTCTTTGCCCCTGATTACCAGCTGACGGGCAATTTCGTAAGCAATCCGTCCGCCCAAAGAGAATCCTGCCATGGCGTAGGGTCCCTCCGGATCGACGGTCAGCATCTCTGAAATATAATAATTCGCGATTCCTTCAATGGTATCGAGCGGTTCATCTTCTCCATTGAGTCCTTTTGCCTGTAATCCATAAACTGGCTGGTCGGGATCAAGATAGTTGACCACCGTGGTATAAAGCAACACATTCAAGCCCATTCCGTGAACCAGGAAAAGCGGCTTTTTTGTCCCTTCAGGACGAATGGGGACCAACGAGCGCCATTTCAGGTTTTCAGGCCCGTTGTCGATCAGTTCGGCCAACCGGGAGATGGTACTGCGGTCGAAAAGCGTCGCCAGCGGCAGCCTGATGCCCAGTTCTTTTTCAATCTGAACCATCAGTAAGACGGCGATCATGGAGTGGCCGCCTACCTCGAAGAAATCGTCATGAATCCCGACCTTTTTCAGATTCAGCAGGGAACACCAAATTTGGGCGAGTTCTTTCTCGGTTCGTGTCCCGGGTTCAACATAGTTTTCATTACCTTCCACCGAGATGGCTTCGGGCTCGGGAAGTGCTTTCCGGTCCACTTTCTGCGTTGAGGTTAACGGAAATTGTTCCATTTCAACAAACACGGAAGGAACCATATATTCCGGTAATTTTAGTTTCAGAAAAAGCCGGAGATCCTGCAGATTAACGTTATTATCCTTTTCCGGAACATAATAGGCTACCAGCATTTTCTCTCCGGAATGATCATTCCTGACGATGACCACATTTTCTTTAATCCCCCCAAATAGCGTGATAATGGATTCAATCTCTCCCAGTTCAATCCTGAATCCCCGGATCTTAACCTGGAAATCGACCCGGTTCATAAAGATCACATTTCCTTTTGATGTATAATGAACCAGGTCACCGGTCTTATACATGATGGCTCCTGGTTTCTCACTGTAAGGATCCGGCAGGAATAAGGCATTGGTGAGCTCGGGCCGGTTCAGATAACCATTCGATACACCATCTCCGCCGATATATAGTTCGCCGGGTATTCCCACCGGAACGGGAACTTTCGCCGGGTTGAGAATATAGAGGCGGTTATTATCCAGGGGATATCCAAGGGTAACATAACCTTCTCCCAGGGTATCCTCCACAGTCACATTCCTGGCCAGCGAATAGATGGTCGTTTCGGTAGGTGCGTATCCATTCCAGACATCCGCTACTCGTTTCAGCATCTCTTTCGCCAGTTCCTTGGGAAGACCTTCTCCGCCGCACAGAACCCGCATATCCTTTTTCCCTTTCCAGTTGCTCATCACCAGCATCTTGAAGGTAACCGGCGTTGCCAGGAAAAGCGTCGCACCGGAATCTTCCATCTTCTTCTTCAGTAAATCAACATTGGTTGCCGTTTCCTGCGATGCCATCACCAGTTTTGCGCCATGAAAAAGTGGCAGGTAAACCTCCATCTCGGCCACATCGAAAGTAATGGTGGTGGCCGAAAGAAGTACATCGGCGGGGGTCACCTTCATCCTTTTGCCCATGGCAAAAACGATATTAACGGTAGAATTCTGCTTTACGCGAACGCCCTTGGGTTTCCCGGTTGATCCGGAGGTATAGAGCATATACGCCGCTTCTTCAGGATTTCCAAAATCCGGGTTCTCTTCCTGTTCAGTGGCATACATGGAGAGATCATCTATCAGTACCTGCGTTGCAACCGACTGCGGAAGGTCATCCTGAAGTCCTGATTGGGTAACCAGGATGGCGGGTTTCGAATCCTCCATCATGATCTCAATCCGGTCTTTCGGGAAGATCGGATCCATGGGAATATAGGTGGCGCCCGTTTTGGAGACGGCCAACATCGCAACCACCAGATCCACGCCTCTTTCAAGATACAGAGCTACGAAAATTCCTTCTTTTGCCCCTTTCTTTACCAGGTAATGTGCGAGCCGATTGGCTTTGCAGTTCAGTTCCTTGTAAGTCATCCGGTGGTGGTCATCTGATACAGCCAGTGCGTCCGGCGACTTTGCCACCTGTTCCTCGAACAAGTGATGGACACATTTGTTCCGGGGGTAATCCACTTTTGTCTGGTTCCATTGGTTGAAAAGGAGATCATACTCAGCATCCGTAAGCATGGGGACTTTTTTCACCGAAACATCTTCCTGATCGGATAGTTCATGCAACAATTTCAGGTAATGCCCCGACATCCTTTCCACGGTTTCCCGGGTAAAGAGATCCGTATTGTATTCGATGATCCCATGCATATCCTGTTTCTGATCGTTGATGGTGAGCGTAATATCCACCTGCGAGGCCCTTCTTTCACCGTTCAGCATCTTCACCGTCAGGTCTGAGAGTTTAGATTCCTTCTGAAAAGTGGTCAGAAAGTTGAACTGCACCTGGAATATGGGGGTAACGCTGGTATTTCTTTTCAGTTTGAGTTCTTCGACCAGCCTTTCAAAGGCCACCTCCTGGTTATCATAGGCTTTCAGAAATTTCGAGCTGGTCATCCTGATCGCTTCCGTGAAAGTTGTATTTTCCGGAAAGCTCAGCCGGACCGGGAGACTGTTAATCAGGATACCGATCATCGATTCCAGTTCCTCATGGGTACGATTGGCGACCGGAACCCCTATCACGATATCATCCTGCAAGGAATACCGCGAAAGCATTACCCCAAATGCGGTGAGCATGGTTACAAAAAGACTTGTCCCGTGCTTCTTGCTGATCGCAGTAAGTTTTTCCCTCAATTCAGCCGTCAATGGAAAGTGAAATTCATTACCCTGGTAAGTCTGCATCCTCGGACGCGGGAAATCAAACGGAAGCTGGAGCATCTCAGGGATTCCCTGCAGCTCTTTCTTCCAGTATTCCATCTGGGCATGGTATCCTTCACTTTTCATCCATTTACTTTCCCAAACAGCATAATCAGCATAGGTGATTTCCTCTTTTGGAAGATCGACGGGTTTATTTTCTTTAATGGCCTCATAAGTGCTTTTTAATTCATCCATGAAAATGGCAACAGAAGTCGCATCAGAGATCATGTGATGAAAGTTGATCAGGAAGATATGTTCCGTTGGCGCAAGTTTCAGCAACTCAAAATGAAAAAGAGGTCCTTGTTCCAGGTTGAACTTCCGCAGGCTGTTGGCGCAGGAAAGTTCGGAGATGATTTCTTCCTGACGAGGTTGCGTCTCATGTTCCAGGTTGATTACCTTGATTGAGGCCGTTAGTTTCGGTAAAACCTGCTGCACAGGATTACCATTGCCATCAGGGAAAATGGTCCGGAATGAAGAATGACAATCAATAAGCAGGTTGATGGCTTTATTCAGGGCATTCAGATCCAGATCACCGGTAATCTTGTAATCAAGCGGGATATTGTATGCGGTAATATTCCTGGCAAGGTTTTCCATAAACCATATCCTGGTCTGCGAGGATGATAGTGGATAGATACCCTTTGTATTTGGGGAATGTGTGATTTTCATTTTTACCGGATTTTTACTTTTATTTATTTATTAGTTCGGTTTTTGATTTATATTTTATTTTCTGATTCAATTTTCTCCGGATTTGCCGCCTGATCCAATACTTTCACATTTAACAGGAGTGCCATGGTTGTATAGATCAGAAAACTCGTGGGCATTGTTCCCAGCACGGCATTTCCATAAGAGGCTACCATGACGCCAAACATCCCGGCTGCCAGGGCGGTCATTTTCATTTTAAGCACAGGATCCCGAACCCTGAACATGATCAGGAAGGAACCTTTTATCATGATATAAAAGAGAATAAACAGGTGGAGAACCAACCCGACGATTCCCTGTTCTGCCCAGATCATCACATACCAGCTATCGGTGGGCACATTCGACAGGAAGGCGTTCGGCAAATATTGCCTTGCTTTTGCACCGGCATGACCAATACCTCCACCGAATGGCCTGGTTTTAAGATAGTCCTGTAAAATACGCTGGTTATTAATGCGAACCTGCAGCGAGGGATCATTGGGATTAAAAGCGGACCGCATCCTTCGTATAAACTGATTATTCTGGCCGATATAAGTAAACTTGAAGAAGGCGAAAATAACCAGCAGAAGAACAAATCCGGAGATCATCACCACCAAATTTTTTCGCAGAATAAAAAAGAGAAAAAAACCGGCCAGCGGAATACTGATGGCGCCCCGGGTTCCTGATAGAAACATCCCGAGAAACCCCAATGCAGCAACTGTCAGGAAGAAAATTTTCTTTCCGGAAGAAATGCCGCTGAATGCCACAATGGTTGCCATCACAGCCGAATATCCCTGATTCGCACCAAACTGGCCGGCATCTGTCATAAAACTGAATGCCCGCAGGTTTCCGAAAATGATATGAGTCAAACCTTCGTCCGTGGCCAGCCATGCTTTCTCCCACGGATCGGGTCCCAATGTTACTTGCATGACCGCTTTGAGACTGGCAAACAGTGAAAATAAACCCCAGACGAATAAGAACCGGTCAAGCTTCCTGTTATCGTCAATAAACATCAGTACCAAAGGAACAAGCAACATCATGTAAAGTGAGATCCCTCTTACACCCGAAAGCCAGGCTGCACGGCTCTGAACTTCCGGGTTCAACACCTGCAATAATCCGTATCCTAACCAGATGGCAGCCAGCAAGGTGATATCCTTCTTGGCCGGACTCCAGTCGATCCGCTCATAAAACTTACTAAAAAACAAGGCCAGGTAGGACAGGAAAAACAGCGCATCCACAAACATTCCAAGCTGAATATTATCGGGGATGTATCTCGACAAACCCAGCAGGGCAAATCCTGCAATGAGAATCGAATAAAAGCCGATGATGGGTTTGCTGAAAAGCCAGTAAAAATACCAGAAAAGCAACGGCAATGCAATAAGGCCAATACCCCCGGCTACCCCCAGTTTCATCATAAACCAAAAGGATATCCCCAGGATAGCCACCAGTAAAACCAGGTATTTCGGCTTCCTCAACCGGTCGGATCCACTGATCTGGTTAAACTGCCTTATATTTTCGTCGGACTGCCTCATGGTGGTCCCTTAAATGGTTACACTTTTCATCTTCTGATACATCATCTTATAAAACCCGATTCCATGGGTAAAAATCTTCTTCCGTTCCAGGCTCAGGCTCTTATTCAGGAAATAATATCCCAGCCATACCCCGAACAGTGTAAACAATACCGACCCAATTGCCACCGCTTCCAGTGACTTGAAAACAAATACCGCAATGAGATCCCCGATGATGTTTGCAATGACCATGTACATCACCTTTTGAAAATTTTTCGCCGGTCGATTGATGCTGTCCAGTCCGATGCCTGTCATCCTTTCGAAAGGAAGCAGGAGTCCGTAAAGGGATAAAATCCTGACCAGGGCGATCGTGTTGGCCCCGGTGGCTGCATCCGTCACAAGATACTGGCTCCCGCCCATAATCATGATAAACGGACCGGCAAAGATGAAGGTGGTAAGGCTGATAAAGGCAAAGAGGTAAGTCATGGCGCCGGAATAGGTATAAAACAAATTCCTTACCTCTTCTAAATTCCCTTTGATGCTTTCTCTCGACATCTTCGGAAAAGCCGTTGCAGCAAAACTTCGTAATGGAATCTGCTGAAGTTCCGTCAGTTTCATTGGTATGCTGTACAATGCAACAGCCGCGGTTCCCAAAGGGCTCAGGCTGATGATTAATGTGTCGGCACTTCGAAGGAGGTTGGTCCCGATCAGGGTGAGGGTGGTATATTTTCCGAAGTCGATCAGCACCTTATTGGTTCTGCGGGTGGCTTTAAAAAGATACCTGGTGCCATCCCAGCCAAGAAGGACACAGCACAGGGATACCGCCAGATAAGCGCTGAACTGCACCATTACGATCTGTTCCAGGGTCAGATCCAGGAATAAGAAATTCAGGAAAATGATCAGGAAAAAAGATCCGCTGTACAAGGTATTTATGATGAGAATCCGGTCGAAACGTAATTCCGACTGCATAATGGTTAGGGCAATATTCATAGGGATATTGATGAAGGCCAGTAACGGATAATAGATAAAAAACAATGCATAGCCGGCATGTCGGATCGGTCCGGAAAACAAGAACCAGGCTCCCCAGATCAGGACTGATACCAGAAAAGTGACAACCAGGATAATCAACAGGAAAGAGCCGATCAGCCTTGGCCTTTCCTCCGCATCAGCCCCTGAAAGATACCGGATGATCGCCGTGTTGGTAATACCAAAACGAAACATATCAACAAATGCAGCAGACGAAATCAACAAAACCCACTCACCAAAATTCTCAAGGGAATAACTCCTTGCCAGGAGCGCAAAGGCAGCAAATCCAAACAATGAGATGGAAATATTCCCTGTCAGTGACAGGAAATTTGCCTCGCGCGTGATGGATTTCAGTGTTTCGTTCAATTTGGTTATTTTTCTCTTATTTGACATTTAGTTAAACAGCCGCTTTTTTCATTTTCCGGCGCACTTTCCGTGTTTTCCTGGAAATGTTTCCCAGTGCAGATCTGACTACTTGCGATTCCACTCCGTTCAGGAGGAACAATGGATCATGATGCGCGATTTTCATGAAAGTGTTTAATGCCCCTTTATCGGCCTGGGTCCATGAGCGGTTGGCCCGGCATACCATGACCGACACATCGGAAGATTCAACCAGTCCTGCTGGATACGGATGATACAGCACCGGGGGGAGTTCGATCAGAATATAATCCGGAACAAATGACGGATCAAAATTATTTTTCTCCAGCAGTTCCTGGTAATGGGTGATGGAATAATAACTTTCGTCAACCTGGTAGATAAAGTGTTCTTCGATGTTATTGTTACTACCCGGAATGCCAATGGTAGAAATCTCTTCAGGACGCTCCGATTCGCCCGGCACGACTTCTGCCAGCATCATCTCTGGCATCACAGAACTGCTATGGTTGAACACTGGCAATTCAATCGACTGCCCTTTTCCCTTAGGACTTTCCCTGGTCATCCTGGCTTCAATCATCGAATCACTGGAGAAGTTGATGACGACCACTTTTTTACCCTGCTCCTTCAATTTCCGGGCAATATTTCCAACCAGCGTCGTCTTCCCTTCTTTATCAACCATGCTGAAAAAAAGGATGGTTTTCGGCTGATCATAATTTTTCATCCCCTTCGGGAACAATTCTATCTGCTGGATGATCATCTCAAGCAAACGATTGGTAATAAATGGCAGGGCAACTGCCTTCTTTTGTTCCTTAAGTTTCGGAAAAACACCCACCGGTTCCAGCTTAAGTATGCGGGCTGCTTTTTCGGGATTCCTCAAGGTGGCATCAAAATATTCCAGCATAAAGATCAGTGACAAAACCAGCAGCAGGCCAAAGACGACTGCGAGCGTGATCATCACCATTTTCTTCTTCGCATCAGGAGAAACGGGAAAATAAGGAGGATCCACCGCACGGATGTTACTCGACAATGCCACATCCTGAACCTTCAAACGGGTCGCATTCAACCCGTGAAGCAATTCCAGGTATTCCTGCTCGGCTACCGTGATCTCTCTCTGTATCCTTTTTAACTCGATCCCCGCCGGGGCATAACTGCTGAAGCTGTTCTCCGAACTCGTCAGCCTTGATTGAAGCATGGAAATGGCCGTTTTGTTCTCTTCGAAATCCTTTACATTCTGGTTGTAGACATCCAGCAGGCTGCTTGCCGGCACTCCTTCGATCGTAGCCCCTGAGCTATACAATTCGCTCACCGCATCACCGATCTGATCCTTCAGTTGAGCTGATCTGCTTTTCAGCGACTGAACGATGGTACTGTCGCCTGCTCCGGTTATTTCAGCGGTAGAAAGACGGGCATTGATGTCGGCCAGCTCATTCCTTTTCTGGATCAGGTCACCGCTTTTTTGTTGCACCTTCTTTTGTGATAACAGCTTGTCTTCAACCTGTTTTAAGGCTGCTGCCGAGCCGGCCAGTTTGATCCGGCGGTTTTGTAGCTCTGTGGACAGGGCTCCCTGCGCACCGGCAGCGGAACGGCTCTGATCTTCAAAATTCACCACCTTATGCACTTCATTGAACCGCATCAACTCATCTTCCGCATTCGATAACCGGTCGGCGGCTTGTCTTACCTTTATTTCATAATACTGAACCACCTTATCCGTTCGGCTTTCCTTGATGTCAATATAATTCTTCATACAGATCCCGGTTAGCAGCTGAAGGGTCTGCTGGCAAATACCCGGATCATCCGAATTGTAAGTCATCTCGATCAGGTCGCTGCTGTTGATCCGCTTCACATCAACCGAACTGATGGCTTTGATGGAATAATGCGGATTACCTCCATTCAGTAGGCGATAGATGAAATTGGTATCATCCTTCGACATATAAGCAGCAAGGTTTTTTACCGTTTGCCGGTAATTATCCGCATCGATGGAAGCAGGAAGGATAAAAACCCTTCCCTTGTCATTGCTGAACGAAAAACTGGTATCCTCCGGATCAGGAACTGAAGTGACCAACCGAAGGTTTTTCACCGTAGTCAGCTTCCTCACCACCAGTCCCCTTACTTTTGCAGGGACCATCTTTTTCAGTTCTGTCAATGATTTTGTGGAGATGTATTTCGGATCACTCCTGTCCATCATCAGGTGGATTGCCAGTAACCGCAATGCCACTTCCCTTGTGGTTTCCCTCGACTGGATGATATTCATCAGGTTGTCGAAGGAGGCATTGGAAGTATAAAGGTTAAAGGACTGATCAACCTGCACGTTGGTTCCCGAGGTCATCCCTGTGTACAAGGTGGTGCTGGACGTGTAAACATCCGTGATCATATAAGCCACAAGTGTCCCGAGAATTGCCGGAACCAGGATCAATAATAAAAAGTGCTTTTTCAGAAGCCGGACAACATCACTGATTTTCATTTGATAATTTTATAAAAAAAACAATTTTCCACTTAACATCTGACTAATAATTTGTCTGCAGGTTGAATTTCATACCTGTCATTTCTTCAAGGATCATATAAGCCGTCACGAAAGCCATTTTCGCACTTTCATAATCCTGTTCGGTCCTGGAACCGAATTCCGAGACCCTCGAATAATTATCCACCGTGATCGAACCGTTCACAAATTGTTTTTCAGCCATCTGCATATTGATCCGAGCCGTTTCCAAGTATTTTGATTGAATTCTGAAGACCCGCTGCCGGGCGATCAGGTCGTTGTATTGTCTGATCACATCCTCCCTCACCACCAATCGTTGGGCATCCATCAGGGATTGAGCCTGTTGTACCTGGGCTTTATTGATCCTGATGAGATTCCTTCGGCTGATAACATCATAAAATGGAATCCGCAAAAAGGCCCCGAAACCATACTGGCTGGTGCTCTGGCTGGTCGTATAAGTTGCCGGATTCGTCCCCCCCAGCGTGTTGTTGTAGATATAATCGAACGTCCCGAGTCCGTAATTCGCCTGTACCCCGAAATTCTGTGTCCATTGCTTCCTGGTGGTGGCCAGGTTCCCCTTGTTAATCACCACCTGCCAGTCGGTGACCTTTACCGAAGGACTGCGGGATACTGCAGAATCAAGAAGCGTCTTTAACGGAGGCAACTGCTGGCTGATATCATCTTTTAACGGATCAAAGGAGGTCTTTTGCTGCGCTTGTCCTGTAACCCTGCCAAATAAGGTGATTGCAGCGATCAGAAGTAAATATTTCATTGATTTAATCATGATAAAATGTTATTTTCTGTTTTTAAACCGATTCTTTCTGAAAAAGAGCCGGAATGGTTCTTAAAATGAGTTTTATATCGTACCAGAGTGTGTATTTTTTTTGAAGGAAGATGTCTGCATAATCGTTATCCAGCCTTTTCCGTTCTTCTTCCGACATGTTTCCGGACTGTCCCCGCAGTTCTACCTGCCATAATCCCGTAAGACCAGCTGGAGCCAGAAAACGCTTTGCCATCTGGTCGAAGGTGAGTTTCTCTGCTTCATAGACCGGCAGGGGTCGATTGCCAACCAGCGACATGTCTCCCCTGATCACGTTGATCAGCTGGGGAAGTTCATCAATGCTGAGGTTGCGTATCACCTTCCCGACCCGGGTAATACGGGGATCATCCTTGATTTTGATAAAGGCTGATTTACTTTTGGCAATTTCGTTTTTCTGGTAATGGTACCATTCTTCGCAAATGCTTTTCGCACCCGTGTGCAGCATCGGAGGACAGGAACCGGAACCATCGCGCTCAGTGCATCGTTCACAAGGTGCATCATAGTTGACCTCACGGGGTTCACCGGAAGCATCATACTGGTTTTTCTTCTTTGCCAGTGTTGCGAGTTCTTTTTCAGCATTAACCCGCATCGAACGGAGCTTGTAAAAATCAAAAGGCTCCCTGCCAACCCTTTTAGAGGTATAATACACTTTACCCCTGGATTCCATCCGGATGGCCAGGCCAACCATCAACAATAAAGGAGACAATACCAGCAGAGAGGTTGAAGCCACAATGATATCAAAAAGACGTTTTGACTTAGGAATGCTAAAAAAATAAGGTTTGGATTCCTCCATTGTGACCTTCGTTTTTTTTGCCTTGTAGGCTTTCAGAAAATTGATCCTGTCGATCAGCCCTTCACCGTCCGGAAACGGAAGGACATAAAAATCGTCCACCTTATTCATCACAGACGAAACATACAACTCGTCTTGGAATTCTTTGGCAACGATAATGAAAGCGGGTGAAAGCATCCCAAGCTGTTCCCTGACAAACCGGTGAAGTTCAAATGCATTTCCACCCGGAATGGCCGGGTCGCATAAAATTCCATCCGGTAAAGCGCCCGATATTAGTTGTTTAACCGCATCCATGGCATTATTCTTTACCGTGACCGACACAGACTGGTCCCTGTTCCGGGCAATCTGCTCTATCATTTCATCGGTCTCACCGATATAAAGAATCTCCAATTTTTTTTCCATCCTATCATTACCAGGAATCATACTATGTTTAACGGTTGTTACCATTTGATTGAATAATGAATCGGGAAGAGATTTTTATGTATGATCTCTCCTAACTCCTCCGGATTAAAAGGCTTGACCAAAAAATCCTGGGAACCCATCTGGTAACATTTCACCCGGTCTTTGCTGCTTTCGCTTCCTGAAAGAATTACTACCGGCGTGTGCTTGGTAAATCCCCGTTCTCTGACTTTTTCCAGGAACTGATACCCGTCCATCTCAGGCATCTGAAGATCACAAACGATCAGATGAGGCAGATTCTCCTCCAGCCATTCCATGGCCTCAAGCCCGTTGGCTTTCGTCACTACTTCATAATCCCTGGAAAGAAAATTTCCCAGCAACAACCGGATGCTCAAATCATCGTCAACGATTAATATTTTCTCTCTCACTTTTTTATTATTTATAATGATTATACCTAAATTTATTGTACATACGATTCCCACGACATGACATAAAGCCATTGTTCTTTACTTTAGAAAATGAGTAATCTTCGTGTAAAGCTCAGGAGGGGTAAATGGTTTAATGATATACCCATTCATACCGGTTGATAAAATTCTATCACGATCATCCGCGAATGCAGATGCGGTAAGGGCAATAATCGGAAGGGACTGAAAATAGGCACCTTCCATTTGGCGGATATTCACAGTAGCTTCATAACCGTTCATTTCCGGCATCTGAAGATCCATGAGTACCAGGTTGTATTTCATTTGTTGTACTTTCTGTACGGCAACCAGGCCGTTTTCGGCAATTTCGGAGGTGGCTTCCCATTGAGCCAGGATCTTCGACACAATTTTTTGATTGATCAAATTATCTTCCACCACCAGTACATTGATCCCTTTCAGGTTCGGGACGCTGGCTTTGATTTCCTGAACCGGCTGCATGTTGGATTTTTCACTTTTCTGAAAGGTCAGGTAAAAAGAGAAAGTGCTGCCCTCATTTTCCTTACTTTTAAGGCTGATTTTCCCACCCTGTTGTTCGATCAGCTTTTTTGTGATGGCCAGTCCCAGCCCGGTACCACCATATTTCCTGCTGGTTGATGCACTTGCCTGGGTAAAACTTTCAAAAATTTCTTTCTGTTTGTTTTCAGGAATGCCAATGCCGGTGTCAATCACTTCAAAGAGAAGTCTTATAGCTTTTGAATGGTCTTCGTCTATCTTGATTTTCAGTAAAATGCTACCTTGTTCGGTAAATTTAACCGCATTCCCCAATAAGTTCATCAGGATCTGGGAAAGTCGGATGGAATCTCCCCGAATCACCCGCGGGATCAGTGAATCCATTTCCATTTCCATCTCCAGTCCCTTCCGTATCATGTCATATTTAAGGCTGTTTATGATTCCTCTGACAAGTTTCCTTATCTCGAAATCAATGTTTTCAAATTCAGTTTTCCCGGAATCAATTTTGGAATAGTCAAGAATCTCATTAATCAGGTTCAGCAAGTTCTTGCCTGAGAGTTTTAATATTTCCAGGTTATCAAACTGCTCTGGGCGGGGAGATTCATTGAGCAGGTTATAGGTTGAATTAACAATCGCATTGAGTGGCGTTCGTATCTCATGACTCATATTGGAAAGAAACTGTTGTTTGGTAAGGGCTGCTCCTTCTGCCAGCTTTCTCGCATTGGTCAGTTCCTCTTCAACCACGATCCTTCGCTGGATTTCCATCTCAAGCTCCTTGCGATGCTTGAATAACTTTACGAAAATGTTAACTTTCCCGATAAAGATATCCGGGATCAATGGTTTGGTAATGAAATCAACCGCACCGGTCTGAATTCCCCTCAAATGAAAATAGGGCTCATCATAAATGGCCGTAATATAGATGATGTTCAGCATTTCATTCTCTTTTCGTTGACGGATGATTTCGACCGTCTCGAAGCCATCCATCCACGGCATACTCACATCAATCAGCACGAGTGCAAATTCATGATTGGTCGTTTGCCGGATGGCTTCAGGGCCCGACAAAGCATGAACCAGTTCAATATCAAGATCTGACAAAAGTTCTTCGATAACATATATGTTGTTGATATTATCGTCGACAATCAGAATTTTTGGTCTCTCAAGCATCAGTTTATTGATTTTTGTTGTGTTTTCAATGATCGTTCCCTTTCGAAAATTCCGGAGTACTCATCTTTCCGGGTTCCCCTGCTGTTTTCATTACCGATTCTGTTCACCGGAACCGTCGTCAGGTGATCAAATCCATGGAATATTTCTTTCAGTTTGATCATATTGACCGGTTTTGAAAGAAACCCGATGGCTCCCCTTTCAGTCACTTCATTGGTTTCTTCCGCTCCTGAAATAAAAAACACAGGGATATGTTCCGTCGCCGTGTCTTTCTTAAGCCTTTCAAAGACCTCCCAGCCGTCAATATCCGGAAGACAGATATCAAGGACAATAACGCCCGGATGGTACTCCGCCGCCAGTTTTATGGCACACGCACCATTGAGGGCAATCAAACTTTTATAGCCAGCTTCGTTCGCGAAATCGTATAAAAGATTGGTAAAGGAAGGATCATCATCCACAAGAAGAATAACCTTATCCCCTTTTTCGATCGTTTCACGGTCATCGGAGGAAGGACAATTTTCCTCCGACAGAGGGGTCATCAAACTCAGTCCGCCATTCTTAAACCTGCTTTTTGTTTTCCATGGAAAATTCATCACCCTATTTTTCTCCCTGTTCTCCTCTTCATTATATTTTTCGGGAAGGATCAGGGTGAAAACGGAACCTTCACCCAGTTTGGTGGACACATGAACCACCCCCCCGAGCAAACCTGCAAGCGACCGCGAGATGGTCAGCCCCAGCCCGGTTCCGCCATATTTACTACTCGTAGTGCCATCAGCCTGTTGAAAGGCCTCGAAAATTGCACTCTTTTTTTCTTCTGCAATGCCGATTCCGGTATCGATGATACTGATATCCAGTCCTTCGCCGGGTTTTACTCCCGGAATTGAATGATCCTGATGCCTCGAGATCCGAATGCCAATGCTTCCCTTGTCGGTAAATTTTATAGCATTTGAAACCAGGTTTCGAAGAATCTGATGAACCCGTTTTGAATCAGAAATAATGGTTTCCGGAAGATCATCGTCAAGCTCAATATAAAAGGCAATTTCCTTTTGCTGAGCCATCGGCTGAAACATCTTCTTCAACTGATCCGTCAGTTCCCATAAAGAAATCTGAACAGGATACAATTCAATCTTTCCGGATTCGATCTTGGTGACTTCCAGGATTTCATTGATCAGCTCCAGCAAAACATTCCCGGAAGCGTAAATTGTTTTTGCAAATTCTTTTTGTTTTTCCGTAAGGTTTTGACTTTTGTTATCGGCGATCAGTTGGGAAAGAACAATAATGCTGTTCAGCGGTGTCCGGAGTTCATGCGAAATATTGGCAAAAAATTCCGACTTATATTTACTCACTAACTCAAGATAAGTCGCCTTCTCCCTGATTTCATGCTGGGCAAGTTTCAGTTCCAGGTTTTTTCTCCTGATTTCCTCGGTTTGATCTTCGAGCAGTTCTGATCTTCCCTGTAATTCTTTATAAAAGGCCTGTGATTCCTTCTTTTGATCTTGAAGCCGGTTTTCCAGCTCCCTGATCTTTTCCGTCTCAAGATTATGCTTCACCTTTGAAAGGATCCGCTGATAAATAAAGACTGCCAGTGCAATGAAATAAAAACTGACGACAAACCCACTGATAAGTATATGATTTATGGGGAAATACGGTTCCTTCTGATTCTGACCCGGAAATTCAACCAACAGATATAAAACGGCAAAAGAAATAAAGTATACAATAGAGAATTTAATGATACTGATTTTATACCGAAGCAGATTAGGAATCGGGTAAGGAAGAAACTTTTTATCCAGTTTGTTTTTCATCTAAAACATTTTTTTCATTAAAATATCGCCTGCCAGGAGAAAAAAAGGTATTCCATTCCCTATCTCCTGTTGAAATATACCCGGTTTAATATTTATTTACTTTATTGATTTTCATTTTTTTATGTCTTTTATTTAGTCTCATTATATTTAACACAACTGGCAAAGATAGTTCAAAAACAATGCGAAATCAAAGTTATTTAGATTAAATTAAAATTAAATTATCAACATGAGCACAGATTTGGAATTCAGTTATTACCTTTGTATTCTTCAATACTTTAGAAATGAGAGCCTTTGATTTAAAAATACCTGTCCTCTTTTTTATTTTATTTTTGTCGACCCCTGTTTTTGCAGTGACAGCCTACCCTGATCCTGTAGTTTACCAACAACCGGATGGTTCTATACTGACTCTTTTGATGAAGGGAGATGAATGGATCCATTGGGCAGAAACACCCGATGGTTTTACCCTTCTTTCTGATCCCTCCGGGAGGTATGTATACGCGGTGCGGGACCACGCAGGAAACATGGTACTTTCATCGGTACAGGCCAATGATTCTGCCATAAGGAATGAGGCAGAGAAGAAATTCCTGCAAACGCTCGAAAAGAAACTCTTCTTCAGTGAGACCCAACTCAGGGAGATGAAATCATGGTACAAAAACGGTGGAAATCCTTCCGATGCGCCCATGACCGGAGGCTTCCCTACCACAGGTACCCGCAAACTCCTGATGATTCTGGCCAATTTTAGTGATACGCCTACCACCTTCACCCAGGCCAATTTCATCAATTACATGAACCAGATCAACTATAATGGTACCGGGAGTTTCAGGGATTATTACCTGGAAGTCTCCTACGGTCAACTTACAGTCAATACGACGGTTACCGTTTGGGTCACTCTGCCCAATACCCACAATTATTACGGGCCGCAGGCAAAATGGGGTGAATTTGCCCACGATGCCGTCCTTGCCGCTAATACCCAGGCCGGTGTCAATTATGCTGATTTTGATAATAACGCAGATGGGGTTGTGGATGGTGTTGCGATCATTCACCAGGGCCGCGGACAGGAAGAATCGGGAAACATCAATGATATCTGGTCGCACAGCTGGGATCTGAACTCGGCCGGATTTCCCACCACGCTCGATGGGGTCTCTGTCAGTCCCTATACCACCATGCCCGAAAAAGCCAATGCCACCAGTATGGGAACCATCGGGGTAATGTGCCATGAGTTTGGTCATAACCTGGGAGCTCCTGACTTTTACGATGTTAATTATGGAACCAATGGACAATATGATGGAACCGGCGATTGGGATGTGATGGCCCAGGGTTCATGGAATGGTTTTACCTTAGCTGGAGACAAACCGGCGCATCACAATGCCTGGACAAAGATATTTTACGGTTGGTCTGCCTCTGTTCTTGCAGGCAGCGGTACCTACACCTTAAGAAATGCCCAGGTATACCCGGATATCCTGAGATATAATACGGCCACTTCCAATGAATATTTCCTGTGTGAGAACCGCCAGAAGACCGGTTTTGATATCGGGATTCCCGGGCATGGGATGATCATTTATCATGTTGATGGGAGTTATATCAACGCTCACTCCGGCAGTAATGGTAATGATATCAATGCCGGGTCACACCAGGGGTTATATCCAATGTCAGCAACTTCTACTACTGCCAGCGGGATTATGCTCACTTCGGGTTCCACGATCAATACCTCCGGTTGTCCGTGGCCCGGAACCGCAAACAAAACGACATTTACCGATGCAACGACACCTAATTCCAAATCATGGGCCGGGGTGAACACAGGTATCCCGTTGACCAATATTGTCGAGGATGTTGGTGCAAAAATCATCACCTTATGTGTTCTCTCCTGCTCCTCGCCGCTTGATCCGCAGACTTTTACCGCTACAGCAGTCAGTTCTTCCCAGATCAATCTTCTTTGGACACAAAATTCATCTTCAAACCCGGTGATGGTCGCATTCAGCAGTACACCCACCTTTGGAACGCCAGTGAATGGTACATCCTACGTAGCCGGAAACGCTATTACCGGCGGAGGCACTGTACTTTACAATGGAAGCAACACATCCTTCAACCATATCAATCTCACCGTTAATACGACTTATTATTACAAGGCCTGGTCACTACTTCCTGGTACAGCTTATTCGCCTGGCGTGACCACCGTCGCAACAACATTTTGTGGCGCAATTACCGTTCTCCCCTTTTCCGAAGGATTTGAGGCTTCTGCAACCACACCTGCCTGCTGGAGCGAAGAAAACGCTAACCCTTCCTGGCTATACATCACCGGCGCCGGGCAAGGTTTTCCTGTCGCAGCGCATACCGGCACCCGAAATGCCTGTCTGAAAGATCAGAGCCCAACAGATAACCTGAATAAACTCATTACCCCGGTCTTTGATCTGTCAGGTTACGCAACGGTTCAGTTAACTTTCTGGCATACGCAGGCCTTATGGACACCTGACCAGGATGAACTGAAAATCTATTACCGAAACAGCAACGGAGGCGCCTGGAACCTTCTTCAATCTTATCTTTCAAACATCACCACCTGGACCCAGGAAACCATTGTGTTGCCGTCACTTACCTCCTATTACCAGGTAGGTTTTGAAGGAAATGCCAAATACGGATATGGGGTATGCATCGACGATATTTCCCTGCAGATTCCCGGAACCTGGCTGGGAGGAATCTCCGGAACACCCAATAACTGGAATGTGGCCGGAAACTGGGGCGATGGGGTGGTGCCCACCTCGGGTACAAATGTTTACATACCTTTACGGCTTAATCAGCCGATTGTCACTGCCGGTGCTACCTGTAACGACCTCACCATCGAAGCAGGCGCCGGGATCATTATCAATGCCGGAATACAATTGATTGTGAACGGAAACGTACTCGTAAAATGATGAACAGAAATGAACCCGCTCGTGAAACTCTAAAAAAACCGTTTGAGTACCGTCAGCGCCTGAAAAGTTTCCATTATGCCTTCCAGGGTCTGGCACTCATGTTCCGCACCCAGCATAATACCTGGATCCATGCAACGGTATCGCTGATGGTTATCATCCTGGGATTTGTCCTGAAAATATCGCTGACCGAATGGGCCATTCTTTGCTTTGCCATCGGTTTTGTTTTTGCGGCCGAAGCCTTCAACACGGCAATTGAATTCCTGGTGGACCTCGTATCCCCGGGGAAACTACTGCAGGCAGGTATGATTAAAGATCTTGCGGCTGCTGGGGTTTTAATCGCGGCTATGACTGCGGTGGCTGCGGGTCTGTTTGTTTTTATCCCAAGATTGTTGGAATAAACTGGTCCCTGTTACCGGTGATACTCGAGCAATCCTTCCATCGGCGATTCCAGGATCTTTACCACGTTTACACCATACGAGACAGCCACGCCGAGCAAAATCGTACGGTAGTACCATGCAATTGAACCAACGAAATTTACCGGGATGGATTTGTATTGGTCATATTTCACGACATGCTCTTCGAAAAAATCGCGGAAGCAGGAACTGATCAGCTGATGCAGGAACGGGTTCTCCTGGCGAGGGGCCATAAATTTACTGAATGAAGCCAGGAACCGGTTAGGAGAGGGTTTGTTGTAAAGGGCATTCAGGATGTCTTCCAGCGTAAGCGGGTACTGCTGTTCGAATTCAAGCGCCAGATCAGCCGGGAGACTTTTTTTCAGATAATGCTCAAGGAATTTTTTCCCGAGATAGGATCCGGCACCTTCATCGCCAAAGAGATACCCGAGTGACGGAATCTTACTGAAAATTTCTTTCCCATCATAATAACACGAGTTGCAACCGGTTCCCAGGATGCAGGCAATCCCTTCCTGCTTGCCGCTCAAGGCCCTTGCTGCCCCAAGGATGTCGTGATAAATATGAATATCCGCCTTGATAAATGATCGTTGCAGGACTTCCGTAAGCATGCTGATGTTATTTTCCGTCGAACAACCGGCACCATAAAAGTGGATTTCGGAAACAAAATTGGCAATAAGACAGGGTACCACTTCTGACTTGATCACCGATTCCGCCTGGGAAGAGGTAATGAAATAAGGATTCAGGCCCGCCGTTTGAATATTTTTTTTAACCGTACCCTGTTCGAGCAATACCCAAAGTGTTTTTGTTGACCCACTATCAGCAATCAGTTTCATATTTTTATTTTTCGTGCAGTCTATGCAATATTATTTGCACAGGCTGAAAATGTATGATAGGTTTTTCGCCTCTACCCAATGGATTTCCTGGTCTTTCAGGAACCAGGTCATCTGGCGTTTCGCATATCTTCTTGTATGAGTCTTGATATCAGTAACCGCTTGTTCGAGGGTGATGTCCCCGTCAAGATAACAAAAGAGTTCTTTGTAGCCAACGGTATTCAATGCATTAAGGTTCCGGTACCGGATCAGTTTTTTTGCTTCTTTCAGGAATCCTTCTTCCATCATCTGATCAACCCGGTAATTGATTCGTTCGTTGAGAATTTCCCGTTCACGGTAGAGGCCGATTTTCAGTATCGTGAAATCACGCTCTTTGTGTCTATGCTGCCTTAAGGATGAATAGGGTTTCCCGGTTGTCAGACAAACTTCCAGTGCCCGCATTAACCGCTTCGGATTGGCAAGGTCAACTTCCTCATAATAAACCGGATCGAGCATTTTCAGCTTCTTCCTCAAAGCAGCAATCCCTTCCTCACGGAGGAGTCGTTTTAATTCTTCCCGTAAGGTATCATCCGGATCCGGAAGATCATCAATACCATGGCATAATGCATTGATATATAGTCCGGAACCTCCGGTAAGAATTACATTTGAATTTTTCTTAAAGAGTTCCTCCAGCAAATTGAGCGCCTCTTCTTCAAACCGGGAAGCATTATAATCTTTTTTGATGGAAAGGTTGCCGATAAAATAATGGGGAACATTCTCCATCTCTTCCGGCTTCGGAGTAACTGTACCTATGCGCATTTCACGGTAAAACTGCCGGCTGTCGGCTGAAATGATACTGGTTGACAAATGTTTGGCAAGCGCAACACTGACCGAGGTCTTACCAACCGCCGTAGGTCCTGTGATAACGATCAACCGCGGCTTTTCATTAATAATCATCTGACTCGTTGCCAAAATCCCGGTGCTTTCTTTCCAGATCCTCGAGATCTTCATAATCTTCGAGGCTTTCCATCTGATCGGGCTCCTCTTCCGATTTTTCTTCCATCTCCCCCTTTTCACGCACCTGGTCTTCAACGCCTTCCTCTTCTTCCAGGATCTCGTGAAGCTGACTTTCGATTTCCTCGAGTTCTGAATCACTTTCGCTGATATCGGCAAACAATCCTGTGATTCCGGGTGTGATTAAGCTCGGTGGGATCAGGGTTTCCTCTTCATCAGGTTCGGGAACCGGCGGAACCATTACCTTCTTTGGCAATTCACCCTTCCGGCTGATACATCTGGGTAGCGAAAGCATTTCTTCCGTTTTGATGATCCGGAAAAGTTCAATGAAAAAAACCACTTTCGAAGGCCCGAAAAACTCATAGATCATGCGTTGATGAGGATCCTCCACGAAATCTTTCACCTTTGATTTCTCCATCAGATGCGGGACATAGATCTCTGTGACCATTTCATCCATCTCGCTATCATACTTCTGAACTTTCTTTTGCTGAAATTTGAAGGAGATTTCCTGCTTCTTTTTATAATGCGTATCCGTGATGTAGAAGTAGGCATGGTCACAATGATAAAGATCGGAACATGACATGATGATATCGTGAAAGTCGAGAAAAGTCTGTGATGGTTGTATCTCTATCTCCCTGAAAAAATCCTCCTGGTCTTCTGATGTCAATCTGAACCGATAGATAATCATATTTTCTTCCTTGTGTTTTTTGTCAAAAATAAAAAAATTAATGATGTGCGGGATAATCTGTGGTCAAAAACAGGATCAGTTTTATTCCATGATCGTCAGGCCCAGTTTCTTCCCTTCCTCCAGCATAAAATGGCGGGCCGCTTCAAACTCATTGGGAATGAGACCTTCAAGGATGGCTTCGGTGATTGCCTCTTTGATAAGGCCGACTTCCCGTGATGGTTTGATTTGAAAAGTTTCCATGATGATTTCCCCTGAGATCGGTGGTTGCCAGTTACGGAGACGATCCTTTTCCTCGATTTCACGAAACTTGGTCCTGACCGTCTCAAAATTTTCAAGGAACCGTCGCACTTTTACCGGATTCTTGGAAGTGATATCCGCTTCGCAAAGCAGCATCAGGTCGTCAATCTCTTCCCCGGCTTCGAATAACAGTCGTCTGACGGCCGAATCGGTAACTTCTTCCGTTAGGGCAATCGGGCGAAGATGCAACAGCACCAGCTTCATCACGTATTTCATTTTCTCATTCAGCGGGAGTTTTCTTTTACGGAAGATCTCCGCAACCATTTTGGATCCCCTGAATTCGTGCGAATAAAAAGTCCAGCCCGTTCCCTGTATAAATTTCTTGGTAGCGGGTTTCGCAATATCATGCAGGATGGCTGCCCAGCGAAGCCAAAGGTTGTCCGATCGCTCGGCCACATGATCCAGCACCTGCAATGTATGATAGAAGTTGTCCTTATGACCGATCCCGTCAACAGTTTCGGCGCCTTTTAGCTCGACAAATTCCGGGAAGAAGATTTTCAGCAATCCGCTTTCCATCAACAGGATAAAGCCGGCTGAAGGTTTAGCGGTTTCGATGATCAGGTTAAACTCTTCAGTAATCCTTTCAGCCGATACGATACTGATCCTTTCCGCATTCCGCTGAATGGCAGAAAAGCATTCCGGATCGATCGTAAAGCCCAGTTGCGAAGCAAAACGTATGGCACGCATCATCCGCAAAGGGTCATCCGAGAAAGTGACATCCGGGTTCATCGGGGTACGGATCAGTTTCCGGTCAATATCACTCTGGCCGTCAAAGGGATCCACCAATTCCCCGTAATTCTCTTTTTTCAGATTGAAAGCCATGGCGTTGATGGTAAAATCGCGCCGGTTCTGGTCATCGACCAACGTTCCGTCTTCCACAATGGGTTTCCGGGAATCAGAACGGTAGGATTCCTTCCGGGCTCCCACAAACTCCACCTGAAGTCCCTGATAATTCAGCATTGCTGTTCCGAAATTCTTGAAAAACTTCACCGGTACATTTCCCTCGATGTGTTCGGCCACCCGATGTGCAAAATCAATCCCGCTGCCCAGTACCACGATATCCACGTCTTTCTTCAAAGGCCGGCCCATCAGGGTATCCCGTACATATCCTCCGATGACGAAAGAGGGTGTCCCCGTCTTCTCTGCCACGTCGGATATGATCTTGAAAATCGGATGAGACAACCGTTGTTTGATTTGCATGAATGTTTTTTTACGACGGCAAAATTAATCAATCCAATGATTGTTGGGATCGGAAATTGAAGCAAGTTGATAAATTAGTGAGAAGCGAAGCGTGAAGGATGATTGTGATTGGTGATTGACATAACGCGTAAAGTCATTCATTGCAAAAACATTTCCCCGGATTCATGTTTTCGCGCTCAGGCCGCGCGGGCCTCGTCACCGCAACGCAGCTACGCCCAGCGCTATAAACCTTACCATTCACCAAACCGGAAGCTTCCGACCCGCGCTGGCCTGAGGCTGCTTATGCGATGACTGGTATATTTTATTCACTCAAACCTATTCTTATGAGCCAGTCAACACCCAAGCCAGCAGACCTCTGCACACTTCAATCTTCAAAAAGTTTACTCCTATCCCTTGGAAACTGTCGTAAAATCGCTGTGTAACTCCATGTAATAAAAAAAATGTTACACGGAAACGAGCGGTTGATGGATTGCAAAAACATTTCCCCGGATTCATGTTTTCGCGCTCAGGCCGCGCAGGCCTCGTCACCGCAACGCAGCTACGCCCAGCGCTATAAACCTTACCATTCACCAAACCGGAAGCTTCCGACCCGCGCTGGCCTGAGGCTGCTTATGCGATGACTGGTATATTTTCTTCACTCAATCCTATTCTTCTGGCCAGTCAACACCCAAGCCAGCAGACCTCTGCACACTTCAATCTTCAAAAAGTTTACGCCTATCCCTTGGAAACTGTCGTAAAATCGCTGTGTAACCCCATGTAATAAAAAATATCTTACACGGAAACGTGAGATTGATGGTTTGCAAAAACATTTCCCCGGATTCATGTTTTCGCGCTCAGGCCGCGCGGGCCTCTTGATCAGAGCGAAGTCTGAAATATTTTCTTCGCCCCACATTGTACATTCAACGCCGAATTGTATCTTTGAAGCCAATTTTCATTCAAACCTCAATCAAACAAAAGAACTTATAACATGGCAAAAAGGACAATCGTTGCAATGCCCGGCGATGGCATTGGTAAAATCGTACTGGAGGAAGCATTAAGAGTACTGGATGCTGTTGGTTTTGAAGCTGAATATGTTCATGGCGACATTGGCTGGGATTTCTGGTGCAAAGAAGGAGATCCGTTTCCGGAACGTACCCAGAAATTACTGGAGGAACATAAAATCGGCCTCTTTGGCGCCATCACATCCAAACCCAAAGACAAGGCGGAAGCTGAACTCGCTCCCGAATTGAAAGACAAAGGATTTACCTACTACAGTCCGATCGTGAGCATGCGCCAGAAATATGACCTGGATATCTGCATGCGTCCCTGTAAGACTTTCAAAGGCAACACGCTGAACTTCATCCGCCGCGGTTTTGGCGATGTGATCGAAGAACCTTTGGTGGATGTGATGATCTTCCGCCAGAATACCGAAGGACTTTACGGTGGCGTTGAGTGGACCAATCCCCCCGATGCAGTTTACAATGGTTTGATGACCCATAAAAAATTCCAGGAGAATTTCGCATGGTGTCCCCGCCCCGACCTGGCTGTTTCAACGCGTATCTTCACCCGGAAATATACCACCCGCATCGTGAAAGCCGCCTTTGAATATGCAAAAGAAAGAGGATTGGATACCGTTACCGTTTGCGAAAAGCCCAACGTGATCCGTGAAACTTCAGGGATGATGCTGAAGATCGCACAGGATATGTCGAAAAACGATTATCCGGGCATCAAGGTGCAGAATACCAACATTGACGCCCAGATGATGTGGTTGACCAAAAACCCGGAGACGTATCATGTGATCGTTGCCGGCAACATGTTCGGGGATATCGTTTCCGACGGCTTTGCCGGACTGATCGGCGGGCTTGGATTTGCTACCAGCGCCAACATCGGTCCTGAGATCGCGGTATTTGAACCTACCCATGGCTCTGCTCCGAAATATGCCGATATGAATCCTTCGATCGTCAACCCGATCGCCATGATCCTTTCGGCTGTGATGATGCTCGATTATATCGGAGAAAAGGAGAAAGCCGCCCTTATCACCAAAGCCATAGCGGAAATTGTTGAAGAAGGCAAAGTAAAAACCTACGATATGATGAAACTGCCGGGGAAACCTGATGTTTTCAGCAAAGGCGCGGTTACCACTCAGCAGATGACGGATGCTATCATTGCCAAACTGAAAAAATAACGTGACTGCGTGATTCATTTTATCCAACTGAAATAAAAACAGAATCAAACCAATCACCAATCACTAATCACCTTTCTTACAAATAAACAACCCATGACCAACGAAATCATGACCCTTTGGCCCGAACTGATGTGGATCAAGAATGAAGATCTGCGCGAAAAAACCGCAAAAACCTGGGAAATGGCCCTTGAAAAAAGTGTGCTGACGGCCGATGATCTTCAGAAAATCCCGTTCACGCTCCTTGCCGGACCAGACCTGAAAGTTTCCTTCATGGCGCACAAACGTTGTGTGGTGCACGTAGCCAAAGAGGCTGCCGACAAGATGAATGAATTCTTCAAAGATGAACTTCCCGTCAACCTGGATGTGCTGATCGCCGGTGCAATCCTCGCCGATGTAGGAAAACTGCTGGAATATGAGATGGGCAAGGATGGGAAATCCTTCCAGGGGAAATATGGCAAATATCTGCGCCATCCTTTCTCAGGGGTCTCACTCGCCGAGCAATGCGGAGTTCCTGCTGAGGTTTGCCACATCATCGCTACCCATGCGGGAGAAGGAGATATGGTGAAACGAACCGTGGAAGCCTACGTGGTGCATCATGCGGATTTTATGACGTTTGAGCCTTTCAGGGATAGATTAAAGTGAGAAGTGAAGGGTGAAGAGTGAGAGGTGAAGAGTGAAGAGTGAAATATTTTAAATAATGAGCAGATGACAATTATCGAACAAATCATTACCAAACATTCGAAGCAGTCGGTAGTAAAACCCGGCGACATCGTGGATGTTTTTATTGATACCCGTGCAGCGCGCGATTTCGGCGGGGCCAACGTGGTGAAGAACCTGTTGGACAATGGTCTTTCGGTGGACGATCCCTCGAAAACGATCTTCACCTTCGACTGTAACCCCGGTGGCTCTGATCAGAAGTATGCTGCCAATCAGCATTACTGCCGTTTATTTGCCAGGGAAAACGATATCCGGATCTATGATGTGGATGCCGGGATCGGAACGCACCTGGCGATTGATCATGGCCTTGCATGGCCGGGAAGCACCTTCGTCTCCACCGACTCCCACGCAAACATCATGGGCGCCATCGGTTCGTTCGGACAGGGCATGGGCGACCAGGACATCGCCGCCGCCTGGGCAAAAGGCTATGTTTGGTTTAAGGTTCCTGCTTCGGTAAAGATTAACCTGAACGGGAAAAGACCGGCTAACGTCTCTGCCAAGGATATCATCCTGAACCTGCTTTCGGTATTTGGAGCCAACAAGCTGTTGGGGTATTCGGTGGAAATCACCGGTGAAGCGGTGGATCTGCTCACCCTCGATGAAAGGATCACCATTTCGTCGATGGCTACCGAGATGGGCGCCATCATCCTGCTCTTCTCCCCTTCCGCAACTGTGCTTAAAGAACTCAAAACCCTCACCGGGAAAGAATACCAGTCACTGAAGGCAACACCGGATGCACAATATGAAAAGACTTTCGATCTCGACCTCTCTGCTTTCGTGCCGATGGTGGCCAAACCCGGTCATCCGCATGATGATATCGCCATCAACCAGGTGAAAAACGTGAAGATCGATTCCGGTTTTATTGGCAGTTGTACCAACGGCAGAATCGAAGATCTCCGCGCTGCTGCAGCGGTTTTAAAAGGAAAAAAGATCGCTCAGGGTGTGGTTTTAAAGATCGTCCCTTCCACGAACGATGTATGGAATAATGCCATGGAAGAAGGACTGATCCGTATCTTTAAAGAAGCCGGAGCCATGGTTTCCAATGCAGGCTGTGCGGGTTGTGCCGCAGGGCAGGTGGGACAGAATGGTCCGGGCGAAGTGACCATCAGCACGGGGAACCGCAACTTCGAAGGAAAACAGGGCAAGGGGTTTGTCTACCTCGCATCGCCCGCCATCGTTGCCGCTTCTGCCGTTGCAGGATTCATCACCATCCCTGAAGAGATCCCTGCCACCGCCATGAAATTTGAGAAAAAAGGCACGGTGAAGGCCGCAGCTATAGAAAAAGTCCGCACCGAAAAGCCTGTGGAACTAGAAGGCCGTGTCTGGATCATCCAAAAAGACGACATCGACACAGACATGATCTTCCATAACCGCTATCTCACCATCACCGACATCAAAGAGATGGGGCAATATACCTTCGACAACCTGAAAGGCTTCGAAGATTTTGCGAAGAAGGCGCAGAAAGGCGATATTGTGATCACCGGGAAGAATTTCGGAGCTGGCAGCTCCCGCCAACAGGCCGTGGATTGCTTCCTCTCCCTTGGCGTCAACTGCATCCTTGCCGAATCGTATGGTGCGATTTACGAACGAAACGCCATCAATGCCGCTTTCCCGATACTCACCCTCAATCCGGCAGACCTGGCCACAGCCGGGATTCAGAACGGCGATGTGATCCGGGTGAATTTTGAAACGGGGAAGGTGCTCAACACCCGTAACCAGCAAAGTGCCGGTATCAACAAGTTCTACGACGCACAGATGGCGATCTATAAAAACGGGGGACTGCTTTAACCTTTACCTGCTTCTTTCGGTAGGGAAGCTGTGTTTCCAACGTCGGTGTGACCAGAGCCAGAATTCAGGCTGCCGGTAAATCGTTTCTTCGAGCCGGGTCCTGAAAAGGGCGGTAATTCCTTCTTCCCTGATTTCCCGCGGATGTTCGGCCAGCAGGCTCAAGGTGACCGTATAATAACCTCTCTTTATTTTCTGTATATCAACATAAACCACGGGAAGGTCGTTGATCCGGGCATGTTTTTCGGGACCGTGCAGAAAGGCCGTCTGGCGGTTCAGAAACATTCCCCAGTGCGCGAAAGAGATATTGGACGGGCTCTGATCGGCCACCATCATAAAAGCAGATGGCAATGCTTTGTAAGCCTGGAAATGTTCCCCGGTATTTTGAATCGGAACGGCGATGGAACCATTGCGTTCGCGGTTTTTCCGGATATAATCATCGAGGCAACGGTTATTGATCGGTTTGTAAAAACCGACCGGCTTGTGTTTGAGCTGCAGAACCGCCGCCACACTCGCCCATTCCCAGTTGTTGTAATGACCCGCCACGGCGATCACACTTTTTCCTTCGGCGTAATATGGATCCAGAAGTTCGGGGTTGACAACCCGGTATCGTTCCACCATGTCTTTGTTCGAAAGGGAAAAGGCCTTCATGCTTTCGAGCAGGATATCACAGAAATGATGGTAAAAAGCCCGTTCCAGTTTTTTGATTTCACTGAAAGATTTTCCGGGAAATGAATTGCGAAGATTTTCGCGAACCACTCTTTCCCGGTATCCGGTAAAGTAGTAGAGGAAATAATACAGGAGGTCGGAAAAAAAATAGATTACGCTGAAAGGAAGCACCGAGAAGGTTGCGATCATCACCCTGATCACTAAACAGGATAGTTTTTTCATCAGTCTTTGGTTTTCCGCGTTTCGGGGTTTCCGGCCGGACGTTTGTGTTTCCACCGACGGTGCGACCAGAGGTAATAGGCAGGATTCTCCCTGATCTGCGTTTCCAGCGCATTCATGTATTTCGCGGTGATTTCCCCGGCTTTTGCATCCTTCGGATGTTCACACAGAAGAATGAACTGCAGATCGTAATAGCCTCTTTTCAGTTTGACCACATGCGCATAAAACACCGGATAATCAAACATCCTGGCATATCGTTCCGGGCCGGTAAGAACGGCAGTTTCCTGGTTCATGAAAGTGACCCAATGAACCATACGAGGTTGAGGGGGGCTCTGATCGGCAATCATGAGAAAAAGGGAAGGATAATCCTCGTATTGTTTGAATGTTTGATGGGTTTGTTCGATGGAAGCCACGCGGTTGCGCCCGCGTGCCCGGTTCTTCGCCACAAACGCATCGATGTAATGATTGGAAAGTGGTTTGTAAAACCCAATACCCCGGTGACGGATCTGCGATTCCGATGCGATTCCGCCCCATTCCCAGTTGTTATAATGGCCGGCCACACAGATGCCCGGCCTGCCATCTTCTGCAAACCGATCGAGCTCAGCCGAATCCTTCATCAGGTAACGCTTCACCACCTCTTTATCCGGCATTGTATAAACCTTGATGCTTTCCAGCATCACATCGCAAAAATGATGGTAAAATTTCCGGGTGACCTCTGCGATCTCCGCTTCCGTCTTCTCCGGGAACGAATTTTTCAGGTTCCGGTAAACGATGGCCCTGCGGTATCTCACCAGGTGATAAACCACCAGGTAAGCCATGTCAGAAATCATATAGACCACCCTGAACGGGATCAGGCTGAACAAAAAGGCAGTCCATCGGAAGATAAGGTAAATCAGGTATTGCACGGCGACCGGTTAGTGGTGCAAAGATAAAAATATCCCTTTAAATGAAATGAACAAGAAAGCATTCCCTTAATTCTTGTTTTCCGCCTTAGACAAACCGTCACGCGTGACGCGTGACACGTAAAACTTGTCACAAATCATTGATCCATTAACAATTAACCATTCCCTATCCAACAGAATCGGCCTCAAAATCTCCGTGTATCTCCGTGCCTTCTTTGTGTAACTCTGTGTAACTCCGTGTAATGAAAAAAGAAGTTCACGGAACAGCAAGAAGAGCCAAAGAGAAAAAGTACCTTTTTAGAAAAGTTGAGATGAGCTGGGTACTCAAGGGTTTGTTCATTTCTGGTAGTGTTCAAAAAAAACGAAAATGAGAAAAGGACAGCGTGGGTTTTTGTATTGATGAAAACTTTTCCACCCATATATGTATAGTAACCGAATATTTATTTAATTTTAGTGCTCTTTTTCAACAGCAAACTGCTTGATTACCTATCAATGTATGGAGAGGACCTAACAGAATTTTTGTGGTCAGACGAACGTGGGTGTTGCTGTAATGCTGATTTGTTTTGAATAGGAGAAATGCTAGTTCGGGGATAAACAAGTTATGCATAATCAATGACAGTCGAACAAACCATATCATGGATATTTTTAACGACAAAACATTTAACCAGTATTAAGCAGGTCGAAGTTAAAACCATAGCACCGAATGTAAGGCTGCTATCAACAATAGTGATTTCAATACGTTAGTGAGTATTAAATAAGGAAATAATTATTGGTTAATTTAGGATACAAATTAATTTATAGAACATTAAAAAATAAAGACCATAGGACTATTTTCAAGTAACGGTATATCTGAAAAGGAAGTATACCACATAAAAATGAATGCTAAGAATGATTCTCTGCAAAAAGTTGGCGAGGTAATGCAATTCTTAGTAGCTAACAACACCGAAATGTTTAATGTGATAGGTGAACAAGCAAGAAATATTGATAATATTTCAGAATCATTTCATGAATTGAACGATGCAGAGATTGTGTCCGTTGAAATAAAAGATAAGGTTTTTAAGATTACAACATATTCCAAATTTCTTGAAATCTATAAAATGTACAGTGAATTTAATAATGGGCTATTATTAGAAATAACATCTGGAACAGAGGAATTGAATAATATGTTGGAAACTTATCAAAGAATGTAAAAGGTACAACCATTCATTCAATAAAAAATCTTAAAAGCATCAAATGAATCGATCTTCGTACTAAAAAAATATTTTGAAAGATATTTATCACCCACATAACAGGTAAGTAGCCGAGCAATGCAAACGCTTTCCGTAGGCTGGCAATCATTGCAAAATAATTCATGTAATGGAATAACCAAATGATTTGACTATGGAAAAAAGTAATATGAAATTAATTTCTTATATCGCTTTCCTGATAATTTCCATGCAATCGAATATCTGTTTTGCTCAACAGAAAAAGAGTGATTTTAACATTGGCGACAAAATCCATTTCGATTCAAAGGTTCTCGACGAACAGAAAACCATCGTTGTCATTCCCCCTTTCAATTACAAAGACAGACCGGATGAAAAATTTCCGGTAGTTTACGTTTTGGACCCCGGGAATAATCTTTTTGCAACATTCGGAATTGTAAATTATTATTCAGACATGTTAAAGATAATGCCACGAATGATCATCGTGGGTATTGTCTCCCAAGATAGGGAAAGAGACTATTTACCAGCCCCGATGCAAGATTATCCAACCGGAGGAGGAGCTGAGAAATTTCTTAAATTCATTTGGACTGAGTTAGTACTTTATATTGATTCAGCTTATCCCACAACTACCCAACGTTGTATAATCGGGCATTCTGCAGGGGGATTATTTGCCATTTATGCGCTGGAAAACCAACCGAAATTATTCGATGCTTTCATTTGCATTGATCCAAGCATGTGGTATGATGAAAAATCCTGTATTAAAAAATTACCTGATTTTTTTAAAAACAATAAGGACATTAAAAAATCCGTTTTTATCACTTCATCAAATGAAAAGGATATGGGAATCTTTTCATTTATTGATGAATTGGAAAAAGATGCACCCGAAGGATTTCATTGGGACTATGAGCGTTATAAAAACGAAACCCATAACTCATTAGGATTCAAAAGTATCTGTGCAGGTTTTGAAATGATTTATAAAAATTGGAAACCGGCAGATAGTATAAGTAAATAAACAAGGAAATACCAACTCGCGCAAAATATTAGCCCTCCGCATAACAAGACCATTAAACTGGCGATTATGAACGTAATTCAAACAGAAAAGCTGACGAAGAAATTTGGTGATACGATTGCCGTTGACAATGTTTCAATCAATGTCAGAGAGGGGGAGATTTATGGATTTTTAGGATTAAACGGAGCTGGAAAAACCACAACGATCCGGCTTCTCCTGGGAATGATACAATCTGATTCTGGCTCTATTTCATTGTTTGGCCAAAACGCAAAACAAGCTTCTGATATCTGGAATGATGTGGGTTATTTAGTGGAAACGCCTTTTTCATACCCAAATCTAACCGTCAGGGAAAACCTGGAAGTGTTTTACCAACTTCGTGGATTGAAAGACCGAAAACAAATTGACAAAATCATAAGCGTATTACAACTTGGACAATACAAAAATAAGAAAGCAAAACACTTGTCATTAGGGAATAATCAACGATTGGGATTAGCCAAAGCCTTAATCCATAATCCCAAATTATTAATTCTCGATGAACCGATCAATGGATTAGATCCTGCGGGAATTGTCGAGGTCAGAGAATTTCTTAAGGACCTGGTGAAGAATCATCATACCACCATTTTCCTTTCAAGTCATATCCTCTCAGAGATTTCGAAAGTCGCCACGCGTATCGGAATTGTTCATGCAGGAAAGCTGATCAAGGAAATCAATACAAATGAATTAGAACACCAGATCATTAAAAAACTTTGCGTAAATACAAATGATAATCATAAAGCCCTGCAGATCTTGAAGGACCATGATTATACGGCATCGATCAACGAAAATGGTTTTGTTGAATCAACAGAAGTCAAGGCGATTCAACAACCGGAATCCATTTCGACATTACTGGTAAATTCCGGATTGCCTCCTAAAATGCTTAATGTATTTGAAGAAGATTTAGAAACCTATTTTCTCAGAATGATTGGAAATTAATACAGAGACAAATGAAACAGCAATGGCAGGCATTTATAGCGGAAATTCTAAAAAATAAACATTCCCGGATTACCTGGGTCACTTTTATTGCCTTCTCGCTTGCTCCCTTATTTGGTGGCGTGTTTATGCTTTTGATGAAAGACCATGGAACGGAAGGTTTATCGGGGGCATTTAAATCGAAAGCCGTATTAATGTCTTTTGAGGCCAATTGGAGTTCCTATTTAGGTTTATTATCCCAGGCCGTCGGGGTTGGCGGAGTTTTAATCTTCGGTTTCGTGGCCAGTTGGCTGTTTGGCAGAGAATATTCTGACGGGACAGCCAAAGACTTACTTTCTTTGCCCATATCCAGAACAAAAATAATTAATGCAAAATTTATGTACTACATTATTTGGTGTTTAGCCCTTGTGATATCAAACTTACTTTTGGGACTTCTGATAGGATTTACTTTGCAATTGCCCGGTTGGAGTGCGGCAATTTTTACGAACCATATGACTGTTTACTTTGTGACAACGGCTTTGATTATATTGTTGAATACACCTATTGCATTTTTCGCTATATCCGGCAAAGGCTTTATGACTCCACTGGGTATTGTGTCGATTTTATTGGTTCTGGCCCAAATTATAGGTGCTTTGGGCTTGGGAACTTATTTTCCCTGGGCCGTACCTGGCATTTACAGCGGTAGTGGCGGAGCGGATTTAAAAGCGGACCTGAATTTTTTAAGCTTCCTGATTATCATCATTACGAGTATTATTGGATATTTCAGCACAATAGGGTGGTGGAAATATGCTGACCAAACAAAATAAAATTACACTTTGACTGATGAATAAGGCTTCGTGTGGTCGTTTTTCAGACCAAACCTGCAAATGCTAAAGGAAAGCAAAAGCAATCAACACGCAAACTCCATTCAGCCATTTCCTGCAATTCGTTATGCCACATTATAAAATGATGCAACTTTAAAATCACCCTTATCCGGTATTAATTTTAATCATGGCTATGGGAACTTTATCATTATTCAATTCAACAGAAAAATTGGTTCATTCAAGAATCAGAGAAGAATTTGCCATCCAGCCTCTAATGGCTGAAGAGGTTCTTTCTGAGAATGACTTGGCACATTTGCCTCTGCCTATTAAGAAATACATCGCTTATGCTGGTGCAGTAGGTAAAAGCAAACCTCAAAATGTTTGCATTGAGTTTGATGCAGATATGTTCAGAAAGCAAGGTGATACGCCTATGAAGGCTGGTTCTAAACAGTACAACTTCTACGGTAGTTACACAAGGATTTTCCTGATGAAGGCGAGTAAAATGTTCATCCCTTTCCTGGCCACTCATATTTACAGCCATCAACAGGCAACCTTTGTTGTGCGCGTGGCAAATATGTTTAATATGGTTGATATGAAAGGTGAAGTACTTACAAAAGCTGAAACAGTGACTGTTTTAAACGATATGTGCGTTTTTGTCCCGGGTAACCTTATCGATAAAAGGCTTTCGTGGAAAGAGATTGACGCATTGTCATGCGAGGTAACCCTTATAAATGGCAAGTATAAAGTATCTGCGGTGCTTTATTTTAATGAAAAAGGAGAACTTATCAATTTCGTTTCCGACGACCGCCTGGCTTTGCAGAATGACGGAACCATAAAACAAGCCCGGTGGTCCACTCCGGTTGGCGATTACAAAGTGCTTGATGGCAGAAGGATTCCAACGTACGGAGAAACCATATGGAATTATCCTGAAGGTGATTTTACTTATGGAAAATTCAGGTTAAAAAAAATTCAGTATAATGTATCACAATAACTTGGATTTAAGATTTTATCTGATGACAGGTGCAGCACATGTCATTTTTTCAAAAGAAATAAATCAAATGGTTTTTTGACTCTGTGCAATACTCAAATCCAACTGTGGCTCATTTTGACTGTTCAGTGATTTTTTTCATGACACGGAATTACACAGAGAATGCACGGAGTTACATGGAGGTTTTGAGACTGATTTTTTAGGTCTAGCATCTTAATATAGCCATGAGAATCGGCGAATTCCTAATCCAACACCTCATCAATCACCAATCACCAATCACCAATCACCATCATTTACCATTAACCATTTCCCTGCTCTCTCAGCATTTTCCTTACTTCAAAATCAAGCAATCCCTTATTGCCGCATAATTGCGGGGCTAATACTTTTGTGCTGCAAACCTCTACCCTTTTATTATATGCTTTCAAAACCAATCATCGCAGGTATTTTTTGCCTTTTCATGCTTTCAGAAATTCAATTAACTGCCCAGCCTAAACAGGATTCCATCCCTTCTCATTGCAGCCTGAAACTGAATGTTGGGGCTGATGTAGTGAGCCGTTACATCTGGCGCGGGACGGATTACGGGAATTCTCCTGCCGTTCAGCCTACGTTGTCCTTGTCGGCCGGCAATTTCGAGATCGGTGCCTGGGGTTCTGTGGCATTGGCCAGCTTTTACAAAGAGGTAGATCTGTATGCAAAGTATTCCTTCAAGGGTTTTTCGGTGATGCTCACCGATTATTTCATCCCGTCGGTCACCGGGACACCTTCCTCACCGGATACGCGCTATTTTGTGTATGATGATAAAAAAACCGCGCACTCCCTGGAGGGCTGCCTGATGTATAAGGGTAATGCGAAACTTCCTTTATGGATCACCGGCTGCGTTTTCTTCTATGGAAATGATAAACGATGGGGAAGCAACATAGCAAAAGACACAACGGAAGAGACCTATTATTCTTCTTATTTTGAAGCGGGTTATACTTTTCCAATCAAAGATAAAAACCTGGATCTCTTTGTGGGCTTTACTCCTGCGGCCGGGGCTTACGGCAATGCTTTGGGGGTTGTCAACACAGGTATTTCGGGATCAGGCAGGATCAAAATCACCGATCATTTTGAATTGCCGGTGAAGGCTTCACTGATCTTCAATCCCCAAGCATCGAATGTTTATTTTGTATTCGGAATCACTTTATAACTCTCTCAATCATTCATTCTTAAATCAACGTATATGTTAGACACAGGATCAACCGGGTTCATGCTGCTGGCCACCAGTTTGGTAATGCTGATGACCCCGGGACTGGCATTTTTTTATGGCGGACTGGCCGGCAAACGGAACATCCTCGGGATCATGATACAGAGTTTCGTTTCGCTGGGGTGGACTACCGTTTTGTGGGTCTTCTTCGGCTATTCGCTTTGCTTCAGCGGTGGTGCCGGCGGCATTATCGGGAACTTCGATAAGGCATTCCTCAACGGGATCTCCATGACCTCCATGTATTCGAACGGGAAGATTCCCGAATTCGTCTTTGTTGCTTACCAGATGATGTTTGCCATCATCACTCCTGCCCTGATCACGGGCGCTTTTGTTAACCGTATCACATTCAAATCGTTCATGATCTTCCTCACATTTTGGCAGATACTGGTTTATTATCCGTTCGTTCATATGATTTGGGGTGGTGGTTTGATGGCCAGTCTGGGTGTGATTGATTTCGCAGGTGGCATCGTGGTTCATGCTACAGCAGGTTTTGCAGCCTTAGCATCGGTTTTTTATGTTAAAGCGCGTGTTGACCGTACTTCAACCCCTAACAGCATTCCCTTAGTCGCCATCGGGAGCGGGTTGCTCTGGTTTGGCTGGTATGGTTTCAATGCGGGCAGCGAAGTGGCGGTGGATTTTGTCACTTCTCTTGCCTTCCTGAATACCGATATCGCGGCTTCCTTCGCCACCATTGCCTGGCTGGTGATTGAATGGTCGCGCGAGAAGAAACCCAAGTTTGTGGGGCTTCTCACCGGTTCGATCGCCGGTTTAGCTACCATCACACCTTGTGCAGGTTTTGTTCCGCTCTGGGCGTCTCCGATCATTGGCACGGCTGCCGGTGTTGTCTGTTATTTTGCTGTCCACTTTAAGAACAAGATGAAGTGGGATGATGCACTCGATGTTTGGGGTGTTCATGGTATAGGGGGTGTTTTGGGTACGATCCTTTTAGGCGTCTTTGCTTCCAAAGCTATCAACGCAAGCGGTGCCGACGGACTCTTCTTTGGCAACGCCAGTTTCTTCTGGACTGAATTGATCGCCGTTGCAGTGGCCTCCATTTACGCTTTCATCTTCACTTATGTGATGCTGATCGTGATCAACTTCATCACACCGGTAAAAGTGGATGAGGCCTCCCAGGCAATGGGGCTTGATATGGCTTTACATGGGGAAAAAGCCTATGACGAAGGAGTGATCTGAGTTAATTCCTTCCTTCACAACACCGTACGGGCTTCGTCCCCTGTATGGTGTTTTTTATTGCTTAATCACAATTATACCAATAGAGTTAGAAAGTTAAGTTTCACAGCGGAGTCAAGTAGACGCAGCGTTCAGAAAGTGTTTGCATCTCTTTTGAAACCATTTTTTAATCAGCCATTCACCCCCTCTCCACAAGGAGAGGGGGATTGGGGGTGAGGCTAAATAATTGCGATTTCCTTAGCAAAATCCTCATTTATTTCGTAAATTTATTCGTGAGTCTCAATTTTCTAAAACCAAGTGCATTGAAAATTGTCAGACGAACAATCCCGACGAAGTCGGAGGGTTTAATACCCCGCTGTTATGCCGTGGAATTTGAGTACTTGGCTTGCCCTGGGATTTATACCCTGATTTTAATGATGGATTGATTTATGAAGCGTGAAATGGATTTAACTAAAGCATCAACAGATGGAAACTTCAAAAGAAAATAAGGGAACCGCTATTGCAGGGTTAACCGCTTATAATGTCCGCACGAGAACGAAGAATGTCCCTATCCTTGACCCGGAGATTGTTTCGATGGCCAGTCGTGGCGGCGAGCGTTACGCGGTGAAAGGGCATGATAAGGACGGAACTACTCTTACCGCTTTCATTTCGAAGGATAAGGCCATGGAAGCACTGAATAAGGGCGCTAAAAAAGGATTTTAACCCGGGTTATTCTTTACAATTCCTTCAGGCAGGCAATGCGGGCGGTTGTTTCAATGGCAATCGCCGAGAGTGCTGAACCATAATCGAGATCGATATTGGCCATCGTGTCTTTTGTGTCGTGATATCCCGACCGGGTGATATCATAATCCTCCATAAATAAAACCACAGGGAGTCCACAATCGGAGAACATCAGGGCATCGGTATTGTACAACGTACTGAACGGATTTTCAGGCAAACGGATCTCTCCCCGCATCTTCGGATGAAGCGCCATTTCCGGGATTTCGAATGCTGCATTGCATCTTTTACCGGAAGACTTTCCCTTCCTTTCATCCTGCTGATTCCATGTTTCCACTGATGCATTCCATAAACCGGAAGTCTGATGGGCATGCCGGGCCAGTATGAGCGATTCCGTACTCTTCCCGGGAGATATCTGGAACACATAGGGCGCGTCTTCCCGGTTATGGGCAATCATATCCATCACAAACACACCCCTGATGCTGATATCCGAGAGGTCGATGGTTTTATCGTTCTCCACATGCAATACCAGCTTCTTCTCTAGCAGGGCTTTGCAGAAATGACGGGCGCCCAGACAATCCGAAGGGAACTCTTCCCCGGTAAGATGCAACAACCAGATATCCCTTTCCAGTTTTTCCTCTTTTGCCAGGGATAAATAGATTGAAGCGGCCTGAAGCAGGGTCGCGGTGGCCGAATCATTGTCATCGGCTCCTGCAGCCGAAAGCCGGGCTCCGGTTCCACCTTCGGAGGGATCATACACATCTGCCATGTAAGCGGTGTCGTAATGATCGGCCAGGATGACTGCTTCTTTCCGGTTCTTTCCCGGGATGATCACCAGGAGATCCCGTTCATGAATCATCCCGTCGCGGTTGGCTTTCCATCCTCCAAACTGAATAAAATCAAAATCCGTCTCCCATTGGAAAGGCAACTCCCCCGCTACAGCCCGGTTCTCCATGCCTGCCTCCGCAATGGCAGCCCGGTGTCGCAGTAACAGGTAATCACCCAGCGGGGAAAGATCGCGTGCCGGATGAACTGCCTCCCGTAATGTGGCCTTATCCGTTACGATATCCGCATTGTCCTTGTTAATAAAACTACCATGTGAAAGGTAAAGGATATCATTCCAGTAGTTGATTTCATAGGCGCGGTTTGCAGTGCGGTCGAATGTATAGGATGATCCTGGCTGAATCGAAGGAATTTCCTCTGAAACGACCTGTTCCAGTTTCTTCACAATGATCTGGTAGGCTTCGGGAGTATGTGCATGCGATTGGATGAAATGCTTCCAGCTATCAAAGGTATGATGCCTTGAATCGATCAATAAGTGCTCAGCGAATGATTTTTCCAGCGGCTGATTGCCCAGGCGTTCGAAGGTATCAAATAAAAATCGGAGATTGTAAGAAGTTTGGGAGACGAAATGTCCCTGGTTATGGCTGAATTCCCGGAGTGCGGTCAGGTATTCTTCCCGCTTCAGTATGCGTGGCCAGAGTTCAATTGGATCAGAAAGATCTTTTGCCGGCGATGGATAAAGCGAAAGATATCCTCCCAGATGATCGGTAAGGAATGCGGGTTTTGCAGCGTTTACCGGGAAAAACCCGATCAGCGGTCGTTGCCAATTTACCTGATACAACCCGGCTTGCATGGCCGGGAACAGGAAACGGTAGCGGAATGATCCTCCATTCAGTACAATGAGTGCAGCCTTTTCAATATCCTCTTTCCCGGCATTCGGCCCGTCAAGGATCAGCTCCGAGTGCTCATTCCACAATTGGCAGTTCCTTGCCATTGGCTTATTATACAAACCAAGGTAATCCAGCCCGGTGCTGAAAAGGGTTTTTATGACCGGGTGAATGATATTGCTTTTATCGATGGCATTTTCGAAACGGTGAACGCGGTCCCACCGCGATGTTCGCCGGTACTCATTGATCAGCAGGTGTTCGGCAATCTTTGAGCTTTCCCCCGAGAGCGTCTTTTCATGCATCCAGGCCGATTGCGGGACCCGGATACCGGAGATGCCTTCATGCCGGTGCACCATTCGTAAAACAGGTAATTGCATCGCCATTGGTAGTTGATGTTGCAGCTTTGTATACACCGCAGCGCCAAACGGAACAAGGCTTCCGGGACAAGGCAGAAGGTGTAGCTTACCTTCCCTGAATTTTTGCCTGGCCTTTTCCGGGATCAGGGTATAGGGCCGGAAGGTCAGCAGAAAACGGGTATTTTCTAAGTGATCTTCATCATTCGTCATGAAATCTTTTGTCCATGATGGCAATACATCAGGCATCCAATACGGAAATTGATCATTTTTCAGGGAAGGAAGGATCCGGAAGCCGGAATGGTATAAAGCGCTTTTATCAGCGTATTTTTCCCCGTAGGCTCTTTCGAGCAGGGTAAGGATCAGGTCGATGCCGGTTTGTTCGGGCAATTCCTTCCCGGGCGCAGTGTAAAAGGATTTCCAGAAAGCTTTTTCCGGTCCCTGTTCGCTGCCACCGAAGAGGGTCCATCTTACTCTGCCAAGATCATCCTGTGTTTTGGAAAGAGATACTGGAAGAAAGATCACGAATGGGTTTTGTCCTTTTACCGATTCTGTTTCCAGGATTTCGGGCGAGAAATAGGGATTCCCGCTAAGGTTTCTGTCAAGATGTCCGCTGAAAAGGTGATTTTCGCTTTTATGATACCAGTCGGCAAGTTCGTTCATCACCTGCTGCCCTGTATGCTCCAGTCCTGTTTTAATCTGATATTCTTCTTCGATTTCCGGTATCATCCACCCATAAGGATCTCCCGGATCAAACACCCGTGGGTCGTATTCCCCTGTAAAGGGATTGATCCCTTCCCGTTTCGGGGACATGTATTCGGAATAAGCGGCAAGCGGGAAATCCCTCTTCGGGCCGTACCATGGAAATCCCTCCAGGAGCTTTTCCCATCCGGGTTTTGATTGATTTATTTTTATCATTGATCAGGTTCGAAAAGCAGGATTAGAAAGATAAAGATACAAAAGTGATTTATCAGATTGATTTATTCCCATAAGTAAATAAAATGTTTATATTTTTGGGAAAGAAAATCAAATACTAAATCAATCATATGATCGGAAATATTGACCTTAGCATGGTAGACTGGGCCAGGGGACAGTTTGCGCTCACCGCCATCTACCACTGGCTCTTTGTGCCGCTAACGCTGGGTCTTTCGGTGATTGTTGCCATTATGGAGACAATCTACGTAAAGACCGGTAACCCGGAATGGAAAAAGATCACCAAATTCTGGATGATCCTCTTCGGGATCAACTTTGCCATTGGCGTGGCAACAGGTATCATCCTGGAGTTTGAATTTGGTACCAACTGGTCGAATTATTCCTGGTTTGTGGGCGACATCTTCGGCGCCCCGCTGGCCATTGAAGGCATACTGGCCTTCTTCCTGGAATCTACCTTCATCGCGGTAATGTTTTTTGGCTGGGATAAGGTTTCGAAGGGGATGCACCTCACCTCTTCCTGGCTGGTTGCCCTGGGCGCGAGTCTTTCTGCCCTCTGGATCCTGGTCGCGAATGCCTGGATGCAATACCCTGTCGGGATGGTTTTCAACCCTGAAACCGCCCGTAACGAGATGGCCAACTTCTGGGATGTGCTGCTCTCCCCGATGGCGGTTCACAAGTTTTTACATACGGTTGCCTCCGGGTATGTTACTGCTGCAGTTTTCGTTCTGGGCATCAGCGCCTGGTTCCTGTTGAAGAAACGGAATGTAGTTGCTGCCAAAAGAAGTATGGTGGTCGCCTCTGTTTTTGGCCTGCTTTCTACCGGATTCGTAGTCCTCACGGGTGACGGCTCGGCCTATACCATCGCACAATACCAGCCGATGAAGCTGGCTGCCATGGAAAATCTTTACCGGGGAAAAAGTCCCAATGGCCTGGTAGTATTTGGATTGCATTCGCCCGACAAGAAAGCGGATGACGGGAAGAAGGAATTCACGGTTAAGATTGAAATCCCCCGCCTGCTCTCATTCCTCGGTTATCGTAACGGCAATGCATTTGTTCCCGGTGTTGACGACATTCTGGAAGGGGGATATAAACCGGGATTCATCAATGTTCCCCCACTTGAAAAGGAAAAAGCATTTTCGGTGGAAGAAAAAATCGCCCGGGGGAAGGTAGCCATTGCTGCTCTTGGTGATTTTAAAAGGGCGAAAAAGGCCGGTGATCTTGTGGTTGCCGGCAAAGCGGATAGTACGCTGAAAGCCAACTACCACTACTTCGGTTATGGTTACCTGAATTCACCGTCCAGCGTGGTGCCGAATGTCCCGCTTACTTTTTACAGTTTCCGGGTGATGGTGTACCTCGGGTTGTTCTTCGGATTGTTGTTTATCGGCGTGCTTTATTTCCAATACAAACAGAAACTCGAAAATAAACGCTGGCTTTTACGGTTGAGCCTCTGGTCGATCCCGCTGGTTTACCTTGCCTCGCAGGCAGGATGGGTGGTTGCCGAACTTGGCCGACAGCCATGGGTAATCCAGGATCTTATGCCCACTGTGGCTGCCGTTTCGATGATTGATGCCACTACCGTCCAGATTACTTTCTGGATGTTTGCCGTAATATTTACCACCCTGCTGATTGCGGAAGTGATGATCATGACCCGCCAGATAAAAATCGGTCCCAAAGATGGAGGAATAAAAAATGTTTGAAACCATGTCATTATCCGCTTTACAGCATTACTGGTGGGTTATCATCTCCCTGCTGGGCGCTCTGCTGGTTTTCCTGCTCTTTGTACAGGGCGGACAAACCCTGCTTTATACCATTGCCAAAGATGAGAAAGAAAGGAAGATGCTGGTCAATGCCCTTGGCCGCAAATGGGAAATCACCTTCAGCACGCTGGTTACTTTCGGAGGAGCCTTTTTCGCTTCCTTCCCGCTGTTTTATTCCACCAGTTTCGGTGGCGCCTACTGGGTTTGGATTGCCATCCTGTTTTGCTTCATTATCCAGGCAGTTTCTTATGAATTCAGGACCAAACCCGATAATTTCCTGGGGAAACGCACCTTTGAAGTATTCCTTTTCCTCAATGGCGCCCTGGGGACCATCCTGTTAGGAACAGCTGTAGGTACTTTCTTCACCGGTTCGCAGTTTTCGGTAAATATGATGAACCTGACCGACATCGGCAACCCGGTGATCTCGCAATGGCAGGGTCCGGCCCGCGGACTGGAAGCCGTTCTTACCTGGCAGAATGTATCACTGGGACTGGCCGTGTTTTTCCTTGCGAGGATACTCGGGCTGCTATATTTCCTGAACGCCATCAGCAATGAGAACATAAACCAGCGGTCGAGAAAAGCGTTACTTTGGAATGCGGTTCCGTTCCTGGTATTCTTCCTGGCTTTTGTGATTGCCATTTTGACAGGAAAGGGATTTGCCGTGGATCCGTCAACGGGCAATGTCTTCATGGAAAATTTTAAATATTTCAATAACCTGTTGGCCATGCCGTTTGTATTGCTTCTTTTCCTGGTGGGAGTCGTCGCCGTTTTGTTTGGTATTCTTGCCCCGCTCTGGAAACCGTCGAAATTTTCGGATTCCGCATTCTGGTTTGCTTCTGCAGGTACCGTCCTGACTGTCTTTTCTCTCTTTCTTCTCGCCGGATATAATGACACGGCCTACTATCCTTCAACGTACGATCTGCAAAGTTCGCTGACCATCCACAACAGCTCATCCAGTCATTACACTTTGACCGCAATGAGCTATGTAACGCTCTTTATTCCTTTCGTACTTGCCTATAGCTGGTTTGCCTGGAGAATGATCAACCGGAAGAAAATTGATGTAGCTGAGATGGCAGAAGATAAGCATGCTTATTAAGTCATTTTTATTCACCCGAAAATAAAAATTTAAAATATGTATATCACCTCCATTCTCTGGTACCTCACATGGCCGTTACTGATCTATATTGCTTACAGGGCAGTATGGTTCATGATCAACTATTATGAAAAGAAAGGGATGTTCCGAACGCTTCCGCGGGAAGAGGATATCCACGAATAAATTGTCCCTGTGCGGGGGTAATTCAAAAGCTGCTAAACCAATATTGTGACTGTTAAGTTTAGAGAGGTTTTGCCAATTATTCAATGCTTTCTATGTATTACCCTGCGCTTCAGCACAAAGCTTGGAGAACAATACAAAACCGGGCTTTAGCCCAAAACTCACTGAATGATTAAAATGATCAGACTCCACTATTTTTTTTAGCCGCACCAATGCCTATTTAAGCGGCGTGAACTTCACCACCGGGTTGCTGATGGGTTGAAGTGTGATCAGGTACCTAAATATGCTCACAAGATCATCTTCATTCATCCCGGCATACATCGACCAGGGCATGAGGCTGTTAAAATCCCTCGGACCAACTGTTGTCAGCGGGTTAATGGTCATATCATATGCCTTAAAACGATTAACAAAAACAGAGGTCTTCCAGCCACCAATTCCGGTAAGCCCGTCGGGTGTGATGTTGGCTGAACGAATAATTCCGAATGGCAGGTTGAATTCCCTTCCACCGGCGAAAGCCTTCTTCAGATCATATTTTCCATCAATAAAAATAGTGTGACAGTCGATGCAGCCTCCAGCATTTACAAGGTATTCGCCATATTTATCCACATCGGCAAAGGGAGGTTTCGTTATGGGCTGTGCTTTTTTCGGAATCATGTGAAGAATAATCCCCATCGGGAAATCAGCGTTCGATTCAGGAATCACATTGGTAATGGAGGGCAATGTCCTGATATAGGCAATCACATCGTAAATATCCCTGGAATCCATGGTTCCGTAATTCATGTAAGGCATTACCGGGAAGAGGATATGCCTGTCCCTGCTGACCCCGCTAGTGATGGCCCGATAGATTTCCCCGTCGCTCCAGTCTTTCAAACCAAATGGAGTGATGTTCTTTGCATAGAATGTTCCGGGAAACCCAAGGGAATTGTCAAATTTCTCACCACCCATGCCTTCTGTACCCAACACGAGGGGACCGGAGAATTTTGTCCAGTCGCGGGAAGAATGGCAATCAATACAAACCATCACATGATTGGCCAAATACTTTCCATTAGCCAGTTGCGCCGAATCGGCTTGTACTTTAAGATCAGGAACCGGTATATTTGGCATAACCAGCATGATATACCCAAAACCAACGCCCAGTAAGAGCACAAGCGTACCTGCAACAATCCATAGAATTTTAACGATTTTCTTCTTTTTCATAGTTGATTATTTTGAATTTATTCCTTTGAATTCAAGACGATGTGGTTTCCGCCCTACCTGCCTGTTATGGGTAGGGGTAACTATAAGAATTACTTTTCTCTGTCATATAAGTATTTAAAAAAACTTGGCGTGAATAACAATGAAAAAACACCAATTCCAAATACCATCATCAAATCGGCAGGATGCCAATGATTCATTTTAAAAAGGAAACCTAAACTGGTTAATGAGATTGATACTGCTCCCGTAAAAAATGCTAATTTTTTCATCTGTCCTTTTTTTATGATTCTATTAAATATGACTTTCAGGTTAACTCCGTTTTAAGATTGATTTTTGGTCTTAGAACACACTTTCAATTTACCACTGCACCCGCATTCGGCAAGCCCCTGTTGTCCATTCTTGCTGCTCTTGCTATGAAATTGCCCAGTGTCCTGTTAGTGTTTGCTTTTTATCCAATTGATAGCTGTCTTAATTTCTATATCCTCTTTGTTGTCGCTACTTTGTTCAACCATTTCATCCGGGTAAATTCTGCCGTAATAAAGTTTTCCATTTCTGTCAGCCATTATAGTTGAAGCTAACATCAATCTTGCTCCGTCCATTAGGTCAAAGATGCCATTTCCTGTAGTCAATCCCCATGTTGGCTGTCCGAAAGATTTTGTGTTGAAGTTGCCAATAAATGATATAACTACAATTTCACCTGAACTGCCTGTTTGACTACCGGTCAAAACGGCGACAGGCAGTTTAGATGCTACTATAACAGGGTTTGAAACACTCCAACCTTCATATCCATCTCCCCAATACCTTCCATCCTTATAATACCAACTGTCAGGTTTATTATTTACATCTATTAATGAACCTAATTTATCAGAACTGAAAAGCGGGCCTAATCCAGCAATCATTGGTTCCATATTTCCTCCCGTGTTTTCTCTTAAATCAATTATCCAACCTTTTATTCCTGAACTATCAAGCTTCCTTAAAATTGCTTGAATCGTATCCGCATACGCAATCATTAATTTAGTATTACCTCCGGCGAAATGAGGAACCAAAATATATCCACAACCATCAATTATTTTGCTTTGAGCATAAATAATATTTGCATTCGCGGAGGTATCGTTTTTCCAACTGATTACCTCATTATGCTTCATTAAAAATGAATGGTAGTCGCCATAGGCTCTTAAAGAATTAATCAAATATTCAACTGCCGTGTAACAGTCGGAATATTTTTTTGCTTGTCCTGCAATTTGCAGTGCAACAGATTTAAGTGCATTTATGTTTATGGAGTCCTTTACTAAAGAATGTTTTGCGATGGTATTACATACTGCTGAAATATATTTTGTTGCTAATGCACTTGGTTTTCTTCCGTTAACAGGTGAAAGCAAAACTTTAAAGTCATCAAAGTGTGCTTTCCCTTTTCCATAAAGAATTGCTCCTATTTTAATTTTAGCCGCACCTTCAGGACACACTGACGAAAAAGTATATTCTTTCCATGAAGTAGTTCCCTTTACCCAACTCAGAGAAGCATAACCCATATCTTTGGTCACTAACAAATTGTTGTCAGAATCATAAATCCCTAAATTCATTCCAGCACCTCTTCCCTGCACACTTTCAGAACTGATTTTAGCTGAAAGCTGAATTATTTGAAGTCCCGAATATTCCTTCAGAGTTGAAGATTGTTCAGCAAACCCAACAGCTCCTTCTACTTTGCCAGCGATTAATAAGCATTTATTTGTCCCGAACGCTTCGGGAATACAAGCACCTTTTCCTCCCCATGACAAGTCCCAATAACAAAAACCTGTTTGGGAATTATCGCATGATTGTTCAAAATCTAAATTGTGAAATGTCTGTCCATGCAAAAATAAGATGTTACCCGTTGTCAAAAGTAGGAGAAATAGTGTTTTTAAACTCTTCATTTTATGGTAGTCAATTTGATGTTAGTTGCGTCCCCAAGCATAACGCATCTGATATTTGGTAATGTCACTCACTACACCATCTTGAGCAGGTTAATGTTTCAAATGTACAAAGATTAAATATACAGGTCACCCGGAAAATTTATTCTGTTTATTAAAAAATGAAGGATTATTTTTGCAGAAAGATAATGACCTGCCCCCGGTTATGCCCATTCATGATTTTATCCAAATAAAAAATGCTTCAGAAAACAACCTGAAGTCATTAAGTGTCGATCTGCCACGAAACCAATTCACGGTGGTTACGGGCGTTTCGGGTTCGGGAAAATCCACCCTGATCTTTGATGTGTTATACCAGGAAGCAGGGAATCGATACCTGGGTTCCTTTTCGTCCGGGGCCCGCCAGTTTTTCGGAAAGATGAAACGCCCGGATGTGGAAAAAATCGAAGGAATTTCCCCTGCCCTTTCCGTAGATCAACGGACAGTTCAGCGGAATCCACGATCGACGGTGGGTACGATGACAGGCATTTACGATTATCTGAGGTTACTCTTTGCCAGGATCGGGAAACCGGTACAAGGAAACGGTAGCTTCGAAATCAACCGGAACCTCTTCTCGTTCAATGCTCCGGCAGGCGCATGCCCGCTTTGCAATGGTCTTGGTGTGGAAGATTACCTTGACCCGGAACTGCTGGTAGAAGATGCCACCCGGTCTGTGCGTGACCGGGCGTTGGTGATCACCGCTCCCAATGGCTATATCATTTATTCGCAGGTCACCATGGAAGTGATGGACCAGGTATGCCGTGCAGAAGGTTTTTCAGTGGATATCCCCTGGAAAGATCTCACCCCGGAGCAGAAAAAGATCATCCTTTACGGAAGTGATAAGATTGAGATCCCTTTTGGTAAACATACCCTGGAATCGAGGATGAAATGGACCGGTATCACGGCAAAGCCCAGGGAAACCGGCTACTACAAGGGAATCATCCCTACGATGGAAGCCATCCTGAAACGTGATCGGAACAAGAACATCCTGCGGTTTGTCAGGACAGTGAAATGTTCTGCCTGCCAGGGCAAAAGGCTGAATGACAATGCGCTCTCCGTAAAGATCCATGGAAATAACATCTGGGAGCTTTCATCGCTTCAGCTGGATGAGTTGCAAGAAGTTTTGAAAACATTGACTTTTACCGCATCAGAACAGCCAGTCGCCACTTCGATCATTGAGAAGATCGGCAGCCTCATCAACACATTGAAAGATCTGGGTCTTGGCTATCTCAGTTCCGACAGGGAATCCTCCACTCTCTCAGGCGGAGAAGCACAGCGGTTAAGACTTGCCGTGCAGATCGGTACGGGCTTAACCGGCATCACCTATCTTTTCGATGAACCTTCGATCGGGTTGCATCCCCGCGACACCCTTCAACTGATTGGCATCCTGATGAACCTTCGTGATAAAGGAAATACGGTGATCGTCATCGAACATGAGGAAGAATTCATCCGTCATGCAGACTGGCTGGTCGATATTGGCCCCGGAGCAGGAATCTACGGCGGAGAGCTGATGTTTTCGGGACCGGTTACAGCGATAAACACACTTTCTGAAAAGGAAATACTGAAAAGCCGGACCCTCTCCTTTCTGAAAGGTTTTGAGAAATTAAAGGTCCCGCCAAAAAAGAACGGGCACAAGGATTATTTCACCGTAGAAGGCGCTACAGCCCATAATCTCAAAGATATCACCGTGAAATTCCGGTTGCAGTCGCTGAATGTGATCACCGGGGTTTCGGGCGCCGGGAAATCTTCGTTGGCTGAGGAGGTCATCGGGAAATATTTCAGAAGGAAACTCAACGGAAGCAATGATATTCCCGGAAAATTCAAACAAATCATCAACGGGGAATCGCTATCAGGCATCATCACCATCGATCAGTCGCCGATCGGAAGGACACCCCGCAGCAATCCTGCCACTTATACCGGGCTTTTCGACCCGATCCGGGACCTTTTCGCCGCACTACCTGAAGCCATTGAAAAAGGTTTTTCAAAGGGATATTTCTCATTTAATACGGAAGGCGGGCGCTGCGAAGCCTGCCAGGGTGCCGGTTACCAGCAGATCGGAATGCATTTTATGGGAAATGTCGAGATACTCTGTGAAGTATGTGAAGGGAAACGATTTAAAGATGAGGTTCTTGCAATCACCTGGAAGGGTAAATCGATTTACGATGTCCTGGAGATGTTCATCAGTGAGGCAAAACTGTTTTTTGAAGATCAGCCAAGACTGGCGAATTTCCTGAATATCATGGAGGAGCTGGGACTGGGATATATCAAACTGGGGCAGCGATCGACCACACTGAGCGGCGGTGAAGCACAGCGGATCAAGCTGGCGACAGAACTGGCCCGTTCTGCTTCAAAAGCCACACTTTACATCCTGGATGAACCTACCACAGGCCTTCACCAGGCCGATGTAAGCCGTTTGCTGGATGCCCTTTCGCGTCTGGCGGGTCTGGGCCATACCCTCATCCTGATCGAACATCATTGTGGAATCATCGCAGCTGCAGATCATATCGTTGACCTGGGACCAGGAAGCGGAAAAGAAGGCGGATATCTGATCGTTTCCGGAACGCCTGCTGATGTGGCCGCCTGTGAACAATCTTACACCGGACAAGCGCTGAAGGAATATCTGGAGGCGAAATCGTTTTCGCCGGTTACTACCACAAGAGAGGTAATGGTCCCTTCAGAAATCATCCTGAAAAACGTTTCCACCAACAATCTTCAGCATATTGACATTACCATTCCGCATCATAAAACAACCGTAATAACCGGCGTTTCCGGAAGCGGCAAATCATCCCTTGCCTTTGATACGATCTTTGCAGAAGGGAAAAACCGTTTCATGGAAAGCTTTTCAACTTATGTCAGGACCCGGATCGGGATGGAGAAGAAGTCGGAAACGGAAGAAATGGAGGGATTAACTCCAACGCTGGCGATCGATCAGCGAAACCAGGGAACAAATTCCCGTTCTACAGTCGGAACCACAACAGGGATCTATGATCTTTACCGGCTGCTTTATGCCCGGGTGGCAAGGTCGGATAAAATGGAATCCCCTGTCCTGTCTTCTCTCTTTTCCTACAATCATCAGCATGGTGCATGCGAGAAATGTGACGGACTGGGAAAAATCACGCTTTGTGATGAAGATAAACTGATTACCTATCCTGGGAGATCTATCCTTGATGGTGCCATGGATGATACCAAAACCGGTAAATTTTACGGAGATCCGCACGGACAATATGTTTCTACGTTAAAAGCCGTCGCAGAAAGGCACCATATAGATTATTCTGTTTCCTGGAAGCAGCTTTCGCCCGAAGCAGTAAAACCGGCATTGTACGGGACCGGGGATGAAATTTATGATGTTACCTGGGAATACCTGAGAGGCGACCGTTCCGGGAGTCATCATTTCAGCGGAAAATGGCAGGGATTTCTACAGTTAGTCAACGAAGAATATACCCGAAAACATGCCGATCACCGCGGCCAGGATATGCTCCCGTTGATGAAGGAGGTCCTTTGTCCGGTATGCCTTGGTGCCAGGCTGAATGCCACATCGTTGTCCTTTACCATTGGCGGGCATACGATTTCAGCGATATCAGATTTCTCCATCGATCAATCGCTTCTTTTCTTCAAGAATATTGATAAACACCTGGAGGATCCGGCACGCATCGCCACTTCCACAGACCTTAAATCCGAAATTATTCACCGGTTAGATGTCCTTTCAAAGCTGGGCCTTCCCTATCTCCAGGTCAGCCGGGAGTCCGCCTCCTTATCCGGGGGAGAATCGCAACGCGTAAAACTGGCGTCCCTGTTGGGATCGGGCCTCACAGGTATAACCTACATTCCTGACGAGCCAACGCTGGGTCTTCATCCCGCTGATACGGCCCGCCTGCTGACCATGATCCGGTCGCTTAGAGAAGAGGGAAATACGGTGATCATGGTGGAACATGACCGTGAAGTGATTCTTTCTGCCGATCATATCATCGACATGGGGCCCGGCGCGGGAAGGAACGGCGGGAAAGTTGTCGCACAGGGAACGGTTCAGGATATCCTGAATAACCCGTCTTCCATCACAGGGAAATACCTACAAAAACCCTTCATCCTTCCATCCTCCGACCGGAATCTGAATCATCCCGGCATCACCATCAAATTCGCTTCAGCACATAACCTGAAAATTCCGCACCTCGATATCCCGACCGGTGGCCTGATCGCGATCACCGGCGTTTCGGGTGCTGGAAAATCAACGCTGCTATTTGATGTGATTCTTGAATCCTGGAAACGGAAAAACCCGGTTGGGTGTAGTGAAATTTCAGGACTGGAAATTTTCAGTTCAGTCACTCCCGTTCAGCAGCGATCCTCATTTTCGAGTACCCATGGTACTCCGGTCACATTTACCGGGATATTTGATAAGATTCGTGAGCTTTTTGCAAAAAGTGAGGATGCACAGAACCGGAAACTTACCAAAAATCATTTTTCTTTCAACAACAAGGAAGGACGCTGTCCCGAATGCGAAGGCAACGGGGTAAGGAAGATCAGCATGGATTTCCTTCCGGATGTTGAAGTAACTTGCGAAACTTGTAACGGGCAACGTTACCGGCAGGAAATTCTTGACTGTCTTTACCAGGGCAGGAGTATTGATGAAATCCTTTCCATGACTCTTTCTGAGATGAGGGAATTTTTCACCGCCAACAAGACCATTTCCCCAATGCTGGAATTGCTTGAAGAAACAGGGCTGGGTTATCTCGTGGCCGGACAATCCCTCGAATCACTTTCGGGAGGTGAATCCCGGCGCCTGATCCTTGCCACCGAACTGATGAAACCTGCCAAAGGAAAATCACTCTATCTCTTTGAAGAACCTTCAGCCGGTCTTCATTTCAGCGATATCGAATATCTGACCACGCTATTTCGTAAGTTGACGGATCACGGCCATACGCTGCTGATCATCGAACATGATCCGGATATTATTGCCCATGCTGACTGGATCATCGATCTTGGGCCTGAAGGCGGGGAGAAAGGCGGAGAAATTGTTGCAACCGGCCGACTCGCTGAAATCATGTTGACCGAAGCTTCAGTTACCGGAAAACACCTCCTCAGCCTTGCAACTCATTAAGGAAATTCAACCTGAATGATTCATATTTTGCAATTAACAATGCCATTGTTACCTTTATCAAAAATTTAATCCCCCGGTTTATGATAAAAAATCTTCTTTTTTTGGTTGTTGCGGTCATTTCATTCACGCTTCCATTATCCGCACAAAACAACAGACCACCCGCCAATACCACTATGACGGCGGCTCCGACAACAGAGCCCGGCACGCTCGACAAAATTGATTTCAGCCAGTATTTCAAGGACAAGACGATGCGTGTCGACTTTTATCATAGCGGAGGCAGCTATGAAGACCGGTTTTCTGTTGATCAGATTGTTTCCGACGGGATTTGGCCTGGCAGTAAAAAGATGCTGATCGATCATCTTGGGTTGGGTCCTTATTTTTTAGAAGTTTACGACCTTCAAACGAACCGGATGATTTATTCGAGAGGGTTTGCTTCGATATTTGGTGAATGGCAGACTACACCGGAAGCCGAAAAAGTATGGGGTACTTTTAACGAATCCATTCGTTTTCCCTGGCCATTGAAACCCATAAGGATTGAAATACAAAAGAGAAACCTGGATAACAGGTTCAGAAATGTATGGATCCTCGAAGTTGATCCCGCTTCCCGGCAGGTAAATACCGCAGATCTGAAATCTTCACATATCGTTGATGTCATCCAGGTAAGTGGACCTGCTGAAACAAAAGTCGACCTGGTCATCCTGGGCGATGGATACACAAAAATGGAGATGGAGAAATTCAAAAAAGATGCTAAAAGACTTACTGCCGCTTTGCTGGAGCAGGAACCATTTAAATCGCACAAGACCGATCTGAATATCCGTGCCGTTGAAACACCCGGTACAGAATCCGGTGTTTTTAAACCGCATCCTGGCGTTTTTAAAAGAACGCCACTTTCGGTTCATTACGGAAGTTTTGATTCGGAAAGATATGCCCTGACTTATGATAACCGCACCGTTCGTGATGTTGCGGCAGAGGTTCCCTATGATTTTATGGTGATACTGGTCAATGAAAGGACTTATGGAGGAGGCGGGATCTATAACCTTTATACGACGGTTTCTGTGGATAATAAATTTGCCGAATACATCATGGTTCACGAGCTGGGCCACCACATGGCAGGGTTGGCCGATGAATATTATACTTCCTCCGTGGCTTATGAGAAACCTGTGGTAATTCGGGAACCCTGGGAAACCAACATCACAGCCCTTCTGGATAGAAACAACCTGAAATGGCAGGAGATGGTGGATCCTTCGACTCCCATTCCTACCAAATGGAACAAGGAAGAATTTGACAACTTCGGTTATAATATCCAAAGGGAACGGGATAGTCTAAGGGCAGCAAAAGTTCCCGAAAATGTCATGGAAGCACTCTTCATGCGCCAGTATGATAAGGAAAATGCATTTTTCCTGATTGAACCCTACAAAAATGCAGTAGGTGCATTCGAAGGTGCCGGCTATTCGCAATACGGGTTATACCGTCCCCAGTTGGATTGTATCATGTATACGCGGCATATGAAATTCTGCAAGGTTTGTCAGAAGAGCCTGATCGACGTGATGAACCAGTACAATCAATAATTTCCAGTCATTTTGATGAATCCGGATCTCGCCATTGAAGTAAAAGGGGTTGTAAAATCCTTTAAAAGCGTTCATGCCGTTAAAGGTGTTGACCTTCAGATCCGGAAAGGGGAATTTACCGCAATCCTGGGGCCCAACGGTGCCGGAAAGACCACGCTGGTTGAGATGATCGAAGGCATCCAGAAACCGGATAAAGGTGAAATCTATATCCTCGGAAAACCATGGAAAGGGAATGAAGCCGTGCTGAGGAAAAGCATCGGTCTTTCGTTGCAGGAAACGCAGTTTATCGGAAAGCTGACCGTTATAGAAACCACCCGACTTTTCGCCAGTTTCTTCGCCATTCAGGAAACCCGCATCGATGAGATCATTCATCTTGTCGGGCTGGATGAAAAGAGAAAGTCGTTTGTAGAGAATCTCTCGGGCGGACAACGCCAAAGGCTCGCCCTTTCCGTTGCCCTGATTAATAAACCAGAAGTTTTACTGTTGGACGAACCCACCACCGGTCTTGATCCCAATGCCCGCCGTGAAATCTGGTCCATTCTGCGTAAGCTGAAAAATGAGGAACATACGTCGATGATCCTTACCACGCACTATATGGAAGAAGCCGAACAGCTTTGCGATCATATCATCATAATGGATGAAGGAAAGATCCTGAGCGAGGGAACGCTGACCGAATTGCTGGGAGAAGAGATTCCATTGCAACCCGGACAGGTATATGCGCCCAAGCGGAAAACGCTTGATGATCTGTTCACCGAATTAACAGGGAGGCATCTACATGAATAGGCTGATCGAATTCAAACAGTTACATCAGCTGGTTCTCGCCCATGCACGGGAACTCTTCCGCGAGCCTGCCGTGCTTTTCTGGGGTATCATTTTCCCCATTCTGATGTCGCTGGGACTGGGAATTGCCTTTACACGCAAAGCAGATATTGTCAGGAATGTAGCGGTGATTCGCGAGATTCGGGGAAATGATCAGCCGGTTCTCAAGGATTTCCTGAAGACGTACCAGGCCAAACCCGGTAACGATCATAACCATAAAAACACCTGGTCGTTGACGATTCCTGATGATAAGATGGGCAATACCACGATTGTTTTCCAGGAGATGACCTGGAAAGAAGCGATGGTGGCGCTGAAAAGGGGAAACATCAACCTGATCATGGATGAAAAAGATGGGAAGAACGGGTATCATTTTGATCCGCTCAATCCCGATGCCCAGCTCGTGTATATGAAGCTCCGCGGGATGTTCGGCAACCCGGAAATCCTGAAAAAGGGCAGCAATGCAGATATCATACCTCTCACCGTTTCGGGTACACGTTACATCGACTTCCTGGTTCCGGGGCTGATCGCGATGGGCGTCATGATGTCGATCATGTGGGGAATCAGTTATGAGATCATTGATAACCGGTCGAAAAAACTCCTGCGGCGTATGGTTGCCACACCGATGAAGAAGTCGCATTACCTGCTGGCATTGATCACGGTAAGAATCCTGATGAATTTTGTGGAATCAGGGTTGCTTTTTCTCTTCGCCTGGCTGGTCTTTGGACTTAAGATACAGGGAAACCCTGCTGCCTTGCTCCTGGTCTTCGTCACCGGAAACCTTTGCTTTGCCGGCATCGCCATTTTCATGTCATCACATACCGCAAAAACCGAAATCGGCAATGGGCTGATCAACCTGGTATCGATGCCGATGATGGTTTTATCCGGAATTTTCTTTTCCTATCACAATTTCCCCGAATGGGCGATACCTGTCATCCAGCTCCTCCCGCTAACCATGCTTGCGGATGGCGTAAGGGGCGTGATGATCGAAGGAGCCGGTTTTGCGGAAATCATGATGCCGGCAGTGATACTGGGCGCTATGGGTCTGGCTTTCTTTACGGCCGGGCTCAGAATCTTCAAGTGGCATTAACGTTTTTCGATCACGCCACATCCTATCCTTGGTCCCGAATTTCCGGTTGGCTGGGTCTTTAGATCATCTGCATCTTTGTGAATGATGACGGATCTCCCGATAATTGACCGATCACCTTTAAACGACATCATCGGATCTAATAATTCCAGGTGGGCTTTCCCGTTTTCATCGGCTACCAGGTTACCCATATCCCCTTCATGGCTCGACATATCCATCGGCGCTCCGTGTGTTTTACTCGTTGGGTTGAAATGACCGCCGGCTGATGTGCCATCAGGAGCGCTGCAGTCGCCTTTTTCATGAATGTGGATCCCATGTTTCCCGGGGGTCAGTCCATCCAGATCCGCCACGATCCTGATTCCTTCTTTTTCGCGGGTAAAGACAATCATCCCTTTTACGATATTGCCTTGTGTAGGATTAATCATACAAACGGCTTTCAGGATTTCTGTCCCTTCCGGTGGCTGCACGGATTGATGCATCTGCCCATAGGAAATCCCTATGAACATTATAAAAATGAGTGAAAACAATGCTCTTTGCATAAAATTGTTATTTAGAATTACTTTAAACAAAGATAAGCCAACGATTGGGTTTTTACAAATAGATTTATTGATTTATCACACTCATTCCAATAAAGTTTATATTTCACCGAGGATTTGGAGAGACGAAGCTTTTCATTCAGGGAAATATCAACTTTTAATTGCAGCCGATTAAGTAAAAAACAAAAATGGACACAAAACTATTTACGAATTGTCAGAAAAAATTCCGGATTCATGCATCGCCATTCATGAAAGAGGACAGCTAATTTCGAATTTAAACCAGGCAGATAAAAAAAATAAGATTTCTGGTAAATGATTTCTGAACGCTACGCCTCTGCGACACTGCGGTGAAATTTCAAGTCCTAAACCACAAATGCATCTGAATTCAATTAGGATTATAGGAAAATTTTAATACATTTGCTTTTGTCAAAACCGGACATTACCAACCTATGGAAGATCATCCGCTGAATGAAAACCCGTCTGCCGCTGAAAACAAGGGAGACAGCAACTCAGATCATGAGAATAAAAAGAAGACCAGCCGAAGGAAGTTCATGAAGAACATCGGTTACTTCGGGGCCGGAACCGTGGTGGGACTGGGTGCCCTGGAGGCTGCCCGGATGTTCGAGAACAAGAAAACCGCCGGGGGAATGAAGCATGTCCTGCTTACCCAGGATAACAAACTTGTGGAGGTGGATTCGCTGGAGATGAATTACCTGAAGAAGGATCCCGAAACACAGCTCCAGGAACAGGGTCGTGAAGGAATTGATGACCGCCGCTGGGTGCTCGTTGTTGACCTTGCCCGTTGCCGCAATGCACGGAAATGTATCTCGGCCTGCCAGGGTGCACACCAGCTTCGTCCGGAACAATATCACCTCAACACCCTGCAGATGCAGGATACACCCCGGACGGCTCCTTATAACTTCCCGAAACATTGCCAGCACTGTGATAACCCTCCCTGTGTTTCCGTTTGTCCGGTTGATGCCACCTTTAAACGCAAAGACGGGCTGGTGCTGATCGACAATGAACGTTGCATCGGTTGCCGTTTCTGTATCGCCGCCTGCCCTTATTCTGCAAGGATATTCAATTGGATTGATCCGAGAGACAAGGAAAAATACGAGAACCAGCCCTATGATGTGGAGCTTAATGTACCGCAGAAAAAGGGAACAGTCTCCAAATGCCTCTTCAGCGCCGATCAACTTCGTAAAGGCCTTCTGCCCTATTGCGTAACGGCCTGTCCCAACAGTGTTTATTATTTCGGAGATGAGAATGAAGATGCCGTGACCAATGGTACGACCAAAGAAACAGTCAGGCTGAGCCAGTTGATCAAAGACAATGCAGCTTATCAACTGATGCCTGAACTGGGAACAAAACCTCGTATTTACTATCTTCCGGCGAAGAATCGGTTGTTTCCTTTTGAACCACCGAAGGATGAACCCACAACAAAATCTTAATGCCTATGAATGGGAATCTTACGCTTGACCAGATCACAAACGATCTTACCCGTCATATCCGGATTAATAAAGCCTTCCTGCTCTGGATGGCCTTCCTTACGCTGGGCTTGCTGGTCACTTTTTATGCTTATACCCTCCAGCTTAAGACGGGTTTGGGCGTTGCCGGTATCCGCGATTATGTTTCCTGGGGCATGTACCTGTCGAATTTCGTTTTTTTTGTCGCCACCAGCCTTATCGGGATGCTCATCAGCGCCGTGCTCGGACTGATCGGCTACAAATGGGTCATTCCGATCGCACGGATTGCGGAAATCATTGCGGTAGGCTTTTCAGCAGTGGCAGGATTAGTCATCATTATGGACATGGGGCGACCGGAACGGCTGGCCTATGTTTTCCTGTATGGCCGGGTTCAGTCGCCGATATTGTGGGATGTGACCGTGGTAACCACCTATTTCGTTCTTTGCCTGCTGCTCTATTTCCTACCGATGATCCCGGATCTGGCCATCGCGCAGCGGAAGATGGAAAATTCCCCGTCATGGGTGAGGAAAGTGTACCGGATCCTTTCGCTTAACTGGTTGGATCTCCCGGAACAAAACAAGATCATCAAACGCGGCATCAGGATTCTGATTTTCCTGACCATTCCCAGCGCCCTTGCCATTCATACTGTAACCTCCTGGCTTTTTGCCGTCACACACCGTGCAGGCTGGAACAGTAGCATCTTTGGACCCTATTTCGTAACAGGGGCCTTCGTGGCCGGTTCGGCAGCGGTGATCATCGCGATGTTCGTTTACCGGAAGAATTACAAACTGGAAAACTACCTTACCGATCTTCATTTTAACAATATGGGGATCCTGCTCGGAATGGTTTTGCTGGTGTATTTCTATTTTAATATCAATGAATACATGGTACCGGGTTACAAAATGGAACGAGCTGATGCTTTCCACATGCATGACCTTTTTTCGGGTGATTATGCTTTCATGTTTTGGAGTGTCCAGATACTTGGGATGATCTTTCCGATCATCCTGCTGTTCTTCCGGAAGATGCGTAAACCACTGCCCTTGCTTTTTATAGCCATTGCCGTTTTCATCGGGGCCTGGTTCAAGCGGTATATCATTGTAATCCCCACGCAGGAACATCCTTTTCTTCCGATCCAGCATGTTCCGCAAAACTTCATCGTTTACACCCCCACCCTGATCGAAGTTGGCGTCACCCTTTTTTCATTTTTCCTTACGCTGATGATCATTACGATTCTCTCCAAGTTTTTCCCGGTGATACCCATCCGGGAAACGGCACTTGAGAATATTGCTGAAAGTGAACCCAGGGAAAACAAAATATAAATCAACAAAAATGAAGATCTGTAAAATCCTTATCCTTCTTCTTTTCATCCTGCCAGCCTTTTCACAACTGTCAGCCCAAAATTGGACAGCACCTGACGAGGCAAAGGAAGTGGTGGCTCCGTTCCTGTTTACCCCCGAATCGGTAAAAGCAGGTGAAGCCCTCTACATCAAGAATTGCCAGTCTTGCCATGGTCCGATTGGAAAAAACATGCCTGCCCCTATCCTTCCAAAACCAGAGGATCCAGTCATTGAAAAATTCCAGGCCCAGAAAGACGGGGAAATGTTCTGGAAGATCACCAATGGGAAAGCCCCCATGCCTACTTTCCGTAATGTCCTGATGGAAGAAGAAAGGTGGGATGTCATCGCCTATATCCGCAGTTTTAATCCAAAGTATAGTCAGCCTGCTCCGGCTGCAGCGGCCAATTTCAATGGAAAAATCCTGCAGCTCAGCATGACTTGCGACACCATGACAAAAAAGGTAAGCGTGCTGGCCATGGAAGTTCTTCCCGATAAAAAACTGATTCCTTTCAAAGGAGCGGAGATCCAGCTCTCGGTTACCCGGATCTTCGGGAAATTAAAAGCGGGCGAACCATCTAAAACCCAGGCATCCGGCATCGCCGTATTCGATTTTCCCGTCGATCTGCCCGGCGATAAAAACGGGCTCGTTGAGGTTACAGCATCCATCGCCCAGGAAAGCATCAAGTCGCAACCGGTAAAATCCACCTTTAAAATCGGGAAGCCGCAAACGATTACCAGCCTGGATATCAATGGAAAAATGTGGAGTCAGAAAGGGCAGGCCCCGGTATGGTTAAATCTAACATTTATCCTGGCGCTCATCACTGCCTGGGCTTTCATCATCTTTGTTGTTTATAAAGTTTTAAAAATGGGTCGGGAGGGTAAGCAAAAGAACGATATTAACAATATTCATTTAAATTCCTGATATATGATAAAGTGGTTTAGAAATTCATTGACATTTGCGGTTTTGCTATTATTGATCGCACCAGGTTTCGCGCAAACGGGAGTGGATACGGTAGAAATCGGGGTCGTAGAACATCTCGACCGCACCATCCCTATGAACCTTACCTTTCTGGATGAAACCGGGAAGGTAGTCAGGATCGGCGATCTGATCAATAAACCCACCATCCTCGCACCGGTGTATTTTGATTGCCCGGGAATTTGTGTACAATTGCTTTCGGGAGTTGCGGAAGTCGTGGAAAAATCAGATCTCGAACTTGGAAAAGATTATCAGATCATCACATTCAGTTTCAACAAACTGGATGATCCCGCGAAAGCGAGGGATAAAAAAAACAGCATCCTGAGGTCAAAATCGAAACAACATGCATCAGACTGGCATTTCCTTACCGGTGACAGTACCGCCATTTACACCCTCACCAATGCCATTGGTTATAAGTTCCAACCAGCCGGCAACGACTTTATACATCCCGCTGCAATCCTGGTGCTGAGTCCCGAAGGAAAGATCACAAGGTATCTTTACGGTGTTTCTTATCTTCCTTTTGATGTAAAGATGGCTGTCATCGAAGCCCGGAGAGGGCAATCGCGGCCAACCATCAACCGTATTCTGGATTACTGTTATGCCTACGATCCGGCAGGAAGGTCTTACAGCTTGCAGGTAACAAAGGTAAGCGGAACCATCATTGTCTTCCTGGCCTTGTTTTTCCTGGGATTTCTCCTGCTAACCAACCGGAGAAAGAAGAAAAAAAACACTGAATCCAAACCATCCTGATCATATAAAACCGCGTAGAATCTATGACAGAAGAAACGAATCATTCTCACGAACCCAGTTATCTCGTTGATACAGGCAAACGGAAAGGCATCATGGCCTGGCTCACTACATACGACCATAAGCGGATTGCCTTGCTTTACCTTTGGTCGCTGATGGTCTTTTTCCTGATCGGCGCCATACTGGGGCTTACCATGCGAACGGAACTTTTTCATCCGGGCCAGCAGTTTTACGGACCGCAGACTTATAACGCCATCTTCACGGTTCACGGGCTAATCATGATCTTTCTCATTGTGATTCCCGGGCTCACCGTGGTTTTCGGCAACTTCATCATGCCGATCATGATCGGGGCCAATGATGTGGCTTTCCCTCGATTGAACCTGCTCTCCTGGTATCTTTACATCCTGGGTGCCGGGATTGTGGTTTATTCACAATTTTCAGGCGGAGGCCCACCCGATACCGGATGGACATTTTATGCCCCCTACAGCACGCAGACCCATACTAATGTGATTGCGGCGGTTTCAGGGGCTTTTGTTCTGGGATTCTCCTCTATCCTGACCGGCCTCAACTTTATCGTGACCATTCACCGGCTTCGTGCCCCGGGTATGACCTTTTTCAAGATGCCATTGTTGCCCTGGGCCGTTTATGCCACGGCCTGGATCCAGGTATTGGCTACACCCATTATCGGTATCACCCTGCTAATGATCATCGGTGAGCGGGTTTTCCACATCGGTTTTTTCGATCCTGCGCTGGGTGGAGATCCGATCCTTTACCAGCATCTCTTCTGGATTTACTCCCATCCTGCCGTTTATATCATGATCCTGCCAGCCATGGGTGTAGTAACCGAAATCATACCGACCTTTTGTCAGCGGCGGGTATTCGGATACAAAGCCATTGCCATGTCGAGCCTTGCCATTGCCTTTGTCGGTTATTTTGTATGGGGACATCACATGTTCACTTCCGGGATGAGCCGCGAAGCCATCTGGTCATTTTCGCTACTCACGTTCATTGTGGCCATTCCCAGCGCCATCAAGGTATTTAACTGGCTTGCCACTATGTATAAAGGATCGATCGATCTGAAACCGCCGTTATTATACACCATGGCTTTTATCTTTCTCTTCACGATCGGCGGATTGACTGGCCTGATCCAGGGGGCGCTTGCCACCAACATACAGGTGCATGATACTTCCTTTATCGTTGCGCATTTCCATTACATCGTTTTCGGAGGTGTAGGATTCGCCTTTTTTGGAGGGATTCATTACTGGTATCCCAAGATGTTCGGCAGGATGTACAATATCCGGAGGGCGAATATTGCCTGGGTATTTCTCTTTGTTGGATTCAACCTGTTGTATTTCCCCCAGTTTATCCTCGGAATTGAAGGAATGCCGAGAAGGTATTTCGATTACCTGCCGGGATTTACCCTGGGACAGCAAATTTCCACGGTGGGTGGTTTTATTCTTTTTACCGGGGTGATTATCATGCTGGTAAATCTTTTCAGTAAAAAAGGAGAGAAAGCCCCTGACAATCCCTGGGGAGGCAAAACACTGGAATGGACCCTGCCCTCTCCCCCGCCACTGGAGAATTTCACCACTCCTCCGGTAGTCAGTGATTCACCTTATGATTACAAATAAAGCCTAACAGTCTATGGATTCAATTCAACTTCAGAGAGACGATGCAGGAGCAAAATTCGGAATGTGGGTTTTCATCTTCACGGAGATCCTTTTATTCGGAGGCCTTTTCCTGGTCTATGCCGTGATGAGGCACCGCAACATGGCCGATTTCCACGCCGCATCCCAACAGCTGAACACCTTTATCGGCGCAATAAATACCGTCGTGTTGCTGGTAAGCAGCATGACCGTCGCCATGTCAATCAGCGCCGTTCAGAAAGGGGATAAAAAACTTGCCACCATCCTTTTGCTGATCACTTTGCTGTGTGCGTCGATCTTCCTGGTGAACAAATATTTTGAATGGGGTCATAAGATCCATATCCTGCTCTATCCCGGTACAGACCTGATGATGAGCCTCAAGCACGGGTATGTATTATTTTTCAGTCTCTATTTTTTTATGACCGGCCTGCATATGCTTCACCTGGTCATTGGTGCGATTATACTGATCATCGCCCTGGTAAAAGTCCGTAAAGGGATTATCCATCCCGGGAGTTATACATTACTTGAAAACGGAGGACTTTACTGGCATCTTGTCGACCTGATCTGGATCTTCCTTTTTCCGCTTTTTTACCTGGTTACTTAAATACGGCATGCGATGGCAACAGAAGAAAAACATATCACCCCATATGAAGTGTATGGCAAAGTGCTGATTGGGTTGCTGGTACTAACAGCCCTGACCATCCTTGCGCCTACCCTTCATTTTACTACGGCAACAGTACTCATTGCCCTGCTGATCGCTTCGGTTAAAGGGGTGATTGTATTGATGTATTTTATGCACCTGAAGACGGAAAGCCTGCTCCTCCGATCGCTGGTTTTCGGTATCCTGGGCCTCTATACAGCGGTGTTACTGGTGACTTTTTCCGATTACATTTTCAGATAATTCAAACAAAAATCCAGAGAAAATATGTATACCCCCGGTGCATCAAACTTTGTGGAAGGCGTAGATTGGGTTTTCAAGTTTATCATTGGCATCAGCCTGTTTTTCCTGGTCATGATTACGGCAACCATCATCTATTTCCTGGTCCGGTACAGCAGGAAACGGCATCCGAGAGCCACCCAGATCAAAGACAATACAGCCCTCGAAATCACCTGGATCACCATTCCCATTATCATCGTCCTGTTCATGTTTTATTACGGCTATGCTGCCTTCGAACCGATGGTATGGGTTCCGAAAGACGCGATGAAGGTTCAGGTTACCGGGAGGATGTGGGCATGGAGTTTTACCTATAATGGCACAAAGGAAACCGATATCCTGGTTCTCCCGATCAACAAAACCGTCAAACTCGATCTGCATTCGGTCGATGTGATCCATGGCTTTTCGATCCCAGCCTTCCGGGTAAAGGAGGATGTGGTACCGGGCAAGAACAACTATATGTGGTTCCGACCGCAACAACTGGGCGATTTCGTGATCTTTTGCACGGCATATTGTGGTGTACGACATTCCTATATGGGAACCAAAGTGAGAGTTGTCACCGAACCGGAATTCAACAAATGGCTCGCCGCATTGCCCTTAAAAACATCGGAAATGCCAGGTTTGACGCTGATTAAGAAAAATGCCTGCATCGGGTGTCATTCCCTCGACGGCACCAAACTGGTCAGCTCCAGTTTCAAAGGATTATACGGCAAGGCCCGGCAGGTGAGCATTGAGGGTGCCTCTGAAACCACTGTTCAGGCCGATGATGCATACATTCGTAACTCCATCCTTGAACCGGATCATATGATCGTTTCAGGATATCCAAAGGGGATCATGAAAACTTATAAAGGGATTCTCACGGATGACCAGATCAAATCCATCGTTGAATATCTTAAAACCCTGAAATAGTTGGGTGGCATTTCTTTTTCCGATTTTCTGAAATTCACAAGATTTACCGTTTCTCTGGCTGTGACGTTCTCGTCATGGGCGGCTGCCGTGGCTTTTTCATGTGAATTATCGGTGGCCGTGCTCCCTGCCATAGCCGGGATTTTCCTGCTTGCCTCCGGGGCTTCCGCCCTGAACCAGGTTCAGGAAAAACGAACCGATCAGCTTATGAAAAGAACTTCAACCCGGCCAATGCCTTCCGGTAAGCTGACCCACTCCCTGGGCCTGTTACTTTCATTTTTCCTGATCCTTTCCGGGCTTGTACTGATCTTTTTCACGGCTCCGCTGATATGCCTGTTGCTGGGGATTTTAAACATCCTCTGGTATAACGGATTGTATACTTACCTGAAGAAGAGATCTGCCTTTGCGGTCGTTCCCGGATCCCTCACCGGTGCCATCCCGGTGCTGATGGGCTGGACCGCTGCAGGAGGATCCCTCTCTTCCATTGAACCCTGGCTGATTGCCTTCTTTATTTTCATGTGGCAGATTCCACATTTCTGGTTACTCATCCTCAATTATGGTTATCAATATCAGAAGGCAGGATTACCAGTGCTTACGGATCTTTTCAACGATCGCCAAATGAAAAATATCATCTTTGCCTGGTTACTGGCCGCCTCCGTTTCCTCGTTATTCCTGATGAGTCTCGGCACCTGGTTCCAGCCATTGGTAAGGTCACTGATCATCATCCTGAATTTCCTTCTTCTTGTTTTTGCTTTCATCGCCCTGTTTTTTTTGAAAAAAAACCATCACAGGCAGCTTTTTGTCCTCCTTAATGTCTTTATGCTGGTGGTACTCTTTTTACTGGTTACCGAAAGGATTTCCCTCTGATAACCCGCAACAAGTTAAATTTTTAGCTACCTTTAACGCCTGAAAAACCATCATAACCCATACCATGAAGAAACTGATATTATCGTTGTCCTTCCTGCTATTTCTGGGCTGGCAAGCCAATTCACAAACCCCGCCGAATACTGCTTCTCCGGCCGACACTTCCCAGTATCCGTACTGGATCGAAATGATGCAGGATCCTTCCGTAAATTTTTTCAAGGTCCAGCGGGCCTTTGAGCTTTACTGGCAGAACCGTACCATAACGAGAAGTCATGGATGGAAAGTTTTCAAACGATGGGAATATATGATGCAAAGTCGTGTTTCTGCTACCGGTGAGCGTCCGGCACCGGATGCAACGGTAAAGGCTTATGAATCCTTTGTCAGAAATAACCGCAGTGCAACCACCGGAAACTGGGTTTCACTTGGACCTTCCACCATTCCGTTACCCGGGCCTGCCGGATATGAAGGATTGGGAAGGATCAACTCCGTTGCATGGCATCCCACGGATGCCAACAAAATTTATATCGGCGCTCCTTCGGGAGGCATGTGGCAAAGCGCTGATGGAGGCCTCACATGGGTCACCCACACGGACTCACTGGCAACACTGGGCGTTTCGACAGTTCTGGTCGATTTTTCCAATCCTGCCAATATCTTCATCGGTACGGGTGACCGTGATGCCGGAGATGCCCCGGGACTTGGGGTTTATAAAAGTACGGATGCCGGGATTACTTTTAATCCTTCCAATACCGGGATGGGAAACAAAACTGTCGGGAAAATTATTCAGCATCCGACCAACGGACAGATCCTTCTTGCAGCCACCAGCAGCGGCGTTTACCGGTCAATCAACAATGGCACCAACTGGACCTTATCCAAGTCAGGAAATTTCAAAGATGTGGTTTTCAAACCCGGCGATCCCAATATCGTTTATGCGGTTGCCGGCGCTGAATTTTTTCGTTCAACGGATAACGGTGTGAACTTTACCAAGATCACCTCCGGTCTCATCGGCGGACAAAGGTTAGCACTGGCAGTCACCCCTGCAAATCCCGCTTACGTTTATCTTCTCCTTTCCGGCGGTGACAGTGGCTTTGAAGCGCTTTTTCTTTCAACCAATTCAGGTGCGAGTTTCACCGGTAAATCCACCTCACCCAATATCCTGGACTGGTCGTGCGACGGCAGTGGCACTGGTGGACAGGCCTGGTACGACCTGGCCATTGCAGCAGATCCAATCAATGCCAATACCATTTATGTTGGTGGCGTAGATGTCTGGAAATCAACCGATGGAGGCTCCACCTGGAGCATCAATTCGCATTGGTACGGTGGCTGCGGCGTTCCTGCAGTCCATGCCGATTGTCATTTCCTTGGATATTCTCCTGTCAATGGAAAGCTTTATGCCGGAAATGACGGTGGAATCTGGTCGACCAATGACGGTGGAACAACCTGGACAGATCTCACGGTCGGCATTACCATCGGACAAATTTATAAGCTCGGCCAGGCCCAGCAGGTGAAAGATCATGTCATCAACGGGTTCCAGGATAATGGAACCTACACCTTAACCACCGGCGGATGGTTAGCCACCGGCGGCGGCGACGGAATGGAATGCGCGATTGACTACCAGAACGACGCTTATAGCTATCACACCATCTATTATGGAGATATTTACCGTACTTTCAGTAACGGCAGTGAAAATCATATCGCAGGCAATGGCGTGAACGGTATTACCGAAGATGGCGACTGGGTGACTCCCTTTGTGCTGCATGCAACGGATCCCAATACCATGTTTATCGGATACAAGAACATCTGGAGATCAAAGAGTGTCAGAGTGGGAAACCCCACCTGGGTAAAGATCTCTGATAACCTCGGAGGTTCCAACAGCAGCAATATGCGGGTGGTTGAGAGCTCTCCTGCCAACCCGAATCTCTTGTATGCTTCAAGAACGGATAGTAAATTTTTCAGGACAGACAACTGCATGGATGGTTTACCTGCATGGATTGAGCTGACCTCTTATCTGCCGTCTTCAGGGACGCCTTCCTCCATTGAAGCCAGCCCGGTTGATGAAAATGTCGTATATATCACCATGGGCGGTTCGGTTTTCAAATCTCAGAACAAGGGCCTTTCCTGGACCAATATCACCGGGAACCTGCCCGGATTTACAAAAAATACGATTGCTTGTTATAAAAATGACAATGAAGGACTTTATGTCGGAACCGATGCTGGCGTTTACTACAAAAACAGCGGGATGACCAACTGGGTTTCATTCAGTTCCGGCCTCCCTGTAAACGGAAGGATTACCGAACTGGATATTTATTATGACAATGACAGTGTATCAGCGGATGTCATCCGCGCTTCCTCCTACGGCAGGGGTTTATGGGGATCTTCCATGTACCAATCAGCACCGGATGTGGATTTCACAGCATCGGCAACGACAACACCCGCCAGTTGCAGTATCAGTTTCACAGATCTCTCTGCTTTTGTTCCGACCAGCTGGCTATGGACCTTTGACGGTGGGACGCCTGCGACCTCAGCATTGAAAAATCCTGCAAATATTTCATACAATACACCCGGTACTTTTTCTGTAAAACTGAAAGCATGGAATGCTTCAGGAATCGATTCGCTGACCAAAACCGGCTATATCCATGTAACCGGCAGCGTTGCTCCTGTAGCTGATTTTTCATCTGACCAGAAAACAGTTTGTACAGGAGAATTGGTAAGATTCTATGATGAAACACAGAACTGTCCGAACGCCTGGATGTGGGAATTTTTGCCAGCTACGATCACTTATATGGAAGGTACCAGCTCAACCAGCCAGAACCCTGTGGTGGCCTTCGACGGAACCGGTGAATATACAGTTCGCCTCACTGCATTCAATAATACCGGATCCAACTCCATCACGAAAACTGCTTATATACTTTACGGAGGATACAGGCTGCCATTCACTGAAGATTTTGAAAACGGATTTGGCAGAAACAACTGGTCCATTCAGAATCCTGACGGAGATATAACCTGGGATACCATCACGGTGGCAGGAACGGTTCCCGGCCATATTGCGGCCTGGATGAACTTCTTCGATTATACCCTGGTTTATAAAAGAGATCAAATGGTCAGTGCACCCCTGAATTTGTCGAATTACTCCCAGGTCACCCTGACTTTTCAGCATGCCTATGCACAACGGGCCAATATCAAAGATTCACTTATTGTAAAGCTCTCTTCCGATTGTGGAAACACATGGACAAGACTGCTTTCGCTCGGACCCGATGGAACCCCAAACACCTTTGTCACTCACGAAACGACCCTGGATGCGTTTTATCCTCAGTCGGCCGCCGACTGGTGCGGAGGAGGCTATGGTGTGAATTGTTATTCGGTAGATATGACCCCATGGGCCGGAATGGAAAATGTAAAGCTCATGTTCGAGTCATTTAACCGGCGCGGAGATAATCTCTTCCTCGATAACATCATGATTTCCGGCATTACCGGAATTCCGGAAAATACCAAAAGCAACAGCGGGATCATGATCTTTCCCAATCCTTCAAACGGAGTGTTCAACCTTCTCATCCCAAAAGGAAATCCTCACATGGAGATGAGGGTTACCGCACCGGGAGGTCAAGTCGTATATCAGGAAAAACTCACCAACGAGGAATCATCTTTCACCCGCCAGATCAATCTTTCGCATTTGACCAGCGGTGTATATTATCTGTATCTTACCTCGGAATCAATCAACCGGGTGGAGAAGATCATCATTTATTAGGTAATTTTCTGAAGTAAACGATGAAGCGATTTGTTTTTCTTGTTGCCTTTTTGTTCCTGGCTCATTTGTCTTTTTCTCAAAATGGCTGGAGAAAGGGTGAGATGGAGATCAAATTCCACCTGAATTCACAAAAAGAGGCTGACTTGCTGCATGAACTCAATCTGAATGCTGAGTCAGCCTCCCCCGACGGGTCGGAAATGAATGTGTACGTTATCCCGGAAGAGCTTTCGCGTATTCATCAATCCGGATTTTCCTACACGATTACCATTCCGGATATGATTAAACATTATGCGCATTTCTGGGATGCGAAGGTTCCTTCGGGTTACATGACCTATGAACAAATCGTGGCACTGGCCGACAGCCTGTCAACAAATTTCCCTGCCATCTGTAAAAAAGTTCTTTTCGGGACTTCCGTTGGCGGACGTGAGTTGGGAGCCTTGAAGATCAGCGACAATGCTGATATAGATGAGCCCGAAGCCGAGATCCTTTTTGATGGCGGAATTCATGGAGATGAGGTGATGGGTTCGGAGATTGTCATCCGTTATGCGCGTTATCTGTGCCTGGGCTATGGAACCGATTCCGTTTATACCGATCTGGTCAATAATCATGAGATCTGGCTCTACTATATGGTCAATCCGGATGGAAGGGTGAACATGAGCCGATACAATAACAATGGCGTTGACTGTAACCGGGATGCCGGTTACATGTGGAATGCCGAAGGCAACAGCACCAGTGCATTCTCGCAGATCGAATCCAAAGCCTTACGGAATTGCATGTTGCAGACGAATCCCGTTGTATATACCAATTATCATGGAGGAACCGAGATCATCTCCTATCCCTGGAGTTACCGGCCCAGTGCTCCAACCGACTGGGTACAAATGAACCAGCTGGCATCAGTCTATTCGCAATATTCAGGTTATACTTCCCTTCCTTACGGACAAGGTTTTAATATTATGTACGCCATCAACGGGAGTAACAAAGACTTCCAGTACGGTTCATCGGGAAATGTGGGCTGGTCAATCGAAATCACCAATGATAAACAACCCCCGTCATCATTAATCAGCTCATATTATAATAAAAACGAACCCGCCATCACAGAAGTCATTAAAAGATGCGGATACGGTGCTGAAGGAATTGTGACGGATTCCATTACCGGTGAGCCGGTTCAGGCCATCATCTGGATAAATAATTACTACCCTGTGCTCACAAAACCCGGTGCCGGAGATTATCACAAATACCTTCTCCCCGGAACTTATACGATAAAAGTAACGGCAAATGGTTACCAGACAAAAGTGATCAATGCGTTGGTTCCTGCTACAGGTTCCGTAACGACTGATTTTTCGCTTATACGACAGACCGGTCGGTATGCCTGTCAGGTGATGAGCTGCAGGATTCCGGCCACCGATTTTTCCACTTTCACCAATTCAGCCTATACACCGGGAGCCTTGGGTGCTACTGACAATGTTTATTATTCATTGTGGAAGAACGGCTGGATCGTGTTGGATATGGGTGATACCCTATTTAACGGGCCCGGCGGTGATTTCAAGATTATGGAAGGAGATACCTCGGCAGAAGGGTTCACCTGTTATGCATCCCTGGCTAAGGATGGTCCATGGACACAGCTTGGAACCGGAATGGGAACCACCTTTTTCGACCTGGCCGCTGCTTACGGCGGGGTTATGAGTAAAGCCCGTTATCTTAAAATTGTGGATGACGGAGATGGTCCCGGTACGGGGAATGACCTGGGATTTGACCTGAATTCCGTGGAGATGATCACACAGCCACTGATTGCTGATTTTATTTCATCGGGTAAAAATCCCTGCGCCGGAACGGAGCTAAGTTTCATGGATTTCTCTGCAGGTACTCCTACCGCATGGTTCTGGGAATTTCCAGGAGCAATTCCCGCCACATCCACCGAACAAAACCCTCAGCATATCATTTACCAGGTTCCTGGCCCGCATGATGTCAGCCTGAAAGTTACAAATGCATATTGTTTCAGCAAGAAAACCCGGACGGCTTATCTCACCGTGAAGGAGATGCCTTTAGTTGACCTGGGAGTTGATACCACGGTGGAAGCTTCCCAAGCCCTGGTGCTGGATGCCGGTAACCCGGGATCTGTCTATCTCTGGTCAACGGGGGAGACGACAGAATTGATCCTTGCCGACTCTTCCGGAACGGGTTACGGTCGGACTGCTTTTTGGGTGGATGTTACCCATAATGCAGGATGCGTCGGAACTGATACCATCCGGGTGACTTTTTCCTTTCCTACCGTTATCGGAATGACCAAACAGCCACTCGTTAGGGTTTATCCCAACCCGGCAGTTGATCTGCTGAACATCGAATTTACCGGTCGTAATGTAAAAATAAGACTGATTTCTCCATTGGGATCAGTGGTTTTTGAGAAAAAAACGGTTACTTCAGGCGGTCATGAATCCATCCACGTCAAAGATCTTCCAAGGGGAATCTATCTGCTTGAGATATCCTCGGAGGGAAAGCAGGAAACCAGCAAGATAATTTTTAAATAAATGCAGCGCTTCTTTTCCACGAATATCAATGGCGATGTCATTCTTCTTTCGGAGGAGGAAGCCTGGCATTGCACAAAAGTGATGCGGATGATGCCGGGTGATCTCCTGAGTATAACCGATGGAAAAGGGAACCTTTACGAATGTGAGTTGCTTGATAACCATCCGAAAAAGTGCATTGCAAAAATCCTTACCAAACTGGAAGAAAAGCCCCGTTCCTGGAAGTTACACATAGCCATTGCTCCTACAAAAAACAATGACCGGCTGGAATGGTTTATCGAAAAGGCAACGGAAATTGGGATTGACATCATCACACCGCTATACACAGCACATTCGGAACGAACCAGGATCAAACCGGAAAGGATTCAGAAAATTCTCATTTCAGCGATGAAACAATCGCTAAAATGTACGGTCCCTATTCTCGAAACCGCCGTTACTTTTGGAGAAATCATCAGAAAACCATTCAACGGGCAAAAGTTCATTGCTTATTGCGAGACCGGATCCGAAGAATCGCTCATCACTCAATATAAAAAAAATTCAGACGTTCTTATCCTCGTCGGTCCGGAAGGGGATTTTTCGCCCCAGGAAGTTGCCCTCTCCCGGGAAGAACTATTTATCCCGGTAAACCTGGGAGAAGCCCGTCTGCGGACCGAAACGGCAGGTGTTGTTGCCTGCCATACCATTCATCTGTTGAACCATATCGGAAGATGATAAAAAAAATATTCCTGTTTCTGTTAATGGTGTTGCTCTGCACTTCGTCAACACCACCTGCCTATCAGATTGCTCTGTTGAAATACAACGGAGGTGGCGACTGGTATGCCAATCCTACTTCACTTCCCAACCTGGTAAAGTTTGCCAATAAAAACCTCGGAACCAACATTAATGAGGATATCGCCACGATCGATGCAGGAAGTCCTGAGATTTTCAATTATCCTTTCATCCACATGACCGGACATGGAAATGTGATCTTTAACGCCCAGGAAACCAGGAATCTCCACGACTACCTGGTCGGGGGCGGTTTTTTACATATTGATGACAATTACGGACTCGATCCTTACATTCGTCCACAGATTAAAAAGATCTTTCCTGAATTGGAACTGGTGGAACTGCCTTTCAGTCACCCGATCTATCACCAGACTTTTCCCTTCCCGATGGGGCTTCCCAAGATCCATGAACACGACGGGAAACCACCGCAGGGATTCGGCATCCTCTATGAAGGGCAGCTGGTGCTGTTTTACACCTACGAATGTGACCTCGGCGATGGCTGGGAAGATCCTGATGTACACAAAGATTCCGAAGCCATCCGGACAAAGGCACTCAAGATGGGAGCCAATATCCTGCAGTACGTTTTCTCCGGTAAATGAATTTTTGTTAATTTCGTGCTCCGGACTTTGTACCTCTTAGTCCGTACTTTACCAACATGAGTCTATTCAGTCAGCTAGAAAAAGACATCCGTTTTCAGGAAGGCTATCATGCCTGTCTGAATTGTGGTACCTGTACTGCCATCTGTCCGGCGGCAGAATTTTACAATTACCAGCCCCGGCAAATACTTGATATCATAGCAACGAAGGACGAAGCACAGATTGAATCTTTGCTGAAAAGTGATACAATCTGGTATTGTGGCGAATGCATGTCATGCATGACCCGCTGTCCGCGTGGAAATGCACCGGGACTGGTGATCATTGCCCTTCGTTCCCTTTCGCAGGAACTCGGTTATTTTGTGGAATCGGAAAAAGGACGTCAGCAACTGGCACTCAAGCGAACGATCGGGAAGTGGATTCTCCAATATGGTTATTGTGTTTTTCCTTCGGAAGTCTTGCCGGAGATGCATCCCGAGCAGGGTCCCATCTGGGAATGGGAACATGAACATATGACGGAAGTGATGGAACGGCTGGGCGCCAACTACAAAAAGACCGGCCCGGGTATCTTGCGCAAAATTCCGCAGGAAGCCCTGGATGAGATACAGAGAATCTTTGACGTGACCGGCGGAACCGATCTTTTCAACAAAATTGAATCCTATTCCAAAAAAAAAGCCGAAGAAATGGGCCTCGATGTCGGCAATGAAGGACTGGATCACGATTATATCCGCCGGATTTATACAACCAATTCAGGTAAACACGGGAAATAGCCCCTAAAATACAATAATGAAGGTCGAAGGAAAGAAAATCATCTGGAAAGAATATCAGAAAGAAATCGCTGATGACCACTACTTCTATGTAAGAAGCTGTATCCGCCAGAATTTTTTCCCCGGATCAGAAAAGAGTTTCCTTCTGATCCTGCAGGAGGTTCTCGGAAAGGACATCTTTGAAAATGAATCACATACCACCTGTTCCGGAATAGGATACCATAGCGATATCGTCCCTATCGAAACCACCATGACGATGGTCGCAAGGCAATTCGCACTGATGACTGAATCCGGAAGAGAGAATCTTGTCACCTCCTGCATCACTTCTTTTGGTCTTTACAGTGAAATCCTGGAATCCTGGCATCATTTCCCAGAAGTGGAGGCAAAAGTGCGGGAAAACCTGCTTAAAGCAACCGGCAGGACTTTTAACAAGCCTGCCAACGTCGCACATGCCAGTGATGTGATCTTCAAATTTCGTAAGGAAATTGCTGAAAAGGCAAAATACAAACTGGTGAACCGAAAGACCGGTCAGCCATTACAGATTGTTGAACACATCGGTTGTCACTATTCGAAGATGTTTCCCAGCAAAGGCGTAGGCGGAGCCGAATATCCCTATGTCCTGACAGGAATGATCGAAGAATGGGGCGGCGAGGTGATCGACTATCCCGAACGTCGTCACTGTTGTGGTTTTGGCTTCAGGCAATACCTGATCCAGGCCAACCGTGGCTATTCCATCGCCTGTTCGAAAAAGAAATTCGAATCGATGGAGTCTTACAAACCAGATATGATCCTGACCAACTGTCCCGGCTGTCCCATGTTCTTCGACCGCTGGCAATATGCGATCAGTGAGATGGAGGGGAAGACTTATGGTCCCGACGGACAGGGTATCCCGGTGATGACTTACGAAGAGCTGGCCGGGCTCGTTCTGGGCTTCAATCCCTGGGACCTTGGATTCCAGGTACACCAGGTTCCAGTTGAACCTTTCCTCGACAAGATCGGGGTAGAATATGATCCTTCACAAAAATTCAAAGGAAAAAACGGTGAATTCCTGGGCAGGCCTGAAGCCCCTTCCTTTTTAAAATTCTATCCTGAAGAAAAATGAGTAAAAGCATTATCATCATCGGTGGCGGGGTCGCAGGGATGGAAGCGGCAGCCCGGCTTTCGCGGTCGGGTATCGAGGTTATTCTGCTGGAAAAGGAGGCCGCTCTTGGCGGTCATCTCAGGAACTGGGACCGGCTCTTCCCTTCCAGAAGACCCGGTGTGGAAGTGCTGGAATATCTGGAGAAAGGCATGGATGACGGGATATCGGTTCATCTGAATGCAACCGTCCGGCACATCGAAAAGACCGGTTCCTCCTTTAATCTGATCCTGGAAGACGGGCAGCAATTTACATCCGATTCCATCCTGTTTTCCACCGGCTACGAGGTTTTTGATGCCCGGAAAAAGGAAGAATATGGTTACGGGATCTATGATAACGTGATCACCTCAGCCGAACTGGAAGAATTTTTCAGAAAAAACCGGTCGAAGAATTTCCTGGAAGGATTTCAGACAAAAAGGGTCGGACTGGTGCATTGCGTTGGTTCAAGGGACGAAAAAGTCGGAAACCTTTATTGCTCTAAGCTATGCTGCATCACCGGCGTGAAACAGGCCATCGAAATCAAGGAATTGCTGCCATCGATGGAGATTTTTTCCTTTTATATGGACCTGCGGATGTACGACCGGTATTTTGAGGAAATGTATTATGAAGCCCAGGAGAAATGGGGAATTCATTTTATCCGGGGTCGGCTTTCCGAAGCCAGCGAAAACCAGGATCATTCCATCCAGGTCAAAGTAGAAGATACGCTCACCGGGCTACCTTTAAAAATGACGGTTGATCTGCTGATACTGCTGGTCGGATTTATCCCTTCGAAGGAGACAAACCGGCTGGCTGCCATGCTGGGAATTTTACCCGCGGCAGATGGCTTCCTCGCTCCTGCCGACGAACACATTCAATCCAATCACACCCTGGTTCCCGGTGTATTTCTTTCGGGAGCCGTTAAGGGGCCGTTGAGTATAGAAAATACCATGACGGATGCCCGGTCAGCAGCTTCACAAATTGTTGATTACCTTTTAAATAACCCGGTAACCACCTCATGAAATCCTTCGGATATACCATCAATGCGGATCGACAGATCGATTATGACGTCAACGATCATGAACTAATCGCCCGTATCCGGGAAATGGAGCCAACAGTTGATATCTGTATCGGCTGCGGAAGTTGCACTGCTACCTGCACGGCGGGTAGTTTTACCGACTTCAACATCCGCCGGATTCACACTTTCCTCCGGCGTGCCGAGACGCTGGGTTTGAAGAAAGAACTCGAAAAATGCATGTTCTGCGGTAAATGCCAGCTTGTCTGTCCGCGAGGTGTGAACCTGAGAAATCTGATCCTGGTGATGCATGCCCTGCTGCCGGAATAACCATTCAATTCTCAAAGAAATAGTAATTTTAACTGACGATGCTACTTTGATCCGATCATGACATTCAATCTCTTTGTACTCCCATTTTCTCTGGGGCTTCTTTTCCTGATTTTTTCGGTGGGAAGAAGCTGGGGGCGCTGGATTAAAGAACTCAGTCACACTGACCGTACGAAATTTTACACCGGTTTCCGGACACCCGGATTCCTGCTGGCTTTAAACGAGATCTTCTTCGAAAGCTTGCTTCACCGCAGGATGTTCCGCAAGAATCCACTGCTGGGTTACATGCACATGAGCCTGGCTTTCGGATGGTTCCTGCTGATTATCGTGGGGAATATGGAATCCAGGATCTATAGCGGTTTGTGGATCAACCCTCCCTATTACCCGATCTTCCTGAAGTTCTTCATTCATGATAAACATGTTTTGCCTTTTGAGATCTTCACGGTACCTGGCTTTTTCCGCTTTTTTATGGACCTGTTGCTGATGTTTGTCCTCAGCGGACTGATGCTGGCCATGATCAAACGCAGTCGTTCCCGCTGGTTCGGAATGAAGAAGACGACACAGCATCCTTTCGCCGACCGGGTTGCCCTGGTCTGTTTATGGATGATCTTCCCCGCACGTTTGATCGCCGAAAGCTTTACCGCCGGTGCATACGGCTATGGCGGAGGATTTGTCACGCAGCACCTCGGAAATGTTCTTGCCTACCTCTGGCCCTTGTCGGACAAATATGTTGCTTACGCCTGCTGGTGGACCTATTCCACTGCGTTGGGGCTTTTTTTCGTGACACTTCCCTTGTCACGCTATATGCACATTCCAACCGAGGTACTGCTCATCCTTTTCAGGCATTTCGGGATCAGGCCATCGAAGGAAAGCCCCGGATTTTCGAACGTGGAAGTATTTTCCTGCTCCCGGTGCGGTGTATGTATCGACATCTGCCAGCTCAGCTCGGTAGCCGGGATCAACGATATCCAGCCGGTCTATTTTATCCAGTCGATTCGCGACAAACAGGTCTATCCCTCCATTACCCATCGCTGCCTGGTTTGCGGCCGTTGTCAGGATGTATGCCCGGTTGGCATCAATACCGATTTTCTCCGGTTGGCTCAACGGGGCAATTTTAACGCTCAACAGATTTCCGATCATACTTATCTTCCGATACCGGTTCATCAGCCGGCCGAAGTAATTTATTTCTCAGGTTGCATGGGACATCTCACGCCAACGGTGATACGTGCCATGAAAGGGATATTCCATGCTGCCGGAATCAATTATCTCCATCTTGATGAAGACCGGAGCATCTGTTGCGGACGACCCATGATGCTTGCCGGGAAGGATGATCAGGCGAAAGCCATGATCGAAGCCAACAAGGAACGCATCAAAGGAAGCGGCGCCAGGATCCTGGTAACCTCCTGCCCGATCTGCCTGCGGGTTTTTAAGGAAGAATATGGGTTGGAAATAAAAGTGCTGCATCATACTCAGTTCATCCTCGAGCTGATCAAATCAGGAAAAATCCCCATTCAGTCTGTCTTCAGAAAAGTCGCCTATCACGATCCCTGCGATCTCGGGCGAGGCCTTGGTATCTATGACGAACCGCGTGAACTGATCCGCAAAGTTGCCGATATGGTTCCTGTGGATCACGAAAAAGCCGATTCACTTTGTTGCGGGGCAAGTCTCGGGATATTTTCCATCCTTCCGGAGGAAAGGAAAGAAGTGACCCTTGATACCGTTCGGATCCTGGAAGCGAATCATCCCGAACTGCTGGTAACGGCCTGCCCGCTATGCAAAAAGACGCTCGCCATGGCCAGTTCACTGGAAGTAGCCGATATTGCCGAACTGGTTTATGATGCGCTTCCCGACCGACTTGTAAAGGAAAAACAAGAACCCCGGAAAAAAGCAGTACCTTTGTAATCAGTAATTTATTAACTAAAAAATACGAATTGAATTTTAGAGAATTCGGCTTTGGACCCCAGTTATTGGAAGGAATTGAAGCCATAGGATACCAGGAAGCCACACCCATACAGGAACAAGCCATCCCCATTATACTCGAAGGAAAAGACCTGATCGGCTCAGCCCAGACAGGCACCGGAAAGACAGCCGCCTTTCTTTTACCCATCATCGAGAAAATCATCAGAGACGGCCACAGCCCCTCGATAAAAGCATTGGTAATCGTACCTACCCGCGAACTGGCCGTTCAAATCGACCAGAACATGGAAGGCTTGTCGTACTACACACCGGTGAGTTCCATTGCCATTTATGGCGGAACAGACGGAGCGACTTTCTCCCGCGAAAGACAGGCGTTGATGGAAGGTGCCGATATGGTGATCTGTACGCCCGGCAGGATGATTGCCCATCTTAACATGGGATATGTCTCCTTCGCCGATTTAAAATACCTGATCCTCGATGAAGCCGACCGCATGCTCGACATGGGCTTTTTCGACGATATCATGAAGATCATCTCTTTCACCCCGCATAAACGACAGAACCTGCTCTTTGCCGCTACCATGCCGGCAGGCATCCGTCAGTTGGCCAACAAGATCCTTACGAAACCGGAAGAAATCACACTGGCCGTCTCCAAACCGGCAGAGCGAATCCTGCAACTGGCCTACATCATATATGAAAAACAGAAGATTCCCATTGTTTCTTCGCTGATCAATGAACAAAAAGGCCGCAGCATCCTGATCTTCTGCTCAACCAAAAGCGCTACCAAGGAACTGGCAAGGGCCCTGAAGCGTTCCGGCGCCTCCGCCGAGGAAATCCATTCAGACCTCGATCAATCAGCCCGTGAACAAACCCTGCGGAAGTTTAAAAGCCGATCACTCGATATCCTGGTTGCCACTGATATCCTTTCAAGAGGGATCGATATTGAAGATATTGACATGGTGATCAATTATGATGTTCCTCACGACGGGGAAGATTATATTCACCGGATCGGACGTACGGCAAGGGCAGCGGCAAGCGGTGTGGCCGTCACGCTGGTCAGCGAGAAGGAACAACATAAGTTTTCCTGTATCGAATCAATGCTGGGGAAACCTGTTCACAAGGCTCAGGTACCGGCGAAGTTCGGGGAAACACCGGAATACAATCCATCCAAGAAAAGACCTGAATTCGACAGGAGAAATGTCAGAAGAAATGCCCCGTTAAAAAAACGCGGCGCCTGATCTTTTTAACCCAAAGAGACAATCTGTTCTTCGAGCACAGAAATCCGCGCCAGTGCATCCGCCTGTTTCTTGCGTTCACCTGCCACCACCGCCTCCGGTGCACTGTTCACAAATTTCTCATTGGATAACTTCTTCTCAATTGAAGCCAGGAACCCATGCGTATATTCCAGCTCTTCCCGGATCTTTTTGAGCTCTGCCTCCTTATCAACGGTTTGGGTGGCCGGAATATAAAATTCAGTGTTGCGGATCGTGAAAGGGATAGCGGACACTATTTTCTCCGTAGTATAATCCAGCGTTTCGAGGTTACACAGTTTGGAAACTACCGAATCCAGTGTAGTATCAGGCAATTCATCATTATTCTTCCTGATAAACAGGCTGATCTTATCCCGGAAAGGAATATTTTTCTCCTTCCGGATATTTCGGATGGCCATGATCACCTCTTCGGCAAATTCGAATTTCCCGATCAGTTCAGTATCCACTTTGCCTGCAACAGGCTGCAATGTCATCATGACCGACTCGTTTTCACCCCGTTCACGGAGTGTATGCCAGATCTCCTCGGTGATGAAGGGCATGAACGGATGCAGGGTCCGCATCAGATCTTCAAAGAAAATAAGGGTCTGGTCAAAGGTCCTCTGATCAATCGGCTGCTGATAGCCCGGTTTGATCATCTCCAGGTACCAGGAGCAGAAGTCATCCCAAATCAGCTTGTACACCTTCATCAGCGCCTCCGACAAACGGTATTTGGCAAAAAGCTCATCCATCTCAGCCAGCGTGGCATTGAGTACCGACCCGAACCATTGAACGGATATCTCCGAAGATCCGGGTTGAACAATGCTTGAATCTACTTCCCAGCCCTTGATCAGCCGCAAGGCATTCCATATCTTGTTGCTGAAATTCCTTCCCTGTTCGATCAGGTTTTCGTCATACAGCAGGTCATTCCCGGCAGGCGAACAAAGCAGCATTCCCACACGCACGGCATCGGCACCATTTCTTTTGATTAGTTCCAGCGGTTCCGGAGAGTTCCCCAACGATTTGGACATCTTGCGCCCCTGTTTGTCGCGGACCATCCCGGTAAAATAAACATCCTTGAAAGGAATTTCCTTCCGGTATTCCCATCCCGCCATGATCATCCGGGCCACCCAGAAAAAGATGATGTCGGAGGCCGTGATGAGGGCACTGGTCGGGTAATAATATTTTATGTCCGGGTTATCCGGAAAACGAATGCCATCGAAAACGGAAATGGGCCAGAGCCATGATGAAAACCAGGTATCCAGCACATCCTCATCCTGCTTCAGGTCGTTCGACTGAAGGTTTGCACCTCCCTCCTTCTTCCTAGCAAGGACGAGCGCCTCTTCTTTCGTCTTCGCCACCACGATTTCGCCATTTGGCAGGTAATAAGCGGGGATCCGCTGTCCCCACCAGAGCTGACGGGAAATACACCAGTCGGTGACATTTTCCATCCAGTGACGGTACATGTTCTTGTATTTTGCAGGATGAAAACGGACTTCATCGTTCTCAACCAGTTCCAGTGCGGGTTTGGCCATATCTTTCATCCGCATGAACCACTGTACCGAGATCCTTGGTTCGATCACCTCATCGGTACGTTCCGAAAAGCCGACTTTATTGGTATATGCCTCTATTTTAACAATATTACCGGCCTCTTCGAGCGATTTCGTTATTTTCTTCCGCACAACAAAGCGATCCTCCCCGACGAAAAGCTGTGCGGCTTCGCTCATGGTGCCGTCGGCATTGAATGTATCGACAACCGGGAGATGAAATTTCAAACCCAGGTTGTAGTCGTTGATATCATGTGCCGGCGTAACTTTTAATGCACCGGTTCCGAAGGCAGGATCCACATATTCGTCGAAAATCACGGGAACCACGCGATGGATGAGTGGTACGATGGCATTCTTTCCCCTCAGATGTTTATAACGCTCGTCTTCTGGATGCACACAGATGGCAGTATCACCCAGGATGGTCTCAGGGCGGGTGGTAGCAACCGTCAGCCATTCATCCCCGGTGCCTTCGATTTGATATCTTACGTAATATAATTTTGAATTCACTTCCTTGTAAATCACTTCTTCATCCGACAGGGCAGTCAGCGCTTTCGGATCCCAGTTGACCATGCGGACACCGCGGTAGATCAGGCCCTTATTGTAGAGATCAATAAATACGGAAATCACAGATTCATAAAGCGCTTCATCCATGGTGAAGCGGGTCCGTTCCCAGTCGCACGAAGCACCCAGTTTCTTCAACTGTTCCAGAATCATTCCGCCATGTTTCTCTTTCCATTCCCAGGCATGTTCCAGGAACTGCTCGCGGGTGATCGAGGATTTATCAATACCCTGTTCACGGAGTTTGGCCACCACCTTGGCTTCCGTAGCAATTGAGGCATGATCCGTTCCCGGCAGCCACTCGGCATTCTTTCCCTGCATCCGTGCCCGCCGAACCAGGATATCCTGAATGGTGTTGTTGAGCATATGGCCCATGTGCAACACGCCCGTCACATTGGGCGGTGGGATCACGATGGTAAATGGTTCACGGTCATCCGGCTCCGAGTGAAAGAACCGGTTCTTCATCCAGTAGGCATACCATTTATCTTCAACAATTGTCGGGTCGTATTTAGGAGCAATTTCCATTCTGATAGTAAATTTTGGGATAAAAGTGCAAAATTAAGAAAATTAGGTGATAGCATGACATTGGATAATGCCGTCGAACAGTAAAACCCAAATCCTGCAGAGTATGCACCTCACAAACCGAAATTTGCAATTTGGCGCGAATGTTTATTTCGTGGCCTTCTTCTGGACTTCCATGTCACATGGCGCATACAAGGCCTGGTCGCATGGGATGAACAATTTTGATGCGCGTGTGTCGAGCTATCCTTCTTCGCGAGCGAATGCGTTCTCGGTGAGATGTGTGCTCGACTGATCATGTAATCAATTTCAGTTTTAATAGAACGCAGATGATGCGGATGATGCGGATTTACGCGGATTGTTTAGAACGCGGATGACACGGATATTGCTGATTTACACGGATTTTCTAGAATGCTGATGACGCAGCTGTAGCTTATTTTCAGGGATTAATTTTATCCGCGACCATCCGTATAATCCGTGTTATCCGTGTTCTCATATTGTTATCCATTTTTGTTTTTACTTAATCGGCCGAAAACAAAAAGGTAATAGGTTCTTGACCGAAACTCAGCGTCTTTGCGCCCCTGCGGTGAATGTTTATGCAACTGAATATTATTGAATAAATGGAATGAAAACAAGAATTGGCAGATGGATTTTCTTTTTACTGTTTCATGCGCTTTCAAAGCCTGGTCGCATGGGATGAACAATTTTGATGCGCGTGTATCGAGCTAACCTTCGACAAGGGCAAATGTGTTTTCGGTGAGATGTATAAAGGATTAGCGTGCTGAAACGCAGCAACGCTTTGGCTACATCAATTTCTCTCTTTTAACAAGGTACGGCAACAGCACCTGGTTAAGACCTTCATTGATGTCGGCCGGAACGAAATCGATGTGGTATTGCCCGCAACGGAGTTTCAGGTCGGAGGTGAACTTCTGAACAGCTTCGGTATACTGCTCGCGCACTTTCGACGGGAAAACTTTAAGGTCCTCCCCTGTTTCCAGGTCGATGAAACGGTAAGGCCGGTTTTCAAATTCAAAATTCAGTTCCTTCGCCTTATCCATCACATGAAAAAGAACCACTTCATGTTTGTTGTGTTTCAGATGCTGCAGGGCCGAAAACAGTTCTTCGGTTTTCTGCGTATTCTCCATCATATCGCTCAGGATGATCACCAGCGACCGTTTGTGAATGGTTTCAGCAAGTTCGTGAAGCGCTTCGGCGGTGGAGGTTTTCTTTTGTGCGTCAGTTGAAATCGGTAAAAGCATCTTTTCCAGCTCAGCATAAAGGTATTTATGATGGATGATGCTGGATTTCGAAGGCGTGTGCAACTCTATCTTATCCGAAAAGATGCTGATCCCCGCTGCATCCCGCTGTTTACGCAAAAGATAAATGATGGCTGCCGCCACATACACGGAAAAGGTGATTTTATTGGGCTTATCCAAAGTCGGTTTATCGATCACCGGGAAATACATGGAAGAAGAGTTGTCGATGATGATCTGGCAACGGAGATTGGTCTCTTCCTCGTATCGCTTGACATACAGTCGGTCGGTGCGGCCAAACAACTTCCAGTCGATGTTCTTCACCGATTCACCTGTGTTGTACTGGCGGTGTTCGGCAAACTCAACAGAAAAGCCATGAAACGGACTCTTGTGAAGCCCGGTGATAAATCCCTCCACGACCTGCCGGGCAATCAGTTCCAGCGATCCGAAAGGTTCTAACCCGTGTTGGTCGATCGGCATATTATTAATTGACTTTCCTCTGACTGAATGTTACAGGTATTTCTCAACCATACCTTTGTAGGTTGATTTCGGCACCGTTCCGACTTGTTTATCCACCACTTCCCCTTTTTTGATAAAGAGAACGGTCGGAATGTTTCTTACCTTGAAATTTGCGGTGATCATGGGGTTCTCATCCACATTCACCTCACCAAAAACCGCACGGCCTTCGTATTCAGTGGCGAGTTCATGAATAATCGGCGACACCATCCTGCAGGGACCGCACCACTCGGCAGAAAAATCAACTACGGAAAGTTTATCGGACTTGATGACTTTTTCATCAAAATTCGCATCGGTTAAATTTTCAAACATATTTCTTTGTGTTAAAATGATTGATTATGGCTGTTGCCCCGGCTTTTACTATTTCTTTTAAATCTTCTGTTGAAAAAAATCTGATGATTTAGTTTGTCTCTCTCCCGGTAATGCATCGGGTAATTCAAGGTTGCAAATTTACCATATTCCCGGCAATCCGCCATCGGGCGATCGTTGAAATCTAGTTAATTTTAACTCCGATTTCCGGCATATCCTCTAAGGCAAGCGCAAACTCCCGGGCATCCACCCTGCATTTCCGCGACTGCGTCTCAATATGCAGCTTTTCCTCAACATCCTGAACCTGGAATTTCAAGGTACATTTTCCTTTGTGTTTCTTCGCAAGCATTTGCAGCTGATCTACGAGATCCTTTGTCAATTCAGCTAAAGGAATGGACACCGTAATCGACCTGGCCATTCTGTCAAACACCTCAGCCAGCAGCGAAATACTTGAAATCTTCACCGTAAACTGGTTCGGGTCATCATACCGGGGTTCCACTTTTGCTTTGATGAAAAGAAAACCACCTGTTTCCAGGAGATGTTTCACTCGCATGTATTCTTCCGAGAAGAGGTTCAGCTGGATGGAATCCATGTAATCCTCAACCGTGAAGTTTCCATATTGCTTGCCGTTTTTGCCGATCCGCTGGTTGGAATCCACCACCATTCCTGCAAAAACGAGTTCTCTTCCCTTGAAAGACCTCATATCGGCCTTCAACTCGCCAATGGAGACGTTGCAGAAGTTCACTATTTCGAGTTTGAATTCATCCAGCGGGTGACCCGTAATGTAGAAACCGATGATCTCTTTTTCGTATCTCAGCTGCTCTAACTTGGTCCAGGGTTCACACTTCGGGATCTCAATTTCAGGCATCATCACTTCTTCATCCCCTCCGAAAAGAGAGGCTTGCATGGAAGAAGCGCGCGACTGGATGTCGTAAGCATGTTTCAGCAATCTTTCCAGGAAAATGGTATCGTCATTACCGTTCTTGTGAAAATACTGCGCCCGGTGAATGGTTTCGAAGCTGTCGAATGCGCCTGCTTTTGCCAGGGATTCCATGCTTCGTTTGTTTACGGAACGCAGATCCACACGGGTGATAAAATCCACCATATCCTTGAAAGGTCCGTTGTTTCTCCGTTCATCGATGATGTTGAGAGCCGCAGCCTCCCCTACATTTTTGATCCCGGCCATCCCGAAACGGATCTCGCCCTTTTTATTGACAAAGAAGCGCAGATCGCTTTCGTTGATATCAGGTCCCAGCACCTTGATATGCAACCTTCTGCACTCTTCGGTAAAGTTGGTAATTTCCTTGATATCACTCATGTTCCGGCTCAAAACCGCTGCCATGAACTCCGACGGGTAATGTGTCTTCAGGAAAGCCATGCGGAAGGCAACATAGGCATAGCAGGCCGAATGTGACTTGTTGAAGGCATACTTTGCAAACGATTCCCAGTCAGTCCAGATCTTATTGACCTTTTCCTCGCTGATTCCCCGTTCTTTGCATCCCTCAAAAAATTTCGGCTTCAGCTTGTTCATGATCTCTTCCTGCTTCTTCCCCATCGCCTTACGGAGAGAATCGGCTTCACTCTTCGAAAATCCAGCCAGTTCCTGCGAAAGCAGCATGACCTGCTCCTGGTAAACCGTAATACCGTATGTATCCTTCAGATACTTCTCCATGAGCGGGGAATCATATTCAATCTTCTCACGGCCATGTTTACGGTTGATAAACTGGGGGATGTATTCCATCGGGCCGGGCCTGTAAAGAGCATTCATCGCGATCAGGTCCTCGATACGGTTGGGTTTGAGTTCCTTCAGATACTTTTTCATCCCGGGCGACTCAAACTGGAAAATCCCGGTGGTACGTCCCTGGCTAAAAAGCTGGTAGGTTTCCTGGTCATTGAAATCAATGGTCTCAATATCCAGGTCAATATCCCTCGATATTTTAATATTTTTAATGGCATCCTTAATGACCGCCAGGGTTTTAAGTCCCAGGAAATCCATCTTCAGCATGCCTACCATTTCGATATATTCCCCGTCAAACTGGGTAACCAGAAGATCCGATTCCTTCGACTTGAAAAGAGGTATGTGTTCAATCAGGCTGTCTCGTCCGATGATGATGCCACAGGCATGCAGCCCGGTGTGCCGGACCGATCCTTCCAGTATCTCGGCAAATTTCAGGGTATCTACAATCAACGGGTTCCCCGAATGGTGGTACTCATCGAGTTCCGGAACCTCTTTGAATGCCTGTTTTAAAGTGATTTTCGGCCGGTCGGGGATCAGCTTGGCCAGTTTGTCGGATTCCGAAATCGGTAGTTTCTGGACGCGTGCCACATCGCGTATGGCCATCTTTGCCGCCATCGTGCCAAAGGTGATGATCTGGGCGACCTTGTCAGATCCATATTTATCAACAACCCACTTCAGGACTTTATCCCTTCCGTCCTCATCAAAATCAATATCGATATCCGGCATAGAAACCCGGTCGAGGTTGAGAAAACGTTCGAAAAGCAGGTCATATTTAAGCGGGTCGATATCGGTAATGCGGTTGCAGTAAGCCACAACAGAACCCGCCGAGGACCCACGTCCCGGACCGACCGACACATCCATGGCACGGGCTGCGTTGAGGAAATCCTGGACGATCAGAAAATACCCGGGATAACCCATCTTTTTTATTGTGGCCAGTTCAAAGTCGATCCGCTCGCGAATTTCGTCTGTGATTTCCTTGTATCTTCTGTTTGCCCCTTCATAAGTTAAATGCCGGAGATACTCATCCGGATCAGTAAAATCCACCGGCAGGGGGAAATCCGGCATGATCGCGTCACGGTTAAGTGAGTAATCTTCTATCTTTTCGAACACCTCCATCGTATTCTCCAGTGCTTCCGGGAGATCTTTGAAGAGTTCTGCCATCTCGGCCCGTGTCTTAAACCATTCCTGACCGGTATAACGCATACGGGTAGGATCATCCAAGTCTTTGCCGGTGTTCAGGCAAAGCAACCGGTCGTGGGCATCGGCATCCACCTCATTGACAAAATGAACATCGTTGGTAGCAAGCAGTTTAACGCCCGTCTTACGGGAAAGCTCGATCAGCGCATTGTTTACGACAATCTGCCGCTGGTAAACGGAAGAATCCCTGGTCGGGTCATTGGTTGGATGTCGCATGACTTCCAGGTAAAAGTCTTCACCGAAAATATCCTTGTATTCCAGGATCACATTTTCCGCCTTTTCCAGTTCGCCGTTCGAAATGGCCCGGGCTATCTCGCCAGCCAGACAGGCAGAGGAAGCGATCAGTCCCTCATGGATTTCACGCAGCAATTCTTTATCGATCCGCGGTTTGTAATACATCCCGTCGATCCATGACAATGAAATCAGCTTACTGAGATTCCTGTACCCGGTATGGTTTTTTGCCAGCAGGATCAGGTGATCCCCTTTGCGGTCGATGATTTCCTTTTTATCATGACGGCTCCTTCTGGCAACATAGGTCTCACAGCCAAGGATCGGTTTAAAAAGCCCCTTCTGTTTGCTAGCTGCATCATGAAACTGTTTCAGTCCGAACATGTTTCCATGATCAGTGATGGCGCCACCTTTAATCCCATCGCCAATCGCTTTCTTGATCATCTCGTCAATTTTACAGGCGCCATCGAGGATCGAATATTGCGAATGCACATGAAGGTGGACAAAATCTGCCATTGAAATTATTTTTATTATAACGTTTTATAAATGAGTTAATTATTTCCGAAGGAGAAGAAGATTCACGAAATGTAAATTTAGTCAAATTAGCGCTTGCCGGCCCGGTGTTCATAACTATTGATACGAAACGGAAAAGACCTTTTATGGTGCGGGTTTACAAAAATAATTTTCAACACATCAGGGTTTTTATGAAAAAAAATGCAATCACTTGAGATTTCACTACATAAAATCCATTTTATATTTCACAAAAGGATTTTTTTCCCTATGTTTGTAAAAAGGTAACCACAAATACATCTCCATGCAAACAGTTTTACTTCATCCTCAGCTCATCCATTTTCCGATCGTGCTCATCCTCGTTGGATTCGCGGCCGACCTGGCTAGTTTGGTTTTCCCAAAAATCCCTTGTCTTTCCAAGACCGGATTCTACCTTGAGATCCTCGGGTTAATCGGAGTTTTTTTCGCCTTTGGCAGTGGTTATTTCTTTACCACTGTGATGGAAGGTGCGGCCGGACTAGCAAGGGAGCGTCATGAACTTTTTGCTTTGATCACCATGATCACTATGACCATTGCCACCGCTTTCAGGATCTTCATCGTGGTCAAGAATGTTGAAGAGGGAAATTTCAGATACGTCTCGCTCTTTCTTTTTTTCCTGGCAACCGTTTTCGTTTCTTACACCGGATTCCTTGGTGGAGGCCTGGTTTGGGATTATCTGATCGGAATATAAATGTAAATACAAATTTTAATTTAAATTCAAGTAGTATGAAAACAATGATTGCATTCATTACCCTATTCTTTATGATGGGCTTCAGCTCCATGGCCGGAACTGAAACAACCGTGCAGAATTTAAAAGATGCCTACAAAGGTGAATCTACCGCAAGTGCCAAATACGCTGCTTTTGCAGAACAAGCAAGAAAAGAAGGTTTTCCGCAGATGGGCTATATGTTCGATGCCACTTCCAAAGCAGAAGCCATTCATGCAGCAAATCACAAATTGGCGCTAGAAAAAATGGGCGGAAAAACAGATCCTGTAAAACCGGAATTTATCGTCAAAACGACAAAAGAAAACCTGGAAGATGCCATTAAGGGTGAGTCATTTGAAATTAATTCAATGTACCCGGGCTATATCAGTTCTGCGAGAAGTGACAACGCTCTCGGTGCGACAAAATCGTTCACCTGGGCAATGGATACCGAAAAGAAGCACCTGCAGATGTATACCAATGCACTCAATGCGCTTAACGCCAAAAAAGCGAATACGCTTCCAACGGTTTACATGGTATGCCCCAAATGTGGCAACACCTATGATAAGAAACCGGAAAAAGCTTGTTCCTTTTGCAGCACAGCCAGCACGAAATTCCTGAAGTTCGGGAAGTGATCCCGGAATTTGTCTTCTATTTTTTCGGTTTTCAATGAGCCGGACCGTTTCAAAGCTAACATTTCCAGTGCGACTGTCAAGACGCAAAGGGATTCACAATCAACGATTTTGAATTTATTATCTTTGCTTTCAAGCGGTGAAAAAGGGATTATGAGGCATCCTTGTTTACGATTATGGTTCGGATGATAAGATAGTTCTGGAAAATGTTGTTTCTTTCAAATAAATTTCGGACATTTGCACCCCTCATTAAATAACAATTAATTACTCACAAAATCAACATTTTAAATGCCAACGAAAATCAGATTGCAGAGAAAAGGTAAGAAAGGACAGCCTTTCTACCACATCGTTATTGCGGATGGTCGTGCACCACGGGAAGGAAGATTCATCGAAAGAATTGGCACCTACAACCCCCTTGCAAAACCCGCAGAAATCGAATTGGACTTCGACAAGACCCTCGACTGGCTTCAGAAAGGCGCACAGCCTACTGATACAGCGAGAGCCATTCTCACCTTCAAAGGTGTAATGTACAAAGCACACCTGTTAAAGGGCGTGAAAAAAGGAGCCATGACCCCGGAACAGGCTGAAGCCAAATTCCAGGAATGGTCAACCGCTAAACAGGAAAAAGTCAATACGAGCATCAAGGCAGAATCGCTCAATCTGAAGGAATCCCTGAAGAGTGCGATGGCTTACGAAAAGGAAGTTAACGAGAAAAAGGCGAATGAGATTGCAAAGAAAATGGCCAAAGCTGCCAAGGCTGAAGCCGATGCAAGACATGTAGCGGAAGAAGTACCAGCGGAAGTACCAGTGGAAGTACCAGCGGAAGTACCAGCGGAAGCCCCGGCAGAAGTCGTTGCTGAAGTTACGGATGAAGCCCCTGTTGAGGTAACTACTGAAGTTCCTGTTGAAATTCCCGCAGAAATGCCGGCTGAAATTCCCGCAGAAGCGCCCGAAGCTCCCGAAACACCCGAAGCTCCTGAAGAAACAACAACAGAAGAACCTAAGGCATAACCCCTTCTTTTGTTCCCATGAACAAAGATGACTTTTTTTACTTCGGGAAAATCCTGAAAACACACGGTAACAAAGGTCATGTGATCGCTTTCCTCGATGTTGATGATCCCGGGAAGTACAAAAAACTGGAATCCGTTTTTGTCGGTATCGACGAACAACGGATTCCTTTTTTTATGGAATCCGTCGATATCCTTTCAAAAAGCCAGGTCAACCTGAAGTTTGAGGATGTTAATTCGATAGATGATGCCCAGATGCTGATCGGCCGGCCGATTTACCTCCCGCTCTCCATGCTCCCCGTATTGAAAGGGAAAAAGTTTTACTACCATGAGATCACCGGTTTTGCAGTGATCGATAAAAACCATGGCAACATCGGAACACTGGTCTCTGTATTTGATTATCCTCACCAGTCGGTCATGCAGATCATGCTGGGCGAAAAGGAGATCCTGCTGCCGCTCACCGACGAGATCCTGCTCAAGGTGGACCGGAAGAAAAAAGAGCTCAGGGTGAATGCACCGGAAGGGCTGATTGAGCTATACCTCTAGCGATGGCTTTCCGTTTTAAGCAGTTCACCGTTGAAGACGACCGCAGCACCATGCGCGTAGGAACAGATGCTTTGCTGCTCGGAGCTCTGGTAAATCCGGGAAATGCTGAAAATATCCTGGAAATCGGCACCGGGAGCGGCGTGATCTCCCTGATGATTGCCCAGAAAACCAACACCCGGATCACCGCCATCGATATTCATGAAGAATCCGTCAGGCAAGCAGAAGAGAACTTCATCAGCAGTCCGTGGAAAAATAACCTTACCGCCCTGAATATTTCTTTGCAGAAATTCACCGATCTGGCCATGACATCCTTCGACCTGATCATTACCAATCCGCCGTTTTTCCGGGCTTCCCTCCTGCCAACCGATTCCGGAAAGATCCTCTCTAAGCACGACCGTCACCTCACTTTGGAGGAAATCATCTCAAGTTCAGTGAAGTTACTTTCCCCGGAAGGTAAACTTGCGATCATCCTTCCGCCTGCCGAAAGCATTCTCCTTGAAGAAATCGCGAAAAAATCCGGACTCTTTCCGGTTAAAAAATTGCAGATTCTTCCCGGAAAAGAAAAAAAACCAGTCCGGATTATCCTTGAAATACAAAAAGGCGTGGCAGAAAACACCTTCGTTGAAGAATTGATCATTCGTAATGCCGATGGAAGTTTTACACCTCATTACCTGCAACTTACAAGCGATTATCATTGCTTTGATTCCCTTTAACAAGTGATCCAGGGGTCCTGATTTTTAAATCCATTTTCCGGCTACATAAAGTTTGTACCACAATTAATCCCGGAAACCGACTTGGAAATTCACAAAGAAACGGATGGGGATTCCGTCAAAATATTCTATTTCTTAAATATCTATCTTCAAACCGTCTACTGCCGCAATGGTATTGGGGAATACGGTTTTTGTTTCTTCAAGCAAAGGGGTGATATCCTCATACCTGGCTGAGAAATGGCCGATCATTAACTTCTTCACGTTGGCTTTCATGGCAATGTTTGCGGCTTCAATCGTAGTAGTGTGAAACTTCTGGCGGGCATTGTCGGCCATGGCTTGCATGAATGTCGTTTCGTGATAAAGTAGGGTTACTTCTTTTACATAACCGATGGTACTTTCGGCATACATGGAATCGCTGCAATAGGCGAAAGACCTGGCACCGGAGAGGTAATTACGTTCCGGTTTCTTTTCCCTGAACAGGAAACCGCAGGTCGGAACACTATGTACCAGCGGGAAAGAGTGCACTTCGAAATGATCATCCTCATAGATCTGATGAACGCCTTCGGAGTTCAGGTCATGAAAGATCAGGGGATAATTGAGCGTTGTGTCAGAGGCCTCCAGCTGAAGGTCGATAATCTGTTTCAGCAATGGCAAGCCGTAAAGGTGGAGTTCATCCTTTCTTCCCAGCAGGTGGAATGAGGTGAGCAGGCCGATCAATCCGTAAAAATGATCACCATGTAGATGACTGATCATGATATGCCGGATGCGCTGAAACCGGATATGATACTTCCTCAGTTGTATCTGGGTTCCTTCAGCACAATCAATTAAAAACAAGCGCTCATTTGCATTGAGCAAATGAGCGCTGGGGTTTCTGATTAACGTAGGGATAGCCGAATTGCTTCCCAGAACAGTGAGAGAAAAAGTCATCGACTACTATTCTTCTTTGGCTTCTTCTTTAGCATTTTCAGCTTCAGCTTCACCATCTTTACGGGCTTTTTCTTCCGTTTTGACCATTTCTGATCTCAGGTTGGCAAGGGCATCGATATCACCAAGGGTCGTCTTCTCCAAGTTGTCTTTCAGTTTCTTAACGGCTTTCTTGGTATCTTTTCCTTTTTTCTTGTTGGGATCATTGTCACCACTGCGGCTTCTGTCGCTGCTGCTTTCCTGGAACATCTTGGAATGAGAAAGAATGATCTTTTTGTTTTCTTTCGAAAACTCGATCACCTTGAATTCCATTGTTTCTTCTTCCTTGGCAGGGGTTCCGTCTTCCTTTGCAAGATGACGTAACGGTGCAAAACCTTCAACTCCGTAAGGCAGGGCAATGATGGCGCCCTTGTCGTTCATACTGTTGATGGTTCCCGTGTGAACTGAACCTACTGAGAATACAGATTCGAATACATCCCAGGGGTTTTCTTCGAGTTGTTTATGACCCAGACTGAGTCTGCGGTTGTCAACATCGATATCCAGTACCATTACTTCGATCTTTTCTCCGATCTTGGTAAATTCGGCAGGATGCTTGATTTTCTTTGACCACGAAAGATCGGAAATGTGGATCAGTCCGTCAACACCTTCTTCAAGTTCTACGAAAATACCGAAATTCGTGAAGTTACGAACGGTAGCCGAATGCTGTGATTTGAGCGGATATTTTTCCTTGATATTGGACCAGGGATCCGGGATGAGTTGTTTAATGCCCATCGACATTTTCCGCTCGTCGCGATCAAGTGTGAGGATAACGGCTTCAACTTCCTGTCCGACCTTCAGGAAATCCTGGGCGGTACGAAGATGCTGCGACCATGACATTTCGGAAACGTGGATCAGTCCTTCAACACCGGTAGCAATCTCGACGAATGCACCATAGTCGGCAATAACCACCACTTTTCCTTTTACTTTGTCACCGATCTTCATGTTCTGATCCAGTGAATCCCATGGGTGCGGGGTTAACTGTTTCAGACCAAGTGCGATACGTTTTTTATTTTCATCAAAGTCCAGAATAACCACCTTGATTTTTTGATCGAGTTTCACGATCTCTTCAGGATGGCTGATACGGCCCCAGCTGAGGTCGGTGATATGGATCAGTCCGTCAACACCACCCAGGTCGATAAATACGCCGTAGGAGGTGATATTTTTGACAGTACCTTCCAGGATCTGGCCTTTTTCAAGTTTCTTGATGATCTCGGCTTTCTGGGCTTCGAGTTCATCTTCGATCAATGCTTTGTGCGAAACAACGACATTCTTGTATTCGTGGTTGATCTTTACCACCTTAAATTCCATGACTTTATCAACAAAGATGTCATAGTCACGAATGGGTTTCACGTCAATCTGCGAACCGGGAAGGAAAGCCTCGATACCGAAAATATCCACGATGAGACCACCTTTGGTACGTGATTTAACATATCCTTTGATGATTTCCTGTTTTTCGTATGCGGTATTGATGCGTTCCCATGATTTGAGAATGCGTGCTTTTTTGTGAGACAGGATCAGCTGACCATTGGGGTCTTCCTGGTTCTCAACATAAACTTCAACTGTATCACCCACTTTCAAATCCGGATTGTACCTGAATTCATTCAAAGGCAAAACGCCATCCGATTTGAAACCGATGTTGATGACCACTTCGCGGTTGTTCATCGCCACGATGGTACCATCGATCACTTCATGTTCGGTGATGGAACTCAGGGTACGATCGTACTCCTGCTCCAGACGAAGCTTCTCTTTGGCATCATACAATTCGAATTTCTTTCCGATGGAATCCCAATCGAAATCGGCAAGTTTATCGGCTTTGGGAGCTTTAACTGCCGGGGCAATCACGGTTTCTTCAACCGCTATTTCTTTTACTTCCGGCTCTTCCGGGAGATTCTGGACTTCTTCAACAACAGCATCGTTCGCTTCCTGCTTCACTTCCTCGTTATTTTCCAACGGGTTGTCGAGATTTGATTCTTCACTCATTTAATTGTTCTTTGTGGTGGGTTAGCCACCGGGTTAATACTAAGGTTAATTGACTGTTTGTCTTGGTTGATGGGTATCAGAAGAAATGCGAGGAAATTACAAAAAGTAGGAAATCCCGAATTTTCAATCAACTTTGACAGATTTTCCCCTAAAAAAGAGGGGGTGCAAAGGTAAAAAGATTTTCGGGGAATAACAAGTCTGATATCATGGCGACATTATTTTTCTGGATGACAAAAACGATTCTGGAACCGGCGGTTGGTATTATAAGGAATGATTATAAAAAAAAGACTCGATTTCATTTGATAGTTCCTTTTAATAGATTAATTTTGCAGTCTCTAACGTAATTCGTTATTACTACTACAAATACCAACCCTTTTACAAACAAAAATCAATCAAAATGAACCTAGAGAAAATCATGAACGACCTGGAGAAAAAACATCCAGGCGAAGTGGAGTATCTTCAAGCAGTTCGCGAAGTATTAGAATCAATTGAAGAGGTTTACAATGAGAACCCACAATTTGAATCAGCAAGCATCATTGAAAGGCTGATTGAACCAGATCGTATTTTTACGTTCAAAATCAGTTGGATGGATGACAGCGGAAAAGTTCAGGTAAACCTTGCTTACCGTATTCAATTCAACAATGCAATCGGCCCTTACAAAGGCGGTTTACGTCTCCACCCCAGTGTTAACCTCAGTATCCTGAAATTCCTGGGATTTGAGCAAATCTTCAAAAACAGCCTCACTACCCTCCCAATGGGTGGAGCAAAAGGCGGTTCCGATTTCGATCCCAAAGGCAAATCCAACGCAGAAGTTATGCGTTTCTGCCAGGCCTTCATGTTAGAGCTCTGGAAAGTTATTGGTCCTGAAACAGATGTTCCTGCCGGCGATATCGGCGTTGGCGGAAGAGAAATCGGTTTCCTTTATGGAATGTACCGTAAACTTGCACGCGAAAATACCGGCGTTCTTACCGGCAAAGGTCTCAACTGGGGCGGCAGTTTGGTTCGTCCGGAAGCTACTGGATTCGGCGCAGTATATTTTGCAAAAGAAATGCTTGCCACGAAAAAACTGACTTTTGAAGGCAAAATCGTTGTAATTTCCGGATTCGGAAATGTTGCATGGGGTGCCGCCAGGAAAGCTACTGAACTCGGTGGCAAAGTGGTTACCATCTCCGGTCCTGATGGTTATATCTACGATCCCGATGGAATCTCCGCAGAGAAAATCGATTATATGCTCGAACTAAGAGCTTCCAACCAGGATATCGTGAAACCTTATTCTTACGAATTTCCGAATGCTAAATTCCACCAGGGAAAACGCCCATGGGAAGTAAAATGCGATATCGCAATGCCCTGTGCTACTCAGAATGAACTTGGCAAAGAAGATGCAGAAAACCTCGTTCGCAATGGCGTGACCTGCGTTGCAGAAGGTGCTAACATGCCCTGCACACCGGAAGCCATCGAAGTATTCCACGAGCACAAAATCCTGTTTGCACCTGGTAAAGCGGTAAATGCCGGTGGGGTTGCTACTTCAGGACTTGAAATGTCACAGAATGCAATGAAACTGAGCTGGGGAGCAAAGGAAGTTGATGACAGACTCCACCAGATCATGGTCAGCATTCATGAATCATGTGTTAAATACGGAAAAGATAAAGACGGATACGTTAACTATGTTAAAGGTGCTAACGTTGCCGGTTTCCTCAAGGTTGCCAATGCAATGCTTGACCAGGGAGTTATCTAATCCTGCTATAATCCTCAAAAATCCCGACTCTCACAGTCGGGATTTTTTTTTACTTTTGTTTACAGAAATTCTCACTGCAAATGGTTTTTGGCCAGCCCCTGTTCCTTATCGCTCTTCTTTCCATTGCCATCCCGGTAATTATTCATCTTTTCAATTTCCGGAAATACAAAAAAATCTACTTTACCAATGTTCGTTTTATCTCCGAAATCACCCAGGAAAGCAAAAAACGGAATGAGCTCAAACACTTGCTGATCCTCGCTGCCCGAATACTTGCTCTCAGTGCCCTGGTGTTGGCCTTTGCACGCCCTTTCATCCCTTCTCCGCTTCAGCAAAAAAGAATTTCAGGAAACCAGGCCATCAGCATTTATATTGATAATTCATTCAGTATGGAAGCGCTCAGCAGTAGCGGTCCCTTGCTGGATGAAGCAAAATCGAGGGCTGTCGAGATTGCAAATGCCGCTAAGCCTTCCGATCTCTTTCAGCTTGTCACCACCGACCTGGAAGGAAGACATCAGCGGTTCGTCAACCGGGATGAATTTAAAAGCCTTGTGGAAGAAGTAAAAATATCACCTTCGGTCAGGAACCTGGGAGACATTATGACCCGCCAGGCAGAATTTCTTTCAAATTTTGGAAATGCAGGTAAGAGCGCCTATCTTATTTCCGATTTCCAGAAAAGCACTTCGTTGATCAACCATAAGCCCGACACCGCTGTAAACTGGTTTTTCGTGCCGCTGGTTCCCGGAAAAGTGAACAATCTTTACATCGATTCCGCCTGGTTCGATCGCCCGGCACTGCAACCCGAACGTCCTGTAAAATTGCTGGTCAGCATCCGGAATGCTTCCTCCGAATCGTTCGAAAAAATCCCCCTGAAACTTACCATCAACGGCGTTCAGAAAGCCGTTTCCTCCTTTTCGATTTCTCCGGAAAGCCAAGCAACGGTAACCCTTCCCTTTACCAACGCTATTTCCGGTTTTCAGCGGGGGGTGCTTGATATAAAGGATTATCCGATCACCCGGGATGACGCATTTTTCCTTTCCTGGGCTATCAAACCCACGATCCCGGTTTTGTCGATCAATGAAGATGTCGCCAATCCTTATCTGGTTGCCCTCTTTGGAGATGATTCCACTTTTATCTTCCGGAATCTTCCGGTAAAACAACTGGATTATTCGTCTTTTCAGCGGTATTCGCTGATTATCCTGAATTCTGTTCATGAAATATCCAGCGGCTTAGCCCGCGAATTGTCGCGCTATGTCACCAATGGCGGGAGTATTCTCATCCTTCCTTCCGAAGAGGGGATCATTGAAACATATAACAGTTTTCTTTCCGCTTCAGGCGCCTATACGCTCGAAAAAACGGATACGGCCAGGATGCGGGTCGGGGAAGTAAATACTGCCAGTCCTTTATTTGATGACGTTTTTGAACGGGATGCCAGCGGAAGATATGCAATTCCTGAAAATGCCGATTTCCCTTATGCTTTCAGGTATTTTATCACTAAAAAAGTATCACAATCCCTCACCGAAGACCTGATGAAACTGCAGAACGGTCGCTCGTTTTTATCAGTGACCCGTTCCGGAAAAGGAAAAATCTATCTTTTAACGTCGGCCCTTCAGGAAAAAGCCACCAATTTCCCCAAAAACAGCTTGTTTGTACCCGTCTTTTATAAAATCGCGCTGCTCAGTCAACCCGACATGCCACTTTACAGCGTCATCGGTTCAGATAAAGGAATTGAACTCACCGGCGATACCAGCAAGCCAAGGGAGATTTACAAGATCAGAAACGAAAAAAATGATTTTGAGATGATTCCGGAAACGCGGAATGATGGACAGGTAATCACGCTTTTCCCCCATGACCAGATCAAAGAGGCCGGCAATTACCTGGTTTATGCCGGATCGGCAGCGGTCAGCACTGTTTCTTTTAACTATGACCGGCGAGAATCGGATTTGGACTATTATTCAACGACGGAGATCGGGGCACTGCTCAAAACGAATAACATCCGTTATGGAGCCATACTGAAAGGACCCGCCACTTCAATGGCAAAGCAAATCCGCGAATTCAGCCAGGGTACGCCGCTATGGAAATATTTCATTGTGGCAGCATTGCTGTTTTTGCTGACAGAAATTCTCCTGGTCCGGCTGATGAAGAATTGAACTTAGGGAATAAACACCTTCTGTGAGAAGATGCCTGAAGGAGCCGTTACTTTTACTAGATAATTGCCGGAGGATACGTTGAGCGAAATATGACTGGTCTGGTCATGCAATTTTACGTTATCACCAACCTGGCGCCCTGTCATATCAAAAATTGTAAGGGTTGATGGTATATCAGAAGGATCTGCAAATTTCACATATACATTTTTTCCTGAGGAGTAAATGGCCACAGATGGGTCATTATTCATTTCGCTGACACCAATCGGACCGGAGAAAAAGTGAAGCAGAAAACGGTTAGCAGTATCTCCGTTAGCAACATGGAAGGAATAGTGATTTTCTAAAGCAAGGTTGCATACGATCCCGGTTTTGTTGTCTTCAAGGATTACATTCACTCCATCCGGCAATGAAGATATCCCTGCTGCTGTAATGTCATAACTGCCTTCCTGGCCAAAATCAACAAACACCGGTATTTTCATATCCGGTAACAAAGCAGGGAGTGTATTGACAGAAACTTTTGTCTCACCTGGTTGAATGACCATATAGGCCTGGGGTGAGTCAGATGGTCCATATAACTTCATTCCATCTTCCCTGACATCAAAATATTCAGAGGATCCGGGTTTGAAATTTAAGATGATTTCATCTGATCCAACCGAACCACTTACATTTAATCTTATGCATGAAACAGATTCATCCTGCTTAAAGAAAGGCACCATCGTATTAGCTGATCTGGCTGCATTATTTACCGAAAATACAGGGTCATTATCGATGGCGCGGATAAAATAACCCTGGCCCGGAGGAATGATATTGGAAACGCCATTTGTACCCGTTCCGGAGTTTTTCAAATACATCCCATAATTGTTGACAAACGGGTTAAAGATAACGAGCCAGTCACTGATACTTGCGTTACAATCCCATCCTGATGCGGCATTCCAGTCAATGGATGAAGGATAAGGATTGCCCACCAGGTTATATCCTTTCGAAATATCCGTAAAATATATCCCTGATGAAACGATGCCTGTATTGGGTTTCCCCGAATATTCAAAGGTTTGAGATGCAACCGGCCATAAACCAAACCCAACGCCTTTTACCAGTGGCATCGTTAACGAAGTTATGTTTCCGCCAAGTTGATTGGAGGACTCAAGAAAAGGTTTCAGATACTGATAAAGGTAAAGACCCGAAACGGCTCCGGCAATTGGTGAAGAAATCATCTGCCATTTCAAACCTTCCGTGTATTGCTGGATTTTTGCTGTCCCGGGGCCGGTAATGTTACCATTATCAATGAATGAACCGGTTCCCGATTCGTCAGATTTTACAACAAGGCAATGTATCCCTTCGAGTTTAGTAGGTCCGTTCACATTCACACTTCCCCTGGGTTTGATATTGAAGGCTGATCTGTTCTTCAGGATCAATGAATCAGATATAATAAGAATACCCGGATAACTTACATTCAAGATACCATCCGGATTTACCGTCAGCGCTTTAATACTTACATTGCTGGAAATATTGGGCTGAAAAGTCGCAGCCGGGATGAAGACATACCCTGTTGAACCGGGGATTGAACCACCCACCCAGTTTTCAGGTGCATTCCAGTCGTTCGAAACCGCAGAAAACTTCCAGATAAAGATCGAATCATTGCCCCGTCCGGCAAGAGAAATCATCGGAAATATCATCACAAAAAATAATAGGAACAGTAAATTCCTGACCATTTTGGATCCTTTTGAAAAACGAGAAGAGTTTGTCAGGTTCTCCCAAACCTGAATTCAGCACGGCGACAAAAGTATGAAAAAATTAATGGCAATATCATTTTAAAAAAATATTTTTTAAACACCGGCATTAAATATACTTAAACCGGAGTTGTAATACTTCTTTAAACCCCTACTGCCAGACAACACAGAAGATTGAGCAAGAAATTGCCGGTAAGAATTAATTTGGACAGGACTTAAAAAATTTACCGGGGCTACATCCAGGAGGCAGAAAAAAGAAAAAGGCCGGCCCTTTATAGGCCAGCCTCTTATCATCGAAATTTTAATAAATTAATTATCAGTACGTTGCAGGAATAAGGAGGAATTGTTATCGGATCAGTGTGACGATTCCCATGGGGGCATACTCACCTTTGCCGATATCGGAACCCTCCCAGGTGGATCCATTATCGAAGATCGCATTGATCTTCCACATATACGTTCCCTGCTGGAAAAGTTGTCCTTTCCCGTCTCTTCCGTCCCATCCTTCCACCGGCCGACCTTCATTGTCGATGGCTGTGGAATGCCAAACAAGGTGTCCCCATGCATCGAAGACTTCCACTTTATATTGTTTCAGATTAATTCCGACGGGTTTGAATAACCTCACACCATAAACACCGCAGGTTGGGGCAAATGCATTGGGAACATACAAACTCCTGAATACCAGGTCGTATTTAAAAATGACGGAATCAGAACATCCGAAAAGATTGGTGGAGATGAGCTTAATATCATAAATCCCGTCTTCGGAGAAGGTAACCATTGGGTTTTCTTCATATGAGGTGGTACCATTGCCAAGATCCCAAATAAAGTTATCAGCTCCTTCCGATTTGTTGATCAACTGGATTTTACCCGGCACACCGGCGACATTTTCAGAAAAAATGAACGCACTCAGCGGTGAAGGTTTTACCTCCAGCATTGCATCCGAAGTGTCAGAACATCCGAAATAATCTTTCACAATGAGTCTGACAGGATAACTTCCCTCCTTTTTATATTTATAGGAAGGATCGCTGATGAGCGCAGTATCCTTCAGGGTTCCGCTTTCTCCAAAATTCCAGTGCCATATACGGATGGTCGTGTCGGCAAGTATGGTCTGATCAAGGAATTGAATGGGCTGATTGGTACAAGTCGGTGAAAAACTAAAAGCTGCCTGGGGAGGAAGCGATACCTGAATGAGCTGTTCAGCAGAATCCAAACAACCGCTTTTACTCGTTATACAGAGTTTCACGTTGTATTCTCCCGCTGAGGGAAAAGAATGAATAGCATTCTGAAGGGTTGAATTGTTGTTGGTTCCCGATCCGGGATCTCCGAAATTCCAGCATCGGGTTATCTCTTCGCCGACGGGTATTTCCGTTTTATCCTCGAAAAGCTTCGGAATATTGACACAGGATTTCATAGAAAGATATTGTGCATCAGGCCTCCAGTGAACGGTTACCGGGTGTGAAACCGAATCCCGGTGAAATAAATCTCCGTTTCCGCGCAGGATGGTCAGTTTAACATCGTAATCACCGGCAAATCGATATGTATGGCTCAGTGAGGGAGCAAAAACCGTGTAAACCGTATCGGATCCATCTCCGAAAGTCCATCTCCACAGGGTTATCTGAGTGACAGGGCCTGAATGGTCGGTAAAAATCACCGGTGTGGAAATACATTCTGCCGGGCGATTGAGAAATGCTGCGGCCAGACATCCGGGGCGGTTCACCATTTTTGAAATGGTATCGGCACAGCCATCAGGAGTGGTAACGGTCAGGGTCACTTTATAGGTTCCCGGTAAATCATACTCATGCTCGGTGTTCCCATTGCCCGGGGATGAAATACTTAACGGTACGGTTCCATCGCCAAAATCCCACACCCATTCACTGATACTGCTTCCTGGTGCAGTCGAAAGATCGGTAAACCGGGTAATTGTTTCACAAGAAGGAGAAACAAAGGAATATTCCGGGTTCGGAAGTGCTCTGACAAGGACATCCTGATAAATGCTGTCGTAACAATTATCCGAATTAACAACGCTCAGTTTCACAACGAAGGTTCCGGAATGGGTAAAATGATGAAAGGGAGATGGATCCGAAGAGGTGTTGAGCAAGCCTGAACCCGGATCTCCGAAATTCCAGTGAATGAAGAAAAGAGAATCACCCGGGGCGTCATTTTCTGCCTGGAAGCGGGTACCATTGTTAAAACAGACGGTATCGTATTTCATGCTGAAAGAGAAGGCCTTTTTCACATAAACGTTCTGGGAAACCGTGTCGCGACAACCATTGTTATCCGTGATGATCAGCATGACCGGGTATAGCGAATCCGTTACAGGGAAAACATAAGTCGGATTCATGATGCTGGATGTTGCACCTGGCTCGAAAATCCAATATCGTTCCGAAATTCCGGCTCCTGCAGTTGCATCCTGAAAGGTTACCTGGCCGGCGGGACAATAAAAACTATTTGAGGTAAAAGCAGCAACCGGTGCGGCATTTGAAACAACGGACTGGTTAATGGAATCAAAGCAGCCATTCAGGTTGCTTACCTTCAGTTTCACCTGGAAGGTTCCGGCAGATGCATAGGTGTAATCCGGGTTTTGAATTGAAGAAGTTCCTGTTCCGTCACCAAAATCCCATAACCAGGAAGTAATCTGGCTGGTGGGGGCCAATGACAAGTCGGTAAAATGGGTTGGTGCACCATTACAGGCGGAAGTGTATTGGAACATGGCATTCGGCCCCTGGCTTATGGCAACCTGTATAACTGTATCGTTTTCACAGCCATTGCTGTTGATGACCATCAGTGTAACCGGATAATAACCAGCAGCGGTAAAAATATGTGAAGGATTTTGAAGGGTAGAAAAATTATGGACACCAGATCCCGGATCTCCGAAATCCCATAGCCATGAAGCAATCGAAGCTGCATTGGGAACAGATCCATCGGTAAATTGCATCGCATTACCGGAACAAGCTGTTCCTGCAGTGAAACCAGCAACCGGTAATGGGTTGACATCTAACGTTTTGATTTTAGAACCGGCACAGCCAGAAGAAGTACTCACCTGAAAAGATACCGTAAAACTTCCGCTTCCGGAGAAAGCATGAACCGGGTTTTGCAAAGTGGAAGTATTGAAGGCTCCTGAGGCAGGATCGCCAAAATCCCAGCTCCATGCCGTGATTGGTGTCCCAGATCCTAATGCTGCAGCGGTAAATTGTACCGGTAAACCTGCGCAACGGTTGATAGAGTAATTAAATTCCGCAACCGGGTTTTCCCGGATCACGATTATGTTGATGTGCTGGGCTGAACAGCCTTCTGCCGTAATCGTTGTAACGGTTAATTTTACCGGGTAGGATCCTGGATTCTGATAAGTATGACTTACAATGGAACTATTGCTTATGTCGATGGTTCCGTCCCCGAAATCCCATACCCGGCTGGCAATCGGAGTTCCGGATGCGGTAATGTCTGTAAACACAACCGTGTCATTTGAACAGGTCGGTGTTGAAGAAGTAAATGCAACCATGGGTAAGGCCGTCACTACAACAGAAGCCTCGGTGCTGGCAGTGCACCCATTGTTATCCCAAACGGAAAGTCTGACCAGGTAGGTACCTTCAGCAGGATAGGTATGAACAGGACTGGAAAGGTTTGAGGTGCTGCCGTCTCCGAAATCCCATAAATTTTGCATAATCTGACCAGAAAATGCCGTGGAAAGGTTGGTAAAAGGAGTTGAAATCCCTAAACAGGCAGGTCCGGACGAGAAGGCTGCCACAGGTGGCTGGAGAATTGAAATCGATTGGGTGACGGTATCCTTACATCCGGAAACATTGGTAACGATCAGGGTAACAGCGAAACTTCCCGGTCCAGAGAAGGAATGGAGCGGATGCTGAAGATTCGAAATATTGGAGGTACCGGATACGGGATCACCAAAATCCCAAAGCCATTGAAGGATAACTCCAAATCCGGCAGAGGCATCGGTAAACTGAACCTGGTTTTGGGAACAATTGCTCTGCGGGTAAGTAAATGCTGCAACCGGGGCACTCATCAATGTCACCAACTGTTCAACCATCGAGGAACAACTATCGGACGTATAGATGGTGAGTTTTACGTTGAATGAACTGGCTGTGGCCGGGAAAATATGAAAAATGTTGGGGGAAGCAGGGAATGAAATGGATAACAAAGGAGAACCATCCCCGAAATCCCAAGACCATCTCTGAATACTTCCCTGATAGCCCCCAACCAAAGTTGATTGATCAGTAAAAGATACTGATGTACCAACACAATTTTGAACCGAGTAGGAAAACGCTGCGATTGGAAGCGGAAAAACGATAACCGGTATTATGGTATCATTTGTACAGCCCGCTCCGTTAACAATTGTAAGCTGCACCTGGAATGTCCCCGGATTCTGATAGGTATGGACAGGTTCAGGTTGCGCAGAGACGGTTCCGTCTCCGAAATTCCATGAATAAGATATGATGTTGCCGATAATGGGTACCGACAACCCTGTAAAGGTAGTAGGATGACCCAGGCAGGCAGTGTCTGCTGAAAAATTCGCCAGGGGTTGTGCATGAATCGTGACAACCTTTATGATGGTATCCTGGCAATTATTCGCATTCATTACGACCAGTAAAACCTGGTAAATACCAGCGCCGGAAAAGGAATGAAGCGGGTTTTGTAACAATGAAACATTATTTGTTCCGGATACCGGATCATTAAAATTCCAGCTCCATTGAATGATATTTCCTCCTCCATGCACGAGAGATTGGTCGGTGAACTGAACAGGCTGATTCGGGCAGGTGATCGGAGAATTACTGAATTCAGCCTCAGGAGCAGGCAGACTTTGAAGGGTATTCGAAACCGCTGCCATACAGCCTTTATCGGACAAAACGGTCAGGGTTACCAGATGAACCGTACCTCCGACGGCATAGAAATGCGTTACATCAGCGCTGCCAGGAAGAAAGAGGGTGGTATCACTTCCATCACCGAAATCCCAATGCCATTGTGTGATAAAACCTGCAGTGGCGGGAACAAATGAATGATCATCAAGATGAACGACAGAATTTCCGCATAAAGGCGTATTCCAGGAAAAAAGTGCAACAGGAGCCTGATTAATTTCAATGCTGTGTGTTACCGAATTGTAGCATCCGTGAACATCCATTATGGTAAGAGTGACAAGATAGGAACCGGTTAAAGTGTAGATATGATTTGCAGTGACAGGGTTGGCTGAAGGTTGGGAACCATCACCAAAATCCCATGACCAGGTGCCAATGGAATCTGCTGCAATGATCATTGTATCAGCGGTAAAGACGATATCTGTGCCGAGACATTTACCAACTTTACTGAATTCGACCGGCGGGGAAGGTCTTACCCAGACCGGGTGGACAATGGTATCGATGCAACCATTGAGATTGGTAACAATCAATCTCACATTATAACTATTCCCGCCTGAAGAAAAAATATGTAAAGGATCTTTCAGCCCGGAAGTATTATAAATCCCTGAGCCGGGATCTCCGAAGTTCCATTGGTAAGAAATGATACTCACACTACCGTTAGCAGAAGAGTGATCGGTAAACTGAACGGCCTGTTTGGCGCAGGGATCCGAGTTTACGAAATTCGCAACCGGTTCCGGAACCATATTGACATACCGGGTATAACTATCGGTATATCCGTTATTGTCGGTTATGAAGAGCGTAACGGGATACAGGTTAAACGTCGTGAAAACATGGCAGGTATCGGGAAGATTGGGAAAATGAATCGTATCCAGCGGAGATCCGTCGCCATAGTTCCATATCCATGTGGTGATATAAGCGAATGGTGATGAAATCGTTGTTGACAGATCGGTGAAACAGACCGGCTCACCATTACAAACCGGTGAATCGGAAGCGAAAAAGGCGCCTGGTGCGTGAGGAACTTCAACCGTATGAGATACCGAATTCACACAACCATTGGTATCTGTAACTGTTAGCGTTACGATATACTGGTTATCAGCCGGAAAAAGGTGAACTGGGTTATTTTCATAACCAAAGATACCATCTCCGAAATTCCAAAGTACCATATTACCGATGGCTCCGATATTGGTAATGGTGGTATCAATATAAAATATGACCTCATTATTCTGACTACCATTTACCCAGGTAAATTCCACATCAGGAAGTTCAAATACATTGACTGCAGCAGTTCCATGGATCATCGAGGGCATAGCTGTACAAAACGCATCGGTCAATGAAATGATGGAATAAACGGCAGGTGCTGTAGGATATGTAGTAATAAAATAAGGTGAAGTAGTTATTCCGGAGATGATCGTTGGCGTGGTTCCATCTGTATAAGTCAGCGTCCAGGGAGGTGTTCCGGTAAGTGCTATCCTGATTCGGGCACTGTCGCCCATGCAAACTTTTTCAGAACTCAGCAGGGATAAGAATGCTGAAGGTGAAGGATGTAACTGGATCACCGTAACACTCCCCTGCCAGGTACAATTGATGGCGTCCTTCACGATTACGGAATAGGTTCCGGCTGAAAGGCCGGTTGCCGGATTGGTCGTTTGTCCTGAAAGATCATTCCATTGATAGGTATAAGGAGGAATGCCTCCGATCGGGCTAACCAGGGCAGTTCCGTCATCTAACCCGAAACAGGTTGCAGGTGTAGAAGTAACGGAAGCGGTAAGATGACTGATCCTGAGGATGACGGAAGAGGAAGATGGAGGACACCCTGCCCCATATCCGATACCGGTGATGGTAAGTGTGACCGTTCCTGCGATAATATCTGCCGGACCAGGTGTATAAGCGGGTTTTAAAAAATTTGGATTATTGAACAGGCCATCACCGGAAGTGGTCCATGAAACCGTCTTGCACCATCCGCTGTCAGCGAGTGAAAGCTGGGTGGTGACAAGAGAACATATACTTTGAGTGGGCCCGGCATCTACCCAGGGATACCCGGTTAGCCAAACGTTTCCAAGAAGAAGATTGCCTACACAGCCAGCTGAACTGGTCTCAAAAACGGTCATTGGGTAAATGCCCGGAACATTCCCCCAATTGACAAAAATGGAATCATTGTTTGTCGATGAACATGGAACCCCTCCCTGAACATTCCAGGTATACGTTGATCCCGGGGAACCAACCGCATGATATCCCCTTGCCACAGTCCCGATACAAACCGTATCCATATACTGTCCCATTGCCTGGGAGGCAAGGAGAAGTATCGTGAAAACGATAATGTATTTGGGCCTTTTCAGCATTTCTGTTCGTCAGGGCTAATTATGAAAAATACCATTTGTAACAGGTATAGGATTGACTAAAACGGGGTAAACGGTCGGCGAGGTCGGCACACAACCATTGGGATCCGTGCAAAGGACATTCACCGACTGATTTCCTGCAACATCCCAGGTCACCGTGATGGCGTTGGTGATATTGCCAGCGGTTATCGTACCTCCGGTAAGAACCCAGAGATAGCTCGTCATGCCTGTTTCTGTAATGTAAATGTTTGCTGTTGAGTTCACACAGACTGGTGCAGGTCCGGTGATGGTCGGAAGGGGAAGCGGATGAACCAATACCGGGAATGAAGTGGGCACTGCCGGGTTACATCCGTTGGCATCCGTGTAGGTAACCGATACGGAGCCGGGTCCTGCTGTGTTCCAGGTTACTTCGATATTGTTTGTGCCGATGCCGGCTGTGATGATACCCCCAACGACATTCCAGTTATAATTTGTCATACCGGTTCCGGTGGTATACATACTCCCGGTCGTGTTGAGACAAACAGGCGTCAGACCTGTAATCATTGGAATTGGACGCGGATTCACCGTTACAACTGCTGAAATAGGAATACCGGAACAACCGTTTGCAATTGATGAAATTGTATAGGTAACCACACCCGAACCGGCGGTTGCATTTAATAAAACCTGACTGATGAGGTTGCCAGTTCCGGCGGAGGCACCGGTAACACTTCCCGGAGGCGTTACAGCGGAAGTCCAGGTATAGGTTGTTGCGGCCGCTGTGCTGGAAAGTCCGATTGCGGTGGTGCCATTGGAACAAAGCGTTTGTAAGGCAGGGGTTGCAACGGCTATCGGGGTCGGATTAACAGTTACCACAACATTGATGGGAAGCCCGACACAACCATTGGCTTCAGGGGTGATTGTGTAAGTGACGGTTGCAGGAGAAGGCGTTGTGTTTGACAGTGTTTGAGCGATCAGGTTCCCGTTACCGGCGGCAAAACCTGAAATGCTTCCCAAAGGAGATTCTGTTACCGTCCAGGTAAAAGTGGTTCCGGGAACAACACTGGTTAGACTTATACCCGTGGTTCCGGGACTGCATATTATCAGCGAGGAAGGTGTGGCAAGCACATTCGGTATCGGGTGTACCGTAATCAGAATAGTGACCGGTGGACCCGCACAGCCCAACGAATTGGTTTCAGTGACCCGTAAGGTACAGGTTCCGACATTGGTCCAGATAACATTGATAATGTTACCCATACCTACTATCGTTCCGTTTCCTGTTGTAATCGGGGTGATTTGCCATGCATAGGAAGATCCCGGAGTATTGACTACACCGTAGGGTTCTGTAGCTCCCTGACAAACGGAATGATCGCCTGAATTTGGGAAGGGCTGAGCCAGGATATGGGAACCAGCCAGTGCCATCAAAATAATCATCCCTGACAATCTGAGTAAAGTTTTTCTCATCGTATCCTTTTAATGGCTATCTTTTTAATGTAGGATGTTAAATTCATGATTATGATATATTGTGATTTGCCCGATTCTGTTCTTTTAATAATAACAGTCAATTTGTTCCAATCCCTACCTGTATAGTTTAAAGCTTATTTTTATACCTGTTTTCGAAATAAAAGAAGTTCTTCATTTAAATTATATGAAAGAAAATCGGGCAAAAAATTGAAATCACATTACACGCAAATGCTTATTAAAGGTACTTTGTCGCGGTTGATTCCCCTGTTCATCCAACCCCGCATTTCACTGGATTTCATCCTTTACAAAAATGAACTATTCTGAAGTCATTGTCAATTGCTGAAAGGCGGAAATAAAAAGTCCGGAAAACCGGAACCCGAAAAGCACTATTCATTTTGTTGTATTATGGTTTGCAACTCTTTACGACTCCCCCCTGTCTGCCATTCCACACGCCTTACTCTTTTTCTTTTTGTCAAAACCCTCTGTCAGTTCATTTTTCCATCAAAAAAGCCCGTTCCGTATGGGTTCCAAAAGAGCTTCCTTTTTTCACTATCTTTGTCACACAAAAAAACGATCGAACCTATGCCTTTACGTTGCGGAATTATCGGCCTTGCCAATACCGGAAAAACGACCCTGTTCAATTGCATCTCAAATACAAAAGCAGAAACACATAAAGGCGCTACCGGTGGCTCCAAATCAAACCTTGGTGTCATGAATGTGCCTGATGCGCGCCTGAAAACCATCGACGACCTGATCCATTCGGCCAGGATTATGCCTACCACCATGGAAATGGTAGATATCCCTGGACTCACAAAGGGAGGCAGCCAAACAGAAGGAAATAAATTCCTGTCCGATATACGGAACGTGGATGCCCTGATTCACGTGCTGCGGTGTTTCGACGATCCGCTGATGCCGCATCCCGAAGGATCCATCGATCCGGTCAGGGATATGCAGATTGTAGACCTGGAATTACAAATACGCGACCTGGAATCGGTGGAGAAAAAGATTCAGAAACAGGAAAAAATGGCCAAGGCGGGGGATAAAGATGCAAAACACGCACTTGGAATCCTTTCCCTTCTGAAAGATCATCTTGAATCCTTTAAATCGATCAGAACGGCCCCGATATTAAAAGAGGACAGGAAATACCTGGAAGATCTTTTCCTGCTTACGGATAAACCGGTTCTTTATGTTTGCAATGTAGATGACGGTTCCGCGCATGAGGGAAACGGTTATTCTACCCGCTTCGTAGAATTTATCAAAGAAGAGAAGGCTGAAGTACTGATCGTGGCCGGGAAATTGGAAGCTGAAATTGCCGAACTCGAAAGTGAAGAGGACCGGATTGAATTTCTTTCCGATGCAGGATTGACGGAACCCGGGGTTAACCGGGTCGTAAGTTCAGCCTTCCGCCTGCTCGACCTGCAGATATTCTTTACAGCCGGGCCCAAAGAGGTCCGGGCTTGGACGATAAAAAGAGGAATGACGGCACCACAAGCTGCCGGCGTGATCCACAGTGACCTTGAAAGAGGTTTTATCAGGGCAGAAGTAATAAAATATGTCGATTATATCAAGTATAAAACTGAACATGCCTGCCGGGAGAATGGCAAACTGTTCATCGAAGGCAAAAATTATGTTGTTGCCGACGGAGATATCCTTCACATCAGGTTTAACGTATAACCACCAATTTGATAAGCATCCATACAGATGACACGGATTGAGGAAATATTATCAACAGAAGATTTTTCAAAGGAAAACCTGGTGACGCTTCTTTCTGCGGATGAAGATGAAAGCCGTATAATTTTCGAAAAAGCCAAAGCGACCAAGGAAAAATATATCGGAAAAAAGGTCTATTTCCGCGGATTGATGGAGTATTCCAACTTCTGTTCAAAGAACTGCTATTACTGCGGGATCAGGGCCGGGAATGCCAAACTGATCCGTTATGAGATGACCGATGAGGAAGTAATGGAAGCAGCCAGGTATGCCTGGGAAAACGATTTTGCTTCCATCGTGATCCAGGGAGGAGAACGGAATGATAAAAAATTTATCTCCCACATCCAATTTCTCCTTAATGAGATCCGGAGGCTATCGGAAGGGAAACTACATGTAACCCTTTCGCTTGGAGAACAAACTGAAGAAACCTACCTTCGCTGGAAAGAAGCAGGGGCTCATCGATACCTGCTCCGGATTGAAGTCTCCAACCCGATTCTATATAAAAAATTACATCCCAACGATAAACATCACGTTTACGAGGAGCGGCTGGAAGCCTTGAAATTACTCCGTAAAACCGGTTATCAGGTTGGTACCGGCGTGATGATCGGACTTCCTTATCAGACCCTCCCCGACCTCGCTGATGACCTGATCTTTTTCCGTGATTTTGATATCGATATGGCCGGAATGGGCCCTTATATTGAACACATTGACACACCGCTTTACCCGCTCAGGGACCAACTTTTACCGCTCATTGAACGTTTCAGGCTCTCGCTAAAGATGGTTGCATTGCTGCGCATCATTATGAAAGATGTCAACATTGCGGCAACCACCGCTATGCAAACCATCGATCCGCAGGGAAGGGAGAAAGCACTGATGGTTGGAGCCAATGTGATCATGCCGAACCTTACACCTGTCAAGTACCGGAGCAACTACCTTCTTTACGAGAATAAACCCTGTCTTGACGAAGAAGCTGAAGAATGCAAAAGCTGCCTTGAAGCTAGGATCTTCATGGCCGGCGAGGAGATTGCTTATGGCGAATGGGGCGATTCAAGCCACTTCAAAAAAAGGCAACCCTGACCTCACCGGTTCTGTGATGGTTAAGGAGAATCTATTTTTTGAATTCGTAATTTTTGATTTATTAGTTACTTGAACTTCCAGGCTATGTCCCTTAGAATGCAAAATACGATTCTTGAAAATGTAGAGATCCTTGACGCAGGATCTGAAGGAAAAGCGGTTGCCAGGGTCAATGACATGGTGGTTTTTGTTCCGTTTGTTGTCCCGGGCGATGTGATCGATATCAAGGTTATCCGAAAGAAGAAGTCCTTTTATGATGGTGTAGCCATTAAAATCCATACCTATTCATCCAAACGAACAGAAGCATTTTGTGAACATTTTGGTACCTGCGGGGGATGCCGCTGGCAGAACATGAAATATGAGGACCAGCTTTTCTATAAACAAAAACAGGTTGAAGATAACCTCATAAGGATCGGTAAGATTGAAAATCCGGGAGTTCTACCAATCCTTCCTTCCGGGAAATCTCAGTTTTACCGGAATAAACTGGAATATACTTTCTCCAACCGTCGCTGGCTCTCAACCGAGGATAACCAGGACGGACGCGTACCGGGAAATGAAATGAATGCACTCGGGTTTCACATACCCATGATGTTCGACAAGGTTCTGGACATCAAAAAGTGTTACCTGCAGGCCGATCCGTCAAACGACATTCGTTTGGAGGCCAAAAGGTATGCGCTCGAACAGGATCTGGAATTCTATGATGTAAGAATCTGGAAGGGTTTTCTGCGAAATTTGCTCATCCGGACTTCTGCCAGTGGTGACCTGATGGTGATCATGGTATTCCGGAATGAAAATGAAGAGGAGATTCCGGCTTTTCTGGACAATCTCCTGAAAAAATTCCCGGCCATTACCTCGATGTATTATGTAATCAACGGCAAAAAAAATGATGTGATCAGCGATCTGCCTTTTATCCATTACAAAGGTGAAACTTTTATTACGGAGAAGATGTTGTCGCTCAGGAAAGATCAAACCATCGAATACCGGATCGGGCCATCTTCCTTTTTTCAGACAAATTCGGAACAGGCGAGCCATCTTTACAGGGTAGCAGGCGAATTTGCCGGTTTTACCGGCAACGAAAACGTTTATGACCTCTACACCGGCATTGGTAGTATCGCGAACTTCATTGCTTCATCGGTCAGGAAGGTCACGGGTATCGAAAACATCCCTTCTGCGATCGAGGATGCGAAAGAGAATTCACGTTTGAACGGCATTACCAATACGGCATTCTTTGCAGGCGAAGCGGAAAAACTGCTTTCCCCTGGTTTTTTCGGTCTGCATGGCCATCCTGATGTGATCATCACCGATCCTCCCAGGGCAGGAATGCATGAAAAGGTAATCAAAGCAATGATGGAAGCCTTACCGGAGAAGATCGTCTATATCAGTTGCAATCCTGCAACCCAGGCTAGGGATATCGCGTTGATGAAATCCGGCTACCGGGTTGAAAAATGTCAGCCGGTGGATATGTTCCCGCATACACAGCATGTTGAAAACTTAGCGTTACTCAGAAGACTGGATCAGATTTAATGATTCGTGCAACCACTTTCGGCTCTGCAGAATTCCCTTCGACAATCATTCCTGCCCGGGAATAGATAACCTCCCGTTCAAGGAGATGATTTTCAATAAAAGCCGGTAATGCATCATCTGCAATATCCCGGATCAGGGGGCGCTTGTGTTTTATGAATTTCAAACGCCCGGCAAGATCTGCCGCTTCAAGATGAAGATAAACACTCATCCCGTTTGCCAGGATGAAGTCCATGTTGTCGAAATGACAGGGTGTACCGCCGCCGGTGGAGATAACGTAATTGTCGAGAGAGGCAGTGGAATGCAGCAGCTCCTGCTCCACTTTACGAAAAGGGTCCTCTCCGTATTTCTCAAAAAAATCAACAACCGAAATGTGATACTTCTCCTGAAAAGCATCATCCAGATCAAAAAACCCAAATTCCAGCTGCAAAGCAAGGTCTGAACCGAAATTCGACTTGCCAGCTCCCATATACCCGACAATGTATATTTTCATCTATACTTTCTTTTTCTTACCTTTGCTGCGAATTAAAAATGAATCAGCATCATGCATTTTCGCATTTCAAACATACTAATTTTTTTTATTATTGGGTTTATATTTTTTTCCTGCAATACCGAACCTGGTGGTATATCTACGGATCTGATTAATAATCCCAATACAGCTAGCGGAAATGGCGATTCTTCCCTCCTGCCGGCATTTGAATTTATAGAAGAAACCCATGATTTTCGTAGCATCACCGAAGGAGAAACCGTTGCTTTTAATTTCAACTTCACTAATTCAGGAAAGTCTGACCTGATCATCTCAGATGTGAGTACTTCCTGTGGTTGTACAGTACCTGAATATCCGAAAACGCCAATACGGCCAGGAGGAAAAGGCTTTATAAAGGTCACGTTCAATAGCGCAGGTAAACATGGTTATCAAACCAAAAATATTGTCATTGTGGCCAACACACAGCCCAATGTGACTCAATTAAAAATAAAGGCTCAGGTTGTTGCGGCCGGAAAACAAAAATAAAACCAATATTCATCAATAAACAAATACTATGAATTTACTGAACATCTTATTAATGGCTCCTCCCCAAGGAGCAGGCGGAAGCGGACAAAGTTCACTTTGGTCATTTTTACCCCTCGTATTGATTGTGGTCGTTTTCTATCTCTTTTTCATTCGTCCTCAGATGAAAAAATCAAAAGATCAGAAAAAATTCCGCGAATCACTTGAGAAAGGACAAAAAGTGATCACTATCGGTGGTATTCACGGAAGAATCGTTGAAATCCAGGAAACAACGGTCACCATTGAAGTCGAAAACCAGGTCAGGCTCCGTCTTGAGAAATCTGCCATCGCCATCGATAATTCACAAACCATCGAGGCTGCCAAATAATCAGGAAAAATCTGACGGGCTTGAAATCTGATCTGATTGAATTCCTTGAGAATGCAAGAAAACGGAAAATCGTAAGAGTGCAACACAAACTTTCCGTTTTTCTGATTTGCCTCGGCATATCCTTATTCTTATGGTTCCTGGTCAGGTTATCCAAGGATTATCCCAATACGATCCCTTACCGGCTGTCTTATACTGAAGTCCCTTACGGATACAGGCTGACCGCTTATTCCGACAGTATCCTGTATATGAACCTCAGGATGCAGGGTTATGAATATTTCTCAGAAAAATATTTTAAACCGCAGTCGAGACTGCTCCAGATTGATCTTCACCGGATCCGGATCCGGCTATCCGAAGATAACATCAAGGGTTTTCTGTTTACCAAGAACCTGGCAAAATCTATTTCAGAACAAACCGGTTATCCTGCGGAGAATTTTTCCATTTCTCCTGACACCCTGTTTTTTATCTTTGAAAGAAAAAACACTTTCCGGAAAATTCCGTCAGGGAATTCAAAAGTTATTGAAATTTCCGGACACAAGGATTCACTTCGGCCTTTAAAAGACACCTTCCCCCGGGATCGGTTATTGAACAAATCTTCTTCCCAAAAATCAACAAAGCGGTGAAAGTCATTGGTCTGACAGGTAATATCGGTAGCGGAAAATCCATGGTTTCAAAGATTTTCACCATTATTGGCATTCCGGTGTACCATGCAGATGCTGAATCAAAGAAACTTTTGCTCCGCGATGGGGTGAAAGATTCGCTCCATGAAATTTTCGGTGATGTTTTTGATGAAGCCGGACAGGTAAACCGAAAAAAGATTGCCGCCCTGGTCTTCTCAGATGCAGCTCTTTTGGCCCGGTTGAACGGGCTTCTTCATCCACTTGTCAGGGAAGATTTTCATCAGTGGCTGAAAGTGCAACAAGGAAAGAAATATGTCATCCAGGAAGCGGCCATTATCTTCGAAAGCGGCTTCGCAAAAGAATTTGACAAGATCATCCATGTGGCCTGCCCCCTGGAAACGGCCATTGAAAGAGTGATGCTCCGCGACCATGTCACCCGGGAAGAGGTGATCAGACGCTCATCCTCCCAGATGGCAGAAAAAGAGAAAGCCGCCCGTGCGGATTTTATCATCCTCAACGACGGCCTTCACAGGGTTATTCCCCAGGTATTATCCCTTCATGAACAACTGTTAAAAAGTTCCTCGTAAGGCAACAATGAGATTTCTTCCGGGACTGCTTACCCCTGAAGCAAATTTCCGGTAATGCTCATCAAGGATATTCTCCAGCCCCACTTCCACGTTAATGGATTTCATAACCTGGTAACTGGTTTTCAGGTTCAGCGTGTACCACGATGGCGTACCCTCCGGTGTTGCGTAGGTCAGGTTATCCTCACCACTGTCGCTGTAAGCACTCAATCTCTTCCATCCATTGTACATCATATAAAATGAACCTTTGAACTTTTTCAGCTCCAGCTGAAATGAGGTCATACCGAATACCGGGGGAATGTGATCCATCGGAGCATCTTTCTCATTTAACTGGCCAAGCGTATAGCTTAGGTTACTGGTGATAGAGAAAGCAGTAGTAATCTGGGCAAGCAGGTTTCCCTGGAAGCCATAAATATGGGACTTCCCTGCATTCTGACTGGCATAAATCCTTGACATCACACCGCCATAGAGCAATGAATCCTTTCCGTTATAGGTGAATGGAGCAACAATAAGTGCATCGGTCAGCCAGGTGTAAAAGGCACTTCCCTCAAGGCGAACTTTTCCTGAGAGGGTTTTTCCGATCGAAAGCTCAAGGTTATAAGCGTATTCCGGCTTCAGGTTAGGATTCGGAACAACGATCACTTTATCCTGGCTGTTGGATTCATTGAGTTTCGTAAGATCATCAATGTTCGGGGCACGGAACCCAGTTGAACCGGTCAGGGCAAATTTCCAGTCATAACCCGGTGTGGCAACAAGACCGAGGTAACCGTTTACCGCAGAACTGCGTTGGTTGATTTGTTGATCGAACGGGAACTTCAGGATCTTCACCATGGTATCAGAATAGGCTGCCATCAGATCAATATAACTGAAACGAACCCCCTGGGAGAAGACCAGAATTTTGCCAATATTCCAGTTATTCGACAGGTAAGCCGCCAGGTTCATCATGTTGGCTTTATCGTCAGGATAACGGGTACCGAGATTTTCGGTAACCAGTCCGGTCACTATATTCTCCTGGTGAGCCCGGGAAGTTACCTTGTTATAATTGATTTCTATCCCATAATGGAGATGATCGGCCTTTACAATGGCCTTATCGAAATCGGCATTCAATGAATACACCGCAATGTTTTCAAGATTGAATTTTTTTGTTGATTTGCCAAAAGAACGGTTTATGCGGTCCTCTTGGGCGTTTTGATAAGCAATCAGGATGGTTGCATGATCAAACAAAAAGGAATTCACCTCATAATCTGCCCGGAGGGAAGCCAAGAGACGCTTTTGCGGACCATAATACCATTCGGCATATTTCAGCTTTCCGCTGCTCATCTCGGTCAACCGGTCATAACGCGGAATGTCAGAAGAGTTTGAATACTGGACATTTAAAAGATAACGGGATGATTTTGAAGGGCTGTACAGGAGCTTTCCCATGAGGTTGTACTGATGATAAGCAGTAGGACGCTGAATCTCAGGATGATCATTCACCAGCATGGAATCTTTGCCATTTATACGTTCGGCATAATAGAGGTTTTTTCCCCAATCGCCATAAAAAGGATTTCTGACTTTTCCCTCCCGAAGGTTATCAAAATCACTATAAGAGAAGTTGATCAGGGCAGCCACTTTTTTCCAACCCAGACTAAGATTTAACCCTCCTGTTTTTTCCAGATTAGCAGAAGCAAATCTCCCAAGGGCATCACCATGTACCTGCATTTTACCATTGGATGAGAGCACGGGGTCTTTGGTACGGAAACTGATCACGCCACCCAGTGCATCGCTGCCATAGATCACTGAGCCGGGACCATATAGGATCTCGGTCGAAGATAAGGCAAACGGATCTACCGTTATGACACTTTGAAGATGGCCTCCGCGATAAATTGCATTATTCATTCGCACTCCGTCAACCACCAGAAGCACTTTGTTGGCTTCAAATCCCCGTAACACGGGACTGCCGCCGCCCATCTGGCTTTGCTGAACAAATACATCGCCCGTTCTTTCCAGCATCTGCGCCGAATTCTGCGGATTATTGAAGGCAATCTCTTTCGCGGAAATCACCTCAATTTTATAGGGCAGATCTGATTTTCTTTCTTCTTTCCGGTTCGCGGTATACACAAACTCATCCAGCCGTACCACACTTTCCACGAGATACAACTTCCCGGCCTTCAATGCTTCCGGCCTGGTAATAATCAGCGGCTGGTACGACATATGGTTGAAGTACAGGATGTCTGCCGTGCCGAATTCCGAAATATCAGCTCTTCCCTTAATGTCGGTAAAAACCACGATACTTTTATTCGCATTGGTTATGGTCACCTGGTTTACAGGCTGCATATCAGATTTATCCAGTACCTGGACCTGCTGAGCCATGATTCCCACGGAAGCCACAAAGATTGATATGAGTAGCAATATTATTTTTTTCATAGATATCTTTTAATAAAATGAATAACTCCCGGAAAGACCAGGGTCTGACCGGAATATATTTTTACCGGGAAGGAAGCCCGGTTGGAAGGAAATAAAATCAACTGGTTTGCTCCGGAGGAGGGCTGACCGGGGTCAGAAAAGTTGAAGGAATGCTAAATAGAGGTTGCGGAAAGCCATACCCGTCAGCTGTTAAGATGGCAGTAAATCGATAAAATGGCTGTGAAACGACATCCTGAATTATGTGACTTAACATGGATAACAGGAGGCGGTTGTTCGGATCAAGATTCTTCTGAAACCCGGCCAGCAGTCTTTCCTCCTTCTGGTCGTGGATGCAATATATCAGCGTCGAAAGCGCTTTTTTCTCCTTCTTAATCACATCATACATCTTGCCCAGGTAAATAAATTCCCGGGAATGTACCCAATAGAATTCACCTGCGGAGATGCCGTCAGGAATCTCAAGCATTTCCACCTTCTCTATTGAAGAGGCCATCTTTTCCTTCATTTCAACCCTCACCTGTCTTCTCATAATCTCGAAAACAGCATAATAACCCATTATGTTGAACAGGAAAATAAAAAGGAGTAGGATTGCAGTGATTTTTTTCAAAAGGGGTTTTCTTTTTGCTTGTAAACTCTGACTGTGCGTTTGGAATTTTAGCGTTGAATTTTTCCCGCCACAAAGATACTTATTAGTTTACTAACTTTACAACCTGAATCACCTGCTTATGAAACCGCTCAAGATCTCCGCTGTCTCCTATCTCAACACCTTTCCCTTTGTTTATGGATTGCAACAGTCGGGATTGTTGAAAGATTTTTCCCTTGAAATGGATGTTCCATCGGTTTGCGCTGCAAAACTGAAAAGCGGGGAAGTGGATATTGCCCTGGTTCCTGTGGGTGCTATCATCGATTTTGATTATGTGAATTTCGTATCCGACTACTGTATCGGAGCCCGCAATGAGGTTAGAACGGTGTTACTGCTGAGTCAGAAGCCCCTGGCGCAGATCAGCAAAATTCATCTCGACTTCGATTCGAGAACCTCCGTCACGCTGGCACGCGTTCTTGCTGCATCATTCTGGAAAATATCCCCCGGCTGGGAAAACACCAAATTTTCACCAGGCATTTTTGAGGATCATGAAGCCATTGTGGCCATCGGGGATAAAACCTTCGAACTGGCCGGTAAATATGCTTATCGTTATGACCTCGCCACGGAATGGATCCGTTATACTTCACTTCCATTCGTTTTTGCGGCCTGGCTGTCGGTAAAAAAACAATCAGAAAAAAGGATGGCTGAACTGAACAAGGCACTGTTGTTCGGGATTGAGCATAAAAAGGAAACACTTCAGTATTTTTATGACAAATTGCCTACTTCCTTTGAAGATGCCTTATCCTACCTCGAGAATAACATTTCGTATGAACTGGATCTTCCAAAGAAGAAGGGACTGGAAAAATTCCTGGAGCTGCAGCAAAAGCTTTAAAGGACGGAGCTTCGGGGATGGCTGATGTCCTTGGCCATCCGATAAATCATCCGGTCAGGTATCCCGATCATTTTGTAACGTGAATGAAAAATTAGTCTGCCGTAATGCTCGCAACGTACATGGGCCGTGTAAAGCTTACCGGTTTTTTCTGTGGTGAAATGAATAAAATAATCAAGTTCGCCATCCGGTTCGAAGTGAGGAAACGGGGAGGATATTTGTATTTCAAGACTATGATAAAAGGGAGAAACCTGATTGATCCGGCTGATCACCTGGCCAATCTCCTGTTCCACTTCCGTCTCCGGTTCCAGGATACTCTTCAGAAGTGCCTGTGAAGTGTAAGCTACGGCAAACATAAACCGGGATACGTCAGCATCTGTTCCTGAGGTAAGTTCAGAAAATCTTAAAGTCATCGCAGGTTCGATCGGCAGGCTTCTCCGAATCCCCGGATAGATATTGTCAAAATCCGCGCTCCTTTTGAAAATCTTCGAATACGCATCATTCGAGCTGAGTGTATCCTTATGATTGATTGCCGAAAGACGCAGTTCATGAGGATCATCAGGATTCAGCGTATTGACAAGCGTAACGAAATCCCCGGAGCTCAGCAGGGAATTGAAGAAGATCGTGATTGAATCTGCACCATCTTTCAGGAAACCGGCGGAAAGATTGATGGTACTGGAGAGGGCAAGCATACCGGGCACGATGACCCGCTTTCCCCGCGCCTTCATGAATTCAGGATTGTGTATTTCGTTGGTATCTTTTGTGGTCAAACAGAAGTCTGTAATCTCCGTATCCCTGAAAATGACTTTCTTTTTCTTCATCTAGTTAAAAACAATATCTTCAATCACTGCAGCATTCACTTCATTGTTCAGTGCCGCGATGAGCTTTTCACGACGGTAGCTCAGTTCATTCCGTAAAGCCGGGGAATCCAGCCTGACAAACAGAATCTTGTTTCGGACGGCAAGGCTCTTGGTATGTCGTGCCACCATATTACCGACAACTTTCTCCCACGATTGGATCAGCTTTGTCTCATTCAGCTTATCATCCAGGTGATAAGTCTGAAGAAAAGCCTTGATGGCATCCCCAAGCGTCTGATCGTTATGACTGTTCACTGATAAAGTTCCTGAATGACAAAAATACGAAAATCAGGCTACTGTGGGGGGAGAAATGGAGAATATTTTATGATCAATGGTAATTACCTCAAAGAACTTCCTTATGCGTTCTTCAGAAGTATCGGTGATAAAAACCTGCCCGAAACTGTTCTCGCTCACCAGGTTAATCAACTGTCCTACCCGCAGATCGTCAAGCTTGTCGAAAATGTCATCCAGCAATAAAACCGGCTTGAACCCTTTCATCGTTGAGGTATAATCAAATTGCGCCAGTTTGATGGCTATGACAAAGGATTTCTGTTGTCCCTGCGAACCAAATCGCTTAACCGGATAATCGGAAATCAGGAAATCCAAATCATCCTTGTGAATCCCGGTGGTGGTAAATTGTGCAAGCCGGTCCTTCGGAAGGGATTCTTCAAGTATCCGGGAGTATTCGCCCGACTGCAACTGCGACTGGTACCGGATATCCACCGATTCATCGGCACAACTGATAAAGCTGAAGTAATGTCTGAAGATCGGGATAAACTGATCCAGGAAAATTTTTCGTTTTCCGAAAATCTGCGTCCCGTACTCAACAAGCTGTTTATCCCAAACCTCGAGCTGCGAAGCGTCAAAAAAGTTTTTCTCACAGAAAGTCTTCAGCAAGGCATTCCGTTGAAACAGGGCTTTCTGATAATTGATCAGATCATCCAGGTAGATCTTGTCGAATTGGGAAATGACACTATCGATATATCTCCGTCGCAGTTCACTGCCATCATTGATCAGGTCACGGTCGTTGGGGGAAATCATCACCAGGGGAAATCGTCCGATGTGATCGGCCAGTCGCTCGTATTCTTTCTTGTTCAGGAGGAATTTTTTCCGTGAATTTCTTTTCTGAATGACCTGCAACTGATCAACAGCTCCGTCATTGCGGATACAGGTACCATTCACCACGAAATAATCCTCATTGTGCCGGATATTCTGGTTATCGAGCGGATTGAAATAGCTTTTGCAAAACGAGAGGTAATGAATGGCATCCAGGAGGTTGGTTTTTCCCACGCCATTGTTCCCGACGAAGCAGTTGATCTTATCCGAAAAGGAATAATCTGCCTGTGTATAGCTTTTAAAGTTGGTTAGCGATAGTTTTTTCAGGTACATCTTCAGGCCTCAAATTTTCGGATTTCTTCTGCAACATCTTCCATCAGCCACATTGGGGTTGAAGTAGCGCCGCATACACCCACATGAGTAATGCCGCGAAACCAGGATTTTTCCAGTTCGTCCCGGCTGGATACAAGGTAGGTTTTTTCATTTTCATTTTTACAGATCTCGTAAAGAAACATCCCATTGGAGCTCTTTTTTCCGCTGACAAGTATGATAACCTCGAATTTCTTTGCAAATTCCTTCAGCTGATCAGACCGGTTGGAGACCTGCCTGCAAATACTGTCATTCCAAACAAAATCAGGTTCAATGGCAGGGTTGGCCTTTTTCATCTCCTCGCCAATCATTTTCACGACCTTGTTAAACCCGTCGATGCTTTTCGTGGTTTGAGAGTACAATCTTACCGGCCTGGTGAAGTCGACCTTTCGGATATCATCCTCACTGCTTATCACGATGGCTTTTCCTAACGTCTGGCCCTTCAGCCCGTTTACTTCAGCATGTCCTTCCTTGCCATAAATCACAATCTGCCCGTTCTTCTCCTGCATTTCGCTGAAGCCATGCATGATCTCATTCTGAAGGTTCAGTACGATCGTACAGGAAGCGTCAATCAGTTCAATGTTGTTGCTCAGGGCGATTTTATAGGTGGAAGGAGGCTCACCATGTGCACGGATCAGCACTTTACAATCATGAAGTGAGGGCAGGTCTTCGTGTTCGATCATAATTAACCCTAAGTCTTTCAGCCGGTTGACTTCCATGTTATTATGAACAATATCGCCCAGGCAGTACAGGGTTTTGTTTTTCTGCAATTCCCTTTCAGCAATATCAATGGCATATACAACACCAAAACAGAAACCGGAATGAGGATCGATGGTTACATTCATGATGTCACTCCAATGGATAAGATTATTCTTGGGTCTCTTTGGGAGCTTCTTTCCGGGTAAATTCGCCGAAGTTAACGGTCAGCGTGAAAGAACTGGGATTGACCCCGCCGGTCATTAAGGTGGTCCGTGCATAGCTGATGCTGAACATCTTAACATGCAGACCCAGTCCGTATGAAAAACCGCTCAATGCACGACGTTCAAAAAGTTTCATTTCCTGGCGATGTTGGTAGTTATATCCCAGCCGGATAGCCAGCACCTTGGCGATTGAAATTTCCGTACCTACCACGATATGCCGCATAAGATTATCCCCGAATTTGGAAATGCCACTTTTCGAGCGGGTTTCACCGGTGATCGGGTCTTTCTGGTTATCAGGGTTCAGCGGATCGTTGTATGAAAGGTCCCATCTTTCGATATGATTATAAAGGATGGAAAATATCACTGGGATATGCTGAAGCCTTGTCGAAATCCCGGCCTGCATTTCGAACGGCAATGGATCCCTCGTTCCGGGATGGTAAGAGATAAGCTGGGCTCCGATGTTTTTTGCAATCAGGGATGCCGAAAAGAGATCCTTTGCAGCAGTATAGGTTCCGGCCACATCCACGGCAAGACCCATTGAATTGTAAGTATCCAGCGAGGAATAAATCAGCTTTCCGTTTGCACCGATGGAAAAGAGTTTTCCGAGCGATCTTCCCCAACCAATATTCAATGCATATTCTGCAGCAGAAAAGTCACCGGTGGGGTTACCGCTCTCATCAGCCCCTTTAAATTTTCCATAATTGATGTACTGAAGGGATCCTACGAAACTGCCTGCTTTCTTAAAAGTCCTTGAATAAGAAGCAAAACCATACTTATAGGCAGTGGATACGGTCACCAGACCGACGGCCAGATTGTTATGCATCTCCGGAGTGATCAGCGATGGATTGGAAAGGGCCGAGGAGATATCATTGTCTTTGATCGCAACAAAATCTCCCCCCAATGCAGTGATTCTTGCTGAATAAGGCAAAGTCAGAAAATCATACGTTCCGTGACCTCCTGTCTGGGCTTGAAGTGAGCCGGATAGCAAGGCCAAAATGATAACTGCGGGAAACAGGGGTCTTGGTAGGATATGCACGATAGGTGAAGTTTTATTTCTTTAACGGTGATGCGGTCAATTTATTATATCAGGCCTCTGCCCTTCTTTTTGATTTTTTTATCCTTCTTAAGATCATCCACCAGCTTATCAAGCAATCCATTGATGAACATCTTGCTCTTCGGAGTGCTGAAAACCTTTGATAACTCTATATATTCATTGAGTGTCACCTTAACAGGAATGGTCGGGAACTGGATAAGCTCCGTCAAAGCCATTTTGATCAGAATGATATCCGTCAATGCGATCCTTTCCAATTCCCAGTTTTTGGTCTTTCCCTTGATCAATTCTTCAAGATTCTCGCTCTGGGAAATGGTTTTAAGAAACAAATCAATTATAAACTTCTTGTCATCGGCAGGATTGTCGTCCTCATCCTTCTCAAACAATTGTGTCAGTGATTTTTTTTCAGGAAACTCAGGCCCGAGCAACTTGATGGTCTTCAGAATAAAGAGGGCTGCCGACTGAAAATCATCGTACCAGAAAATGCTCTTTTCTTCACAGTAGTACTGAAGTTCGGAGGATTTTGAAAAATATTTTCGGAAAATTTTATAGACAAAATCACGATCCTGCTCGAAAGTAGTGTCGGTTGTGTTCAGGTATTCTTTAAGATCCTTGCTGTTTTTAACCTTGGTAAAGATCTTCCGGATCATTTCCTGTTCTTCTGTCCAGGAAAAGTGATAATGTGCAATCTGGTGTTGAAGATCGGCGTTATTCTGTAATAAGAGAATCACCGGATTCTCAATCAATTTGGGATTGGGATTCAATTCCTCTTCGGTAGGGACAAATTTTAGTTTGGAATCTTCCTGGTTACGCCGGTAAAAGTCAATGACTTCCAGGAAGAATGATAGCTGCATGAAGTACAACTCGTATATTTTGTCGATGCTTTGAATAAGCATCCGCTCCGCTACATCCTGCCGTGACTCACCTCCCTGGTACCATGCATATAACGCTTGAAAAACCTTGATTCTGTAGTGTCTTCTGCCTAGCATATTGTTTGTATGAAAAAGAACATCATAAAGATTCCAACAGATGATTTGGAGGTGCAAAACTACGTTTTTTTTCAGGATTTTTTCAGTTGACTTTCATTTTCCGCTCAGGTTTCAAATAATATTTTTATTTTTGCGTTGAAAGACTTGATGCAAAACCAAACCAAATAGCAACAATGGAAGATTCTGAAAATAAGGAGAGGGACAGGGAAGAAATTTTTTCGCGTGTAGTAAGAGCGGGAAAAAGAACTTATTTTTTTGATGTCAAAGCCACCATTGGCGATGAGTACTACCTGACCATTACTGAAAGCAAGCGACGTTTCAACAACGAACAGGGAAAATTCTTTTACGAGAAACACAAACTTTTCCTCTATCGCGAAGATTTTGAAAAATTCAACAACGGTCTCAACGATGCGGTTGAATTTATCATGACCGGAAAAGCACCTGAAAGACCAGAACCGGAAATTGAAAGCCCGAAAAGCACTGATGATTTCCCTTCAACAGAAACACACACAGACATCAGCTTTGATGATCTGACTTCTGAAAACGAAGGAACCTGACATTCAGCCTCCTCCTTATCTAGCAGTATAACAACGCAACAAACCTTGCCGGCTTGTTGTTTTGTTATTATGCCAGTATGCATCTGACCAATGTGTGACACGTAACACGTAACACGTGACGCGTAACACGTCAACCAATCATCACATCTTCAACTCATCAGCTCATCAGCTCATCAACTCATCAGCTCATCAGCCCATCAGCTCATCATTCTTCCATCCCTTGTCAAAACTTTTCAACAAACGCCGTGGGCTTGCTTTTAAAATGTAATTTTGCATTGTTAGCAAAAATCCGGTTTTCTTAAACCAAATAATCTGCCTGCATAAAATGGGGAAAGTCATTTCAGTATCGAATCAAAAAGGAGGAGTCGGAAAGACAACTACGGCGATTAATCTCGCCAGTGGTCTTGCCATCCTGGAATACAAAACATTGATTATCGATGCGGATCCCCAGGCAAATGCCACATCCGGCGTGGGTTTCGACCCCCGAAGCATAAAAACAAGCATTTACGAGTGCATCATCGATGATGTGGAAGCCAGAAAGATCATTCTGAATACCTCCACACCCAATCTTGACCTGCTGCCTGCCCATATCGACCTGGTTGGCGCCGAAGTGGAAATCATCAACCTTCCCAACCGGGAGAAAATGATGCGTAAAGTGATCCTTTCCATCAAGGATGATTACGATTTTATTATCATCGACTGTTCCCCTTCACTCGGCCTGATTACCATCAATGCCCTTACGGCATCCGACTCGGTGATCATCCCCGTGCAATGTGAATATTTCGCTCTCGAAGGACTTGGAAAACTACTGAATACGATCAAAATCGTCCAGTCAAGGCTGAATCCCGATCTGGATATTGAAGGCATCCTGCTTACGATGTACGATAACCGGCTGAACCTTTCAAAACAAGTAGCTGAAGAGGTGAAAACCCACTTTCAGCAGATGGTTTTTGATACCATCATCAACCGGAATACCAAACTGGGTGAAGCGCCCAGCTTTGGCCAGTCAATCATGATTCACGACATCAACAGCATCGGGGCGGCGAATTATCTCAACCTGGCAAGGGAGATCCTTCAGAAGAATGATATGACCAAAATCAAAAGTGCAGAAAAACAAATTGAAATATAAATGCAAGGTAAAAAAAAGGCATTGGGAAGAGGCCTGAGCGCCATCCTGGAAAGTCCGGAAACCGATATCACTTCGAGAGATATCTCCGGGGAATACGTGGTGGGTGCGGTTGCACACGTTCCCATTGAATTGATCAAGCCAAACCCTTTTCAGCCCCGCACCTATTTCAGCGAGACCGAACTGGCAGAGTTGACCATTTCCATCCAGGAACAGGGTATCATACAGCCCATCACGGTCAGGAAAATGGGCTACGATCACTACCAGATCATCGCAGGGGAAAGAAGACTGAAAGCTGCCAAACTGGCCGGCCTCACCGAGATTCCCACTTTTATTCGTGTAGCCAACGATGAGCAGATGCTCGAACTGGCACTCGTGGAAAATATCCAGCGCGAAGAGCTGAATCCCATCGAGATTGGCATCAGCTTTCAACGGCTGATGGAAGAATGTAAATTGAACCAGGAAGAACTAAGCATGAAAGTCGGGAAAGACCGTTCAACGGTAGCCAATTATATCCGCCTGCTCCGGCTCCCTACCGAAATTCAGATCGCCTTAAGAGATAAACAAATTTCGATGGGCCATGCCAGGGCTCTCCTCGGAATCAATGATATCAAAGACCAGCTCATACTTCTCAACAGGATTCTGGAAAAGCAGTTGTCTGTGCGGCAAGTGGAAGATATGGTAAGAAATTTTACCTACTTGAAAACGACACCTGCAAAGAAGGAGACCCCTGCTCTTTCAGAAAAGATCCAGCAAGTGCAGGAATCTCTGAATCTGAAATTCAATACCAGGGTAGAGGTGAAAATTAAACCCAAAGGAAACGGCTCGATCATCATTCCATTCCTTTCTGACCAGGACCTTGACCGGATCATCTCCAAACTGGAAGGATAATTAAAGCAAATCTTGTGTCCCGAATCATCGCCATCCTTCTTATACTTCTCATTGCGACCGGAGCCGGGGCTCAGTCAACAACCCTTAAATCCAATGTCCCTGATTCGGTCATGGAAAAACAACATTCGCCTACCAAAGCCACGATTATGTCAGCACTTCTTCCCGGGCTTGGCCAGGTTTACAATAAAAAATACTGGAAAGTGCCCGTTGTTTATGCAGGATTTGGCGTATTGGGCTACTTTATTATTACCAATGCCTCAGAATACACAAAATACAGAGGGGCCTATATAGAAAGTGCCAATCACGACAGCACCGGGAAATACCAGGAACTGATAAAGAAATACACATTGGAAAACCTTCTTTCAGCGAGAGAGTATTACCGCAGAAACCTGGAAGTTACCGTTCTGTTATCAGCAGTATGGTACATCCTGAATATTCTGGATGCCACTGTGGATGCCCACCTCTTTACTTATAATATTAGCAATGACCTTACCCTGAGAGTGGAACCGGTAATCACTCCTATATTTATCAACAGAAATGTAACCTCCGGAATAAAACTGAGTCTAAAATTCTGACTGCCTATGAAGATTGCATTACTCGGATACGGGAAAATGGGAATGGAGATTGAAAAAATCGCCCTGCGGCGTCATCATGTCATCACGCTCACCATTGATTCTCCTGAACAATGGATAGAAAAAGGAAAATTTCTGAACCAGGCTGATGTGGCCATTGATTTTTCCACTCCCAAGGTCGTTGTCGAAAATATATACCGGTGCTTTGATGCCGGTATACCTGTCGTAGTGGGTACCACCGGTTGGTACGAATACCTGGATGTGATTAAAAGAGATTGCCTGTCGGGAAATAAAACTTTTTTTTATGCTACCAACTTCAGTATCGGCGTTAACCTGTTCTTTGACCTGAACCGCCATCTTGCAAAGCTGATGTCGAAATATCCTGAATACGAGATCTCGATTCAGGAAACGCATCATATTCATAAGCAGGATGCGCCAAGCGCTACTGCTATCGTACTTGCCAATGATATTATCCATAATATGGAGCGAAAGGAAAAATGGGTACAGGATATTCCGGTAAGTCCCGGGGAAATCGAGATCAAATCCCGGCGTACCGATAATGTTCCCGGTACACATATCATCCGTTACGAATGCGGGAATGATCTTATCGAGATTTCCCATACGGCAAAAAACCGCATCGGATTTGCCGAAGGAGCCATCAGGGCGGCTGAATGGATCCAGGGACAGAAAGGCTATTTCGAGATGAAGGATCTGATAGCAGAAACTTTATTACCAGATACAGAATAAGAATTATCTATATTCGTTAACCTCTTTCATAAATCATTTTCCTCATGAATCTCTACACCATTTTTTTTGTCCTTTCTCTGATTTCCACGACGGCAGGCTTGTGGGGCATTTTTGAAAAAGCAGGTTTTAAAGGTTGGTATTCGCTGATCCCGTTTTACAATCTGTATATCTGGTTAAAGGTGATCCGGAAACCCCTTTGGTGGTATATTTTCCTTTTAATCCCCTTCATCAATGTTTTCATGATATTGCTGATGATTGTGGAGATCACCAAGTGTTTCAACAAATTCGGACTTGGGGAACAAGCCCTTGGCGTGATCTTCCCCTTTGTTTACCTTCCCTACCTGGGATTTGCCAAAAAGGAGGTTTATGTTGATCCTTTGAAACGCCCGGAGATAAAAAAGACCCTGGTTCGTGAATGGACCGATGCGATCATCTTCGCCGTAATTGCGGCGAGCATCATCCGCATTTTCCTGATTGAAGCCTATACCATTCCCACTTCCTCCATGGAAAAGACCTTATTGGTGGGTGATTATCTTTTTGTCAGCAAGATCAACTTTGGCCCCAAGGTTCCCAACACCCCGCTCTCGTTTCCTTTCGTTCATCATACCCTTCCGTTGACCACGGATACCAAGTCGTACATCGAATGGCCGCATCTTGCCTATTACCGTTTTCCGGGAATAGAAAAGATTGAAAACATGGATGTTGTGGTGTTCAATTATCCTGACGGGGATACCCTTTCGACAAAATTCCAGAGCAATGCCAGTTACTATCAGCTGGTAAGGCAATTCGGAAGAGAAGTGGTTTGGAATACGCCGAATTATTTCGGTGAAATCATCTCCCGGCCGGTGGATAAAAGGGAGAACTTCATCAAACGCTGCATTGGCATTGCCGGCGACAGCATCCGGATCGTTGACAAGATCGTTTATATCAACGGGAAACCTGAACAAAATCCGGGGAAGAAGCAATACAAGTATATCGTGCGCACCGACGGAACACCCATCAACAGTCTTACTTTTCAAAGTATCGACATCACAGAAAATATTAACCCCATCAACAATTCCGACTTTGAGGTAACACTCTCTGATGAATCCCTGGCCAAACTGAAGAGTTTCAGCAATGTAAAATCCATCGAACCGGAGATTACGCCTGCCGGACAATGGAACCCGGATATCTTTCCCTTCGATTCCACCTACCGATGGAATGTTGACAACTTCGGTCCCATTTGGGTCCCCAAAAAAGGAGTTACGATCCCAATCAATGTTGGAAACATCGCCCTCTACCGCAGGATCATCGGCGTGTTTGAAGAAAATGAGTTGAAGGAAAAAGACGGGAAAATATTCATCAACGGAAAAGAAGCACAAACCTATACCTTTAAGATGGATTATTACTGGATGATGGGAGATAACCGTCATAACTCAGCCGATTCCCGTTACTGGGGATTCGTGCCGGAAGACCATGTCGTGGGAAAAGCCGTTTTCGTATGGTTATCACTCGATCCGAATAAATCCTTGTTTGATGGGAAAATCCGCTTCAATAAATTATTCAGATTTGTAAAATAAATACCTTTGCTTCACATTTAAACAAACTTCTATCTATGAAAAAACCTGTTCAGTTAATGATCGCCCTGATTTTGATGGGCTGTATTTTCGGCCAGTCCAGCATGGCAGGAACGCCAAAAACTTTCGAAGGAGTCATCACTTACAAAATCACTTATCCCAACGCAAGTTTCCCGAAGGAACAAATGGCCATGATGCCAAGCGTATTCACGATCTATATCAAGGCAACCAAATCGCGCACAGAAATCAATGCCGGCGGAATGGGCGACCAGATCGAGATAACCGACTATACCGCAAAAACCAAGATCAACCTGATTAACATCATGGGTCAGAAATATGCCCTGACACAAACCACAGATGAAATTCAGAAGCAAATGGCCAAGGAACCCCAGGGAAAAGTCCAGGTTACTGCTGAAACCAAAACCATTGCCGGATACAATTGCAAGAAAGCCATTGTTACTACCGACGACGATGGAGTAAAAACCACGTTTGAGGTTTATTTTACGGAAGAACTGGGTGCACAAAACGCCAATTTCGATAATCCAACCTATAAAGACATCAAGGGTGTGATGATGGAATTTACGATGAAAACCCCGCAATTGTCTATGAGTTTTAGTGCCACATCCGTTGAGAAAAAAAGTGTATCAGACAAATTGTTCGAGATTCCAGAAGGTTATACGATGACCACCCAGGATGAGCTCAAGAGCAAGTTTGGCGGAATGGGTGAAGAATAATAATCAGGGTCGATAATGGCAAAGCAGGCAAACACGTTAAAAGCAAATACTTTCAGGGAAGATACCCAACCGGAACCTCAACCGGAGTTGAATACTCCGGTTGACGAAAAAAAGCCCCGGAAGGCCAGATCGCCCAAGGCCGAAAAGCCCGCAAAACCAGCAAAACCGAAGAAAGAGAAGAAAGAGAAAAAGCCTATCGATGAAAGGAAATTAAAAGTACTCGGACTTTTCTTTCTTCTGTTTGGCCTTTACCTCCTGCTTGCCTTTACGTCGTACACCCAGACCTGGAAAGTCGATTTCGATTATGCCCATAAGGTTCTGAATGGATTTTCATTTGATCATTTTGCCAATACTGAAACCCCCGAAAACTGGGTCGGCAAGATCGGGGCGATCATCGGATTTTTCTTTATCTCCCAACTCTTTGGCGTCGCTTCCTTTCTGCTGATCCTGATGCTTGCGGCAGCCGGGATAAAATTGCTCTTTGACCTGCCATCCCTGAGATTGGGACCGGTTTTTATGTATTCTTTTTTCGGGCTGATATGGATACCTATTTTTCTGAGCGTTCTGTTCTCCGGCGAAGATATCTTTTATGGCGTCTATGGTTTCAGGGTCAACCTCCTGTTAACAGATTTCCTGGGTTATTCAGGGATGATCATGCTGCTTGCCTTCACCTTATTCAGCTTGTTTATTCTTTCTTTCAACATTCCGTTCCGGTGGTTTAAAGCCAAAGACCTGAAAGTCATCGAGGTCACAGATGCTCCGCCGGCCATTATTGAGTCGGCATCAGTTCTGTCACCAGAAATTGAGATGGAAATAGCAGAACCCCTCGTCAATTCATTCGTTGAAATTCCCGAGATACCTTTAGAGTTACCCAAGAATGATGAAGAAGCTAAATACGGACCGAAATTCCAAATACCCGATCCGGAACACGATTACCCGCCTGTCTTTGAAATGAATCCCCATCTTACGGCTAATCCGGAAGTGGAGTTTATCGTCGAGCATCCGGTAGATGAAACCGTCGTTGACCCTGAAAGTGGCAATACGCCTGCCTCAGACGGTCACCAGGGGCTCGACACGAAATATGATCCTACACTTGACCTTCCCCATTACAAATTTCCGCCACTCGATCTTTTGAGTGATTATGGCGGAGATGAGATCAATGTAAACAAGGATGAGCTGGAGGCCAACAAGAACCGGATTGTTGAGACCCTGAAAAACTATTCCATCAAAATCCAGAAAATCAAAGCCACCATCGGTCCCACGGTGACACTTTATGAGATTGTTCCGGAAGCGGGCGTCAGGATCTCCAAGATTAAAAATCTGGAAGACGACATTGCCTTAAGCCTCTCGGCACTTGGAATCCGTATCATAGCGCCCATACCCGGAAAAGGAACCATCGGGATCGAAGTACCAAATAAGAATCCGGAAACCGTTTCCATGCGGTCGCTGCTTTCTTCAGAAAAATTCCAGAAATCGACCTTCGAATTGCCCCTCGTCCTCGGAAAGACCATTTCAAATGAGACATTCATCGTGGACCTGGCTAAAATGCCGCATATCCTTATGGCCGGGGCGACGGGACAAGGGAAATCCGTCGGCTTAAATGCCATCATCACCTCCTTAATTTATAAGAAACACCCGAGCCAGATCAAATTCGTGATGATTGATCCCAAGAAAGTGGAACTTTCGCTTTTCTCCAAGATCGTCCGTCATTTCCTGGCCAAACTGCCTGATTCGGAAGAAGCCATCATCACGGATACCAAAAAGGTAATCCGGACCCTTAACTCCCTGAATGTCGAAATGGACAACCGTTACGACCTTCTTCAGGATGCACAGGTCAGGAATATCAAGGAATACAACGAGAAGTTCATTTCAAGGAAATTAAATCCTGGTGCCGGCCACCATTTCATGCCTTACCTGATCCTGGTGGTGGATGAGTTTGCCGATCTCATCATGACTGCCGGAAGAGAAATCGAAACCCCGTTAACCCGACTGGCACAATTGGCACGGGCCGTGGGTATCCACCTCGTTATTGCTACTCAGCGGCCTTCCGTGAATATCATCACGGGGACCATCAAAGCAAACTTCCCGGCCCGTATTGCTTTCAGGGTCATCTCTAAAATCGATTCACGTACCATCCTCGATAGCGGTGGCGCCGATCAACTGGTGGGTCGCGGAGATATGCTCCTGCTGAATGGCAGTGACCTTACCCGTTTGCAATGTGCCTTTGTTGACACACCTGAAATTGAACGTCTCACAGAATTCATCGGGAGTCAGCGTGGCTTTTCAGATGCTTATCATCTTCCTGAATTCAATGAAGAAGAAACGGAAGTTTCAAAAGAATACGACCCGGATTCCAGGGATGAGCTCTTCCTGGAAGCAGCCCGGCTCATCGTTTCAAACCAGCAAGGATCGACTTCTCTGCTTCAGCGAAAACTGAAACTGGGATATAACCGTGCCGGCAGAATCATCGACCAGCTGGAATCAGCAGGCATTGTCGGACAATTCGAAGGAAGCAAAGCCCGGGAAGTAAAATTCAAAGACCTGACTTCTCTGGAGATGCACCTGAGAGAAATCGGAGAAGTTGGCTGACATCCTGAATAAGGAATGATTATTGTGCAATGTCCATGTTTAAATTAATCCAGAAGTTTATGAAAAAATTAATGTTTCTCTTCCTGCTGATTTTTGCAGGCATCACAGTATTTGCTCAGTCCAAAGATGCAAAAGCATCTGAATTACTTGACCAGGTAAGTGCAAAGACCAAATCATACAAATCGATCAAAGCCGATTTTTCCTATACCATGGAAAACAAACAGGCGAAAATCAATGAAGTAAAAACCGGGACCCTGATGCTCTCCGGCAACAAATATAAACTTGTTGCGGGTGGACAGACGGTCATTTCCGACGGAAAGACCATCTGGACCTACATCAAGGAATCGAACGAAGTTCAGGTGAATGACCTGGATGCAAAAGATGAATCCATGACGCCTTCCAAATTACTCACCTCTTACAACAGCAATTACAAGTCGAAAATTATCAAGGATAAAGCCCAAACGGATCCGAATGCCGAGACAGTAGAACTGATCCCGAACAACACCAAAAATTTCATCAAAGCAAAACTCGTGGTGGATAAGACAAAAAAACAGGTGAAAAGCTTTACGCTGTTTGATAAAAATGGTAATAACTTCACCTATAAAATCACCAGATACCAGACAGATCTAACCGTTTCACCTTCAGATTTCACCTTCGATGCAAAAAAATTTCCTGGTGTCGAGGTGATTGATATGCGGTGACAGGATTGCGTTGTGATTTGTTTAAAATTCGGGATTTGAGTTTTGTGATTTATTTGGAATCTGATTCCACATTCCAGATCTCCTCCGGATAAACAATCTTCTCCAGAAACAGGCCTTGTGCCGGAACAGAATCCCCGGCTTCCGAACGATCATTGCAGGCGATGATTTGTCGGAACCCGGGGATGGTTATTTTATGTCTTCCCAATTCCAGGAGGGTTCCTACGATTGCCCTGACCATGTTTCGTAAAAAGCGATCTGCGGTGATGGTAAAAACCAAAGAATTCCTGTTTTGTTCCCAACCCGCCATTGTCACCTTGCAGATATTGGTATTTGTATCCGTATCAACCTTTGAGAAGGAGGTAAAATCCATGATTTCAGGAAGTATCCGGGCTCCCTCATTCATCAGGTCCAGGTCAAGTTTGCCCGTGTAGTGCCAGAAATGATTCACCGAAAATGGATCTTTCACCGTTGAGATATAGTACCGATAAGTACGTGAAATGGCAGAAAATCTTGCATGGGCATCCGCTTTAACAGGAATGATATCGAAGACTGCCACCTGGGGAGGTAAAAATCCGTTTAGTTTATATACCAGTTTCTGGCGTGTTTCCGTTGATAATGGTACCGGAATGTCAACATGGGCAAAGAACTGGCGGGCATGAACCCCCGCATCTGTTCTTCCAGCACCAGTTAGTTTCAGCGGCAGCCTCATCATCATCGACAGGCTATCTGTGAGCAATTGCTGAACGGAAGGAGCATTTTTCTGAGCTTGCCATCCATGAAAGACGGTTCCGTCAAAAGCAACAGATAGAAAGTAACGAAATAGAGGCATATGCGTTATTTGGATCAGTTTCAATTTGCAATATTAGCTATTTTGATTGTCTATAAATAAAGTACCGGTGAAAAAAAAGAAGTTTCATTGTTAGTTTATTAACAAAAGAAAAATTAATTTTGCAACAGGATAAAAAATTCAAGTTTTTCCCCATCCTATAACCAAAAAACCAGTTTATAATGGCACCAAACAACACCAGTCTCATCTCCGAATTAGTCGGAAAGTATGGCCGTGAACGGGCCAGTTTAATGCCCATCCTGCAAGGAGTCGTTGAGCAGAATAATTACATCTCCGACACCGATATGACAGAGATAGCCAGTGAACTCGATCTCTCGGCTGCTCAGGTATACGGTACGGCAACATTCTATTCCTTCCTCGATACCAAGCCGAAGGGAAAGTTCGTGGTAAGGGTATGCAAAACCATCACCTGTGATATGCACGGTAAAAAAATGATTGTTCAGACACTGGAAGACTTACTTAAGATAAAAGTAGGTGAAACCACAGCTGATAAAAAATTCACATTACTCGAAACAAACTGTTTAGGGTGGTGTCACAAAGGACCGGCAATGCTGATCAATGAATTACCCTTTTCAGATCTCACCCCGGATACTGTTCACGACATCATTACGGAATACAGGACCAAATAATTTAAAAAAAAGGAGACACAATCATGTTAGCAGCTGATACTAAATTAAAAAGAGTTGACCTGATCTTCGGAGAATATTCCGATGTAAAATATAAAGTCCTGGAAGACGCCCTGAAAAAATCAAATGAAGAGATTCTCAAAGATCTTCTGGATTCAGGTCTTCGCGGACGGGGTGGCGCGGGTTTCCCCACAGCCATGAAATGGAAATATACCGCAGAAACACCCGGTGATGAAAAATTTGTCGTGTGTAATGCGGATGAAGGCGAACCCGGTACTTTCAAAGACCGCGAAATTCTTTCCCGTGTACCGAGAAAAGTATTCTCCGGTATGGCCATCTGCGGCCGCGTGATCGGCGCAAAGAAAGGTTATATGTATCTCCGCGGAGAATATCGCTTCATGCTTCCTGAATTACTCGCCGAACTTGAGATTTATCATGAACATGCAAAAAAACTGAATCACGATTTCGAGATCGAAATCCGCATGGGCAGCGGCGCTTATATTTGCGGTGAAGAAAGCGCACTCTTCGAATCCATGGAAGGTTTCCGCGGCGAACCCCGCAACAAGCCCCCCTATCCCACCATTTCCGGTTTTATGAAAAAACCCACCGTGATCAACAATGTTGAAACGTTTGTCAATGTGGTAATGATCTGCAGGATCGGCGCACAAAAATACAAGGAACTGGGTACCACCGATTCCAGGGGATCAAAAGTATTCTCTGTTTCCGGCGATACACCGATTCCGGGTATCTATGAACTGGAACTCGGTATGCCCCTCGACCGGTTTGTAGAAGAATTCGGCGATGGAGATACAAAAGCGGTTCAGGTTGGAGGCGCTTCCGGCTTCTGCGTCCCGAGAAAAAAATTCAAAGATACCATCATCGGTTTCGAAGGCGTTCCTACCGGAGGTTCAATGATGATCTTCAACAGCTCACGCTCCATGTACAACGTTTTACATAACTATCTCGAATTTTTCGAGGAAGAATCCTGTGGACAATGTACTCCTTGCCGCGTTGGCTGTCAGCAACTCCGCAAAGGGATCGTTGCAGTGAAGAAAGGTGAAAAAAAGGCCGGTTATCTGGATCAGCTGATGCGGCTTTCGGAAAGCATGAAGATCACTGCCAAATGTGGTCTCGGTCAATCCGTTGCCAATTCCTTCTCTTCCATCGTCAACAACTTTAAGGAAGAAATGATTTATTAATCGTCGTTCAACAGATATTAACATATAACCCATTTAAAAATATGGCTAACCAGGTAAACTTAAATATAGACGGTATCGACGTAACGGTTAACGCCGGTGCCACCATTCTTGAGGCAGCGAGGCAACTGAATATACATATACCCACGCTCTGCCACCACGAAGATCTTTGTGTTGCAGGAAATTGCCGCGTTTGTGTCGTTGAACAGGAGAATGTGAGAAACCTTCCCGCTTCATGCGCCATGCCGGCCGCTGAAGGTATGGTCATTCATACCAACAGCATGAAGGTAAGAATGGCACGAAAACACATCGTCGAGTTACTGCTTTCCGAACACAATGCCGATTGCACAAAATGTTACAAAAACGGCAACTGCGAATTACAGTCATTGGCTTCGCGGATGCTCACCGGTGATCACCTTTTCCTTGATCTCGTGCCGGAAAAGAAATATACCATCGATCAGTTCAACTCAGCCATTATCAAAGATGACAGCAAATGTATCCGTTGTCAGCGCTGCGTCAGAACCTGCGAGGAAATTCAGAGTGTAAGCGCCCTGAGTGTCGCTTACAAAGGGGATAAGATGAAGATTTCCACTTTCTTTGAAAATCCGTTATTCGAAGTGGTATGTACCAATTGCGGACAATGTGTGAACCGTTGCCCGACCGGCGCATTGATCGAACGGAATTATATTGACCAGGTATGGGAAGCCATTTCTGATCCCAACAAACATGTAGTGGTTCAAACAGCTCCTGCAGTCAGAATTGCACTGGGAGAAGCTTTGGGCATGGCCCCCGGAAGAATCGTTACCGGCAGAATGGTCACCGCCTTGCGTCGCCTGGGCTTTGATTCAGTTCTTGATACTGATTTTACTGCCGACCTTACCATCATTGAAGAAGGTCATGAACTGCTGACCCGTCTCAAGAAAGTGTTGGTCGATAAGGACACTACGGTTGCCCTTCCGATGGCTACTTCCTGCTCACCCGGTTGGATTAAATTCCTCGAACATACTTTCCCGGAATATCTTCCGAACCTCTCTACCTGCAAATCACCGCAGCAGATGTTTGGTGCTTTGGTGAAAACCTATTATGCACAGAAACGCGACATTGATCCGAAGAAGATTGTTTCGGTATCTATCATGCCTTGTACAGCAAAGAAGTTTGAAGCCGATCGTCCGGAGATGCGCTCCAGCGGCTTTAAAGATGTTGACTATGTGCTGACGACCCGCGAACTTGCCATTATGATTAAACAGGCCGGACTCGATTTCGAATTCCTCCCCGATGATACTTGCGATAGCATCATGGGCAAATCCACTGGTGCTGCTGTGATCTTCGGAACAACGGGCGGTGTCATGGAAGCTGCCTTACGAACTGCTTACGAAATCGTTACAGGAAGAGAAGTCCCGTTTGAAGGACTGAATATCACTGCCGTTCGTGGCTTCGAAGGCGAAGTACGAGAAGCATCCATACTGATTGAGAAAACAGTACCGGAGTGGTCCTTCCTCGAAGGTGTCGAACTGAAATGCGTTGTGGCGAATGGTCTTGCCAATGCCAAGAAGGTTATGCAGAGCATCAAGGACGGAACCTCAAGTTATCATTTCATGGAAATCATGGCTTGCCCAGGTGGATGTCTTGGTGGTGGCGGACAACCCATTCCAACTAACCCGGAAATCCGTGCAAAAAGGAAAACTGCAATCTACGAGGAAGATATGGGAATGCCCATCCGTAAATCTCATGATAACCCGGAAGTTGCTGAAATCTATGCCGATTTCCTTGAAAAACCATTGGGACAAAAATCCCATCAACTGCTCCATACGCACTATTCGCCCAAAAAGCGCTACTAATATCAACTACACTGATAAAAAAAAAGGCTGCCCGCAAGAGGCAGCCTTTGTTTTTTCATCCCGGATATTATTGTTTCTCCTCGTCAATAATTACCTTTTTCCTAAACTGTTTACGGGAATCATGTCTGGAATCTCCTCTTTCTCCTGGTGGCATGGGACGTCGTGGCTCACGGATGATCACCACTCGCTCCTGCTTTTCAAAGACGGGATCGTTGCTAAGATCAATAATGATCCGCTTTCCATTCTTGCGCTCCTTGATCGAATAATGCTTAACATTGCTCAGGGGTATGTCACCCAGTAAATCTGATAACGTTTCTCCCCGGCCATTAAAAGATCTGATACGGGGAGCCATCCCGGGTTCAGGAAATTCATTAAAGAACCCCAGTTCCGGACGTTCGGGAGCTTCAGGTGGTTCGGGAAGGTCGAAATCAAAATTATAATCAAATCTTTCGGGACGGGTGTTTCTTTGGTAATGAAAATTCTTTCCGTTCTTTCCAATAATGGTAATATTTTTTGTGAAATTCCTTAGAGAATCCCCTACCGAATCAGGAAGCTCCATGTTGCTGATGTTAATATTCATCTCCCCGATACTTTCATCCAGGTCTCTCAGGTCAACATCATATTTTCTCATAAATTCTTTCAGATCCTTCACGTCCCCGACCTGATCAAGATTAATCGTGGTATCCAAAATGGTTTTCTTCCCGTTTTTATCATCCTGGATTTTCAAAATCATGGTTTTGTGATGATTCTTTCCGGTCGAGTCCTGGCTGTAAGATCGGCCGGGACAGGCCAGAATGACGGCCGTTACCATAGCGGTAACATAAAAAAATGCTTTAGAAGTTGGTTTCATGGTTGGTTGGTTTTAAATTTCAACAAATCTATAATATGATTATCAGTTAGTTAGTTAATTATTGGTTAAAATTGGTTAAGGAAAGGTTAATGTTACCCGATCTACCGTTTGCATTTTATACTTTTGATCTTTATTTCCATAGATGAAGAAAAGGATGCTTCCTTTAATGATCACGCTGATCTGCCTGGCTTTGCTAGGCATCATTGGCGTGCAATTCTTTTGGATCCGGAATGCCGTGCAGGTCAGCGAGGAGCAGTTCGACCGTAGCGTAAATGATGCACTGGCCATGACGGTGAGTAAACTGGAAACACATGGAGATATCATGTATATGCGGAAAAACATGATGGGAGACAGTATTCTTGAACTGGTCCAGGCTTTTTCCACTGATACGATCCTGAGTCTGAACACCAAACTGGACTCGCTATTGAGGAAAGAGGAATTACCGCCTCCTCCCGATCCACCTCTCCCTCTTCCCCTCATGCAGGGGAACTATTTTTTCGAATACAGTTATCATAATCCGGATACGATCTTTGAAAACAGCAGGCATTTCGGACTGATGCAACCAGATGAGTTTGGAAATTTTTCTTTTGAATGGAATGGAACGATCGATTTTCAGAAAATCGATTCGATCATGAAAAAGCATTACGAAAACGAGGCAAAGAAGAAAAAAAACCTCCGGAAGCACCCGGTCCGTCCGCCACCAGCGATTGCATGGGGAGAGCCCGATTTCAGGATACGAAACCGAACCTATGTGCTGGATGAAGAATTCATGCCAGGCCCTGATCCCAGGCATGCCAGAGAAGATATGCGAAGAATAACGCGAAAGGCCAGGAAGATAAAAGACGTCATTCAGAAGATGGCAGTGGAACTGGAAAGCAAACCCCAATCGCTCATCCAGCGCATTGATACCGGCAACATCCAGAAAACCCTGAGAAAATCTTTAGCAGAAAAAGGGATTAACATTCCGTTTGAATTTGCCATCCAATCTGCTGGCGATTCAGTTGTTTTACCGGCTCAATCAAAAGGATTTGAAAAGAGTCATCTTTCTACGCGTCATCGTGTTTCACTGTTCCCGAATGATATTTTTCAACAGCATGATGTCTTACTGGTTTATTTTCCTGAACAAAAAAGTTTTCTGGCTAAATCCATCTCCCTGATCGCTTTTGGGTCGGTTTTCTTCACATTTATTATCATCTTTACCTCCGTTCTCAGTATTGTTATTATGATCCGGCAAAAGAAAATTTCGGATATCAAGACCGACTTTATCAATAACATGACTCATGAATTCAAGACCCCTATTGCAACCATTTCCATTGCGGTCGATTCGATCAATAATTCGAAGGTCATTGAAGATCCTGACAGGATAAAGGGATACACCCGGATCATTAAAGAGGAAAATAACCGAATGAATGCGAGGGTTGAACAGGTTCTTCAAATGGCATTACTGGATAGTAGTGAATTCAGACTAAATGACAAGCCGGTTGATATTCATACCATTTTGCACAAAGTAACAGATCATCTTCGTTTACAGATTGAAAAACGGGATGGCAAACTGAAATTTATCCCGGAAGCGGAAGATTCCATCGTCTCCGGTGATGAAGCACACCTGCTTTCGGTTTTTATGAATTTGCTCGACAATGCGAATAAGTACTCACCCGAAAAACCGGAAATTTCTGTAAGGACCACGAGTAAAAACCACCGGATCATCGTGGCCATTGAAGACAAAGGGTTAGGAATGACCCAGGAAGTACAACAAAAGATTTTTGATAAATTTTTCCGGGTGACCAGTGGCAATATTCATAATATCAAAGGATTCGGACTTGGCCTCAGCTATGCAAAGGCACTCGTTCTGGCGCACAAAGGCGAGATCAGGGTCATAAGTGAACCGGGGAAAGGAAGCAGATTTGAAGTTGAACTTCCGGTATTATAACGAGCAGATAGTGGCTCGATGAAAATAAAATAAATAAAAATGAAAAAGATCAGAATTCTCCTCGTTGAAGATGATACCAATTTCGGAAGTATCCTTACCTCCTATCTCGAATTGGCGGATTATGATGTTACCTTACAAACAGACGGAAAACAAGGACTTGCCGCTTTCAGGAAAGAAATATATGACCTCTGCATTCTTGATATCATGATGCCGGAAATGGACGGTTTCACCCTGGCAAGAGAAATAAAGAAGCTGAACGATTCCATTCCCATCATTTTCCTGACGGCAAAGACGCTGAAAGAGGATGTCCTGGAAGGTTTCCGGATCGGTGCAGATGACTATCTTATCAAACCCTTCGATTCGGAAGTGTTACTGTACAAACTGGCAGCCATTCTAAAGCGGAAGATCGACGCAGCAGGTCAGGACAAAATTACAGAATTTTCGCTGGGGAAATTCAAATTCGATACGCGTCTCCGCACACTGACAATCGAAAGCCAGGCGATTACACTCTCTCCCAAGGAAGCAGGATTGCTTAAACTTTTATGTTCTTCAAAAGATGGCATCTTATCCAGAAAAGAGGCCTTGCAAAAGATCTGGGGGACAGAAGATTATTTTACCACCCGAAGCATGGATGTTTTCATGGCCCGGATCCGGAAATATTTAAAGGCGGATCCTGATATTGAGATCGTGAACATTCATGGAAATGGCTTCAGGATTATGACAAAAAATAATTAACCTGACAATGCAGTATACCTGGATCCTGCCCTTTCTAAGCCACTGCTAAACTGTATTATGTATTTATTGAAATCTTTCTTCTCACATCTATACTGACACGCTCATTTGTTAATTTATTAACAATGTTAAAATAATAACATATTTTCTTGCACGGTAACTTTACTCTTCTTAATTTTGCACCATTAAAATCAGTTGTTACCAGATTAACAGGAAAACAAGAGGGATATGACAAAGATAAAGTCATTGGAAGAATTGAAGAAACTGGGCGATGAACTCCGTTCAAAATCAGAAGTCAGGAGTCAGAAAGATCATCCCGCCAGCATCATACAGATAAAAGTTGCCATGGCAACCTGTGGCATTGCCTCCGGAGCCAAACAAGTGATGGATTATTTTAAAGAGGAACTGGAGAAAAGGAGTATCCCTGCCGAAGTCACACAAACCGGGTGTATGTGTTATTGCTACGCAGAACCCACGATTGAAGTGACCATTCCCGGTAAAGAACCCATCGTCTTCGGTTATGTTAACACGAAAAAAGCGGATGAGATCATCGAAAAATACATCCGGAAAGGTGAAACGGTCGACGGGATCATTGCAAAGAATTATGAAACCATCGACAGTAAATAAGCGGAGGAAGAACTGATGGCACAGAAACAAATCAGAATAGCATTACGGAATTGCGGTGTAATCGACCCCGAGCGGATCGAAGATTACATTGCAAGACAAGGATATCAGGCGCTGGGAAAGGTTTTAACAGAACTTTCACCGGAAGCCACTATTGAGATTATCAGGAAATCAGGGTTACGGGGTCGTGGCGGCGGAGGATTTTCCACCGGTTTGAAATGGGACCTCACACGCAAGGTAAAAGCGGATCAGAAATATGTGGTTTGCAATGCGGATGAAGGTGATCCGGGTGCTTTCATGGATCGTTCCGTACTGGAAGGTGACCCGCACTCCGTTCTGGAAGCCATGGCCATTAATGGTTACTGTACCGGTGCCAGCCAAGGATTGGTTTATATCCGTGCAGAATATCCGCTCGCCATTGAGCGTCTGAAAATCGCCATGGACCAATCACGCGAATGGGGTTTCCTTGGAGAAAATATACTGGGAACCGGCTTCAATTTTGATATCGAGATCCGTTACGGTGCCGGTGCTTTTGTATGCGGCGAAGAAACAGCCCTGATCCACTCCATGGAAGGCCTTCGTGGTGAACCGACCGTTAAGCCCCCGTTCCCTTCTGAATCAGGTTATCTTGGCAAGCCAACCAATGTGAACAATGTTGAAACCTATGCAAACGTCCCCGTAATCATCAACAAGGGATGGGAATGGTTTTCAGCTATTGGTACTGAAAAATCCAAAGGCACAAAAGTATTTGCACTCGCCGGAAAGATCAATAATGTCGGACTGATTGAAGTCCCGATGGGAACTACTCTGCGTGAAGTGATCTATGAAATCGGTGGCGGGCTTCAGGATGGAGCAAAATTCAAAGCCGTTCAGACGGGTGGCCCTTCAGGCGGTTGTTTGATGGAAAAGCACCTGGATATCCCGATCGATTACGACAATCTTATTGCAGCCGGCTCCATGATGGGTTCAGGCGGCATGATCGTCATGGATGATAACAACTGTATGGTTTCCATTGCCAAATTTTACCTGGAATTCACGGTAGAGGAATCCTGCGGCAAATGTACACCCTGTCGTGTGGGGAACAAAAGACTTTACGAAATGCTGGATAAGATCACGCAGGGAAACGGTACCATGGAAGATATCGACAAACTGAGAAATCTGAGCAATGTGATCCGCGACACTTCCCTGTGTGGATTGGGTCAAACCTCGCCAAATCCTGTACTTTCCACAATAGAAAACTTTTATGATGAATATCTCGAGCACGTAACCTTAAAAAAATGCCGTTCGAGTGTTTGTAAATCGCTCATGATGTACATCATCGATGCCGAAAAATGTATCGGATGTACCCTGTGTGCAAGAAATTGTCCCGTTAACGCCATTAGCGGCGAACGTAAGCAGGCTCACCTGATCGATGCTGAAAAATGTATCAAATGTGGTGCGTGTATGGAGAAATGCAAATTCGGTGCAATTTTCATCAATTAACGAGGAGATAAGAAATGGAAATGATCAAATTGATTATAGACGGCAAGACCGTTGAGGTTGAGAAAGACACGACGATCCTGAAGGCAGCCAAAACGGTTGGAATTGATATACCCACTTTGTGCTATTTTGAACTTAAAGACCTGAACATCGAAAACAAACCCGGTGGATGCAGGATCTGTGTAGTTGAGGTGAAAGGCCGGCGAAACCTGGCACCCGCCTGCAATACCAAAGTGGATAATGGAATGATTGTAGATACCCACAATATTAGGGTAATGAACGCACGAAGAACGGTTCTGGAGTTGATCCTTTCTGATCACCCGGCTGAATGTCTGACCTGTGCCAAAAACGGAACCTGTGAGCTTCAGAGCATGGCACAGCAACTTGGTGTGCGTGAAATACCCTTCCAGGGTGAGCAATCTACTTATCGCAAGGACACATCCCCTGCGATCATCCGCGACGTTGATAAATGTATCATGTGCCGCAGGTGTGAAATGATGTGTAATGAAGTTCAGACGGTAGGTGCGCTTTCTGCCGTCAACAGAGGCTTTATGGCAGTGGTGGCTCCGGCATTCGAAATGAATCTCGAGAAATCTACCTGTACTTACTGTGGACAATGTGTATCTGTTTGTCCCACCGGTGCCTTAACCGAAGTTGACCACTCGCGAAACGTAATCAATGCATTAGCTGATCCTACTAAAACTGTTGTTGTACAAACAGCACCTGCCGTTAGAGCTGCATTAGGTGAAGAGTTTGGCCTCGAGCCAGGCACTCTCGTAACGGGTAAGATGGCCGCAGCACTCAGACGTCTCGGTTTTAACTACGTGTTCGACACAGATTTTGCTGCCGACCTGACTATTATGGAAGAAGGAAGCGAATTACTCGACCGTCTTACCCGTTATTTGCAGGGTGACCAAAAGGTCAAACTGCCGATTCTCACCTCCTGTTGCCCGGGTTGGGTGAACTTCTTTGAACACAATTTCCCGGAAATGCGCGATATACCTTCCACGGCAAAGTCCCCCCAACAGATGTTCGGACCCATTGCAAAGGAGTATTTCGCCAAAAAGCTGGGCATCGACCGCAAGAATATGATCGTGGTTTCCATCATGCCCTGTCTTGCTAAAAAATACGAATGCCAACGTGACGAGTTCAAGGTCAATGGGGATCCGGATGTTAATTTTTCTCTTTCCACCCGCGAACTTGCCCACCTGATCAAACAGGCAAATATTGATTTCAACAGTCTGCCCGATGAAGATTTCGACAACCCGCTTGGTGAATCCACCGGTGCAGGGGTTATCTTCGGAACAACCGGAGGGGTCATTGAAGCGGCCTGCAGAACTGCTTATGAACTTTATACCGGAAAGACGCTCGAAAAGGTTGACTTTGAGGAACTCAGAGGCCTGGAAAATGTACGCCACGCTACCATTGATTTCGACGGATTACCCATCAACATCGGGATTGCCCATGGGTTGGGTAATGCCAGAAAACTACTGGAAGACATTAAAGAAGGTCGCAGTCATTTCCACGCCATCGAGATCATGGCTTGTCCGGGCGGTTGCATTGGTGGCGGAGGACAACCTTACCATATCGGTGATTCGGAAATTCTTAAAAAACGTGCCGCTGCGCTCTATCGCGAAGATGCCGGGAAACCGATCAGGAAATCGCATGAAAACCCCTTCATCCAGGAACTTTATCGGGAATTCCTCGGCAAACCACTGGGAGAGAAGTCACACCACCTGCTTCATACCGAATACTTTGATAAGAGTGCAGGAGTGTTTATTGATGAGTGATGCGTTATGCGTAAGGGATAAGGTGGAACTGACAGTGGAATAGCCTTTCAATAACCGAATTGATAAAAAATATATGGCAAAGATTAAATTATCAGAGAAAAAATTACAGGAGCTGAAGGATGTTTGTAAGTCCTTTCATAACGAGAAAGGTGAACTGATCAATGTCCTTCATAAAGCCCAGGGCCTGTTTGGTTATCTTCCCGCCGAATTGCAGGAAGTTATTGCAAAAGAGATGAATGTTTCTGTGGCACATGTTTATGGTGTGGTTACTTTCTATTCGTTTTTCACCATGACGCCTAAAGGAGAACACCCGATCTCCATTTGCCTGGGCACTGCCTGTTATGTTCGTGGTGCCGAGAAGGTGCTGGAAGAGTTTAAGCGAGTGCTGAATGTCCAGGTGGGGCAAACTACGGCCGACGGAAAATTTTCGCTCAGCTGTCTGCGCTGTGTAGGTGCGTGCGGATTAGCTCCTGTTGTAATGGTTGGAGAAAAAATATATGGCCGGGTTTCCCCCGACGGTGTAAAAGATATTATTGCTGAACACAGCAGTTAGGATATTACTTTCTTTTTTCCGGAAGAATACCCGGTAAACAGATGGTAATGGTTTTTTGGTTAATACTTGATGATTCGCCCGTGCAGTCTTTGATTGCACGGGCGACTTCATCTCCGGCAGTGTTAACTTCCGGATCTCCTCCATGCTCATTTTTTAAAATTATGCTATATTTACATTTAATTAATCAATACTGGTAAAGAACATACAGATGGAAATCAGCATACGGTTATGACTGAAATTGAAAAACAATTAATCAGGGAGAATGAAGAATTAAAAATCCTGCTGAAGAAATCAGTGGATACAATAAAATCCTTCAGTAACACCTTCGCTGTTGATTCCGATGGGATCGGCATCAAATCCGACTCTGCAGAAATGAAGGATCAACCGGAAGAACTGCATCACCGGGAATCCATGCTGGAAGAAGCCCAGCGCCTGGCAAATCTCGGAAGTTGGGAATATGATATAAAGAATCAGAAAGTAACCTGGTCCAAAAATCTTTTTCGGATTTTTGGTCAGGATCCGGCAAATTATAAACCTACACTGGAAAGTCTTTTCAGCCAGATCCATCCTGACGATGTTGAAAGTGTCAAAGATGTCATCCATCAAACCATCAGTAAATTCAATAGTTACGATTATGAGTATCGGATCCTTGTCGGAAATGGGAAAATCAGGGATATTCATTCGAAAGGTAAAACCATACTTGATCATCAGGGAAACCCGGAATTTCTCATGGGGATATCCCTGGATATCACGGAAAGAAAAGCAGTAGAAAAACAAATCACACAGCAAGCTTATCTGATCAACAAGGTTAATGATGCCGTGATCGCCAGCGATGGTAATTTTATTTTAACCTTTTGGAATGAAGGGGCTGAAAAAATCTATGGATGGAAAGAAAAAGAAGTGCTGGGGAAAAGTGGCCCTGATCTGCTTCAAACTGACTTCCTGAATGTATCAAGAGAAGAGGCGATTCGTATTGTAGCCGAAACCGGTAGCTTCAAAGCAGAAGTACGTCAGATCCACAAGGACGGACATGAACTGTTTATTGAATCCTCATTCAAGATCATAAAAGATGAGAACGGGAACATTTTGAATTATATCAGTGTAAACCGTGATCTCACTGAACGCAGGAGGTTGGAGGAAGTCATCCGGGAAGGTTCCAAAGGAAATGCCATATTGGAAAGGATTATAGAGTTTTCCTCCCAGCCACTCGGTGTCGGCCTGCTCAATGGAAAAATCGGATTGGTAAACAAGGCTTTCGAAACCCTTACCGGGTATACTAAAGAGGAACTCATTGAAATTGACTGGATCAATACCCTCACTCCTTCCGAATACCGGGAAATGGAAATTAACATCCTTGAGGAACTCAAAAGGGATGGGAAACCGGTACGGTATGAAAAGGAATACATTTGTAAAGACGGAACCCGAGTACCGATAGAACTGCTTGTCCATATCATGAAGGACCTGGAAGGGAACCCGGAGTTTTTCTTTGCATTCATAACCGATATTAGCGAAAGAAAGAAAAACGAACAAAATCTTTATCAGTTGATCCGAACGCTTCGGGCTATGCAAAAAAGCAGTGAGCATTTGCTCCATGCAAAGGATGAACAAAAGATCCTTACAGACGTATGTAAGGTCATTGTGGAAGACTGTGGCCATCAGATGGTATGGATCGGATATAAACAGGATAATCCTGAAAAAAGCGTAGACCCTGTCGCTTATTCTGGCTTTGAAGAACATTACATTGAATCACTTAAGATAACCTGGGAAGATTCACCCCGGGGAAATGGTCCCACAGGAAAAGCCATTCGGACTGGAAAGATGGCGATATGCCGTAATATGCAAACAGATCCTTGTTTTGAACCCTGGCGGGAACAGGCGATCAAACGGGGTTATGCCTCATCCATTGTTCTTCCCTTATCTATGGATGATACTGTATTTGGGGCAATATCCATCTATTCCCGTCTGCCTGATCCGTTTTCGGCAGAAGAACAACAGCTGCTGTTAAAACTGGCAGAGGATCTCTCTTACGGCATTACGGCTATCCGGCTGAATCTTGCGCTGGCCCACGCCAAAGAGGATCTTGAAGTCAAAGTGGAAGAGCGTACGGCTCTTTTGCAAAAGACCTTTCATGATCTGGATTCAGAAAGAAAACGATTTCAGGATGTGCTGAACATGATCCCGGCTTATGTTGTGCTGATCACCCCTGATTACCGGATTCTTTTTTCCAATAAAATCTTTGTCGAAACTTTCGGAAAATCGAAATGTGACCAATGCTACGAATATCATCTTGGAAGATCTGAACCTTGCGGGGAATGTCCGATCCGGGAGATATTGGATTTCAACCAGTCCTGTCAGCGGGAATGGACTGCCCCTGGGGGAAAGATTTATCAGGTTTCAGATTTCCCGTTCACAGATAGCGATGGTTCCCGCCTCATTCTTGAGATGGGAATAGACATCACTGAGAAAAAAAATATAGAGAACTATGTGCTAAGTAAAATCCTGGAAACTGAAGAAAAGGATCGTCGTCGCTTTGCCAGCGATCTTCATGATGACCTTGGGCCCACCCTGTCAGCCATCAAGCTTCAGATCGGATTACTCGCAGTAGAGGAAAGTCCCGATGGGCGAAATGAGATCGTGAACATCTGCGACCAGTTGCTCGCGGAAGGCATTGAAAAAATGAGAACACTGGCCAACTATATCATGCCCAGCCTGATTGAGAGTTACGGGTTTGAAACAGCGGTAAAATCATTCATCCACAAAATAGAAAAAACCTGCCAGCTCAGCTTTAATTTCCATAGTAATCTTGAAAATTACCGTTTTGATGCAGAAACCGAACGGCATCTCTACCGCATCGTCACCGAACTTGTCAATAATACCATTACGCATTCTGGAGCCACCGACGTCTTCCTGGATTTGTTTCTGTCTGATGAAGAATTGAATATTGTTTATTCAGACAATGGCAAAGGGTACAATCCCGACAAAAACCCTCTTCAGACAACAGGAATCGGGTTGCTAAATATCATTAACCGGGTGAAACTGGTGCACGGCACGGTAGAATTTATAAACAAGGTGGGCAAAACCGTGGTGGAAATCAGCAAACCACTGACTAATAAAATTTCATAAATACCTCTTTCATGAATTTCTCTTCCAGGACACGTGCTATACGATAAACAATGGTTCTGCGCAAGATGAGATCAACAGGCAACGTCGGATCCTGATGTGCCACATTGATTTTGGTTCCCGCCAGAAGATGGATCTCATCACTCTCCAGGATCATTTTCACGATTTCATCTGCAGGACCTTTACCCAATTTGGTATTTTGATTATAGGCTTTTAAGATTTCAACCACTTTACTGAGCGTAAGGATTCCCTCCGTTATCAGTTCAACCCCCTGCATATGGGAGACCGGGGGCAGTTCCGGATCGGTAATGACGTTGGTGTCAATAATTTCCTGCTTCCACTCCCTGGAAATGATATCTGCGGTAGTGGCTCCCGAAACGATCTTTTTACCCTGAAATTCGCTCAATAACCGTGCGAAAAGCTCATCATTTTGCTCCTCCTGCGGTGGTCCAGTACAGATCATAAGCGTACGGGGATCCCTGAAATAAATAACGCCGCAACTCATATCATCCAGCGGAGAAAACTGGTCATTGAGGTTGGACCGGATAATCACCTTTGCTGCCAGCCTGGAAGCCGAAATGTCATGCTCTTCCTTTACCGATTCCACGACGAATTCCTCAAAATTCTCCTGACACCAGCCCAATGGATACCGCTCACTGCCCAAGCCCGATTGAATTACGCCATCCGTACAGAAAATGATCCGGTCCTCTTTCTGAGGCCTGAAAGAGGTGAGAAGGATTTCCTTCCCCATGTTCTTCTCCGTCTCAAGTTCAACCCCGGTCCACTCGGTATCAAACTTTTTTGTACCTCGCAGGATCAGGGTTTTCGGGTTTTCATATTCCAGGATCTTCACTTCCCCATCCACATCGATCTCTATAATGGTAAAGGTGGAATAATTCATCTGTTTCACGCTGTCGACCGGGAGGGTATTCATGATGATATCCGCGAGTTCGGCGACCTCCTTATGTTCTTCAGTAAAATTCAATGCCATCGTTGAAGTCAGGATCGCCAGCATATTGGCTTTGATCCCATGCCCCATCCCATCGGATAGTACAACGATATAACGTCCTTCTTCCTTGATCCGTTTTGTCAGGAAAACATCCCCGCAGACCCGTTCATCAACGTGGTTTTTCTGCTGACAATTGATCTCGATATAAAATTTCTCGTTCATTATTTCTTTGGAGGTGCCTGGTGTGATTCAATAATGGCTTTCAGCATCTTTTCTGTCTTTGAGGCTCCTTCGCCAAGCAGATAGGCGATTTTCTGAACCATATCAAAATTCTCATCGATGGTTTCGGTAAGACGGCGGACGATCTGTTCTTTCCTCACTTCCGGCGTATACATGTCCCTGAAGATCCCGCCGACGAATTTATTTTTCTGAAGGGTGAAAACAGAAAGACTGATCGTATTTTCCCCATAAGGGATATCACGGTTCAGTACATCCTCATCCGTAGTAAGAACGTAGGAGAACAGTTTGTACATTGAGACCGGCAAAAGTGATTTAAGATCTGCGCCGATAAGGCCGGGGATCACTTCATCCACCATGGCCGCTTCTTCGCCCAGAATCCGGATGAAAGCCTTGTTCGATTGAAGGATTTTCAGGTTTTCATCTACAATCACTACTCCCGAAACCAGTTTCTGAAGCATGGTTGACATACTTTGCGAAGATTCCCTTTCGGATTCCTGCTCCTGAACGGCCTTTTCTTCAGAGGCTTTCAGCGCAGCCTGTGTCTTGGCAAGCTTTTCATTGGTCTGGCGCAGGGATTGGATGTAATCCTGCCGGTTTTTCGTACTATAGATGTGACACATATCGGTAGTCGCCAGCCCCTGGGCAATGGCAATGGCAAACTCCCTGCAAGATGAATAGCCACACGACTGGCAGCCGACATCATTATCCATCTGGTTCTCTTTCCCGATAACCACCAGGATATCCCTGATCACATCCTCATCCGGAACCGGCAGACGCTGATCATCCGAAGTAAAAACCCTTGAAAGATCCAGATCACTAAAGAAATCCAGCTCTTCTTCCCAGCGTTTTTTATCAAAATTCTTTAACCGCTTATTGGCATAGTCAGTGACCAGTGTTCTGCGGAGGAATTTTTCCCCGCCCGGGGAAGTACCTGGACCCATCAGGCATCCTTCATCATAGAAAATATTGAAATGGCGCCGGATCATATCAATCCGGGTATCAAATTCCCTGACCGCATCCAGCATATTATGTCTTCCTTCTGTGGTTATGATCTGACCCTTCAGCAGGTCTTCGCTTAACTCGGCAGCCTGCATGATTCCGTTCGAGAGCGGATACAATGAACCTTTGTAACCAAGCGGCGGATCAAATTCACTGAATTCCATCTTGCTTTCCCGGATATTGAATTCGGAAAACAACTGTCTCAGTTCTATAAAAGTCAGAACGGAATCTACCTTCGCATCTCCATCGAAAAGCAACACTTCATTTTTAGCGGCGATACAGGGACCGATCCACACCACCCTGATTCCCGATCCGTATTTTTTCCGCATTGCTTTGGTTGAAGCAATCATAGGACTGACGATGGGTGCGAGGTTATTGATCAGGTCGGGATAATATTTTTCAATAAAATCCACGGTGGCCGGACAGTTTGCTGTGATGTAATATTTTCCGTGAAAATCTTCGAAAAAATCATGGTATTTCCTGGCAATCAGGTCGACGCCGAATGAGGCTTCACCGACATAGGCAAACCCAAGTTGCCGGATCATCTCAACGAATTTCCTGTAATCGGTAATGTCGGAAAATTCACCTGAAATGGTAGGATCGCAGATGGCCGCAATTTTCTCTTCCGAAGCAAGCAATGCTTTGGTCTCTTCAACCGAACTCCGGTAAATGATGGCGGAGGGAGAGCAAACCTTATAACAACTTCCGCATCCGATGCAACGATCAGGGATAATGGACGGAAATTCCGTATTGACATCCACCTTGATCGCATTAACCGGGCAAATCCGGACACATGCATAGCATTTTATGCATTTATCCTGAATGATGGTAAAGAGAGGTTCTGTCATGCTGCTCCTTTTGGGGCTTGTTTTACTGTATCAGGAGAGGAAATAAATACAGGTTCCACAGTTCAAAATTACGAAAAAACAAGAAGATTACAGATATTTTTCGTTGATGGAAGGACAATTATCAGTTGTTTATTTATTAACAATGATAATTTTTTCACAAATAAACTCCTTTCCTTCAAAGAAATTTTTCTATTTTTGTAGAATAACATGCCATAATAACTTTTTTCATGGACGAGATCATTGAAAAGATCATTCAAGGTTACCCTGTGGGAAAGAGAGACCTCCTGATCCCCCTTTTACAGGAGATACAGACGGCAGCTGGACATCTTTCGAATGACTCTCTCCAGGAAGTAAGCAGGCATATGAAGATCCCTCTGAATAAAATTTACGGGGTCGCTACATTTTACGATCAGTTCCGGTTTAAAAACAAAGGAAAATTCCATTTTCGTGTATGCCGTGGAACAGCCTGTTATATCTTTCGGTCTTCCACTTTTCTTACGGAATTGGAAAAGCTGTTGCATGTTAAATCAGGTCATACAAGCAAAGACGGGAAATACAGCCTGGAAGTCGTAAACTGCCTCGGGGCATGTGATAGTGCCCCTGTGATGGCGATCAATGAAACTTTTTATATCGGTATCACGCCGGCGCAACTCACCAAAATCGTTCTGTCCCTGAAAGAAAAAGCAGATTGATATGCAAGAAAAAGCAACCATCGATAACAAACAATTTCTGCTGGGAAGCGTCCTGAAAAATTCCATTGGCGACCTCGGTCGTGACGAAATGGAACGTCTTGCCTTTCTGAAAAGGGAAAAAGTATCAACACCGGTGATCTTTATTGGAACAGGATCCTGCGGAAAAATTGCAGGTGCCTTGAAAACATTGCATTCCGTCAGAAATTATCTGGCTGAAAATAAGATCACTGCAGAAATAGTTGAGACGGGCTGTGTGGGTTTTTGTTCTGAAGAACCGCTCCTCGATGTTCAACTTCCAGGCAAGGCACGGTTATCTTTCCGGAAAGCAACTGCCGATAAGGTGGACGACATACTGACCTCTGTTTTCAGCCGTACCGTGAACCATGAACATATCCTGGGACAATATAAAAGCCAAAGGCTGGAAGTATGGCCGAACGTTCCTTTTATGGACCAACTTCCGTTTTTTTCGCTTCAGGTCAGAAACCTGCTGCGGAATACGGGGCTCATCTCCTACTCCTCTATCAACGATTACATTGCTTGTGGCGGATACCGATCGTTTTACAAGACCGTGATCGAGTATACGCCGGAGAGGGTCTGTAGCCTGGTAGAACAAAGTGAACTTCGGGGACGCGGGGGCGGCGGCTTTCCGACCGGGAAAAAGTGGCTGATCGCTTTAAATACAGCCGGAGAGCAAAAACACCTGATATGCAATGCAGAAGAGAGTGATCCTGGCGCCTTCATGGACCGGGCTATCATCGAAGGTGACCCTCACCGATTGCTGGAAGGTATTGCCATTGCCTCCTATGCCATCGGTGCCAGTCATGCCACCATCTATATTCGTTCCGACTACCCGTCGGCGCTGGAGATACTGCAGAAAGCCATCAGCCAGGCAAAGGAATACGAGATTCTGGGACAAAACATTTTCGGAAGCGGATTCAACCTTAGTATCTCCATCCGCGAAAGCGCGGGAGCTTTCGTATGCGGCGAGGAAACAGCCCTGATCAGCAGCCTGGAAGGTAAGCGGGGCATGCCTTCGGCAAAACCTCCCTACCCTGCCGAATCCGGACTCTTCCATCAGCCCACTATCGTCAATAACGTTGAAACACTCGCAAACATACCGGCCATCCTCGAAAATGGTCCCTCCTGGTTTAAAAAAACCGGCACACCAAACAGCAAAGGCACCAAACTTTTTTCACTGGCCGGCCACATAAAGAATTGCGGCTTCATCGAAGTGCCAATGGGCATTAAACTCTCTGATGTCGTTTATACCATCGGGGAAGGGATCAAAGAAGACAAAAACCTGAAAGCCATCCAGATCGGTGGACCTTCAGGAGTATGTCTTCCAGCCGGTAAACTGGATGTGGAGATTGGCTACGAATCGCTCTTGGAAGTCGGTGCAGCGATTGGTTCGGGCGGCCTCGTTGTATTTGACGAAACCGTTTGCATGGTCAGCCTCTCCAAATACTTTATGGAGTTTCTTCAGAAAGAAAGCTGCGGAAAGTGTATCCCCTGCCGCGAAGGTACCAAGCGAATGCTGGAGATTTTGCAGGGAATTACCCGTCGTCCCAAAGAAGAAGCTACACATGAAACCCTGGAACGATTCAAAGGGGTGGTACAACTCGAAACGCTGGCTGAAGTGCTGAAAGATACTTCTCTTTGCGGACTGGGTCAGAATGCCCCCAACCCGGTAATGAGTTCACTCGCCTGGTTCAGGGAAGAATTCGAAGAACATATTTTTGACCGTCGCTGCTCCGCCGGGATATGCAGGGACCTGAGAAGCTACTATATCAATGTGGACCTCTGCAACGGCTGTAATGTCTGCCAGAAAAAATGCCCCGAAAATGCCATCATTGGTGTAATAAAGAACCCGCATTTCATTGTTGAAGATAAATGCAATGGTTGTGGAATATGTTACGATAGTTGCAAGTTTAACGCCATTATTCTCAAATAAGAGCAGATGCAATTTACCATCGAAATAAACGGTGTGAAATCCGTTGCCAAGAGAGGAGAAACCATCCTGACAGTCCTGCAGCGGAATGGCATCAAGGTTCCTACCTTATGTTGCATGGCCGGTTTTTCACCTACCGGTTCATGCAGAATGTGTATTGTGGAAGTGGATGGGCTGTCAACCCTTGTCCCGGCCTGCTCGCATCCCGTAGAAGAATGGATGCAGATTAAGACCCATTCCCCAAGGGTCATCAAAGCCCGCCGCACCTTGGTGGAACTGTTGCTGGCCAACCATCCGGATGATTGCCTGTATTGCGACCGTGCCGGAACCTGCGAATTACAGAAAATTGCCTCCGAACTGAATATCCGGGAAAGGAAATATCATCCGCGTAAACCTTCTGTTCTGATTGACCGGAACTGCTCATCAATCGAACGTGACCCTGGAAAATGTATCCTCTGCGAAAGATGTATCCGGGTTTGCGATGATGTGATCGGGGTGAATGCGATCGAGATCATCGGCCGGGGAAGTAACAGCATAATCGGAACTTCCTATAATAAAGGATTGAATTTCAGTGCCTGCATCAAATGCGGACAATGCATCATGGTTTGTCCGACCAATGCCTTGAAAGAAAAAGACAGTACCCAACAAGTGATCGAAGCGTTGAATAACCCGCAGCTTCACCCTGTCATTCAACTTTCTTCCACCGTTGGTATTTCCATTGCCGAGGAATATGGCCTCAAACCGGGAAAAGATCTCGCAAACCGGCTTTCGGTGGCCTTACGCAAAATTGGTTTCATGGAAATCCATGACACATCGCTTGGTGCAGATATCAATACACTGGAAATAGCGGCTAAACTGGTTGAAAAAATCAGGAATAAGGAAAAGATGCCCCTTTTCACAGGGTGTTGTCCCTCATGGGTGTATTATGCCAGGAAATTCCGCCCGGAATTCATGGAATCTGTTACTTCAGTGAAATCACCCCAGCAGATCATGGGAGCGCTGATAAAGACCTACATGAACCGCGACTCGAAAAAGAAGGTTTTCTCGGTCGCCGTATCACCATGTACCGCAAAGAAAGAGGAAGCCGACCAGGATCATCCTTTGCTTACCGGTGAGAAGAACGTGGATGTAGCACTTACTACCCGGGAACTGATGAAAATTCTCCGTCATTTTGGCATGGATCTTAATGCCATCGAACCGGGATTTTCAGAGACCGGCTATGGGATGCGGGGGTCATCAGGAAGATTATACGGAATTTCTGGCGGGGCGGCAGAAAGCATCCTCAGGAGTTTTCATTTTCTTATGACCGGACAGGAACTGAATCCGTTAAAGGTCAGCGAACTTCGTGGACCCAAAGGAAGAAAAGAATACCGGATTAAAATTGGCAAACAATCTTATACTTTCGTGGCAATTAACGGTTTGCAGCATGTAAAACCCCTGCTGGATGAGATTGCCGCCGGAAGAAATGACATTCATCTCGTTGAGGTGATGACTTGTCCCGGCGGATGCATCAACGGCGGTGGACAAAGATATGGCACAGATGAAAAGGCACTTAAATCACGTGCCAAAGCGATTTATGATGCCGCCGATGAAGAGATGATCAAAGTAGCCCATAAAAATCCTGCTGTTGCTGACATTTATGCCGGCCGGATGGATGCGTTGCAAAGCGAACTGAATCTTGAATACATTCCGAATATCAAACCTGCAGCCGTATGAGCCAGTCATTCCGCCGAAAATTGGTCTTCACATTGAAGGATCGCTGCAGGGTATGTTATACCTGCCTGCGGGAATGTCCTGTTAAAGCCATCAAGATCAGCAATGGGCAGGCAGAAGTGATCAACGACCGTTGTATCGGTTGCGGAAACTGTGTGAAAGTCTGCAGCCAGGGCGCTAAAGTTTCTCTCCGTTCTGTTGACGAAGTATTCAGCCTCCTGGGTTCAGGAACAAAAATTGCCGCTTGTATCGCCCCCAGTTTTCCGGCAGAATTTACCGAATACAAGGATCACCGCATCCTTGTAGGAATGCTCCGCAAACTGGGATTCAATTTCGTGACAGAAGTCGCGTTCGGCGCCGATATCGTGGCAAAAGCCTATGAAAAGAGGATGAAATCAGATCCCTATCACGGGGATATTTCCTCTGATTGCCCGGCCGTGACCTATTTTATCCGTCATTATCATCCCAACCTGGTCTCCTCGCTGACCCCGCTTGCTTCACCGATGGTTGCCATGACAAGGATTCTCAGGAAAAAGCATGGTGATGACCTGAAAGTGGTTTTTATCGGGCCCTGCTTTGCCAAAAAGGCCGAATCAATCGAAACCGATGAAGTGCTTACTTTCATGGAACTCAGGGAGATGTTTGTCGTCAGTGATATCCATCCGGAGAACACCGAACCATCTGATTTTGATCCCCCGTATGCCGCCAAAGCAGCCATTTTCCCGATTTCAAGAGGTTTATTTTTCACCACCAACAATACGGAAGAGCTTCCCGAAGAAAGAACTGTGATTGCTGATGGCCGTATCAATTTCAAGGAAGCAGTCCGGGAGTTTGAAGATGGTCATATCCGCAATAAGCATCTGGAATTGCTTTGTTGTGAGGGATGTATCATGGGACCTGGGACCTCTCCCGGAGGAAAAAAGTATGCCCGTTCAGCCATCATCGCTGATTATGTTAGGAAAAAACTGCTTAACACCGACTGGGACCAGTTTGAAAAGGATCTTGAAGAATTCAGCACAGTCGATATTTCGCAGGAATGGGAGCCTGACGACCGCCGGCTGATCACTCCTTCAGAGGGGGATATCCTGAAGGTGCTTCAATCCATGGGCAAAAACACGGCGCAGGATCATCTGAACTGTGGTGCATGCGGGTATGACACCTGCGTTGAACATGCAATCGCCATCACACAAGGTCTTGCTGAAACGGAAATGTGCCTGCCCTATGCTATTGAGAAATTACATGATTCCATCAGCAACCTGAATATTTCCAATGAGCGACTCGCATCTGCCAAAGAAGCACTGAAACAATCGGAAAAGCTTGCGCATATGGGCCAACTCTCGGCAGGCATTGCACACGAATTGAATAATCCGCTCGGAGTGATCACCATGTACAGCAACATCCTCATGGATGAAACAGCAGAAAATGATCCGGTGCGGGAAGACTTGAAACTGATTTGCGAACAGGCAGACCGTTGTAAGAAAATCGTAAGCGGGTTGCTGAATTTCGCCCGGAAAAACCAGGTAAATTTATCGGAGACGGATGTAATAAAATTTGTTCAACACAGCATTAATTCCATCATCAAACCTGAAACTATCCATATCGTTTTTGAACCCACTATCGAAGATCCGATTGCCCGGTTGGATATTGATCAAATGATGCAGGTTTTGACCAATCTGGAGAAAAACGCGGTGGAAGCTATGCCACATGGAGGAACCCTGAAAATCGGCCTTGAAGGAAACAAGAAGGATATTCATTTCCTGGTTTCTGATACAGGCACCGGCATCTCAAGAGAACACATGGATAAGATCTTTACACCGTTTTTCACTACAAAAGAAATTGGTAAAGGTACAGGCCTCGGTTTGCCGCTAATATACGGGATTGTTAAAATGCACAAAGGGAAGATCGCGGTGGATTCGAATGCAGATAAGAAAAAAGGACCGACAGGCACGACCTTCACGATTACCATTCCCAGAAATGGTTAAGAAAAGTAAAATACAATCTTATCCCCTGGTTGAATTTTAAACCTTTGAATGATTTATTGGATAAAATAAAATAGAAAAAAATGAAAACCGCTCCTACCATCCTGATCGTCGATGATGACATGGATTATCTCTATCAGCTGAAGATGAGAATTGAAAAATTTGGGTTTAATACCATTACCGCCGACAGTCAGAGAGAAGCTGAACTGATCATCGAAAAAACACGTCCCGATCTTGCCATTCTGGACCTGATGATGGAAAACGAGGACAGTGGCTTTGTTCTCAGTTACAAGCTGAAGAAAAAGTACCCTGGCATCCCGGTGATCATCGCTACGGCGGTTGCCGCTGAAACCGGATTTACCTTCGATATCAACGATGAAAACAACAGGAAATGGATCAAGGCCGACCGTTTCCTGGAAAAAGGGATCCGATCTGATCTTCTGAAAGCCGAAATCGATGCTTTATTGCAGCAAAAACAATCTTGATTGTTCAATGTAAGAATTTCACACTATTTTTGAATCTGTAAAAGGAAAAGTATGGCAACCCTGAAAATTCTCGTTGTTGATGATGAACCCGGCATTCGTAGCGGCGTAAACAGAATACTCAGAGGGTTCCGTGTCGATTATCCTTTCATGGAAGAAGCCTACAATTTTGAAGTCCTCGAAGCTTCAAGCGGGGAAGAAGGTATCGAAATCATCGACAACAAAAGCCCGGACATCGTCCTTCTCGACAACAAACTCCCGGGAATCCAGGGAGTGGAGGTACTGGAGTATATCCGCAAGAAACAATACAACATGATTGTGGTGATGATCACCTCTTATGCGTCACTGGAACTGGCTGTTAAGGCCACCAGCGACGGTGCTTTCGACTTTATCCCGAAACCGTTTACTCCACAGGAACTGCGTTCATCCATCGAAAACATCACCAAGAAGGTTTTCCTGAAAAAGATGACCAAAACGCTGAAAGATACCGGAAAACAGATCCGTTTCCAGTTCCTTTCGGTCCTTTCCCATGAATTAAAAGCGCCGTTGAATGCCATCGAAGGATACCTGAAAATGGCCAAAGAGCATGAATTCGGAGAAAACATCGGAGATTATGACCAGATCCTTGACCGTTCGCTCGAACGGATTAAAGGAATGCGTTCCCTGATTTTGGATATGCTGGATCTTACCAAGGTGGAGAGCGGCAAAGGCACAAGGGATATCGTGGATACCGATCTGATTTTGGTTGCCCGTGGTGCGATTGATGCCATTCAGCCCTATTCGATTCAGCGTGACATCAAGATCAACCTGATTGGACCGGAGAAACTGTTGATGAAAGCCGATGGCGATGAGATGGAAATCATTTTCAACAACCTCATGTCAAATGCTATAAAGTATAACGTTGACGGCGGGTCTGTGGACTTTACGCTTGCCGATAGTGAAAAAGAGATTAAGATCACCGTTCAGGATTCCGGGATCGGCATGACTGAAGCGGAGATGACGCGGTTATTTCAGGATTTTGTCAGAATCAAGAACGAAAAAACTAAAAATATTTCCGGAAGCGGCCTGGGTCTTTCCATTGTTAAAAAATTGGCCGAGAATTATTCCGGAACCATCGATGTCAGTAGTACGCCTGATCAGGGTAGTAAATTTATTGTCACGCTTCCAAAAGAAAAAATATGTTCATAAAGAATTTGCCACACAAGACGGTTGAACGAGTCAGCCAGTACAGGAGAGCGCTCCTGCTGATCCTCTCCAAGGAGAAAACCCATGTTTTTTCTCATGAGATAGCCCAGATGCTTCATCTGACGCCGGTACAGGTACGACGCGACCTGATGCTGATCGGGTATTCGGGAAATCTTCGACGGGGTTACGATATCAAAGAGCTGATCGACCTGATCGGTAAGCTGATTGACACGGACAAGGGTCAGCGCGTATGCGTGATCGGTTTGGGTAACCTGGGCAAAGCCATGATCAGCTATTTTAAGGGAAAACGATCCAAACTGATGATCATTGCCGCCTTTGACACCAATCCGGACAAAATCGACCGGATTTATGACGGGGTACCCTGTTATCATTCCAGCCGCCTTGCCGAAATCGTAAAAAAAGAAGACATCTCGATCGGGATCATCACCGTTCCGGCCGACCAGGCACCCGCGGTTGCCGAAACACTGGTTGTTTCCGGAATCAAGGGAATCCTCAATTATTCACCCAAACCATTAAACGTTTCGCCATATGTCTATCTCGAAGAGTATGACATGATCACCTCGCTGGAAAAGGTTGCTTTTTTCGCGAAAAAGAATGACGAACGATTGAAGTAAAGAATTTTGAAGTGAAAATATTCAATAATTTTGAAGAAGCAGGCTCCATTCGCAATGCAGTAGTAACAACGGGATCGTTCGATGGAGTCCATGTTGGGCATAAAGTAATACTGAACCGACTCAAAAAACTGGCAGAGGAGACAGGAGGGGAAACCGTTCTGATCACCTTTCACCCGCATCCGAGAAAGGTCCTGTATCCTGATACCGCCGGTAAAGAGCTTTACCTGATCAATTCCCAGCGGGAGAAAATTGAATTGTTGAGGAAGGCAGGATTAGACAATCTTGTGATTGTGGAATTCACGCTCGAATTTTCCAAAACCTCCTCACTTGATTTCGTAAAAAACATCCTGCTCAATAAGCTCCATGCCCGTACGATCGTCGTGGGGTTCAATCACCATTTCGGACACAATCGGGAAGGTGATTATGATGCCCTCAGGATTCTCGGAAAACAATATGGTTTTGAAGTGGAGGAGATCCCTGAACAGGATATCCAAAATGAAACGGTAAGCTCAACAAAGATCCGCAATGCACTACTGGCTGGGAATATCCAGAAAGCCAATGCTTACCTCGATCATCATTATATTATCATGGGACTGATCCAGGAATCGAATCCCCTGCTGAAGGAAATCGGATTTCCCGGTTTCTCCGTCACCATTGAAGAAGAAAGCAAATTGTTGCCTCCAAATGGGGTATATGCGGTTTCGGTGGCCGATGATGATACTTCCTACCGCGGTATGTGTTTCATCAAGAAAAGAGGGACTTCCTCGGTGGATGCCCTGGTGGAATTTTTCCTGTTTGATGAGCCGGCACAACTCTCGGGACATACGGCAACCGTATTTTTCCACAAGATGATTCGGGGTGAGAAGAACCTTGCAACCCCGGAAGAACTCAAACATCAACTGCTGATTGACAGGGCGCAGGTGGAAGAACTTTTGTTCTGACGCCACTATAAATAACTATGAAAAAAAACAGCGCAGAAAAAAAGATGAAGATTACCTTCCTGGGTACTGGCACCTCAATCGGCGTTCCTGTAATTACCTGTGATTGCCCGGTTTGTACTTCATCTGATCCCAGGGATAACCGGATGCGGACGTCGATCATGATTGAAGTGGAAGGAAAGACTTTTGTCATCGACTGCGGACCTGATTTCCGGATTCAGATGCTCAGGCAGAATGTCCAGAACCTGGATGCGGTGATCTTTACGCACGAACACCGCGATCATATAGCCGGATTGGATGATGTCCGTGCCTTTAATTACGTGCTCAACAAGCGGATTGACATCTTCGGCACTCAACAAGTCATGAATGCCATTGTAACCGAGTTTCCCTATATTTTCGCTGAAACCAGATATTTCGGAGCACCACAGCTCACCATTCATGACATTTCCGATCAACCCTTTCTGGTCTTTGGGATTCCTTTCATTCCCATTTGCTGCCTGCATGAAAAACTACCCGTCACCGGTTTCCGCATAGGAGACTTCACCTACATTACCGACGCCAGTTTTATTTCGCCCGAAGAGATCAGTAAAATCCGCGGGTCGAAGGTGATCGTGCTCAATGCACTCCGCAATTCCAAGCATGTTTCCCACTTTTCGGTGGGTGAAGCAGTGGAAATCCTTCAGGACTTGAATCCGCAGCAGGCCTTCCTGACGCACCTGAGCCATTTTGTGGGCCTTCATGAGGAGGTGAACAAAAAACTACCCGATTTCGTTCAACTGGCCTATGATGGCCTCCAGATTGAAGTAGCATGATCCAGATAGACATCATCACGATCTTCCCGGAGATGTTCGATGGACCGTTCAGTCTCTCGATCATTAAACGGGCAAAGGAGAAAGGCCTTGTGACCATCAACCTGCATAACCTGCGTGATTATGGCAAAGGAAAACATAAGAATGTGGATGATTATTCCTTCGGCGGTGGAGCTGGCATGGTTATGATGATTGAACCTGCAGCGAACTGCATTGAAGCACTTAAAGCGAAGACGGCTTATGAAGAGGTCATCTATATGAGCCCTGACGGTGAACTCCTGAAACAGGGTCTGGCAAACCAACTTTCCACTTATAAGAATCTCCTGATCCTCTGCGGACATTACAAAGGCATCGATGAGCGCATCCGGGAGCACTTCGTTACACGCGAGATCTCCATTGGCGACTATGTCCTCTCGGGAGGAGAACTGGCAGCAGCCGTCTTTACTGATGCCATCGTGCGCCTTCTGCCCGGCGTGCTGAACGACGAGACCTCTGCCCTATCCGATTCGTTCCAGGATAACCTGCTTTCGCCACCGGTTTATACCCGGCCTTCCGAATTCAGGGGTTGGAAAGTCCCGGATGTATTACTTTCAGGTAATGATAAGGAAATCGTAAAGTGGCGGTATGAGCAGTCGCGGGAGCGAACACAGCAAAAACGGCCCGGGTTGCTGGAAGAATAAAATGCATATTTTTACAACCGATGTTTTCCGAATCAAAATAATTGATATATTTGCACTCTTTTAGAAAAATACATTAAACCGTTGACCGTCATGAATCGCGCTGAGACCATCAAATTTGTTGAAGATACCTTTATACAGAAAACTGAAGTTCCTGTATTTAAGGCCGGTGATACCATCACTGTACATTATAAAATCAAAGAAGGTAACAAGGAACGTATCCAGAATTACCAGGGTGTGGTTTTACAACGCTCCGGAAAAGGGGTAAACGAAACCTTTACCGTCAGAAAAATATCAGGGAACACGGGTGTTGAAAGAATTTTCCCCCTCTCCTCCCCATTTATCGACAAGATCGATGTGAACAAGAAAGGTGTTGTGAGAAGAGCCCGTATCTTCTACCTCCGCGGATTACGTGGTAAGAAAGCCCGTATCAAGGAAGAAAGAGTTTAAGACGGCAGAATTGCCATTGGATATCATAAAAAAAACCCGCCTCCAGCGGGTTTTTTTTTCAGTTCATCACCCTGTAAAAGTACCCGTCTTTCAATCTTAGAACGGATAATGCTTTTGAATAGTTCATAATATTCCTTATGACCATTTCGCTGGGTGAAACACCATCTCTTACATGAGATTTTTCCATTTTTTCAGTATTTTCATTCTCTTTTCTGAAAACGGATGAAAGTGTGTCAGAACAAAGTGTAAGCGGTTTTCTCATAGGCAAAGGTTTGATTTACTTTTGTTGGTAAAGTAATCAAACGTGAAGAAAACTGCCTTATTTTATCTGTTCAAAAAAAAATTCATTCCTTCTGAATCGAGCAGAATACTGCTATACGGAAAGGATGATGGATTTTTCATCCACCAGTTTGCGAAGATTGATCAGTGCGTAACGCATCCGGCCGAGCGCTGTATTGATGCTTACGTTCGTCACCTCGGCGATATCCTTGAAACTCATATCCCCATAATGGCGCATGACCAATACCTCCCGCTGTTCCTGCGGAAGATAATCGATCAGTTTCTTCACATCTTTGTGAATCTGCTCGGTAATCAATTGTTCTTCAATTGATTCGACCGGGATCCGGACTTTATCGAAAATATCAAAATCATCACGGTTTTCCACGATCGGAATCCGCTTGGATTTGCGGAAATAGTCAATGATCAGGTTATGCGAGATACGCATCACCCATTGAATAAATTTCCCTTCCTCCTTATACGTTCCGGAGCGGATGGTGTTGATGACTTTGATAAATGTGTCCTGGAAAAGGTCTTCAGCCAGTTCCTTATCCTTGACGATCATAAGAATGTATGCGAACACACGGTTCTTGTGTCGATGGATTAATTGTTCCAGACTGGATTGATTTCCGGCTAAATATCTACCAATCAGTTCCTGATCAGTGATTACTGGTTGGGCGTTCATGGGGCCTCCTTTTATAAATAAAAAGAGTAGATATTTTAATCGATAGCCGGCCTCCTATGGTTAGAGCGCAACTGCGCGGGTGAGTATTAATTGTTGCAAATATAAATATATTTTTCGAAAAGTCAAGTGTTGGAGCAAAAAGGTTGAAAATATTACAACAATTGTTCCAATTCTTCCATTTGTCTTATTCTTCTCTCCTGTTTTTCTGTGTACCTTTGCAAGTTTTTCGGCAAGTATGAAAGAACAGGACATAGATCAGCTCGATCCCCGACATTTTATTATCATCAAAGGCGCTAGGGTTAACAACCTTAAAAATATCAGCCTTGCCATTCCCCGAAATAAATTTATTGTCATCACGGGACTTTCCGGTTCCGGAAAATCCTCCCTTGCCTTCGATACACTCTATGCAGATGGTCAGCGCAGGTACGTCGAGAGTCTCAGCGCCTATGCCCGGCAGTTTCTTGGCCGGATGAGCAAACCGGATGTAGATTACATTAAGGGAATATCCCCCGCCATCGCCATTGAACAAAAAGTCAATACAACCAATCCCAGGTCAACCGTAGGGACTTCTACAGAAATTTATGAATACCTCAAATTACTTTATGCCCGGATCGGAAAGACCTATTCACCCATTTCGGGCGAACTGGTAAAACGGGATACCGTAACGGATGTCGTTGATTTTATTCTTTCCTCTGACCCGGGTATCAAAATCAGCATCTTCTCCCCTATTCCCCTCGTAAACTGTAAAGATGAGCTGAAAAACAAATGCAAAGTGCTCCTTCAGCAAGGATTTACCAGAATTATGATCCATGATGAAGTGGTCCGAATCGATGAAATTGATCCTTCCGCGCAATGCACCGGTAATGAGATCTACCTGCTGGTGGATCGTCTGTCGGTTGATCCTGCCGATACGGAACTGCGAAGTAGAATTGCTGATTCCGTGCAAACCGCCTTTTACGAAAGCCATGGCTATTGTATGGTAGAACGGATCATGGATACGCCTGAACGGACTTCTTTCTCCAACCGTTTTGAGGCCGATGGCATGGATTTCGAAGAACCGTCAGCCAACCTGTTCACCTTCAACAACCCTTTTGGAGCCTGTAAGACCTGTGAAGGATTCGGCACTGTGATCGGTATTGATGAAGACCTGGTGCTTCCAAACCGAAACCTCTCTATTTTTGAAGAAGCGGTCGCCTGCTGGCGTGGGGAAAAAATGAGCGAATGGAAAAACGAGCTGGTGATGAATGCCTACAAGTTTGATTTCCCCATTCATAAACCCGTTTATGAACTGACACAGAAACAGATAGACCTGCTTTGGACGGGAAACAAATATTTTAAAGGACTGAATGAATTTTTCGAATTTGTCGAAAGCCAGAATTACAAAGTACAATACCGGGTGATGATGTCGAGATACCGTGGCAAGACCTTTTGTCCGGAATGCAAAGGAACCCGGCTGAGGAAAGATGCCGCCTATGTAAAAATCAACGGAAAATCCATTATCGATCTGGTCATGATGCCGATATCAGCGCTGACCCGCTTTTTCTGTGAGATCGAACTGGTACCTTTTGAAAAAACGGTTTCGGTCAGACTGCTGAAAGAAATCAACAACCGGTTGGAAGTGCTGAATGATGTCGGACTGGGTTATCTTACGCTGAACCGGCTCTCTGCTAGCCTTTCCGGCGGGGAATCGCAACGCATCAACCTGGCCACTTCGCTTGGCAGTAACCTTGTCGGATCCATGTATATCCTCGACGAACCCAGCATTGGCCTTCATCCGCGGGATACCGACCGGCTGATCAGGGTGCTCAACAGGCTTCGTGATATCGGCAACACGGTCATCGTGGTGGAACATGATGAGAAGATCATCCGGGCAGCCGATCAGGTGATTGATATCGGTCCTCTGGCCGGTTCCAACGGAGGGAAGGTGGTTTTCCAGGGAACAGTAAAGGATATCCTGAAAGATAAGGAGAGCCTCACCGGTAAATACATGAGCGGAGCCCTGAAGATCCCTGTTCCGGAAAAAAGAAAACCGTGGAAGGAATTTATCCTGATCACCGGTGCCAGAGAGAACAATCTGAAAAATATTGATGTAAAGATCCCGTTGCATATTTTTACCGTCATCTCCGGCGTCAGTGGTTCCGGAAAGACTTCCCTGGTCAAGAAGATACTCTATCCTGCCCTGAAAAAGATGTTTGAAGGCTATTCCGAAAGAACCGGAAAGTTTGACCGGATCGACGGGGATTATAACCGCATCGGTGCTGTGGAACTGGTTGATCAGAATCCGATCGGAAGATCCTCCCGGTCAAATCCTGCCACCTACATCAAGGCTTTTGATGAGATTCGGAACCTGTATTCTGAGCAGCAATTGGCGAAGGTAAGGGGATACAAACCCGGTTTTTTCTCTTTCAACATCGAAGGAGGAAGATGCGAGGAATGTGAAGGCGAAGGCGTTGTGAAGATTGAAATGCAGTTTATGGCTGATATTTACCTGACCTGTGAAAGTTGCAAGGGCAAACGATTCAAAGATGAAGTGCAGGATGTGAAATACCGTGATAAATCCATTGTCGACATCCTCGGAATGACCATTGATGAAGCCATTGCATTTTTCGGAGATTGTACAAAACCCACTTCCCTGGAGAAGAAGATACAGGCTCGTTTAAAACCCTTGCAGGATGTCGGTTTGGGATACCTCCGAATGGGACAATCCTCCAGCACGCTTTCCGGGGGTGAGGCACAACGCATCAAACTGGCCTTCTTCCTGTCAAAAGGAACCAATGAAAAACCTACGCTCTTCATCTTCGATGAGCCCACCACCGGACTGCATTTTCATGATATCCATAAACTCATCGTCGCTTTCGAATCCCTGATCCGCAACAACCACTCCATCGTGGTGATTGAGCATAACCTGGAAGTAATCCGGTCCGCCGACTGGGTGATCGACCTGGGAAAGGAAGGCGGAGACGAAGGCGGAAATGTCATCTTCGAAGGGACTCCGGAAGATCTTGCCAAATCAGAAAATTCATACACCGCTCAATATTTAAGAAAATGATCAGCATCAATCCTGCCACCAACCAGGTGATCACCGAATATATGGAACACGCAGCGTGCGATATTCCGGTGATCATTGAACGGGCCCGCATCGACTGGCTTAAATGGAAAGAAACCGGTTTTGCAGAACGGTCCCTCAAAATGAAAGCAACCGCCCGTATTTTACGTGAAAAAAAAGAGCAATATGCCCGGCTGATCACGGAAGAAATGGGGAAGATCATCGCAGAATCGCGCTCTGAAATTGAGAAATGTGCCGTGGTTTGCGATTTCTATGCCGCCCATGCAGAAGAAATGCTGGCGGATATTCGGGTTCCTTCTGACGCATCGAAAAGCCTGATCACCTTCCAGCCGCTGGGTGTGATCCTGGCGGTGATGCCCTGGAATTTCCCTTTCTGGCAGGTGTTTCGTTTTGCAGCTCCTACTTTGATGGCCGGCAATGCTGCCGTTCTCAAACATTCATCCAACGTTCCGGGCTGTGCACTGGCCATTGAGGAGATCTTCCGCGAAGCCGGGTTCCCTGGTAACCTTTTTCGTACTCTCATGATCCCATCATCGGAAGTGGAAAAAGTCATTTCCAATCCGTCAGTCATGGCGGTAACCTTAACTGGCAGCGAACTGGCCGGAAGCAGGGTCGCCGAAGCTGCCGGAAAATACATCAAAAAAACTTTACTGGAACTGGGCGGCTCGGATCCTTTTGTTGTTTTGGAAGATGCCGATATGGAAAAGGCAGTCGTAACGGCTGTAACCGCACGAATGATCAACCAGGGACAAAGCTGTATTGCAGCCAAACGGTTCATCGTGGTAAAAAGCCGGGTGAAGGAATTTGAAGAAAAGATAACGCTGGCCATGGAATCGCTAAAAATCGGAGATCCGATGGATCCGGCCACACAGGTCGGCCCGATGGCCAGAAAGGACCTGGCAGATGACATCGATGAACAAGTTCAGAAATCGATCAAGGCAGGCGCAAAACTGCTGCTGGGAGGTAAAAAGGCCGTAAGGGAGGGATTCTATTATCTTCCGACCATTTTATCCAATGTGAAAAAGAAAATGCCCGTCTATTACGAGGAGACTTTTGGGCCGGTTGTAGCGATCATTCCGGTGAAAGATGAGGCAGAAGCCATTGACGTGGCGAATGACTCGGATTTTGGCCTCGGAGGCAGTGTATGGACGACTGATCTCGGACGCGGAGAACGCGTTGCACGAAAGATCAACACCGGGGCCATCTTCGTCAACGGGCTTACCAAATCTGATCCCCGACTGCCTTTTGGAGGAATCAAAAGATCCGGGTATGGACGCGAATTGTCAGAATTCGGAATCCGGGAGTTCGTAAACACAAAGACCCTTTGGATTGGTCAGTAAAATGCTTATATTTGATTAAAAGTAAGAACTATGGATATTAAAATGACATCTACAGCCTTTGAGATTCCGGGCTTCCGGACAAAGTCCAACCTGGGCCTCGTAAAAGGTATCCTGGTCCGCTCCAGGTCAATCTTTGGAAACATCGGCGCCACTTTTCAAACACTGGCCGGGGGGAATATTACCCTTTTTACCGAGTTATGTGAAACTACGCGCAATGATGCATTTAACCTTATGATGGATCATGCCCGCCAGGTTGGCGCCAATGCCGTAATCGGAGTAAGATACGACACCACGGAAGTGATGAGCGGTGTCACCGAAGTCATTTGTTACGGAACCGCCGTTATCGTCGAATAATGCAGGATATCATTGATTTTTTCAAAATCCTTCTTGATTCTGAAGCATTGATCAAGTATGGTGGTTTAGCCTTACTGCTTATCATCATATTTGCAGAAACCGGGATATTTTTCGGATTTATCTTCCCGGGCGATGCCTTGCTCTTCACGGCGGGCATCCTTTGTGGCACCAAGGAGTTCCCGATTAATATTTTTGTCCTGATTTTCACCGTGATGCTCGCGGCCATCATCGGAAACCTGATCGGGTTTCTTACCGGACAAGCGATGCGCAAAACCTTGTTCACCCGGAAAGATTCTTTCTTTTTTAAACAAAAACACCTGGAAAAAGCCAGCTTGTTTTATGAAAAATATGGAGGGATTTCACTGATTGCCGGGCGATTCATTCCTGTCGTGCGGACTTTTGTTCCTGTTTTTGCCGGGGCGATCGAAATGAATTTCTGGCGTTTCAATTATTACAATGTGGTGGGTGGCGTGCTCTGGATCGGGACCCTGATCCCCCTGGGCTACCTGTTGGGAAGAAAGGTCCCTTCGATGGGACAAAACCTGGAATGGGTTTTCCTCATTATATCCATCATCGCCTCAACGATCCTGATACGTGGCTTGTTCAAGCTGAAGGGGAAAAAGAGAGACCAACCCAAATAAAAAAGACCCGAATGTTTTTGTTTGTTTCTCTTATTATTTCAGCCCAGATCCAGACAACATCAATCATTTGCCGGTGAATTTCGTAAATGAAATTCTCAGAAAGTATTTCATCTTTGGAAAATTTCTTTCGAATTGACCAGGTGATGGCCTTTTCAATGTTTTTTTGTTCAAACTCATCCAACGCTCCTCTCGTCGAAATGGTTTGGATCTTGAGACCTAACTTCTCTTCTTCATCAATCAGAGTTTGCCGCTCGATATATTCCAATTCTAATCCCATATATATTTAGGCATTTCCTGTTTAATCGCTGCAGTTTTCTCAAGAATTGATTTACGTAACCTGAGTTCGTTGTTTCCCTGATCCTCCAGGATCATACTAGCGGATGTCCTGCGGACGATCTCTGTTGCAATTTCCATCGCCCGGTTTTCGATCATATTTTCCAATGAACCTGATTTCGGAATAAAAGGTATAGCCATAAAAAAACTCCCCACCGGTTGGGTGAGGAGTTGTGCTTTCAACTTGTAGCGGGATCGAGAATTGAACTCGAGACCTCCGGGTTATGAATCCGACGCTCTAACCAACTGAGCTACCCCGCCAATTTTTGCGCAAAAGTAACGGGATTGACGCTTCTTTCCAAATATTTTTTCTCCAAAAGTCTTTTTGCCACGGATTGCACAAATTAATACCAAGAGAATCCCTCGAATCGTAGAGCGCTACTATGAATATTTTCTGGTTAAGCATTGCATAGAACGCATATATTTATTATTTTTGAGTTAGGTTCAGCATTTTTATATAAATTTTTTACCCTTGTATTGATCATGATGAGCATCATGTCTTTGGCTCAAAGAAATCATAACCATTTGGAATCCATCGCCAATGATTCCATATGGTATGAAGGGATCGCACAGACCATAAAAAATGAAAAAGACATTGTAATAATCGAACTGTCTCCCAATCCAGCTGAAATATCAGTCACAATAATAATAAGGTTGAACGGGTTCATGACCCATGCCGGTTAACGTATCTTTGATGTCTGTGGCCGGAAAATAACTCAAACCGATCTGGTTAGTGGTCAGGTCTTTGAGATACCTACCACAAATCTTGATAAGGGATTGTATTTTCTGCAGGTTACAGATCCTAAATTGAAACTGGTTAAAAGGTTTATTATTAACTGATTAGCCAAAACAATCTCAACTGATGAACTTTTGATCTAAAACACAAAAGATGCAAACAATTCTCGGTTCCGGGGGAACCATCGGCACGGATCTCGCCAGCGTTCTGACACAACATACCAGCCAAATCAAACTGGTCAGTCGAAATCCAAAAAAGATCAATGCGTCTGACATCTTGTTCTCAGCGGATCTCCTGGATGCAGCCCAAGTGAACAAAGCGGTTGAAGGCAGTGAGATCTGCTATCTGACTGTCGGTTTGGACTACAATATCAAAGTCTGGCGGGAAAAATGGCCTAATCTCATTAAAAATGTGGTGGAAGCATGCATTCAACACAAATCGAAGCTGGTTTTCTTCGATAACATCTATGCCATCGGCGGCGATAATGTAAAACACATAACGGAAACCTCTCCCATCAGCCCCACGAGCCGGAAAGGAGAAGTGCGAGCCTCTGTTGACAACTACATTTTAGAGCAAATTGAAAAAGGGAAACTGGAAGCCATCATCGCACGATCACCCGACTTTTTCGGACCGGTAAAAAAGGAAAACAGTGCGTTGTTAACCCTGGTTTATGACAATTTAGTAAAAGGAAAGACGGCAAAATGGTTCTGTAATGCCAATGTCATCCATTCAATGGGTTATGCACCTGAACTGGCCAAAGGAACTGCCCTGCTCGGTAATTCTCCTGATACCTGGAACCAGGTCTGGAACTTGCCGGTTGACGATACTGCCCTTACCGGAAAGGAATGGGTGAAATTATTCGCCGACGAAATGGGAACATCTGACAAGGTGCAGGCCTATCCTAACTGGGTAATTACGATGATGGGGCTTTTCATTCCCATTTTTAAAGAATTGTCTGAAATGCTGTATCAATTTGATCGGCCTTATTATTTCGACGCTTCGAAATTTGTTAAACGGTTCAATTATACCCCGATAACAAATAGGGAGGCGGTGAAGGAAACTTTGAGAAGATTACAAGACGACAAAGCATGATGAGTCAAAGGGTATAAAAACTCTTTAAAAATAAAGTGAGGGGATAATAATTTCATTTTTCTGTTCATAACAGCTGGATTTCAAAAATTCAAACAATCCTTTTTCATCTTATCTTGTGGTAAATTGAATGAAACAGCAGTAATTACAAGGTTTATGTGAGTTCAACACAGTTCTAGTTTTGCTGTGATCTTCTCTGCCAATAATGTTGTTATCACACGAATATTATAAGCCATCACACTCCACATCACTTTTGACGGTAAATGAATCCAGCCTTTCCAACTGCATATACTAATATTAAAACCTCGTTTAAAGTTGGAGATGACTGCCTCCGATGCAAGGTTTACTTATGACCAAACAGAATTCCTCTGCCATCTTTTTCGATTATAATGCTTCGGTAATGACAAATCAGACCCTGAACACAATTGCTTTTCCGGTTGGCTACAACACTAACAAAGAGGATCATAACATCAGTGTTCATCCTAATCCCGCTGCCGGAATACTGTATGTAAACACCGGTGAACAGCTGAAGCCAAAGTCGCTGTTAGTGTTTGATATAAGCGGACGCATCGTTGAAACCGGCAACACAAAAGAAAGCAAAGTTCAGGAAGTGGATGTTACCAAACTGGCTACCGGGATCTACTTTATCGAGCTGGTCCATGCCGACGGTGGAAAGTCGGTCAGCCGGTTTGTGAAGAAATAGCAAAAAAAAAGTGATCCCTGAAACCTAGGGAGCATTTTCTGTTTATTACCTTCAGATCCTTACCAGATAACAATTCGTTCGGAATCCGGAACCAGCATAGTTCCTTTGCCGCCGAAAGCAGCTGCAAATTCCGGCATCTGTGCCAAAGTGGCGTTGATGCGCCAGCGCCCAGGAGAATGTTCGTCGGTCTGAACCTGACTGATGAGGCTTTCCTTGGTCATGTTTTCATGCCAAACCTGTGCCCAACCCAGGAAAAAACGCTGCTGCCAGGTAAACCCGTCAATGGGCTCTGGAGCCTTCTTCCCTTTCATCGATTTTACAAGGGCATAATAGCCAAGGGTCAAACCTCCAAGGTCGGCAATATTTTCGCCAAGGGTGAGTTTCCCGTTGATTTTAAACCCTTTTTCAACTTCAAAGGAATCAAAATATTTCTGAAGCTTTTCCCCGAGTGCATTAAAATTCTTCAGGTCTTCCGGTGCCCACCAGTTGTTCAGGTTACCAAGTCCGTCGTATTGTGCACCGTTATCATCAAAACCGTGCGTCATCTCATGTCCTATCACGCTGATAATACCGCCATAGTTGATGGCATCATCTGCATCTGCATTAAAGAATGGCGGCTGAAGGATTGCTGCCGGGAAAACAAGTTCGTTACTGGTTGGATTATTATAAGCATTGATAGTTTGGGGTGACATCATCCATTCCGATTTATCCACCGGCTTCCCGGCTTTTGCGAGTATGTCGTTGGTTTCCCAGAGGGAAATATTAATCATATTCTCGATAAGTTTGTCTGACTGGATATCGATGCTTGAATAATCTTTCCATTTATCAGGGTACCCGATCTTCCATGTAAACTGCGAGAGTTTTTTCTGTGCTTTTAGTTTTGTTTCCGCGCTCATCCAGGGAAGTTTTTCGATGCGTTCGCCATAAACGGCACGAACATTCTCGATCATCTCATTCACTTTTTTCTTGGAGGATTCAGGGAAATATTTTGCAACAAAGAGTTTCCCAAGAGGCATACCAAGCCTGCGGTTTACACTCATGATTGCACGTTCTTCACGTGGACGCTGTTCCTTCACACCATACATTACAGTGCTGTGAAAATGAAATGATTCCTGGCTGAATACCTCTGGTAATCCACCTGAGAAGAGGGTGAGTACCTGCCAGTCGTAGTATGTTTTCAAAACATCGAACGGAGTTTGTTTCACCAGGAGGTTGAGGTTTTTTAGAAAATCCTTATTCCACACTACCAGCGTGTCGGTTTTCATTCCGAAATTTTTATAGTAACCTGCCCAGTTGATATCCGGTGCCAGTTTCTGAAGGTCGGTAAATGAAATTTTATTGTAGATCTTCACCGGGTCGCGCATTTCAAAATTCTTTAACTCGATCAGCGCCAGTTTGGTTTCGAATGCAAGGATGGTCTTTCCAGGATCGGTAACTTTCCAACCGGCTAAACCGAACATCTTGTCAACATGTTTCACAAACTCATCCCTGATCTTCACCATAGCAGGATCCATGTTATCATAATAATTCCGGTCGCCAAGGGATAATCCGCCCTGTCCCATGAATACTGCATTCATGGTGCTTTTTCGGTCATCAGCATTTACATAAACCATGAATGGGCCACCAACATCAAATTTTGCATATTCGCCTGCCAGAGCAATCAATTCTGTTGGATTCTTTGTTGCGTTGATCTTTTCGATCAGGGGCATAATGGGGGATATTCCGCGTTTCTGAATAGTAACGGTATCCATGTAGGAATTGTAATACCCGGTGATGAGCTGGGCATCACTGCCTTTCTTAGGGTCTTTCTGACCGAGCAGCTCTTTGACGATCCCTTTGATCTTCACTTCGCGGGTCTCTTTATCCAGAATATTGAATGAACCCCATGCTCCTTCGGTAGAAGGGATCGGGTTGTGTTTTTTCCAGTTACCATTAGCATACTGATCAAAATCATCGCAGGGTTTCGCGGTGGAATCGATGCCGGTACGGTCGAAGGCCTGGACTTTGTTTTCGGCGTTCATTGTCTTATTGGTGTTGTTGCAAGAAAAGGTGAATAACAGCATCATCGCACAAAATGCGAGCATCAATCGGGAGGCGTTTTTTTTCATACAAAATTTGTTTGAGATTTATGGTTGCCAAAATTAGCAGAAATAAATGATCAACCTTAAAAGAATCGACAAAGGCCGGATAAATTTCGTGGAACTCCCTTACTGGAGCCATCAGGAAATATTTCCCTGTGAGTTCGCAGCTAAAAAACAAACCTTCAAAAAATAAGGTGTATTACCTCTTCCTTCTCAGTTCATATCTTTTTATTGTTTCTGCTTCTTTACTTTTATCTGAAATAAACAAGATCGTTTTTCTGCCGTCAAGAATTACGGGGTATTTATTTTGAATAGAGCCTGTGCGTAATTTTGCATGGGGAACTTTTAACTGGTGGCTTGCAAGGTTCATCCTGTTTTCCAATACGTCTTTTTTCATCATTTGCTTACTTAGCGTCTGTCAATAAAGTCCCTCATTTTGTTATTATCTGAAATGTTTTTTAAGGCAAAGAGGAATTTATCGCCTCATTTCGGGCTTAATCCTGGATATGTATTTCTGAAACATTTGAAAACTGAATGGACTTCTTCCTTCAAGCATAATAAATTGCTCGCATATTCTTGAATCGCTTTGGGAATATTCTAATTCACGATAATCATATCCCCGTATTTCCTTAAAAATCGTAGCCCTTACAATTTGTTCAACACTGGGTGTATCCTGTCTCCCAAATTTGAAAAAGGTTCACTGTCCATGATGTCATCTTTCATCATTTCAATAATCGATGGGTTCTTTTCGATAATTGTATCAAATAAACAAAATGCTGGATTTAGCGTTCAGTCTGGGCTTTCAAACTTTAAGAGTAAATCGTTATAAATTTTCATAGTTTTGCTATCTTTGATTCGAAGATACCAAGTTTTGTTTTGAGAATATCATCAATGCCCCGTATTTATTAACAATTTAAGTTTAAAGACAGACCCTAATTATGAAAACACTAAAAAAGTATTTGCTTCTGATATTCCTTGTGACAGGATTATCCATGATCACTTACGGTCAGGGCTCAAATGAATGGAATATGGTTCTGAATAATGATAATTCAGCTTTTACCATTGCTTTTATTAACCATGAGTTGAACTTCACTTTTAGATCGAATGACACCTTATCCTTTTCCACGGGGAATAAGAAAGCCATTAAATCAGGCTTCGGCATTGAAATTACGTTAAAAAACAACGGGAAGGTAGTTTACACATCCGGTCAGAAAAACCTGAATAAAGAAAAAAACGAGATCATTATATTGATGTCGGAAGTGAAGGATGCACTGAAAAATATTAAACTCCCATCCAAACCAAAATATGTGATCTCCATCAAGGATAAAAATCTTGTAAAGGAAAAAATCCTTTTTGAGATTGCAGAAAAATAAAACGACAATCATGCCCATGACCTAAAAACAGTGTGCTTTCGCTCGAGGTTTTTTGGAAAAACTGCAATGCATAAGTAGATTTGCGTTCGGATGATTTTTGGCGATGAAAAAAGCAGCCTTATTATTTTTGACGATCCTTTCAGGGGGCCTGATTGCCGGCCCTCCTTATGATACCGATGACCCTGAACCGGTAGCATTTCATCATTGGGAATTTTATTTATCCTCGCATTTGACCAATAATCTTAAACAATGGGAAGGAACAGCCCCTCATCTTGAGATGAATTATGGAGTTGTTCCGAATGTTCAAATTCATTTCATTGCACCGCTGGCATTCAGTGCCAATCAAAATGAAAAAACAAATTACGGCTACGGAGATACTGAATTTGGCATTAAATACCGGTTCGTTAAGGAGACGGCATGGTGCCCGCAAATTGGTATTTTCCCCATTGTTGAACTGCCAACCGGAAATCCTGACAAGGAATTAGGGAGCGGTAAGGTGCAGGTTTATCTTCCGCTCTGGATTCAAAAGTCATTTGGGAAATGGACCACTTATGGTGGTGCCGGTTACTGGATCAACCCGGGAACCGGTAACCGCAACTGGCAATTCTTTGGATGGCAGGTACAATACCAGGTGCTGGAAAAGCTGAGCCTGGGAACTGAGTTGTATCATGTTACAGCAAGTACGATGGATGGGAAGAATGAAACCAGGTTCAATTTCGGAACCGTTATAGACTTAAGTGAAATGAGCCATCTCTTGATTTCAGTTGGAAGCAGCATCAAAGGAACTACACAGGCACAAGGTTATATCGGTTACCAACTGACATTCTGAATTATTTTCTTTTCAGAGAATGGAATCAGTATCAACATTCGGACAAAAAAAAATCTTTTAAACCGTCTTTGTCAAACGGTTCAAAAGATCCATTGTGCTTTATTTTATAGCTTCCCGAACAGGTCAATCGGCTAAACCGAAATTTTCCAGTTTATTGACATTTACGAGATAAATGACTGAACAGAGGATTCTTCCGCATTCTTCTTCTGAAATATATCTGTGACTCAACAATTTATTGATCCCTCTGAGTAGAAACGGAACTGTGACATCCCATAGTTTTAAACCCGAAGTGGTTACGTTTCCTTTCTCCATCCCTATCCAGTAACAATTGCGATCGGCTTTGTGGGTAACGTCCTTCTTTACAATGATACCATACCTTGAAAGTATCCGCATGATACCTTTTTCATTCTCATTTCTTGGAGTAAAATTAACATAAGATCCATGCATTCTGACAGGGGCTTGTTTGATGTCTATCGTGTGGTATACGCTCATTTCCATCTTCATGATTGCTGCTTTTAGGTGAAATTCACTGCATGGGTTTCTATTGTAAATCATCGGCTGCAAATATACATTCCGATTAAGTTTCTGGCAAGAGTAGATCTACGCGGCAAAGCAGTGCTTTTTACCTGACTTTGCGTGGCCAGGTACCTTTCAAGGAAGCATTTTTGAAGCTGATATATTATAAAATAGTTGAATGTATAGTTTATTTTTTTTATTTTTGAGTATCAAATCCATGCCTTATGAAAAAAATTTTTCAGGTTATTTTGGTCATAATGATACTTTTTATAAGCTTTCAATCTGCTCAGGCAATGGTTGTGGACACAGTAAACAGAAAGGCACTGGCGACCGTTATCGTTGCGCTGGATTCTTTTTATCAGAATAAAGTAATCCCGGAGATGAAAGCGGCCATACTTAAGCAACCTCCTGCGGGAGTTACCCTCGGGGTTGAATCAATGGAATCCTTCCGAAGAGATAGCGTTGTGGTATACAACGACTATATTTTTATCCAGGTCCGAAAACTGGACACCATCCTTGCATACCAGAAGTCAATTCCTGTTGGACCTGGTCAGGACTCTGCCCGGGCAATGATCCTGTACATTAATGGTAATCCCATGTATGATATCCCGTTTACCATCGACAGGGGAACGCAGCGGTTTATCTGTCAGTTGAAGAAGGATTCCAAATATTTAAAGCAATTCAATCCGGAGTTTAAGTATATCTTTTCAAAGATACCTGCGAAACTCAGGATCGGGTTCAAAAATGGGATCATAATCGACAAAGATTCAGGGCCTTCTGTTTTCATGAAGTATATATCTTCCTGGGCGCTTTGGTGTGTAATCGGGTTCTTCGGGCTGATCATCGCGGCGTATGTTTATCTTGCAGGAAAAACAACCCTGATCCGTGTCGGAGGAGCCCGCCGTGATCAATTCAGCTTATCCCTAACTCAACTTTCCTTCTGGACTATTATCATTGTCATTTCCTACTTCTATATCTGGATTGCTACCCAGGCTCTTGTGCCTATTACCGGGTCAACCCTCATTCTTCTGGGCATCAGCCTTACAACCAGTGCCGGGTCGAAAATTGTGGACAAACGAAGGAATGTGGAAATTACTGATCTTAAACGATCCCGTGGATTTCTCACTGATATTCTTTCCGATGAAGAAGGACCCAATGTGAACCGTTGCCAGATGTTTCTCTGGACAGTAATCCTGATGATTATCTTCATCAGTAAGGTCATATCGGAACAAGAGATGCCTGAACTGGATCCCGGACTGCTGGCGCTGATGGGAATAAGTTCACTTGGATTTGTAGGATTGAAAGAGTTTGAGAAGAAACCTGAAGAGAGGAACCAGATAAGGAAGGGTAAGGACGGTGCTAAAAAGTCAGACCAATCCTAAAAGTCCAGGTGTTGATGTAAGCCATCACCTTTTCTGAACTGTAAAGCACGATTTGTTTTGTCCCATTGTTTCCATCGGGAAGATTCTGATATACGGCAGAACGGTGTTCTCCATAGATCTGCCACCAGGAATAATTCATGGAGCCAACCAGTGAAAACAGTTTACTCATTTTAACTTTCAAGCCTAATTCGAGATTGAAATATAATCCGCCCTGGTTATAATGGTCGTAATCATAATAATCATTCCAAACGTTTGGTGGAAAAATCATCTGTGTACGGAAGGTTTCAGCGGATGATGGCCGGTTCAGAAGGAAAAGATAACCCCCGTTGAGAGCAAAAACCGGTGTAATAATACGGTCACTAACGGTATATCGTAGATCCAAAAACACCGGTAATACAGAGAGGTTGGCCCGGATCGTATCATAGGTTGAAATGTTTACATACCGTTGCATCCCGATTCCCATTCCCACAGCCAGATGCGGATTTATTTTATAGCCATTTACAGTCAGAAATCCGTTTGCGACTGGAGGATAGAATGGACTGAAGGAAATGGTGGTTACATCATAAAATCCATTTGCTTTTTCATCGTATGAGCTTTGCTTCTCCAGATTTTGAGAATGGAGCAAAGCCGGAATCAGAAAAGAAATTATGAGCAGGGTGTATTTCATCAGGAAACTTTGGACAAAGGTACAAATAGAGATGAGACAATATGTTCACTAAAGCATGAATTACTTTTATGCTCCTCCCTCCCATTCCTGGAAAAATTGTTCAAGATATCCGGTCATGAACAGGTGCCGCTGTTCTGCCATCCTCCGTCCTGTTTTCGTATTCATCCGGTCTTTCAGCAGTAATAACTTCTCGTAGAAATGATTGATGGTCGGGGCGCTGCTGGTTTTATACTCTTCTTTGGTTAGATCCATGACCGGTTTGATGGACGGGTTGTATAGTTCTCTTCCCAGGTATCCGCCATAGTTAAAAGCACGGGCAATGCCAATCGCACCGATTGCATCCAGCCGGTCGGCGTCCTGAACAACGTCCAGTTCAGGGGAAGAAAAATCAGGCGTAAAATTTCCGCCCTTGAATGAGATATTGTTGATCAGCTTTTCGATATGGCCGGTCACCGACTCATCCACGTGAAGATTCTCCAGAAATTGCCGCGCTTTTTGTGCTCCCAGTGCCTCGTTCCCTTTATTGAATTTATAGTCGGCAATATCATGCAGCAAGGCGCCCAGTTCGACAACAAAATGGTTAACCGGTTCTGATTGGGCAATGGTTCTTGCATTTTTCCATACCCGTTCAATGTGCCACCAGTCATGCCCCCCTTCTGCATGCTGAAGTTCCGCTTTTACAAATTCCGCTGTATTTTGGATGATCTCCTGTTGCGTCATATTTTTACAATTCTTCGTCCGACAATAAAACACTTTGCGATAAAACGATGATCCTGATCGTATATTTTAGATTAACGGAAAATAGAAACGATTAAAATATATTTTAATCTATTTTGTATTTATATTTTTTTTACTTTTAAAACCTCAAGTATTACACCTAAAAACTGATCTTATGAAAAAAATTACAATTTTCGTTTTTGCCTTTCTACTCGCGCTTGCAGGTTTCTGTCAGCAGACCCGGATATCAACGGCCATTTGGAGTGAAGAAAACGGCATGGTTTATTCACCCATGGCGCCCGGCACCGTTGAGCCGAACAGCATCATTAATCAAAGCCCTGATGTAATGTCAAGCTGGGTTCTGCCGAACACAAACAGTACTTCCGGAAACAGCCGGATCCCGCGGAATTCAGCTGTGCGTTACCAGAGAGAAGAATTCCTCATTCTCCCATCCGAAATGGCAGTATCCGGATTTCCTTCGGGGGCCACCGTCGATGCCCTCGGCTTTCTCATCTCCGCTGCCGGTGTAGGAACGCAAACAGGTAATCTGAATATTTACCTCATGAATACGAATGATATTACTTATACGCTCGGATCAACATGGACCACAACCGGGTTCACCCAGGTAAGCAATGACCCGGCATTTACGGTTCCGATCGCACTGGGAGCCTATTCAATTCCCTTCACAGGCGGATCGACTTTCACCTATACAGGCGGTGGTGTTTATGTAGCATGGGAATTCAGTAATCCTGCCGGAGCGCTGGGAACCACAGCCCTGGTTAGCTATTGTAATACAAGTCAGGCAACCTTATGTTACGGGTATCAGAATGCAACCACCATGGGTACTACCCTTAGTGTTACTGCATTCCGTCCTGCAACAAGCTTTACCAACAATCTGCTCGTTGATATCGCAGCAGTTACGAACATCTATACGACCGAACGCGTACCTGTTCCTTTCGGTGCTCCCAACCCGGTTGGTGTCAGGGTTTCCAATGTATCAGCATCTGCAGTGACTTTTGATGTAACCCTTACGGTAAAAGATGTCGCTACTTCCACCACAAGATATACGGCTACCTTACCTGTGACCAGTCTTGCCGGAGGAGCCTCACAGGTTGTCAGTTTTCCCGGTTGGATTCCTTCACTTATTGAAAACGTCACCATCAATGCAACCACATCAGTTATTCCGGGTGAGACCTATGCAGCAAACAACACACTTACCATTCCGGGCGAGGTGAACAGCAACAGATACTCTTACTGTTATAACCTGACCAATCCGGGAGGATATGGATATACCACTCCGGGTTCCGGTATTTTTGCAGCCAAATATAAGATGAACGGGTCGGGTCTTGTAAAAGGAGCCAATGTACTCATCTACAATTATGCGGCAAACCCCGGGAATACGGTATTTGCAGTTGTCATGAACAGTGCAGGAACCATTTTGGCCCAAAGTCCTGACTACATTCTTCAACTCGCTGATATGGGCGTGAATGTTGGTTTTACCTTCCCCACGCCTCAGTCATTTACCAATGAAGATTTTTATGTCGGTATAGCCCAGACCCCAGGTACAGGTCAATGGTATCCGCTTGGATCAATAACAGAAACACCGGGGCGTGGTAATACTTTTTACAATGCTGCCATTACGGGTGGAGCACTTGTCGCCAGTACAGCAGATATAAAGTATGCCATTGAAGCAGTTATGGTTGCTATGCCGACGGTTATTACCAATGCAGCAACAAGTATCACAACTGGTTCGGCAACCCTGAATGGATCGGTCAATGCAAACGGCGAAAACACGACCGTTACCTTCCAATATGGCTTGACCACTGCATATGGATCAACAATTGCCGGAGTACCCGGAACCGCAACAGGAACATCTGCCACTGCTCAAACCGCAGGAATTACCGGACTTACTCAGAGTACCCTCTATCATTTCAGGGCAGTAGGTGTCAGCGCAGGGGGAACCACCTATGGCAACGACCTTACTTTTACAACCACTGCACCGGTACCCATCGTAGTGACCAATGCAGCTTCTTTAATTGGTGCAACCTTTGCAACCCTGAACGGAACCGTCACAGCACAGAACGTTTCAACAACAGCAACCTTCGAGTATGGTCTGACAACAGCTTATGGCACCGTTGTAGCGGCAGTTCCCGGAACGATTAACGGAAATACCGCCACGCCGGTTCTGGCAAACCTGACCGGGCTTGCGCTCACTACTACCTATCATTACAGGTGTATCGGAGTAAATTCAAACGGAACAACCTACGGACTTGATCAGCAGTTCGCTACAGGATGTATACCTCCAACACCAACCATCGCGGGACCGGCTACTGCATGCCAGAATTTCGCCAACAATGTTTACACGACCCAAACAGGTATGATGAATTATACCTGGACGGTTTCCGCAGGAGGAAATATTACAGCCGGCCTGGGTACAAGCGCCATCACCGTTAAATGGACCACAAGCGGAGCTCATTTCGTAAGCATCAACTATTCCAATGCTGGCGGTTGTCAGGCATTGGTTCCGACGGTCTTTAATGTAACCGTAAGTCCATCGCCCGTTCCTACCATCACAGGAACGTCAAATCTTTGTGCTAATTCCGGTTATTATACGTATACAACGGAAACCGGTTTCTCCAATTATACCTGGTCGATTTCCACCGGTAATACGATCAATTATGGTCAGGGAACCAACCAGGTCATGGTTACCTGGTCAACCCCGGGAAATCAGTCCATCAGCGTTAACTATACCAGTGCCAACGGTTGTCAGGCAGGCGTTCCGACTGCTCTTGCAACAACGGTCAATACGGTGCCTGGTGCAGCGGGGGCAATTACCGGAGTTGCTTCGGTTTGCGGCGGATCAACCGGAATCGCCTATTCTGTGGCAGCCGTGCCGGGAGCCGTCAGTTATGTATGGTCATTCCCTGCCGGAGTAACCATATCCTCCGGTGCAGGAACCAACAACATCGGTGTCGACTTCGCGGGCAATGCATCATCTGGCAATATTACCGTTTATGCAAATAATCTTTGCGGAAATGGTGTTATTTCGCCCTCACATCCGCTGACAGTTTCCCCTCTTCCCGAACCAGCAGGAATCATTACCGGAAATTTGTCATTATGTGAATTCCAGACAGGGGTCGTTTATTCTGTTGCCAATATTACCAATGCAACCTCTTATACCTGGACGGTACCGGCCAATGCAACCATCGTCAGCGGCTCAGGAACCAATACCATAACCGTTAATTATACAACATTCATCGGCGGGTTCGTCACCGTTGCCGGGACAAACAGCTGCGGCAATGGTGTAGCCTTTGTACAACCTGTGCAGGTATTTCAAACGCCTGCTGCACCTGTGATCACAGTGGCCGGAGCGATGCTGACCAGTAGTGCACCGACGGGCAATCAGTGGTACAAAGATGGGGTCATGATTACCGGTGCTACTTCGCAAACCGTTGATGCAACTCCGTATGGAAGCGGATGGTACTGGGATTTTGTTACGCTGAACGGATGTTCTTCCGATTCTTCCAATCATGAGTATGTTCTGATTACCGGAATGGGCAATAAAGCAATCACAAGTTGCAATATTTATCCGGTCCCGAATGATGGCCGCTTCACCATCGTCTTCCCCGAAGGATTCAGTTCCGCTTTTACCGTCAGGGTGATCAATGGAATGGGTCAGACGGTACGTACAGAGGAAATCAAGGCAGTCAACAACAGGATTTCCTGCATGGTCGATGTACGTCCTTTGGCCGAAGCCATCTACACAATTGAAATCGTCAGCAAGGACTTTGTCATTACAAAGAAAATTGTTGTGAAGAAGTAGGATCCTCCCAAAACTTCATCCACCGCAAAGACCAGTCAAGCCAAGTAGGCAAACTGTGTCTTTGCGGTTTTTTAATAATCAGTTGTGGCAAATTGTTAAGGGTTAAGGGTTAAGGACTCGTAACCCGTGACTCGTAACCCGTCAACCAATCATCACCTCATCACCTCATCACCTCATCAACTCAATTAACCATACCACGTCATCTTTTGGCGTTGTCACGATTTATATTTGCTGAAAACAAATAACTCAAATGGCAACCGTAGAATCGTTAGTGGCTGAATTGAACGAACTCTGTAACCGGTATCTTATTCAAAAGGAGACGTTTAAGGAACTGGATCGGATTTGGGAAGTATTCCTGGCCATCAAGAAACAGGGCTTTCGCATTACCACCACATTTTGGGAAACTGATTCACCGGAACAGGATCTTCTTTCTGATACGGGCAAGAAGGACTTCGAAAAAATGATGGAGATCCGGCGGTTGAAAATGGACGCCATTGAGAAACATGAAATCGAAAAGTCAGCCGACCGGAGAGATGAAGAGCAAACATTAATACGTAAGCTCAGCGCTGATTTTTCCGTGAATACAGAACATCAATATTTTATACTTGCTTTGAAGATCCCTGATCTTGTGCTTTTCCATGACCCCGACCAGCTTTTAAATGAACTTTTCAAACAAAACTGAGCATATGGTTATTCTTACAATTTACCCTGACAACAATGCAGACGTACCTTTTCAGAAGACCGTCGAATACTTCGAACCGACACTGGAATCTGCTATTCAAATCGGCCAGAAGGCCAGGAATTATTATGCAATTTATGATATCAGTAATGGTAGGACCATTGACCGGACCGAGATCAATTCCAATGAGGAAGATGAATGGTATTATGATGAAGAGGAATTATTGTGGAAAAAGTATCGTTGCGAGGATTCATTGGAATGGATGTAATTCGCTAATTTTACCATCCCCTGATTCAACTTATGGCAAAGCAAGACTATATACTCAGATACCTGACCATTATTAAAAAGTTCAGGAAAAGTAAAGAGGTGACCTTTGAAGAACTGTCGGAGCATCTGAAGAGTGAATATGAATTGCAGGATCGTCCCTTTTCATTCTCCGTTCGTACTTTTCAGCGTGATCTCAACGAAATCCGGGATCTTTTCAAGATCGACATCCAGTATAACTTCTCAACCAGGGTTTACTACATCGCTGATGATCTCCAGACGGATCTCCATAACCGGATGCTGGAATCCATAGATACCATAAATTCATTGAAGATGGTTAGTGATGTTACAAAATATATGTTTTTCGAGAAGCGGAAAGCGAAAGGAACCCATCATTTTTACGGACTGTTACATGCCATCAGGAACCGTATTGTGATCAACCTTGTTCACCAGCGATACGATGAAGAAGAATCTACTTCACGGCTGGTAGAATCCTACGCGCTGCAGGAATGCAAGGGGCGATGGTATCTTCTTGCAAAAGATAAAAATGACCGGAAAATAAAAACCTTCGGGCTGGACCGCATCCGGGATTTTGAAAATACAGCCCAACGATTTGATTACCCGCTCAATTTTGATGTCAATGAACATTTCCGTAATTGCTTTGGAGTAATCAACCCGGAAGGCGAGCAACCTGTTGAAATCATCTTATCTTTCGCCGTGGAACAAGGTAAATATGTAAAAAGTTATCCGATTCATGAAAGCCAGACCATCATAGAGGATACGGAAGAACATCTTCTTATCGGGCTTTATCTTTTCATTACACATGATCTGAAAATGGAACTGCTTTCCTATGGTGATCGGCTTCGCGTTATCGCACCCCGACAATTGAGCGAAGCTATGATCACGATTTATCAGAATGCAATGAGACAATACGATAATCATGCTTCCACAAAAATCAAGACCTGAGACCGGTATTGATTCAGAAAATTCCTGTTGGACTACCTGTGCTAGTCCCGCAAATCATAACAATTATTGAAAACTGGTAATCGTAATATTCAGTTCCGTCATACTGCCATTCGGGAAAAGGGTTGATTGCTCGCAATCGTCATCAAAGGGGAATCCGTAACATTTATTATTCAGGCTGCATTGATGAAAAATCTTTGAGAACCAGTTGGTAGTACCCCTTTTGTAGAAAGCAGAAGTGTCGCAGCCATTGTCGCAATCATAACCATATAAGATCGACCGGTTCATGGCGGCAGCAAATTTGGGAATCAGTTTCTGCTGTGAGAGCGGGTGGTTCAAATCGGTCTTCAGCGATCCATCCCCATCACATGCGAATACATTGCTTGAACTGGGTTTGGTAATGGAAACCGTCTCATTGTTAAACTGAACAGACGTGAACCTAAACCGGAACACGTTGCTGTTGTCAACTTTCCCTGCAGCCCGCCAAGGATTGGGACTCATTCCTGTGATGATCAGCGAATCGGTTTTATATTTGGTCCATACCGAATCAATGTAGTTGTTAAAATAAGAAGTATTGAAGGCAAGCAGTTTATGGGGAGCCACGATCCGATAATCCCCCTGGATGAGTGCCTGGAATGCCTGGGGGGCAGTGTTTTTGAATGCGTTGAATATCGCATTCCTGCTGGCATTCCAGCCAACCGTCACGGTTTGGTTGTTAAAAGTGCCGGAAACGGAAAGCGGAATCCCGAAATAATCAACAGAGGTGGTATTGATGTACATGATATTGTCGACATAAGTAAATTCTATTTTATCATAGATGGTGGTTGCGTTTGCATCATTCGGGTTGTTCCAGTCGGCATCCGTAAAGCCGGCATGCGGGTTCTCCGTCATGATCTTCATTTTGTAAGGTTTCCCGATCGAAAACCGGATCCTTGCACCGATCATTGTTGGAATTGCAACAGATTTCATACTGGTAAGGCTATGAAAATAGTTGCAATAACCATTATTGCTGTTATCAGCGGTTTTGACGGGAATCAACTTTCCGTGCGAATCCATCCAGCACAGATTTCCCTGACCGTCTTCCCCCATGATGGAAAAAAAGATGGAATCATCCGGGTATTTGATCGAGTTGTTTACCAGGTTAATGGTCAATGTTTTCGAACCGCCCAGAACCGGGTCTTTGGTGTCGGTTGATGATTTGCTGCACCCAAAAACCAGAAGGCACATGACGGTAATACTAAGAATTCCGAGAAGGTTCTTCATGACGAATAAGTTTTTATATTCAATAAATTTATAATGAAACAAATTTATATAAAATTCTTATATAAAAAATTACTATTTTTACATAAAAATTCAAAAGTTCAAAAGATGAAACGGATTCTGGTTACCACTGGCAACGGAATGTTCGGTCGTGCACTCATCAATTTATTGAATACCAAAGATGTATTACTGCGGATCATGGTTCGTGACCGGAATAAAGTAACTTTTTCAGCGCCCCGGGCGGAAATCGTCACGGGTGATATGGATCGGCCAGAAACACTGGATCCCCTGATGGAAGGGGTTGACAGTATCTTTCTCACTTCCCCCATGGACAGCAGTTTGGCTTTGCGGGAGAAAGCAGTAATCAGTGCAGCCAAAAAACACGGGGTCGGTCAAATTGTGAAGATTGCAGGTGCTGTGCGGCATGAAGGAGACAACCTGGATCTGTTGCATGGAGAAGTATTGGAAGCGCTCAGGGCATCAGGCATCCCTCTCACACTGGTTTCGCCGAATTCTTTGATGGAGACCTCATTTCTGGCTTATGCACCGTCTGTCCGTTATATGCATGCCCTCTATGGCATGTCGGGACATGGAAAGATTGGACTGGTGGCATTAAAGGATATTGCTGAGATTTCTGCGCATGTATTGATAACCCCGGGACATGATGGCCAGAACTATGAACTCACCGGTCCGGAATCGATCGACTTGTTTGAAGTTGCAGAAAGATTTTCTAAGGTGCTTGGAAAACGGATCCGTTATATTGACCTGAGTGAAGAGAAATTCATGAAGATGATGATGAAATTCGACAAATCCCTCACCCCGGAGCGGATTGACCTGGAAGTGCTTTGCCACCTCCGTGCCTGGCGCGAAGGCCGCGCCGATCTCATAACCCGGACTTTCGAAGATCTGACTGGAAAGAAACCAACCGCTGTCGATGAATTTATCCAGGATAACTTTGATCTTTTCCACAAAGGGATGGTACCCGCCTTCATGGCAGCAATAATGCGGGTCACGATGGTTAATGGTTAATTTTTAACGTAACCCCTCAACCAATCATCACCTTATCATCTCGTCAGCTCGTCAACTCATCAGCTTTTGCGTGTTCAAAAGAAACGAACCAAAGAAAAAGACAGCCTGGTTTTTTCGATGACCCACCGAAAAACCCTAAGGCGAAAAAAGAGCATCTTTGATTGGTGAAAGGTGAGAAGTGAAGGTCCATTTCCCGTAAATACTGTCTCGAAATCTCTAGGAACCTTCTTGCTTTCTCTTTATTTTGTTACGGATCGCAAATACTCAAGAAGCAACAATGCATCTGGTTGTGATAGCTTCTGGTCCGGCATAGGAACATTGTTAAACTTTTTCAGAAGATCTTTCACCGTAGCGTTGTTCTTCTGCATTTCAAGCGGATTTACAATCATGTTCAGTATAAATTCAGGGGTAAAATCCTTCACGATATTTCGTAGTGGTGGTCCCACTTTTTTATTATCGAGTTCGTGACATAAAATACATTTGCTGTTATAAATTGCTGCGCCATTTTTCGCCTTAGTCAGATCTACCGGATTTAATTTTACATTTTGAAATGGTCCGATGCCCTTGTCTTTGTTTTGCGATTGGGGAGATCCGCCGTTAAGGAAAATCGGGGAAGTGGAAGTAAAGCCGGACAATTGCTGGAAAGCCATGACAATTATAATGATAGCGGGTATAATAAATAGTATTTTCATGTTGCGATAATTATAGATTATGGGGTTAAGTTACTGTTTATGTTTCATGAATTAAAAGTTGAACCAGAGAAGCAGATAAAGTGTATTGTTATCTGCTGCTTTTCTTCCTGAACCGTCGTAATTGGAAACCAATCCATTAAACCGGTGGTACCAGATGTATTGAAGTGACAAGCGGATATTGTACCACGGCAGGTAATCCACTTCAGCGATTAAGCCGTCGCTGTCCGGTTTTCCTATAACACTTCCATTGACAGGTGATTTCTCATAGAGTCCCAGGTCTTTGCTTCCATTTAAATAGAAATATCCCAATGTTGCTCCAAAACCCTTGCTAAAATAAAGTTCACCTGAAATTTTAAACGAATTCAACGTATTCAACTTGTTCTGAGAAACGCTGGAATCAAAAGAAGCCTGTAGATTCTGAAACTCATGATAAAAAGAAGGATGCAGTACAAACGATCCTGTGGGGAAAGCAAATTCATATTGTGCATCCACTCCGATATCGGTATACCGGTCGGTGTTCCCGGAAACACCCAGGGGATAAAGGTTTGTCACCATGCCTGTTGTTCCGACCTCCAGGTAATGTTTATCCCATTTATGTTGCAGTGCGAGTCTCCAATAAGGGGCAACCCCTTTGATGACCCCTGAAGAAGTCGGTCCCGGAGGTGAGGGAACTCCTAGCTGTGCTGAACGATAAATGCTACCCTCCAAATAGAGCAAGCTGTTGAAATAGGTATAAGCACCTAAACCGACAACCTGTTGTGCTAATCCGCCTTCAATTAAGGGGGAGGCAAACGGGGCAGGTGCAATATCCGAAGTAGCATACGGAAACCTCCAGGCAGGGATACTGTTCCATACATCCTGAACCGTAGGATTGTTATTCAGTGTAAAACCGTAAATCAGCCTTTTAGAACCCAGGGTTGTGGTGTTGCTGTAACGGATATCCGTATTATCCAACCCGATCGTACCGTCCTGACCGGTATAGGTAAGCTGGATAAACGTTCCCAAGTGGGGTGTTATAAGACCGGCATAGAATAAACTGAACTGCTGGGGAAAGGAGACATTATCATTCTGTGAGTCGGGGATCCGGGTAGAAATGTGTGTAAGAGAAGTCTCGAACATGGCCGATAATGGAGAATTGGCTAAGATCTTCAGTAAGTTGTGTTCTTTATCATCAGTTGATTCAATGGTCGTAGAGCCGGTTAAGGTGTATCCGTTGAGTTTGAATTCCCGTCCGAAAGTAGTGAGTTGGGGAAATACTGTGTGACAGACGGAACAGGACATTCCTGTTTGCCGGGCATAACTTGGTACAGCATAGACCCATTGCGAATAAAAAAAAAGACCAATTGTAAGCATGATTAACAGCATCTCCTTTGATTTCAACTTAATAGGAGAAAAACGATCAATTAGTACTGTTTTTGCGTCTGAAAATGAAGTAGAATTTTTTGTTTCCATAAACAAATCCTTTTGTTTCCTTTGTGAATATACAACATGTAAATATACAATAAAATAATAGGAAGTCAATAGTGTTGACAAGGTTTCCATAAGACGAAGGCCGGTCATGAAAGTATCGGCTCCCAGGGGCTAGGATGTTATGAAGATTTAACCTAATCTTAACGATTTCTTTCCTTTACCGGTTGCAGGAATGAATATTTTTATCAAAAAAAATGAATCTGTTTCTCGTTTGTTTAGGGTCTTTGTTTTCTGTGATCAACCCGTTGGGAACTGTCCCGGTTTTTATGGGGTTGAAGGAAGGAAAAACAAAGAAACAAATCTTAGGTATTGCTTTCAGAACTTCGGTCAATGTTCTGATCATCTTACTTATCTCTTTTCTTTCCGGCACTTATGTGCTTTCTTTTTTTGGAATCAGCTTGAATTCCTTGAAAATCGCAGGGGGATTGATCATTGCTTCTTCTGGATTTGCGTTGATTACAGGATCGTTCAACAAACATAAAGGGATGAAAAAAAGTGTAAAAGAAGATGCAATGACCCGTCACGAAATTTCAATGACTCCATTGGCCTGATGGTAACAGCAATCGGGATCGAGTTTATCCTATCGACCATTCAGCCTATGTTTCACTGATTCCATGGATATCCAAATTCAAAATTGAATGACCTAATGATTGAACGCTCCTTTCACTCAATTATCGTACTTTCGCAGGGAAACCTTCAAAAAATATCATGGCAATAGCAATTGTGATCGGAGCAACTGGTTTGGTAGGAACCCAACTGGTTGAATTATTGTTAAGAGACAAGCGTTTTGAAAAGGTAGTGGTTTTTGCCCGCAAAGATTTAGGTAAAACAGATCCCGGATTGGTCGTTCATACGGTGGATTTTGACCAGCCCGAAAAATGGTCGCATCTTGTTGAAGGAGATATTTTATTTTCGGCAATGGGAACGACCATCAGCAAAGCTAAAACCAAAGCCAGTCAATACCGGGTCGATTATTTATATCAATATCAGACTGCACAAAGTGCCATTGTAAACGGGGTAAAGACGTTGGTATTGGTTTCATCGGCAGGAGCCAGTGAACATTCTAAAATTTTCTACTCCCGCATGAAAGGTGAACTGGAACGTGATGTCAGGGAACTGGGATTTAGCCGGCTGGTCATCGTCCAGCCTTCGATACTCGATGGAGAGCGCCCGGAGAAAAGGGCGGCCGAACAGTTCTCGATACAGATGATGCATCTTTTGAAATACATTCCGGGAATCAGCAAATACCGTCCCATCCCAGCCCAAACCGTAGCCAAAGCCATGATTAACCTGGGAATCCGGACCTCTCCAGCCATTGAAACCGTAACGCTGGAAAAGATTTTCGAAGAAGCAGCTGATTAAATGCAGGCGGAATGGCCTTCCTTACGATCATTGAGAAAAAAAACGGCAAGTATCAGTTTTTAAGCGTACCTTGGCGAAAAGCGCAGTAAAAGATAAAACCTATGCAGAAATACACTTTGGAGCAGCGGATAAACCGGGAAAATAATCGTTTGAAAGTTTCTGAAGCGAAAATATTGAATGGCTCAATCGTTGGAAAATTCCCGGTAATTCTTGACGAAGGCAAAACCGTAATCTATATTTCAGATAAAAGCAAGGAAGCGGAAACCCGTGACCGGCATGAATTGCGGAAAAGTGAGCTTCACAAATACCTGCGTTAGCATTTTAGCCTCAAAGTTAACTGCAACTCCTTTCATATCATGCCGCTTGAAATAAAGTTGGTTCAGGATTCTGAATATCATACGGTCAATGATTTTTTTAATCAAACTCGTTTTTTAAACGGTTCTTCAAAGAAAAGAATCCGGTCATTTCATGAATTCAGATGGGAATATTTTGAGGCCCCGGACCGATTGCCCATTTTTGCCGGTGCGTGGGATGTTGAAGACCGCACCGCCCCCATTTTGATCGGAATACAAGGGATGATCATCCATACCTTGAAATCCTCTGATGGCAGAAGCTTTCTCGCCGCAAAAGGAGAGGATTCGGTCATTGATATCCCGGCGTTTAGGAAATTCCCAAAAACAGATATTCTTAAGGATTTATTGGATTTACTTGTCAAGGAATGCAGGAATAAGGGAGTAGAATGTATTTGGGGTATGAATGAACTTCCTGCTACTTTCCGAAGATTGGATTATGAAACTCCATTCAAATCCTGTAACATGATTCTTGTTCTGAACCCGGTAAGGGCATATAGAGACATCATTGCCCTGAGATCAGAAAATCAGACGTTGAATAAACTAAAGATCGGCACCCTTTCCTTGATATCCTACCTGCATTCGCTAAAGAAATCAGTGATCTTCCACCGGCAAAAGAATTACAAGTTGAATTTCGAAATCCAGGGAAATACCAGTCTATTTCAAAGGGCATCTTCTCATTCTCCCTTATTTTTTTTAAACCAGAATGATGATTATCTGAAGTGGCGGATTTCCGAAAACCCCTACCCCGTTAAGTATAAGTCTTTTCAGCTCCTGGGTCCGGGCAATACATTGATTGCACAAGTAATCTGTAGCATTTATAATCATTCTTCATTTATCGAGCAAACCTTATTTGATCAAAGCCTGGAGCGGAAAATTATTTTATCTTTCTTATCAAAAATTATCAAATGCCTTGAAAAAGAGAAAGTTTTTCTCGTGCGATTTATTGCGTTTAAGAATAATGATCTTAACCGAAGGGAAATGGGTCTTTTCAAAAGGGCAGGCTTTGTTCTGACCGGCAATGGGGAATGGTTCAGATTTAAATCACTTGCGGAAAGTCCGGTGATCACACCCAACTCCATCTATCTTTCACGACTCTATAAACAAGGAAGAACCTGATCGTATGACAAACATTGCAATATATAAACAGGTATTCATTACTTCATTTGGTGTAAGTGAAAAGGATCTGCAAAAATTGGAATACCAGGGTTTGGATTCATGGGATTCTATTGGTCATATGATGTTAATAACCGGACTGGAAGAGGCTTTTGACATCATGATGGAAACAGATGATATTATCGGTTTTACGTCCTACAAAAAAGGGTTTGAAATATTGAGAAAATATGGAACCGAGCTATAACCTGCTGACCGGCAAAATGGTCGTAATAACCGGATGCAACCGGGGAATCGGCAAAGCCATTCTCGAACGGTTTGCAGCCAGTGGCGCAGAAGTATTTGCCTGTGCGCGAAAGGAAGAAACCGGTTTCACGGAAATGCTCCTGAGGTTATCTGCAAAATATCGGGTGAGTATCATCCCCGTTTACTTTGATATATGCAATCCGGATGAAATGAGGTTGGCTGTAAAAACCATAAAGGATTCGAAAAAACCGATCGATGTGTTGGTCAATAATGCCGGAATTGGTCTTGGCGCGCTTTTCCAAATGTCAAGCATTGAAAAGCTAAAAGAAGTATTTGAAGTTAATTTTTATGGCCCGTTTATTTTTACGCAATTTCTTAGCCGGTTAATGATCAGGCAAAGATTCGGGAACATCATAAATATTGCATCGATAGCCGGTATTGACGGGATCAGGGGAAAATCTGTCTATGGCGCTTCGAAAGCCGCACTTATCAATTTTACGAAAGTCATTGCATTGGAGCTGGCGGATTTCGGGATCAGAGCCAATTGCATAGCACCGGGTCTGACCGAAACGGATATGATCTCCATTCTACCTGAAGAAGCGATGACTGTGAACATTGATTCCAGCGGTAACACAGTCATTCTGAAACCATCAGACATTGCAGATGTGGCCCTTTTCCTGGCTTCGGATCTTTCTTCAACCCTCACAGGAGAGGTGATTCGTGTGGACGGAGGTTCGAGATGAGCAAACGTTCGGATACCCTGAGGATTTGCACAGAAGCCGCTGCAAGGATGCGCAGGAATGTATTGCAGATGGCATTTTCAACCGGATCGAAAGGAGCTCATCTGGGTGGTTGTCTGTCAGTGATCGAGCTACTGGCAACCCTTTATGGGCACATGAAGCTAAAGCCGGGAGATCCGGGCTGGTCCGGTCGCGACCGGTTTATCCTGAGCAAAGGACATGGCTCATTGGCACAATTTACTGCGATGGAGGCTTTTAAATTAATCAGTGAAGAGCAGCTTCTCACGTTTGGTCAAAACGGAGGTTCATTCTCCTGCGCTTCGTCCTTTACTCCTAATTTAGGCATCGAATTTTCCAACGGTTCTTTGGGTTTTGGGTTATCTTATGCGGTGGGATTGGCATTGGCCGCGAAAAAATCCCCAACACCCTGTCATTTCTACGTTTTGATGGGTGACGGTGAATGCAATGAAGGCTCGGTGTGGGAAGGGGCCATGTCGGCTGCTCATTTCCAATTATCCAATCTCACCGTGTTGGTGGATCTTAATGGTTTGCAATCCGACGGAAAAACCTCTGATGTCCTGAACATTAATCTTGAGAAAATATGGAAGGGCTTCGGATGGGAGGTAATCACAGTGTATGACGGGCACGATATCGCCCAACTGCTGGATGCACTTATACTCCCGCATGATGCAATGAAACCACGAGTAATCATTGCCCATACCGTAAAAGGGAAAGGGGTTTCATTCATGGAAAATAACAACAAATGGCATCATCACGCTATTTCGAAAGAAGAATTTGATGCAGCCATGATGGAATTAAATAACGGGAGCCGGAATGATACAGATTAATTCCTCCAACGTAAGGGTTTGGTCACTCCTGGGACAAGGGGGCACACTTGGCGCTGCCCTGTTGGAACTGGCAAAAGACAATGACAAAATTATGGTTGTCACCAGCGACCTTGCATCCGTATCCGGACTCGATCGATTCGGAAAAACTTTTCACGACAGGCTCATAAACACAGGAATAGCCGAACAAAACATGGTAGGCGTTGCGGCAGGATTGGCCAATGAAGGATTGATTCCGTTCGCGATTTCTTTTGCCAACTTCTCGGTTTTGAGGGCTTGCGAGGCCACCCGGCATTTCATGGGCTATATGCAAAGAAATGTCAAATTGATTGGCCTTGGATCGGGTTTCGCTGCCGGAGCATTTGGAAATACGCATTATGGAAGAGAGGATATTGCGGTAATCAGGTCCATTCCGGGCATTGCATTGTTATCCCCCGCCGACTGCACCGAATTGGTGAAAGCTCTGGAAGCAGCATCCCATTATGCCGGGCCGGTTTACATCCGGCTCACCGGAATGATGAATAACCCGGTGGTGTACAGGGAAAATTATGATTTTACGATAGGGAAAGCCATAAAACTCAGGTCTGGAAAAGATATTTCCCTCATTGCCACCGGTTCAATGGTGCACAATGCCCTTCAGGCTTCCGATATACTGGAACAACAGGGAATTTCAGCCACTGTGATTGATATGCATACCATCACCCCCCTGGATACCGAAATCATTGAAAAAGAATGTATTTCATCCAAAATGATGGTTTCCGTTGAGGAACATTCAACCATCGGAGGCCTAGGCGGCGGAATCGCAGAGTTTCTGTCATCCCGCCAGCAGCATCCTCCGTTACTAAGACAGGGCATGAAAGATCATTTTCAATCACCCGGGGATTATCTCTATATGCTTGAACAAAACGAACTCCTTCCGGAACAGATTGTTTCCGTGATAAGGAAGAATTTTCCGAATCAATAGAACGAAACCAGTGCTATGTTGCCTTTTGGAGCTACCCATTTTATAGACAGAACTGCTATCATTACCAATGAGGGAACAACCTTCACCTACGATGATGTTAACCGTTTTTCTGAATCTGTTTCCAAAGTCATCCCTGATCGTTGCCTGGTATTTTGCCTGTGTCAAAACACTCCCGCTTCCCTGTGCGGTTATTTATCTTTTATTGCCAATCGCATGGTTCCGGTAATGCTTGATGCAGGAATTGACAATGAATTTCTTACCGGTCTGATAAAAATCTACAAACCTCAATACGTATGGCTGCCGGATTCCTGTACTGGCGGATTCAGTGATGTTAAAATCATCTTTACCTATGAACATTATTCCCTGTTGAGGCTTGTGGAAAATGATCTGTTCCCCCTGCATCTCGACCTGGCAATGCTTTTACCCACTTCAGGAAGTACCGGCAGTTCAAAATTTGTTCGAATCAGCTATGAAAATGCAGAATCAAATGCTGCTTCCATTGCCTGTTATTTATCCATTGACGAAAAGGAACGGCCTATTACCAATTTACCCATGAGCTATTCCTATGGTCTTTCTATTATCAATAGCCATATTCTGAAAGGAGCCACTATTCTATTAACTTCCAAATCAATCATGGAAAAAGCGTTCTGGACTTTTCTGAAGGCGGAAAGAGCAACTTCTTTATCAGGTGTACCTTATACCTATCAGATGCTTCACAAGCTTCGGTTTACCGAGATGGATTTGCCTTCACTCAGCACGCTGACCCAGGCGGGAGGTAAACTGAATGATGAGCTGAACCGGGAAATCTCGGAATTTTGTATTCATTCGGGAAGGAAATTTTTCGTCATGTATGGGCAAACAGAAGCAACAGCGCGCATGAGCTACCTGCCGCCTCAAGATTCATTGGTCAAATTGGGAAGTATCGGGAAAGCGATTCCCGGAGGTGAATTTGGGCTAAAGGATGAGCAGGGAATTGAGATTAAAGAACACAATAGAACCGGCGAGCTCGTTTTTAAAGGGAAGAATGTTTCCATGGGCTACGCAGATGGTTGGAATGATTTGGCCAAAGGGGATGAAAATCATGGCATTTTATCAACCGGGGACCTGGCAATGAGGGACTGTGATCATTTTTATTATTTTGTCGGAAGGCTAGGACGGTTCATTAAAATGTACGGTACCAGGGTAAGCCTTGATGATATGGAGCACCTGTTGGAAAAAATCATCCCTGATTGTGCTTGTACCGGTCAGGACGACCACATGATCATACACCTGACTGACGAAACCCGGACAGACGAAATCAGAAATTATCTCTCAGGTAAAACAGGAATCCATCGCTCCGCCTTCTCCTTCAGGTATCGTGATGAAATTCCCAGGAACCTGGTCGGAAAAACCGATTATGCCAAACTGGATCTTTCATGAACCTGTCAGAACTTCTCAAAATTCAGCCATTTTCGTTGAGGAAAGCGGAAAAAGGAAAGCTCCTCGATGAGTACCTGACTACCCTGTCACGACATCATTATTCCTGCTGTGAACCCTACCGGAAAATGATGGATGGTATGGGATTTAACCGGCACAGGAAGTATCATTATTCTGACCTCGCGTATATTCCTGTCCGGCTGTTTAAACTCATGGAATTGTGCAGTGTACCGAAAGACCAAATCGTCAATACGCTCACCTCTTCCGGTACCTCCGGATATGGGAGATCCATGATCTACCTTGACAAAGAAAACGCGGCCAACCAAACAAAGGTCCTTTCGAAAATTGTGACTTCCTTTATCGGGACAAAACGAACACCGATGATCATCCTGGATACCAAAAGCACAGTGAGTAATAGGAATCTTATGTCTGCCAGTGCCGCTGGTATTCTGGGATTCTCATTGTTCGGTTCGAAAAGAATGTTCGCATTGAATGACGAGATGGAATTGAACATCGAAGAATTAATGGCATTCACTGAAAAGTTTAAAGAGGAGCGCATTTCCCTTTTTGGATTTACTTTCAAGGTATACCAGTATTTTTACAAGGAACTGCAGAAAGCGGGCGTCAAACCTGACCTTTCCAATGCGGTCTTCATACATGGAGGAGGATGGAAGAAACTGGAAAAGGAAGCCATATCTTCGAAAGCGTTCAGAAGGAAACTGAATGATGTATGCGGCATTCGTTCAGTGCATGATTACTACGGTATGGCAGAGCAGGCCGGCTCCATTTTTATGGAATGTGAACATGGTCATTTTCATGCATCCATTTTTTCGGAGATGATAATCCGGCGCTCAATTGATTTCTCCATGGCTAATCCGGGGGAAGAAGGAATCATCCAGGTGCTTTCTGTCGTGCCAACCAGTTATCCCGGCCATTCCCTGCTTACAGAGGATAAAGGAATTTTGCTCGGAGAAGATGATTGCCCGTGTGGTCGTTTCGGGAAATATTTTCATGTGACAGGCCGACTCGAAAATGCTGAAATAAAAGGTTGTAGTGATTCGTATGAAGAACATTTTAAATAACCACGAACTCCTTTTTCCAAAGGAAACCCAGTTAGAGGATATAATTCAGAATCCTCCGGAACAGCCATTCTCTGATGATGCGGTTTCCTGGCTTGATGCCCTTGCGTCTCTGTTGAAAAGAGACAACAAAATCAAACAATATCCCGATGTTGCCACCTTTGCATTTTTCTGCAGAAAGCCGAATTTACTTCAACTGAAAAAGAAATATAATCCCGGTAATTCGCTGAGACTGGGAAGAGGCACGGTATTTCATATTGCACCATCGAACATGCCCATAAATTTTGCCTACTCGTTGGCTTGCGGGATTCTTTCCGGAAACAGTAACATTGTAAAAGTTTCGTCAAAGAAATCGGAGCAGGTGGATATCATGCTAAAAGCCATGCACGAATTAAGCAGGCAGGAGCAATTCCGGAAGTATTCATCCCGTATGGCTTTGCTGCGTTATGATCCACAAAGTTCTGCGACGGCTTACCTTTCTTCCGTTTGTGATGTGCGAATCATCTGGGGAAATGATTCAACCATTCAGGAAATCAGGAAAAACAGTTTACGGCCCCGTGCTTTTGACATACCGTTCGCCTCCAGGTATTCGCTTTGTATAATCAATGCCGATCAATACATGCATGAAAAATCGCCGGCACGGATTGCCAGCAGTTTTTACAATGACACCTACCTGTTCGATCAGGATGCCTGTTCCTCGCCCCATTTGATTATCTGGATGGGTACAGATGATCATGTGGATGCCGCCAAAAAAATATTCTGGAATCAATTGTACAAATTGGTAAAGGCAAGGTATACATTACAGCCACTTACAGCAGTTGATAAATTGACGACCTATTGCCAACAGGCAGCTCATCTGGAAGGAATTAAAAAGACAGACACGCCCGATAACCTGATCTGGAGAATTGAATTAAGCGACCTGCCTGAAGATTTGGATCAATTTCATGGTTATGGCGGGTATTTCACAGAATTTAAAGCATCTTCGCTTTCAGACCTCTCAAAAATTATTACGGACAAATACCAAACGCTTTCCTATTACGGAATAAAAAAGGAGGATTTGGCGAATTTCATCGTAAAAATAAAACCTCACGGAATCGACCGGATTGTGCCCATTGGAAGAACCACCGAATTTTCGCTGACCTGGGACGGGTTTAATTTAATTGAAACGCTGTCACGGGAAGTGAATGTATTATAGCCAACCCATCTGAAGTTTATGAAGATATTGTTTCTAACCCGATGGTACCCTCCTTATGCAGGGATTTTTATCGAACGGCATGCCCAGGCGGTCGCCTTGCACCAGGAAGTTACAATACTTGCCGTATTGCCGGGAAATGCTCCGACCGGGGCTCAACCCGTCCTTGATCATTTACCCGGACATCCTGAAAGTATGGTTATCCGGTACTTCTACCGGCCATCAAAGTGCAGGGTGACATTTGTTGCCAGTCTTTTCAACCTGTTGCGGTTTTTCCGATTATCCCTCATTGGTTACCGTTATGCCGTTAAACATCAGGGCCCCTTCGATATCCTTCATGTACATATTCTCAGCCGGACGGCCCTCCTGCCCTATCTCCTGAACCGCTGGAATGGAACGCCCTTTATCATCAGTGAACACTGGACAAGATACTTCCCTGAGAACTGGGGGTTCAGCGGTATTGTTCGTAGAACCGTTACCCGCCTGATGGTTCGCAGAGCCGCTGCGGTTACCACCATCAGCCTATCCCTGAGGAATGCCATGCAGGATTGCGGGCTCAATAACAAACGGTTCATCATCATACCGAATGCGATCGATACGGATCTCTTTACCCCTGCTAAAAGGCCTCCTGTTTCCGGACTTAAAAGGATACTGCACGTTTCAAATCTTCACGAAGCGGCAAAGAACATACATGGAATACTTCGGGTTATCAGCCTGCTGAAGGAACAACGTCAGGATTTTGAAATGGTATTTGTGGGAGGTAATGAGCCCTACTGGACGGAAGTACGCAAATATGCATCCAGCCTGGGATTGGCAATCCCGGAAGTCATTTTCAAAGGCATTGTCATGCCACCAGATATTTCGGTCATCTATCAGGAATCTGCTTTCCTGCTTATGTTCAGTAATTTTGAATCTTTCTCGGTCGTCATTCCCGAAGCCCTCTCCTGTGGAATTCCTGTACTGACCACTCCCGTGGGTGGGATCCCGGAATATTTCACCGAACAATCAGGCAGATTCAGCCCTACCGGCGATGAAGCGCAATTGCTCGAAAACCTCAACTTCATGTTAGATCATTCCGCTTCATTTGACCCGAAAATGTTGAGAGACCTTGTTGAAAAGCGATTTGGGTTCGAAACCATTGGGAAGCAATTCAGCGATCTGTACCAGACCGTCAATAGATCTCAGTGATCCGTTGATGGGAGATGTAACTCAACACATCTGCATCAAAGCTTGATTAATACAATTATACCCGTAGGATAATTTTCTTCTGATTTAAGGCCTATGCCATGGAGTTGTTGGAAATTTAACTCTTTGGATACCCCCGAAAGAGTCATAAGAAAGAAGAGTTGAAACGATACTGGCATGATAGTGATTAATCAAATACCAGAACAAGAACACGCATGACACAGATTATACGGATGGTCGCGGATAAAATTAATCCGTGTAAATTAGCTACATCCGCGTAATCCGTTCCGAAAAATCCGCGTAAATCCTCATCATCTGTGTTCTAAAAAAATCCACGTAAATCAGCTACATCCGCGTTATCAGCATTCTAAAAAATCCGCGTAAATCCGCATCATCCGCATCATCCGCGTTCTAAAAAAACTAAAATTGATCACAAGATTGTATGTTAACTGAGTTGAACCACTAAATGGATTTGGACTATTCTGTGAAAGAGAATAATGGTCATCACCAAGTTCATCTTTATTCCCTTGATTAAAAACATCATCCTTAAATAAAATCCTAAATCCAAAGTCCAAAACGTAAAGTGCAAAATGAAAATTATTTCAGACTTTACACAAAAAATGGCACAGGTCCGGAGACGCGTGCCACGATTCGCTATGGAAGAAAGCCGCTACTTCTTTTTTGTGGAGATATTAAATGGCAGATAGAGCGGGCAAAAACCGAAAATACTTGTCAGGATGAATACGCCGGCAAAAACCAGGAGAATAATGCCAAGCGTTCCTGCAATTACGGTTGTGAAAAAATAAAGAATGATCACAAGGGCTGCTATCAGAAGCCGGATCACTTTGTCAATGTTACCCATGTTCTTTTTCATACGATCAGTTTTAGTTTAAAAAATTAAATTATAAAAATACAAAAGAGCAAGCACAAGAAAAAATACCATTGTGGCAACTTTTTTTATTTGATAAAGGCGCATACCGGGTCCTGATTTTTAGATTCATTCAAGAATTCGAATTTCCGAAGTAATTTCTACTGATTTCCTGAGCGTTTCAGAAACTCCGCAATAACGATCCTGTGAAAGATCAACCGCTTTTCGGAGTTTCTCAAGCGGAAGGTCTTTGCCCCTGAATTCATAGATCAGTTTGATCTTATTGAAATGTTTGGGGTGTTCTTCGGTGACTTCGCCTTCAACCTTAACATTAAAATACTCAGGCTCAATTCTCATCTTTTTCAGAATCGAGATAACATCCATCGCCGTGCATCCTCCCAGCGAAACGAGAAGTAAAGGTTTGGGTTTGGGACCCAGGTTTTGTCCACCGGCAGATTCATCCAGATCAAGCATCAATTCGTGACCATTGACATTTGCTTTAAATGCCATATTTGACGCCCAGCTCACATTCACTGATTGTGTTGTCATACGTTTATCAATTTTTTGTTTGTTGTATCCTGATATATTCTATGGCGCTTAAGGCCGCAATGGTGCCATCGCCAACGGCTGTTGTTACCTGGCGATACCGCTTGGCAATACAATCCCCTGCTGCAAAAACACCGGGTACGTTGGTCTGCATATCTGGTCCGGTAATGATCTCACCTCTTTCGTTTAAAGTGATACATTTTTCAAAACCCCGGGTTTTCGCAATGTATCCGATGAAAATAAAAATCCCGTCAACGGTCAGAAAGGTTTTTTCTCCTGTCGGATGATGTTCAATTTCAACCTGCTTTACCGAATCTTCACCGAGTATGCTGCGGACTTCCGATTCCATATAAAAGCTGATTTTGGGATTGGCCCTGGCTTCTTCCACCGCGTAAGGAAAAGCCTGGAAGTGATCAAACTGATGCACCACGGAAACCTTATTGGCATATTTTGTAAGGGAAACAGCCTCCTCCAGTGCCGAATTGCCACCTCCAACCACTACGATATCTTTCCCGGTAAAAAAATCGCCATCGCAAGTGGCACAATAGGAAACGCCGCGACCTTTGAATTCAGCCTCCCCCGGAGCATGAACCATCCTGGGCTCGCCCCCCGGCGAAAGAATAACCGTTCTGCCATAGAATTTCTCAGAACCGTTGATCTCAACCATTTTCGGGTTTGCTGAAAAGTCGAATGAGGTCAGTTGTACATTCGATTTGATCTTACAACCAAACCCCAGCGCTTGTTTTTTCATGATGTTTCCCAACTGAAAGCCGCTGGTTGATTCAACGCCCGGATAATTTGCGATTTCATGGGTAAGAACAAGCTGGCCACCCACGGTTCCTTCATTCAGAATGAGCGTCTTCATCCGGGCACGGGAAGCATAAATGCCCGCAGTCAGACCGGCAGGCCCTGCACCAAGAATTATTATATCAAAAATCTCAGACATCATTTTTTTTTATAAAAGGGATGAATCAGATCCTCCCGGAAAAGTCTTCTGTTTAAACAAACTTCCCTGCATCCTCTGCCGAAAGAGGATCTGATAAACCCTGTTAGTGTTACGAATTTATAGCAAATTGAGCATCCAGGATTGACTTTACCTGAACCATCGACTGTATGCTGGATGTTGCTTTCACGAGTTTGCCGTTTTTATAATAGACCGTGAAAGGAATACCCATAAAACCGCGACATTCGGGGGCATTACGAATCGGGTGTGATTCGGGATTGTCAAATTCCATATCGGCGAATTTGACATGCGAGTAGTCCGGCTCAATTTCCTCCATGATGCCATAGACCGGGATACACATCGGGCCCATCCTGCCGCAGCAGATCATTACGTTTTCATTATCCTCAACGAACTTCTTGTGTTCATCAGCAGTAAGTAAGTGTTTTAAATTTGTTTGTAACATGATTTTATGTGTTTAATGTTTATAAAATAATTACCATTTCAGGGAAAGAATCTTTCTCAGAAACCGTTTTTCCTCCTTTGGCAGAATCCTGTCAATATTGCTTTTTAATGATCCCCGGGACTGAGCGCCTCTGACGACCATTGGTTTTCCGGTTGGTGCTATAAAAAGCAAGGTGGGTATGCTTGAAATAGCAAAAGCTTTGGCGACTTCAGGGTCTTTTTCCGTGTTTACCTTGTAAAATTTTACTTTCCCTTCATATTCGATTGAAAGCTCATCCAGGATTGGGGCTACCATCTTGCAAGGAGAACACCAGTCGGCATAAAAATCAATGACAGCGGGCAAATCTCCTTTGTATTTCCATTCCTTGTTGAAGGTGTAGTCGTAGATTTTCTCTTTGAATTCCCTTTTTCCAAGTTGTACGACACGCGTGTTGTTTGTTTTCATAATTCAGTCCTTTAATTAAGGTTAGTATCTTTATTTTAACATTTTGTGCAGGGACTGTTCAAGGCGAAAAATCCCAGGAAAGCGCCTGCAAGGCTGCTCATGTAAGGATTTCCGGTAATGGCACAGGAGCCGGAGGAACATCCGACAAAATGATAATAAAGGTATCCTCCGATCCCCCCGACAACGATACCCAGGAAAGGCCGGAGGAAATAGGATGATTTGATGAAAGCCTTAAACGTGGTTGGTTTCTTTTTTACTTCACAAGATCCATTCATGGTTCTAAATTTTATGCTGCAAATATAATCAAGATTTTGAAATAAAGCGCATAAATATCACTTAAATCGTTTTATTATCACTTTTTTTATTACCTTTGTGTCCTGATTAAGATAAATTATAACAATTTATATAGAAAAAATGAAAAAACTAAAAATTGCAGCACCCGTTGACAATGGGTCAATTAGTGAACACTTCGGGCACTCCGAAAACTTCACCATTTTTACGATTTCACCAGAAAAAAGCATCGAATCGACAGAGCCGGTCATTGCTGACGGATGCGGCTGCCATTCAGGAATTGCTGAGACTTTGGCAGAAAAAGGTGTATCGGTAATGCTGGCAGGGAATATCGGCGCCGGTGCAATCAATCACCTGAGTCAATCGGGAATTAATGTTGTGAGGGGTTGCTATGGTCAGGCAGACAAAATGGTGATCGAGTATTTGAAAGGAACTCTCATGGATAATGAGCAAACCTGCACCAACCACGAAGGGTGCCATGATCATCAGGAAAATTAGGAAAAAGATGAACGAATTTGATCAAAAAGCCCAGGATTGGGACAAAAACAAAATGAATCTTGAGCGGACAGAGGCAGTTGCTGCTCAACTGCAGAAACTGATACCAGATAAACCCGGTCTCAATGCATTAGAATTTGGGGCAGGTACCGGTTTACTCAGTTTTCACCTGAAGGACCGCTTTTCGGAAATCACGTTGATGGATAGCTCAAGGGAAATGCTGAACAAGGCCGAACAGAAAATGACCGCCAGCGATAAGCTCAAATTTAAAACGTTATTTTTCGATCTGGAAAATGATGAATACCAGAGTGGAAGTTTTGATGTCATTTACAGCCAGATGGTACTACATCATATCAAAGATACAGAAGCGATTTTCCGTAAATTTTACGGTATGCTGAACCCGGGAGGAATGCTGGCCATTGCGGATTTATACGCTGAGGATGGCTCTTTTCATGATTTCAAAATGGAGGTACACAGGGGTTTTGATCCGGAGAAACTGAGTACAACACTTATTCAGCAAGGCTTTCACAACACTCAGGTATTACCAAGTTTTGTTATCCGCAAGGAACCCTCACCGGGAAAAATTACTGAGTACCCGGTATTTCTATTATCCACCTTCAAATAATTATTCATTGCAAATTTATATTTAACTTCGGTACTTTAAAAATAAGACATCATGGAATATTATTTCAGTAAAATTATCGATGCATCGTTTGAGGATGCCATTAAACGGACCACTGAACAATTGAAATCAGAAGGATTCGGGATCATTTCCGAGATCAACATTGATGAAAAACTTCATGAAAAACTCGGCATCGATTTCAAAAAATACAGGATCCTCGGGGCCTGCAATCCCGGATATGCCTACAAAGCATTGCAATTAGAGGATAAGATCGGCACCATGCTACCCTGTAACGTCATCGTTGTAGACCAGGGAAACGGAAAAACGGAAATATCAGCCGTAAACCCGATTGCTTCAATGATGGCCATAAGGAATGAGGACCTGGGAATCATAGCCCTGGAGATCACGGATAAGTTAAAGCGGGTCATAGAATCTTTATAAATGGGCAGAAAAATGAATCTTACAACCCTATTGATCCTGGTCATTATTGGATTAATGGCCGGAGTTTTCGGCGGAATGTTTGGTGTGGGCGGAGCGATTGTTATGATCCCGGCACTGGTATATTTTTTGGGTGTTGATCAGCACACCGCTCAAGGAACCAGTCTGGCGGTTATGCTCCCTCCTATCGGACTGTTTGCCGCATACAACTATTACAAAGTGGGGCAGGTAAATATCTGGTATGCGGTAATCATTGCTGTCACCTTTATGATCGGAGGATATTTCGGGTCAAAAATAGCCTTAAACCTGCCGGAGAATCTGATGAAAAAGATTTTTGGCATTTTTTTACTCCTTGTTGCCCTGAGGCTTATATTTTCGCGGCAAGCAGGTGTTGCGGACTAGTCGGAACTGTTTCCCCATATTCCGAAGTATTTTCCAGATAATGGTATAATGCCTGTGAAATCAAGGATTCTTTTGTCTTGACAATTTTAACTTCCCGTGCTGCAAGTAATTCCGTGTGACCAGGTCCGATCTCGTTTACAATTACCAGGTCACAATCAACCAGGTTAAAAAAGTATCCATGTTTCGAAGTCAATATTTCACTGAGGAAGTTCCAGCGTAAATCCTGCTCCAGAATTCTTCCTTCTTTAATGGTGGATACAAGAAATGCCTTAGAGCTCTTGAATTGTTGCCTCACGATCAATCCGTCGTCAGTTGGTATCGCTATTTTCATCGCCTTACAATTTTTTACCATTTCTATTTCCAACCTTCAACAACTCAGTTTGCACAAAACAGGATCAATTTTTCCCGGAATCATTCTTGAAAAAAAAGAACAGCGCTAAGGGTCTGTAAACCGCATGGGCAAATTTTGAAAAGGCAAAAAGGAGCACCAGTTCCATCGAAATGATCGTATGAAGGATCAAGATGATATGGTTGATTAAAAGGTCCGCACTGAAGGCGACGGATAATTCCAACCAGAATCCTGTGATTCCGGCAATCCAGAGAAACCAGAGGAATACCCAATCAGCCAGTCTTGTCTCAGTATAAGCTTTCGTAACTTTCTTCGACCGGTAGTTGATCGCCAGGCTGGTTCCATATACCATGAGTATCCCTGCAATGGTGCCAAGGATGCGGCTGGGCCACCAAATGGCCGTTGCAGGATCCTTGAGCATAAAATCAAGTACCGTGGCCAAAAGCAGTCCCAGAAAACCCCACATGATTGACCAATGGACAAACCAGGGCTGTACATACCAGGGTTTGTTTTTCCAGTAGGAATCTTCTTCCTGATCGCAGGTTTTATAACGGTTCATGGTTGCGATTTCGGTCCCAACTGAAACCAATGATCTTACAAATGTGCTCTCTGTTTTTCCTTCTTTATCCCTGTTCTTTCTTAATTTCAGAAACATGGATAAAAGACCCCATACTATTGAAAGTCCGGTAATACTGAAGATAACCAGACCCATATTGTGAATTACCGCATAAGGCAGAATGGTAAACAACCAGCGTGATACTTCATGATCAGGTTTCAGGGTAAAAAGGAAAAACCCTAGCAGAACAGCAAAAAACAAAGTCAGGGCGATAAAAGCCGGATTGCTTTTGAACATCAGCTTCGTGATACCTGTGGGTTCATAAGAGGCAATCGCATAACGGCGAAGGGCTGCCATATAATCACCGGGACCAGCCTGTCTTGGACAGGTTTCCGTGCAGTCGCCGCAAGCATAGCAAAGCCAGAGTTCTTTACTCTGAAGTATTTCTTCTTTTTGTCCCAACATTCCCTGCCGGATGAACATCCTGGGGAAATTGGCATTTTTATCAGTAAGGCCACAAACAGCCGTGCAATTACCGCAATTAAAGCACGCGCTGAAATCTTTAGCCCCGTATTTCTTTATTTCGGATGCAAACGTGGGATCAATTCTCGACATGCTGATGGTTTTTTAATTTATATGCATAATATTCATCTGCGTCATCCAATCCATCGGCTTCGACCAGGCTATATTTGTTCATGGTCATAAGGTGATAGGTAACCAATTCAGGCTTGAGGCCGAGTTCTTTGGCTAAAGCAGGGATGGTTTTCGAATCCACCTCTAAGGAAGCGGTGATCTGACGCCAGATCTGAGGCATATCCTTCATAAGAATACCTCCTTTTCCCTGGCCGCCCTCTTCGGCCTGGTCTTCCGTTTTTAATTCGATGGTCTCCATGAATCCATCGATCATGCCTTCAATCTCTTTATCAGAATACTGTGCGATGTCGATGGCATTTGTCGGACAAATCGGGGCACACATCCCACAGCCCTTGCAGACAGCTTCGTTGACAGAGGCTACGGTTTTTCCAAACATCTCAAGCTCATGGATCGCATCATAATCGCAGACCTCAGCGCATTTCCCGCACCAAAGGCAGGCTTCAAAATTGACCCGGGCAATGATGGGCTCAAGCATGATGGTGGGGTTCTTGGTGAGCGCATTGATTTTCACGGCTGCAGAAAGTGATGACTGAACCGATTCTGAAATATTTTTTGGTCCCTGGCAGGAACCCCCTAAAAACACACCATTGATAACGGTTTCAACCGGTCGTAGTTTTGGGTGGATTTCATTAAAGAATTGATCATTCCCAATTGGGATCTTCAGTAACTGGGCGATTGTCTTACTATCCGTTCTGGGTACCATGCCCGTTACAAGAACAACCAGGTCGGTTTCAACCTCCATTTCCTGACGTTTGGTCAATTCATCCTTGATTTTCACCAGTAGCTTATTCCCTGACGATTCAACTGCAGGCGGTGTTTTTTCATCATACTTCAGGTAGATATCTCCATTTTTTGAAGATTGTTCATAGAGTACCTCCTGTTTTCCGTAAGTTCTGATATCCCTGAATAAATGATAAGCCTGGACGTCTTTGAATTTTTCATGAACCAATAATGAACTATGGATAGCCGTGGTACAACAAACCCTGGAACAATACTTATTTTCTCCCTTGGCTTGACGCATCCCGACACAATAGATATAGGCGACACTCTTCACTTTCCGGTTGTTTATCATCAGACTTCCCTGACTTTTATCAACCAGCTCGCGGAATTCCGGGAGTGTGATCACATTGGGGGTTTGTCCATATCCGAATTCGCCCTCCAACGGCTGATACGATTCGAAACCGGTCGAAACAAGGATAGCCCCCGCTTTCAGATTGAGGATCTCATCACCGGCTTTCACGTTGACAAAAAAGTTACCAAGACTCCCGGACACCTTTTCTATTGTAGCATTCTTAAATAAGGTGATATTGCTGAGTTTTCCAATTTGTTGAGCCAAAGATTCAACCACGGAGGTTCCGTTTTGTCCGGTTATAAATAATTCCTTCAATTTCGTCACATTCCCGCCAACCGAATTCTCTTTTTCAATAAGATAGACCAGGTTGCCCATCTTAGCAAGGTCAATGGCGGCTCTCATTCCCGACACCCCGGCACCTATCACCACAACTGCCCGCGTAGAACCCACTTCGATGTTATCGAGTGCTTCCGACCAGGATACTTTGTGTATTCCTGCCTTAATTAGTCCTGCTGCTTTTTCACTTGCTTCTGACGGCGTATCAGAATGTGCCCAGGAACATTGTTCACGGATATTGACCTGGGTATAATTGTAAGGATTGATTCCTCCCCGTAAAGCGACATTCCTGAAAGTATGAAGATGAAGCTTTGGAGAACAGGAAGCTACCACGATGGCATCCAGTTTCTCATCTTCAATATCCTTGATCATCTCTTTCTGGTTGGAGTCGGCACAGGCAAACATGACGTTTTTTGAAACAATGACGCCATCCTCCTTTTTGACGAGGTCTTTGATCTGTGCTACATCTACATAATCAGAGATGTTTCCGCCACAATGACAGATATAGACTCCGATCCGTTCTTTTTTTTGTTTTTCTTCCATATCGTTATACTTACCCATTAACTTCCTGAAGGACAAGATGGGGTTGTTTTACATTTAAATAAGCAGCTACTTCTGATGCAGCGCAACCAGCCGAAAGAATTGAATCCGGAATATCCATCGGACCAGCTGCGGTACCGGCAACAAAGACCCCTTCAATGGAGGTTCTTGCCGGATTTGTCAACACATCTACCTGTTTAATGAAATGAAACTCATCCATTTCGAGGGGTGCATTCTTAAAGGCTTTGACAATTTCATTGTTCGGTCGAACTCCGACCGAAAGGACCACCAGGTCGTGGCTCACTTCTTTTACCTGTCCGGTCTCAATATTTTCGAATCGCAGGATAAGATCACCGCTGTTATCATCTTTTTCACGAACTCTTGCTATTTTTCCTTTCACAAAACTGACACCCATCGATTTTGATTGCTGGAAAAACTCTTCATAACCTTTACCGAAAGCACGAATATCCATGTAATAAATGGTGATATCGGCCATGGGTAAGGCACCCATGAGAAGCTGAGCCTGCTTGATGGAATACATGCAGCAGATTTGTGAACAGATCGGATTGTTGGCGCTGGCCATGCCACAGGAACGATAATTTTCCAGGCTGGAATCTCTTGAGCCAGTGCAAAGAATATAGGCGATATTTCCGGGAACTTTTCCGTCACCCGGCCTTAATACATTGTTATATGGCCTGGTAGGTGCGATAAGCCGATCCATCTGAAGGGAATCAATGACATTGGCATATTTCGACGAACCGTATTGTGGTTTCCCTTCTCCGTTAAAAAGATGAAATCCGGATGAGACGATCACACTGCTGGCTTGTGCAGCAATCCTCTCTTCTTTTTGCGAAAAATCGATCGCATTGGCCGGGCAGGCTGAGATACACTGGTGACATTCGCGGCAATTACTGCAATCAAGACACCGTGATGCACTGAGTCGAACCTCCTCTTCGGTAAAAGTCTGTTCGACTTCCATAAAATCATGAATTCTTTCCGAAACCGGGCGAACTTTTTCAAGCATCGCTGGTTTCCGGATTATATCAGGCCTGGCAAGGATTTTCTTTTTATCCACTGTCGGTAATTTATCACCGAATTCCTTGCCATTAAGGTCCTTTCCCTGCAGGAACAGATCAATATGATAGGCAGCTCGTTTTCCCTGACCGGCAGCTTCGATGATCGTGCTTGACCCGGTTACAGAATCTCCTCCCGCAAAAATCCAGGGAATCTTTGTCTGCAGCGTATTTGAATCAACCAATATCCTTCCATTCTTATCGAGTTCCATCTCCTTACTGAATGGCGAAGTGGTCGGCATTAAACCGATTGCCTCGATCACCAGATCCACTTCTTCGGAATATTCTGATCCTTTTACCTCAACAGGTTTCCTTCTCCCGCTTGCATCCGGATCACCCAGTTCCATTTTCACCAGGACAGCGGCAGTGATTTTTCCATTTACTGCAGTTAGTTTTACCGGATTCCTGAGCAGCTGCAAAACAATTCCTTCCTCTTCTGTTTCCCTGACCTCTTCCTTCCATGCAGGCATCTCCTCACGACTGCGGCGATAAATGATCGACACTTTTGCTGCACCCAGCCGGAGGGCCGTTCTTGCAGAATCCATGGCAGTATTCCCGCCACCAATGACCATTACCTTCTTACCTGTCAGATCTTCTTTCAATCCTATCTTTGAATCCCTCAGAAAATCGAGGCAGGAAATCACTCCCTTGTTTTCACTACCTGGTATATTAAGTTTGGTTGTCCTGTGCGTTCCAACGGCAACGAAGACTGCATCGTAACCTGAATCTTTGAGCTTATTGAGATGGCCGACCGGGTGGTTACATTCTATTTCGACACCCAATGAGGTAATATTCTCAATGTCGCGGTCTACAACCGTGTTCGGTAGTCTGTATTCGGGCAGAGTAAGTTTCAGCATACCGCCAGCCTGAGGTGCACTTTCAAAAATTTTCACTTCATGACCAGCAAGCGCCAGGTGATAGGCTGCTGTGAGTCCGGCCGGACCTGAACCAACAATCGCGATTCTTTTTCCACTTTGATTCTCAATCGTCCTTACCGGAGCGGCGGGGTACCTGTTGTAATAATCTTCGGCAAAAAATCTTTTTATTCTTCGAATGTCAACAGAAGATTCAAGGCTTGCTCTTGTACATTCTTCCTGGCAAGGCGCATAGCAGGCCCTGCCTAAACTGCCTGGTATGGGAATATCTTCCAAATGAAGGTGCATAGCCTCCTCATACTGGCCATTCCTCACAAGAGAAATATAACCGTAAGGCTTTACTCCTCCCGGACAAGCGGCAATGCACGGTGCGGAAGAATCCTGCCGATCGATGACTGCAATGCGAGGATTAGCAAGACTGAAAGGGATATAGGCCACTTTACGTCCGGCAAGGTTGGTATTGTACTCATCGGGTCTGATCTCAGGACATGCCTGTTCACATTCCTGGCAACCGGTGCAGGATTCGGGAATCACATACCGTGGATGTTTGGCGACATTTATGTCGAAATGCCCATTTACCTTTTGAATGCTCTCAATCTCACTGTTTAACAAAACGGTGATATTCTGATGGCGAGCTGTTTCCGACATCTTTGGTGTGGTGATACAGGCTGCACAATCCAGTGTAGGAAATACTTTACTTAATTGGATCATCTTTCCACCAATGGAAAGCGCTTTATCGACCAGGAGCACTTTGTAATCCATGTTGGCCAGGTTTAATGCTGCTTCCTGACCTGCAATTCCACCACCGATGACCATGGTGTCGTATTTTTTAGTCTCTTTTATCATTCCAGTTCAGCTAAAATTTTGGTGAAATTGTTCATATGATTTGCGAAAGGCTCCGCACAGACCGAACAAATAGCTGCCATCCTTATTCTCTTCGGACTGATGTTGTTTTCTTTCATCAATACCTGGGATTCTTCAATGATCCTATTTGTGAGTTCCGGGCATTTAGCACTGTAGGAACATTCATGTCCGTCTGCAGCAATGAAGACCCCGTCAAATCCCTGTTGGAAGGCATGTAAAATCCACCGGGGTTTGATACCGGATGAACAAGGCAGGCTGATCACATAAACCGCAGGGGAATAATGAATTTTTCGCAAGCCGGCCTGATCAATGCCGGGATCTGAGATTTTATCGGTCGAAAAGACAAGGATCTTTGGCCGGGTGTTTTTATTTCCCATGATTGAATGATTAAATCATTTACGTTGAGACAATATTCTACACTATGACCCGGAATCCGGATCGGGTTAGTTGTATTAAAAAGAAAAATTAAAGATGATCAAAGCGGTTCTTCTGAAAGAACAATTTTGAATTAGGCTTTACGCAGAAATAATCTTGAATAGCTATCCTCTTCAACAATTCCGAGGAATTCATGGGTCATTTTCTGACACCATTTCGGAATATCGTTTTTGGTACCTTCATCTGATGAATATATTTCCATGATTTCTCCGGAGTCGATATCACCCATTCCCTTTTTTGCAGCCAATAACGGTCCGGGACAAGCGGTTCCACGGGCATCTACAATGCTATTTGATTTCAGGGTTTTCAGTTCTTCAGTCGTCATTTTTTAATTATTTAATATGGTTATATGAATAATTGAATTTTGCTTTCCTGCGCATCTGAAAGAAAGGTTGCCACACCACAAATGGTCATCGCAGGATAATCAATCATCTCCTCTTTCTTAAATCCCATCAGGTTCATGGACATTTCACAAATATTTATCTCCACTCCAATTTCACCTGCCGTTCTGAACATCTCTTCAAGAGAGGCAACTTTGTGTTTCTTCATGATGCCTTTGATCATTGAAGTTCCCATTCCGGCCATGTGCATCTTCGAGAGGGTCACTTTCGAACTTCCTCTTGGGAGCATCATGCCGAACATTTTTTCGATAAGATTTTTCCCTTTGCCTGTTTTCTTTGCATCACGTAATGCAGAGATGGCCCAGAAAGTAAAGAAAAGTTTTACCTTCATATCATAAGCAGCTGCCCCTGTAGCGATGATCATCGCTGCCAGAATTTTATCCAGGTCACCGGAAAAAACTACCATCGAAAGCTGATCTTTTGTTCCGACTTCCAGCTTATTTACTCTTGATTGCAATTCTTTCAACTGGGCTTCAAAATCTGTACTCATATGCAGGAAAATTAATTATATGGATATAGTTAGATATATGATTACAAAAGTAAAAGGATTGTGAATATAATAACAAAAAGATCGTGTGATATTAAGCGGCCTTATGTGTGATATTTATCACACTTTTAAACAAAATTATTCGCACCTTTGTATAAAAATATCACAAAGACCAAATGAGAAAAACGGGTCTATCTGCAGAAGCAGAAGAAAAAAGAGTCAGTTGCCGCGATTGCAAGGAGAAATCCTGCGCAGCCGCTGTTCTGAATGTGAATGAGATAAATCTGATCAATGAAAACCGAACTGAAACTGAATTCAAAAAAGGAGATATCATCCTGCATGAAGGAACAATGATTTCACATATCATTTATCTTAAGTCCGGATTGGTGAAGGAGTACATTAAAAATGGTAAAAAAAAGGAACAGATACTTCAGATCGTTAAAAAATATTCTTACCTCGGACTGTCTTCTCTGTTTGGAGACCGGGTCAACCATTATTCCTATGCGGCGCTTGAGGATATTAAAGTATGCTATATTGATCTGAATGTTTTTAATGGTCTCATAAGGGAAAACGGAAATTTTGCCTATGAAATTCTGATCTCAGTGAGTAGTGACAGTCTGAATAATTTCCACCGGTTCATGAGTCAGGCCAAAAAGAAAACCTATGGCCGTGTTGCTGATGCCTTACTGTATTTCTCTAAAATAATTTATGAAAGTACAGCGTTTGAAATTCCGTTAACCCGCCAGGAATTTGCTGATTTAATCGGAATTACCAGAGAAAGTACCACACGGGTTCTAACAAAATTCAAAGACGAAGGTATTCTCGAGCTTGAGGGGCGATCCATCAAAATCATGAAACCGGATCTACTGCTGCAAATCAGTAAGAATGGGTAATTGATCCCATTTGAAGGGTATGGTGTTAACCTGCTTTACCCTTCTTGAGATGCGGGAAAAGAAGAATGGATTGTACCTCGTGGCTACAAGTTGCTCACCTCACGAAAAATGCCAATGACAGATCTGTTTTTGAAATATCCATTTCCTTTTTATGTCAAAAAGTGACAATGGATTTCCAAAATATGGCTTATCTTTATAAACTAAATAACAGAAAATTTGAAGTTCCATATTAAATGTATGGCTAAACAGTTTTTCTTATTAATATCTGATCTATGAATGCAACCATTGGGGTATATGATACCCACGAAAAAGCAATCGAAGAGGTTGAAGTGCTAAAACGTGCTGGCTTCCCGGTTCAGCAGCTTTCCCTTATCGGCAAAGCGGCGATCATTGATGATTTGCTGCGTGTCAAGAATAACAGGTGGGTAAAGAATGCTCCGGTAATGATTGGCGCTATCCTTGGTCCTATTCTTGGAATACTCACCGGTGTAAAATTATTTGCAATTCCCGGACTGGGATTTCTTTTCGGAATAGGTGCAATTATAGGCGCACTGGCCGGGTTTTCAATTGGTATTGCTTGCGGAGGGATTGTTAGTCTCATTACTACGCTCGCCGTCAAAACAAGGACAGTCGTAAAATACCGTGAACATATTGAGGAAAGAGGGTTTCAGGTCATTGTCCATGGAAATCAAGCGGATATCACTAAAGCCAAAACAATCCTTGAGAGTAATAAGAGATAGGTCTGGTTCAATTCATCTATTCCCTTTCTTCCCTTCTTCCTTTCTTTTTTCTTCTTTCCGGCTGCCCTGTTCTGGCTAAAACCGATGCCGCTTATATTGATGTAAATAATTGTTTGCTTAATATTTTTGGCGATCGCGCTTTGATAATGCCAAGAAGCTCATGCAACAAAGTCGCCATTTCTGTGTCCAGGGATGACTTACTTTCTGCCAGTGTACCGTCGAGATCAAAAACGATTAGCTTTTTCATTTTACACATTATGTTTTTTTATTCGTGCACGAATAAATATTTTGAAAAACTCATTGAACAGAAGCGGAATCAATGCAAGGAGAATCGCAATTATCCAACCATTCAGATCAAGCATTTGTAAATGGAAGGCTCTTTGCATGAACGGAATACCTATTACGATCAATTGAAGAGCAACACCCAGAAGGATAGCTCCCATCAGATATTTATTGAAGAAAATACCCATCCTGAAAATGGATTTTGAAGCGTCGCGAAAAGTCAATGAGTAGAACAACTGGCACATAACCAATACCATAAAGGCCATCGTCCGGGCATATTCAACTGTATTTTCAGGAGCTGAATGGTTAAAAGGGCTGTATCCATGTTCGTAATAACCGAACCAGAAGGCCAGGATTGTTAAAGCACCAATTAACAGACCGCCAAGAATAAGATGAAATCCTATACCCCCGGCGAAGAAACTCTCTTTTGAATCGCGTGGTTTTTCTTTCATCACATCCGGATTTCCGGGATCCATGCCCAGTGCAATGGCGGGAAACGAATCAGTGATGAGGTTAATCCAAAGTAGCTGAGTGGCAATTAACGGGGCTTCCAAACCTATCAGCAGGGAAATAAACACAGTGATTACTTCACCAAGGTTACACGTAAGCAGAAAGATCACCGAACTTTTAATGTTATTGTAAATGTTTCGGCCATGTTCAATGGCCGAAACGATGGTGCCAAAGTTATCATCCGTAAGTATCATATCCGATGCTCCTTTGGCGACATCGGTACCTGAAATGCCCATTGCAACACCAATGTCGGCAGCATGCAATGAAGGTGCATCGTTAACACCATCACCTGTCATCGAGACAATATTGCCTCGTGACTTCAGCGCATGTACAATCTTCACTTTATGCTCCGGCGAGAGTCGTGCAAATACCCGGTATTGGTCGATTCGATCGGCAAATTCCTGATCTGTTAAGTCATCAATCGCCTGACCTGCAATTGCCTGATTGATGTTTTCAGCAATTCCAAGTTCATTGGCAATTGCGAAGGCAGTATTGATATGGTCACCTGTAATCATGATGGTTGTGATACCTGCTAATTTCGCTCTTTGAATGGAAAGCTTCACTTCAGGCCGCGGAGGGTCGATCATTCCAACGAGCCCAATAAATATCAGGTCTTTTTCCATTTCGTCAGTTCCGATCAACGAATCTACAGGTTTATAAGCGGCACCCAAGGTTCGAAGCGCCTTGTTCGACATACTTTCCGCTGCAACCAGGTATTGTTTTTTTTGTGCTTCCGTAATCGGAATTACTTTCCCATTCTCTAAAACCCTGGTTGATTTCCTGAGCAGATTGCCAACCGCACCTTTCGTATAAACTGTCAGCTTTTCCTTTTCTTCAAGCAGGGTTGACATTAATTTCCGGTCAGAATCGAATGACAATTCACAAACGCGTTTATTCTCGGCGTTGAGTGTTTTCCGGTTTATTTCAAGGTCGTCACCAAAAAGCAACAACGCAATTTCTGTCGGATCTCCGGTTCCATGTCCGTTCTCAAACGTTGCATCGGAGCAAAGAATCATTGCCTTTGCCAGCAACAAGACATCTTCGGTAGCGGAGTTTTTCTTATTCCTTTCAACAGCCAATTCTCCCTCAGGATTAAAATAGCATGTTACGGTCATTTTGTTCTGAGTCAAGGTTCCAGTTTTGTCGGAACAGATAACATTGACCGACCCGAGCGTTTCGACAGCAGCCAATTTTTTAATGATCGCATTTTGTTTTGACATATTGGTCACGCCGATTGATAGAACTACTGCCACAATGGCTGCAAGGCCTTCAGGAATAGCCGCCACCGCCAGAGAAACCGACATCAGGAACATTTCGGCCAGATTTCGGCCCTGTAACAAAGCAATACCGAATATTAAAACACAGATACCGATGGCTATCAAACCCAATGTTTTTCCCAATTTATCGAGCCGGATCTCCAAAGGAGTTTTTGATTTTTCTTCCGAATTAATACTATTGGCAATCTGACCCACTTCTGTGTTCATTCCGGTTTCAACCACAACGCTAACCCCTCTGCCACCGGAAACCATTGTTGCCATATATGCCGAGTTCAAACGGTCACCCAGAGGCGTTTTGGGATCGGAACAAATAAGGGTTGCGTCTTTATCTGACGGAACAGACTCGCCGGTCAACGCCGATTCATCTATCAGAAGATGTGCCGATTCGATTAAACGAATATCCGCTGCAATGAATCGTCCGGCATCAAGAATAAGAATATCGCCGGGCACAATTTTTTCGGAATAAATCTCCTCGACTTCGCCATTTCTGCGTACAAGTGCCTTCGGGTTCGTCATTATCTGAAGCGCTTCAATCGCTTTCCCAGCTTTTACTTCCTGAATAACACCAAGCACAGCATTCGTAATAATTACCAGTATGATAATGGTTGCATCAATATACTGCCCCATGAACAGGGTAATGATTACAGCAGCCAATAAAACATAAATAAGCCATTGTTGAAGTTGTGCAATGAATAATTTGAAAACCCCCTTCTTCTTTTTTCCAAGCAGTTTATTCGCACCATATTTTTCCAACCTGACTTTTGCTTCCTCATCTGAAAGGCCAATCAACGGATCAACATTTATTTCTTTAAGAACCTCTTCTATTGATTTAGAAAACCACATGGATTAAGATTGTTTTTTTGACAATTCACCAGAATTTGGAATAAATAAGATTTAAGCTGTCAGGAGATCAAAGTCTATTGGCTGAAAAAATGTTAAAAAATCAAGGGATTCAATCAGGTATTTTTTTCCATTGCTGCATTGTATTCGGCATGGCGTGCAGCATGGTTACATCAGTTTTATAATCTCTTGCAAACTCATCTTTAATACCTCCATAATGTTATCTGTTTAATCGACTATATTCCTGGCCTATTTGCTTAGACATAAGCCTTGTTTTTTCATATTATGTCTTTTTTGCCGGATTGCTCTTTTGTTCCTCAAGCAATGCAATGATTCTGTCTAATTTATCCACTTCAATGGACTTCAACTTTATGGCCAAAGCTTCTATCTCATGTTTTGCATCTTTGTTCGTTTTGTAATCCTGTTCAGCATGCAACCTGTCACGTTCGTTTTGCCGGTTTTGAGACATCATAATGATAGGTGCTGCATAAGCTGCTTGTGTCGAGAACAAAAGATTGAGCAATATGAATGGATAGGCATCCCAATGAAACATAAATCCAACAAGGTTTAATCCCATCCAAAGAATAACTAAACCTGTTTGCAGGAGGATAAACCTCCATGAGCCCATTCCATTTGCTACCGCATCAGCTACACGGCCTCCAAAGTTTAAGGTTGCACGATGTTTCTCATGCCAGTTTTTTTGAGTTCCCATCTTTTTTGAATTTTGATTTCTAACGTATTCTAAAGGTGTTTGTCAATGTTTTTTTGTTCAATGAACTCGTTCTGTACCAACGTTGCGACTGTCTAATGTGTTCAGTTATTTTCATATGGGTTTCCCATTTGCTTGCGAGGTGCAAATGCAAAGTCGACATAAATTTTCCCACACCCTACTTGCTTTTGTTGAGTCCTAATTATTCAGACCATCAGTAAAATGAAATTAAAACTCATGGCGATCAGATACATTACATATTTCCGGAAATAAGTTACATGATTCACACATATCCTGGAAATCACTTGGCTTATGACCAAAATTTGGGGGTTGGAAAGGAGGTTCCAAAGCTTTTACGATGATCCTAAACTTGCAATGTTTAGGGTTTGAATATTATATATTCGCGTAATTAAAAATTTCCTTCATGAAACGGTCTTCCTCAATTTTCTGATTACACTTGGTGGATCACGGAAAATTTCAAATCAATTAATTTTATATATTTGACAGGAATTGAGCTGCGAAGGGATGGATTCTCATTAAACTTCCATGATGAAAAAAATTTTACTTTTTGTGTTTTTGTTTCCTGTATGTGCCGGGAATGCACAATTCCCTAACAAAAACCAGTCTGAGATCGGTTTTTTCAATAAAAGTACACGTCATGAAAACCGGTTGCATGAAAGGTCGAAGATCGGCTATTACCTGAAACCCGATAACCGGTATATTGAGGGAACCGTAAAAAAGATATCACGGGATACGGTATTTATCAACGATACACTTTTCAGGATCGGGGATGTGAACCTGATTGTCAATTCAATCTTTGTAGGGAAAGAGAATATTAAAGACCCTCAGACATATGATGGCTCGGGAATTCTTTACCGGAACGATACAACTTTGTGGAAAGCCTTTTACTATCCGGCTGAGAGTTCTATTTTCCAAGGGCCTTGGAATAAACCTTACCTCGATTACAGAGCTCAGCAGGCAAAAGAAAACCGGAAGAAAAATTTTATTCCGTTCAAAGACAATTATCTTCTTATCAATCTCATCCGGTTTATTGGTCTTGATCTGGCCGTATCGTATGAAAGAAAATTATCAAAATCAGTTTCACTGGGGATGGAGCTGGGGTATAAATTGGGTGTCGGGCAGGGTCCCTATTCTATGGCTTTCCCCTATTCTCAATCAGGACCTTCGCTGATCATCGGTCCGAAGTTATACCTGCATCAGAAATTTTACCTTTCAGCCCTGATACATCTGAAATATCTTGAAATTCGTGACGGCTATTACAGGGAGATGTTCACGGATGGCTACTCGGTATATATGGACCAATATGAGTTTTTATGGGGAGGAAGTCTGAGGGTTGGAGTAATGGCCCACGCCGGCAATTGCTGGTTTGATTTTTACCTGGGTGCAGGAGTAAAGTATATTTCTGCTCATGAGATCTGGTTTAGGAGTTACAATGATGGCGATCATTATTATCATCCGCCGCTAGTTCAGGATGTTTATTATTTGAAGCCCATATTGAACATGGGGCTTAAGATCGGTTTGGGATTACTTTAATGTCAGCCGTTTTCAGTTATTGTCTTTTATATGCTTATATATCAGTTATTTATAAATTACCTTAAGCCACTATTTGACAAACTTTGACATCAAAAAACATTAATGTTTCCCACTGTGTTTCCCACTGTATTAAATTATTTTGTATCTTTACTATATCAAAATAAATCACAGCTATGGCAACAGTATCAATCATTCTAAGAACAGATCGTATTAACAAAAACGACGAAGCTCCAATCAATTTTTGTATTATCAAAGATCGAAAATACAAAAAGATTCCTGCACAAATTAAAATTAATCCTAAATACTGGGATGCTAAAAAGAGCAAAATAAAAAGCAATGCTCCTAATGCAGAGCGGTTAAACCGTTTACTCACGGCGAAACTCGAGGAACTACAAGGCGGTGTTATCGATGGAGTAACAAAGCACAAATCTCTAACAGTCCGGGAACTCAAAGATATGATTTATGGTCCCGAACCGACTGATTTTTACAAATTTGCCGACGAAGCTTGCGAGGCATATATGAGAGCTGGTCAGATTGGGACTTACGATAAGAGCAAATCTATCATCAAGAAGATTAAAGAATTCAATGAAGATAAGCCTTTAAGCTTCCAGGATATCACAGTTGAATTTCTGATGGGTTATGAACGTCATTGCCAGACTGAATGGAAAAACAAAGTAAATACCATTCATATGAACATGAAGTTCATTCGCAAGCTCTTCAATGATGCTTATCGCCTTGAGTTGATAGAGCATAAAGATATCCCATTCAACAAGTTCAAATTAAGGACCGAGAAAACACACCGGGAATATTTGAGTGAAGATGAGCTTAAAAAATTTGAGGACGCGGTTGTAACCCCTGGCACCCGGATGGATCTTCACAAGGATATGTTTGTATTTGCTTCCTATGCTGGTGGCCTTCGTGTTTCTGATGTCCTTCAACTTACCTGGGACAACTTTGATGGAGAGAATATCCATGTTTCAGTCAAGAAGACAAAAGCTCAGCTCTCATTCCTGCTTCCAGACAGAGCAAAACAGATCATCGAAAAATATCGCCCGGCGGAGTTTGAACCAACCGATTTTATCTTTCCAATGCTTACCAATGATCTTAAACGTGACGATTTCATTCTCATGGATACGGAAATCTCCAGGGCAACTGCCTATATCAATAAGAATCTTGGCCTAATCGCTAAGAAAGCAAAAATCACCAAGCACATCAGTTTCCACATCAGCCGGCATACCTGGGCAACCAGGGCGCTTACAAAAGGTATCAGCATTGATAAAGTTTCTAAGATACTTGGTCACGCCGATATTTCCGAAACTCAGATTTACGCTAAAATCGTTAATGAAGAGCTCAACAAAGCTATGCAGGTTTTTAACGAAAAGAAGCCTGATCCGGAACCGGTAGTTTCTAAGGAGCCTGCTGAATAAAATCAGCTTGCTGTTGCCATATTCATTCCATCTTTAAAAAGAATTTTCTACTTTTTACATCAACCTGTTCCTTTTTCTAAACAAGTTGATGTTAATATCTTTTTCCGATTGTCATAGTTAGACTTTCCATGTCTTCTATTTATCTTTACAAGACTAGTAATTCTGTCGTACCTGAATTGTAAGAGCGTGTTTTTCAATTAGTTTACATATATTGAAAACTCTATTCTTT
>JBBRTX010000001.1:0-274972 GCA_038244085.1 Bacteroidales bacterium | reverse complement strand
TCCGTGACCATCCGCATAATCCGTGTCATCCGTGTTCTTCAATTTTCTATCATTTGAGAAAATCTTCCTTCTGAATTCTGGGCTCTGCGGCTTTGCGGTGAAATTTAGACTGTACTGGCCCGATAGCTGCGGATTTCTTAGAACGCGGATGACGCGGATAGAACGGATTTACGCTGATTTCTTTTGAACGTGGATGATGCGGCTGTTACTGATTTATGCAGATAAATTTTATCCGTGACCATCCGCATAATCCGTGTCATCCGTGTTCTTCAATTTTCTATCATTTGAGAAAATCTTCTTTCTGAATTCTGGACTCTACCTAAAAAGTTAATGGCGTTCTTTTATTTTTTATTCGAAAACCATCTCCCAAATTCGTACATTTATCAGGATTTCGAAGATGAAATCTTTAGATATAAAACATGCAGATCAATTCCTCTTCCTTTCTTTTAAGCAGCCCTGACATAAAGCGCTGCCCGGTTTCTTCGATGCCTGAGTTTGCCTTTATCGGGCGGTCGAATGTCGGTAAATCTTCCCTGATCAACATGCTTACGGTCAAAGGCCTGGCAAAAGTCTCTACCACACCGGGAAAAACCCGGCTGATCAATTTTTTTCTCATCAACGAAAAGTGGCATCTTGTCGACCTACCCGGTTTTGGTTTTGCCAAAATCTCCAAAGATGAAAGAAGCAAGCTTGCCCGGATGATCGAGGATTATTTGCTGAAGAGGGATAACCTGAGGCTTACTTTCCTCCTGGTCGATTCACGGCTTGAACCGCAGAAGATCGACATGGAGTTTATCTCCTGGCTGATCAAAAATGAACTTCCGTTTGTCATCCTTTTTACCAAAACCGATAAACTTTCCCGGAATCAGCTCAGGGCCAACGAGGCAAGTTACAAGAAACTCATCGCCGCCCAGCTGCACATGGAGCCGGATATTGTGCTGACTTCTGCCGAAAAGAAAACTGGTAAGGATGAGGTGCTGGACATCATCCAAGGGTTGCTGGATTAACGCCTGGCCACCAATATTTCACGCTTCCCCGGGGGACCGGGTACTTTGTTTATCTTAAATCCGGCCTTCTTCAGGGCACGTTTTACCATCCCTTTTACCGAATAGGTCACCAAAATTCCCCCCTGAATCATGCTTCTGTGAAGGGTTCTGAAGATTTCTTCCGTCCACATCTCAGGCTGAACATCCGGACCAAAGGCATCAAAATAGATTACGTGATATTGATTTTCATCAGGGGTAAAATTTTCGAGCAACTGATGGATCTTCAGCAACGTGAAATGTGGTGCTACCTGAACGATTTGGTCCCAGCCCGCCTGATGGATTTCCGTGAAAAGGGTATGATGATCACCATTTCCATGAGATTGTATTTCTTCCGGGTAATTTAATCTTGACCACACATTTTCAGGAACCGGAAAGGCTTCAATGCTGTGAAAGATGATATCCTTACCGGTCTTCTCCGCTTCCACCGCGGTAAGTGAAGCATTCAGGCCGGTGCCAAAGCCTGTTTCGAGGATTTTAATGGGATTGACTTCGGGAGGAAGTGCCTGTAACCCGTTTTTGATGAAAATATGCTCCGATTCTGCAATGGCGCCGAATGTTGAATGATAATGTTCATTCAATTCAGGAACGAACAGGGTATGCGAACCATCGCCGGTGATCCTGAATTCAACACGCATATTAATCAATAAAGCTTAACGAATTTTGCAGGATTGGCGATGTGCATCATCTCATAGATCATTTCGAATACATCTTCTGCATTGGGGTTGGAGAAATAGTCTCCATCGGTGCTGTAGGCCGGCCTGTGCTCTTTCCCGGTCAGGGTGCGGGGTTCCGTGTCGAGGTATTTGAAACCGCCCTGTTCTTCCAGTACTTTCTGCATCATATACGCGGTGGCACCCCCGGGGACATCTTCGTCAAAAAACACAATCCGGCTGGTCTTTTTCAGGGAAGCCAGGATATCCTGGTTCCGGTCGAAGGGCAGCAATGACTGCACATCGATCAATTCAACGGAGATATTGAAATCACTGAGTTGTTTCACTGCCTCCTGGGCGATACGCACGCACGAGCCATATGTCACCAATGTTACATCATTGCCATCCGCCATTTTTTCACAAATCCCAATCGGGATCCGGTATTGGCCGATGTTATCCGGCAGTCTTTCTTTCAATCGGTAACCGTTCAGTGGTTCAATGATCAATGCAGGATCATCGGAAGCCAGCATGGTGTTGTAGAAGCCGGCCGCCTGGGTCATGTTCCTGGGAACGAGGACATAAACGCCACGAATGGAGTTGATGACCATGCTGAGCGGTGATCCGGAATGCCAGATGCCTTCCAGCCGGTGACCACGGGTGCTGATGATCAAGGGCGCTTTCTGTCCGCCTTTGGTCCTGTATTGCAGCGTAGCCAGATCATCACTGAGCACCTGCAGTCCATACATCAGGTAATCGAAGTACTGGATTTCGGCGATGGGACGGAGTCCGCGCATAGCCATCCCGATTCCCTGTCCGAGGATGGTGGCTTCACGGATACCGGTATCGGAGATCCGCAATTCGCCATACTTTGCCTGAAGTCCTTCGAGGGTTTGGTTGACACCGCCGATTTTCCCCACATCTTCTCCGAAGATCATCGCCAGGGGCTGGGTCCGGAAGATGTGATCAAAATTCGCCTGCAGCACTTCCCGGCCGGTTACCATGGGGGATTTTTCTGAAAAAACCGGGTAAATGCCGTTAATTTTCAACGCACTTTCGTCAGATTCACTGTAAAGGTTGGAGCCGTAACGTACCAGATCGGTTTTGATCTGATCTTCCATCCATTGGAAAAGATCAGATTTCATGGGCTTCTTCACGCTGCAGTTGGTGCAAACGTCCCGTAAAACCTTCTTTGCCGAAGAGATAATGTCTTTCCGGATCGGTTCATTCACCTTTTGAAGGTCATCAATGATGGCATCAATGCGTTGTTGTTTCTTACAAGGGCAATGGCTTGTTTTTACCACGTTGATCAGGACATCCCGTTCCTTCAGAATCGGGTCCTGGTAATTCCTCCAGGCCCTATCCCGGGCTTGCTTCACCGTAATAATGGCCGTTGCTTCAATAACATCCAGTTCTTTCTCCGTGGCGATGTGCTCAGCCAGGATCCATTTCCGCATCTGCGGGATGCAATCCAGTTCTTTCTCCCGGGCAAGCTGTTCTTTGGTTTTATACCGTTCATGCGACCCGGAGGTTGAATGTCCCTGGGGTTGCGTCAGTTCGGTAATATGAAAGATGACCGGAACATGCTCTTTTCTGCATCTCTCAATGCCTTCGGCGTACATCCGGCAGAGGGCAGGATAGTCCCAGCCTTTTTCGCGGTAAATAAGATAGCCGGGATTATGGTCATCTTTTTCGAATCCTTTCAGCAGCTCCCCGATGTCGGACTTGGTGGTTTGATATTTCTTAGGAACGGAAATTCCCCAGCCATCATCCCATATGGAGATGGCGAGCGGTACCTGCAGAACACCGGCAGCATTCAGTGTTTCGAAGAAGTGCCCTTCGGAAGTGCTTGCATCGCCAATGGTTCCAAAGGCGACTTCATCTCCATTTATTGAAAATTTTGCATAATTTTTAAGGTCAGCATTGTTTCGGAAAACCTTTGATGCCAGCGCCAAACCGAGGAGCCGTGGCATCTGTCCTGCGGTGGGGGAGATGTCGGCCGAAGAATTTTTCTGCCGTGTCAGATCTTTCCATTTCCCGTTTTCATCGAGTGAACGCGAGGCAAAATGGTTGTTCATCAGTCTTCCGGCATTTCCCGGATTGAACTCCGCATCGGTATCACCATAAAGCTGAGAAAAAAATTCCTCCAACGAAAACATACCGGTTGCCAGCATAAAAGTCTGATCCCGGTAATACCCCGATCGCCAGTCGCCATCCCTGAAAGCTTTGGCCATGGCCAGTTGCGGGACTTCTTTTCCATCACCGAAAATGCCGAATTTGGCCTTTCCGTTCAGTACCTCTTTTCGTCCCAACAGGCTGGCTTGCCGGCTTTCGCAAGCGATACGGTAATCCTGCAAAACCGTTTGTTTCATGATAGGGGCAATCAATAATTTTCTGATTTCACCTCAAAATAGGACATCGGATGGTCGCAGACCGGGCAATTGTTCAGTGCCTTGGTTCCGAAATGCAGATATCCACACTTGCGGCAATACCAGAGTACTTTTTCTTCTTTTTCGAAGACCCGGCCACTATCCATGTTCTTCAGCAACTTTTTGAAGCGGTTATCATGGCTTTCTTCGATCTTGGCGATGAGTTTAAATAACGTAGCCACCTTTGGAAATCCTTCTTCAGCAGCAATGGCTGCAAATCCGGGATACAGGCTGGTCCATTCTTCATTTTCTCCTGAAGCAGCGGCTTTGAGGTTTTCGCTTGTCGTAGCGATCACACCGGCAGGATAGGAAGCAGTAATTTCAACCACTCCGCCTTCCAACTTTTTAAAGAACAATTTGCCATGTTCTTCTTCATTGAGCGCAGTTTCTTCGAAGAGGGCTGCGATTTGCTCATATCCTTCCTTCTTTGCCACCTTGGCGAAGAAAGTGTAACGGTTTTTTGCCTGTGATTCACCGGCAAATGCCTTTAAGAGGTTTTGCTCAGTCCGTGTGCCTTTAATGCTTTTTTCCATACTAATATTATTTTAATCAAAGGTAAAAAAGTTTACTCCATTTCCATGTACTCTTCTTTACCCACTCCGCATATGGGACAGGTCCAGTCATCGGGCAGATCAGCGAAAGAAGTCCCGGGAGGAATATCTCTGAAGGGATCTCCTTCGGCTGGATCATAAATGTGGCCACAAACAGTGCAGCGATATTGTTTCATATTTTTTTTGATTTTTTGGAAAATGATTTTAGGTTCAATGCCCTTCCAACCAGTTGATGATCTTGTCCGAATTAGGTAGATCCCCTGGTACGACCATGCCAACGAGTTTTCCGTTCTCATCGATCATGAATTTCTGAAAATTCCATTTTACCGGGGCATCCATGACACCATTTTCCTGTTTTTCCGTCAACCAGGCATAGATGGGATCAATATCCTTTCCTTTTACCGAGATCTTCGACATCATCGGGAAGGTGACCCCATAGTTCAAGGTACAAAAGTTTTTAATCTCCTCATTGGTGCCGGGTTCCTGACGCAGAAAGTTGTTGGCCGGGAATCCGATGATCGTGAATTTATCGCCACCATATTTCTTGTAAAGTTCTTCCAATTGGGCATATTGAGGAGTGTGTCCGCATTTTGAAGCGGTATTCACCACCAGTACTTTTTTGCCTTTCAGGGTAGAAAGATCGAAGGGCTTTCCGTCGATGGTTGTGGTTTTGAAATCATAAAAGGATTTCGTTTGCGTTTGGGCGGTCATTGTTAAGATTATTAGTGTAGAGACTAAAAAATATTTTACTTTTTTCATTGGTTTAGGGTTTTAAATAAAAAGTTCACAAAAGTAAGACTATTTTGATCAAATCTAAATAAAAAAGAATTACAAATACATTTTTAACAGAATGAGAACACGGATGATACGGATAGTGGTGAAATTATAACGATACTGGCACGATAGGGATTAAACAGATTTCCCTTCAACGCTCAAAAACACCCAATCCGAACAGGGCAAAATCATATTTGACAGGGTCTTCCGGGTCGAGTTGGCGGAGGATGGCGGTCAGTTCTTCCACTGCTTTCCAGTCGTTGGTTGTACGTTTCAAAAGGCCCAGGTCACGGGCGATACTGCCGGAATGGACATCAATCGGGATAAAAAGCTGTGCGGGGTTGATATTTTTCCAGAGGCCGAAATCCACGCCACGACCATCATTTCTGACCATCCAGCGAAGGAACATCAGGATTCTTTTAGCGGATGAGCCGTTCTGTGGATCGGCAATGTGTTTCTCCGACCGGGTAAGGTGTTCCGTTTCCTGGAAGATTTTTTTAAAAGCAGAAATGCCGGTTTTCAGATCCGGTTCTGTCGTGAGAACAGCTTCCAGTCCTTTATGGTTCAGGTAGATGTTTTTTAAAGAGCGGATGAAGAAGAGGCAGTCATCGCCATTAAAAGTCCGGTGGTAAAAGGAGCCGAGGGGTTTCAATTCGGCCTCACTGGCGCCCAGGATGAAATCACCGGGAGCATAATCCATCATCTGCATCAGTCTATTGGCATCGTTCAGGATGGAGCGCCTGTTTCCCCATGAGAGGGTTGCCGTCATGAATCCCGAGATTTCAATATCTTCTTTACGGGTGAAGCGATGCGGGATGGAAACCGGATCAGTACCGATGAAAAAAGGTGCATTATACTGCAGGTATTTTTCATTGAGTAAATCGATTGTTTCCTGATTCAGCTTGACCATTGAGACAAAGGTACGATGAATAATGTGTAATAGTTAGGAACCAAATGCAGCATCTTCTCAAATAAAAAAGCCACCTTTTGGAGGCAGCTTTTTCGAAATTAGATTGAAAAACCTTAGCTCAACACTTGAACGGGTTTGAGGATTTCCATTCCGAAAGCAATGGCTTTTTCATTGTCGGGTATCATTTTGTGGTGACGTGCCGGCAAGGATTTTTCCAATCCTTTGTGAATGAATTCAGGTGCAACCAATGGTTTCAGTTTCAGGAAACCGCCGAGGACGATCATATTGAAAACTTTTGCAAGTCCCAGTTTACCAGCCTCATCGGTCGCATCGATCGTATAGATGTTGATGTCTTTTCTGACCGGATGACGGGTGATGCCATTCGGATCATACAGAAGCAATCCTCCGGGTTTTACTGTCTTCTCAAACTTATCCATCGATTGCTGGTTAAGGATGATAGCGGTATCAAAGGCATTGAGGGAAGGAGAACTGATCCGTTCGTCGCTGATGATCACGGTCACATTGGCCGTTCCGCCTCTCATTTCAGGGCCGTAAGATGGCATCCAGCTTACTTCTTTGTTTTGCATGACACCTGAGTAAGCAAGGATCTTTCCCATGGAAAGCACCCCTTGTCCACCGAAACCGGCGATGATAATTTCTTCAGTCATATTTTTTGTTTTAAAAAACGGTTAAGCTAATTCGGTCTTTTCCGGTTGCTTCACAACCAACTGTCCGTCAACCTTAATGTCGCCCAACGGATAGAAGGGGAACATGTTCTCTTCCATCCATTTGTTCGACTGTACCGGAGTCATTTTCCAACCCGAGTTGCAGTTGGAAACGATTTCGATAAAGGAGATCCCGGTTTCATTTTTCTGATTCTCGAAAGCTTTCCGGAGCGCCTTTTTTGTTCTTCTTACGTGATTGGGCGTATGAACCGCCTGGCGGGTCACATAATAGGTGCCCGGCAGTTGGGCGATCAGTTCCGTCATCTTCAGCGGGAATCCCATCGTTGCAGTGTCGCGGCCATAAGGTGATGTTGCAGTGCGCATATTTGGCAGGGTAGTAGGTGCCATTTGTCCGCCCGTCATCCCGTAAATCCCGTTATTGATAAAAATCATGGTGAAATGTTCGCCACGGTTACAGGCATGAATGGTTTCAGCTGTGCCGATGGCAGCAAGGTCACCATCACCCTGATAGGTGAATACAAAATGATCGGGCCACATACGTTTGATGGCGGTAGCAAGTGCGGGAGCACGGCCATGGGCGGCCCCCAGCATATCAATATTCATGAAATCGTAGGCCAATACTGAACATCCGACCGGGGATACCCCGATGGTATTTTCCTGAATACCCATTTCCTCAAGGACTTCCATAAGCATCCGGTGAACCACGCCATGACCGCAGCCGGGGCAATAACTCAGCGGGCGGTCAACCATGAGCTCGGTACATTTGTAAACGATATTTTCGGGTTTACGTATGTCGGTATTTATTGTGTTTTCTTCCATATCAGCCTCCGATTATTTGATGTTCCAATGCTCTGACCACTTCATCCGGTGTGGGGATGATACCACCAAAACGGCCGTAATGTTCAATTTTAACTGAACATCCTGCCGATAGCCTGACATCTTCGATCATCTGGCCGGCGTTCATTTCAACAACGAGCATTCCTTTTACTTTTTTGGCAAATTCTGCAATCTGAACAGCCGGGAAAGGATAGAGCGTGATGGGTCTGAATAAACCTACCTTGATACCTTTTGCCCTGGCCAGGTCAATGGATTTCTGACAGATACGAGCAGAAAGTCCGAAAGCAACAAAGAGATAATCAGCATCTTCGGTACGGATGGTTTCATACCGTACTTCTTTTGCTTCTATTTCCCTGTACTTGGCCTGGAGTTTCAGATTGACTCTTTCCTGTCCTGCGGGATCAAGATCGAGCGAGGTAATGATGTTGTGTTCACGATTTTTGGGTTTTCCTGTAGAAGCCCAAGGGCACTGTGCGATCAGTTCGGCATTGGTCCTGCGGGGTATCTGGTCAAACAGTTCGACTTTTTCCATCATTTGTCCGATGGCGCCATCCGAAAGGATCATGGCCGGTGTTCTGTATTTGAAAGCCAGGTCGAATCCGAGTTTAGCGAAGTCAGCCATTTCCTGAACGGAAGCAGGAGCCAGGACGATCATCTTGTAATCGCCATGTCCGCCCCCTTTTACAGCCTGGAAATAATCGGCTTGTGAAGGTTGGATGGTACCCAGTCCGGGACCGCCACGAACCACATTCACGATCAATGCCGGCAATTCGGCACCGGCCATATAGCTGATCCCTTCCTGCATCAGGCTGATGCCCGGGCTGGAAGATGAAGTCATCACCATTTTGCCTGTTCCGGCGCCTCCGTAAAGCATGTTGATGGAAGCGGTTTCGCTTTCTGCCTGGAGAACAACCATTCCTGTTCTTTCGTGAGGTTTTTCCATCATCAGGTATTCCATTACTTCCGACTGAGGGGTAATGGGATAACCGAAATAACCATCACAACCGGCTCTGATTGCGGCTTCTGCCACCGCTTCATTGCCTTTCATTAATCTTAATTCACCCATGGGTTATTGTGTTTTTTTGTTTTATTCAACGGGAACCTTTGCTCTGTATACGGTGATCACACCATCCGGACAAACGATGGCACAGTTCATACAACCTGTACATTCGTCCTTTACCTTGGAGGCAAAATGATAACCTTTACTGTTCACTTCTTTGGACATTGCGATAACGGAAAACTGGCAGGCGGCGAGACAAACTTCGCATCCCTTACAGCGTTCAATGTTAATCTCAATATCGCCCTTTATTTTAGCCATATATAAAGTTGTTTGTGGTTTACACCTCTGATTTTAGCACGAATTTCGGGATAATTCACGAGATGGAAGGTATAAACGGGCTGATTTTTAAGCCGTTTTCGCTAATTTAGAATTGATTTAATCTATTCACCTCAACCCCCGGCCCCTTCTACTTAAGGAGAAGGGGGGCAGGGGATGAGGTGCTTGGGTTAATTCCCCGCAGCTTGTTGCGAGAAAAAACACAATATCAATTTGATACTCCGCTGCTCTGCGGCGGGGAGCTTCATTTACTGCTAAGATAAAGGTAAGCGGGGAAAGGATATTCAGTGATTTTCGCGAAATTTCTTCAGTCTTTCCTCCAAAACAGGAAATTGTTCCCTTTTCACGAGAGAGACACAGGCCCGGATTCCTTCTTTTCTCAGACTTCCGGTGATGGAAAGTGCAATGGCGCTGATGCCGTAATAGATCATCTCTTCCAACAGTTGCTCTCCGGTAAAACCGGGATAGGCAAAAGTGAAATAGAATCCATCGGCAATGGCTTCATCTTCATCCTTATCATAAACGATATGGAAACCATTATCGGTAAACATTTTTTTCATGATATGCGCTTTCTCACCATATTCCCTGAGCGCTTCCACAAAGTTGTAAGTCCCGTCATTCACGGCTTTCAGCATGGCAGCCAGGCCATACTGCGCCGAATGACTGGTTCCGGCGCTTAAGGCATAGATGGTGCCATAGATCATGGCTCTTCCGAAAATGTCGGAAGAGTAATACCTTTTAAGATCAGGGTACACCGTATTGAAAATGGTATCCGAGATTACCATTACCGAGATCCGCTGACCGGCATAACTGAATGCTTTTGAGCTGGAAATCAACAGGATGTAGTTGTCGGTATAATGAGCAACGGTAGGCTGGTAAGGCGGAACACCGGGTTTGGAGTAATCTTTACGAAAGTCCATTCCAAAATAGGCAAGGTCTTCGAGGATAACGACATTGTATTTATTGGCCAACTCACCAATGATCTTCAGTTCCTTATCGGTAAAGCAGATCCAGGAAGGATTATTGGGATTAGAATAAAGAACAGAATGAATGTTTCCTTTCGAAAAGTAGGATTCCAGTTTATCTCTTAATTTCTCTCCGCGGTAATCGTAAACATCAAATGATTCAAATTTCTGGCCCAAAACGATATGCTGCTGATGATGTACCGGAAAGCCAGGATCGATCAGCAAGGTGGTATCTCTTTCCTTATGAATCCGTGAAAGGGTGAGAAAAGCCGCAAAACCGCCCTGCATCGATCCTACAGTAGGCACACAGGAAGCCTCGCTGACCTGGATGTTCAGGAAAAGCTGAACAAACCGGGCCGTTTCTTTTTTCAGAATCGGCAATCCTTCGATATCGGGATAGATGGCTGCAACCCCTGCTTTCAGGGCCGCAATCTCGGCGTCAATTCCGATCTGCGGAGGCAGAATCCCCGGTACACCCATTTCCATCCGGATAAACCGTTCGCCCGTTTCTTTTTCAATATTTGTGATCAACCGCTTAATCTCACGGATGCTGGCACGGCCGATGTTGCTGATTTTGCTTTCACGGATGTTCCGGCTGACGACTTCGGAATTGATGGGTGTCTCTTTCATTGAATCTTGGCGATTAATTGGATAGATGAACTGGCGGGACAAAATTCACAATATTTCCGGTAATTGCCAAAGATTTTTTTATATCACGAAATCCACCACAACTTTACTGGCTGAATAATTCCTGTTAAATGCGATAAATGCCTGGTGATCCGGATGGTATCGATAAATCTCAAGATCCGCTTCTGAATCGAAGGTGAGATCGAGGGCAATGTCAAAGGCCCAGGCATCGGAACAGATATTGGCCCCGGCTTCGAATGACCGGATCACATGGATCTTTTCCGGCAACTTACGTAATTCATCCAGGACTTCCCCGGCGGCTTTTTGTTTTTCGGCGGCCGTAGGATATTCCCGCAGGCGGAACATGACGATGTGGCGGATCATACCATTCTTTTTTTAACTACAGTGCGGTTGGCCAGGGATAACATGATACCCAGAATGATACTGAGGAGTGCGGCTATGAGTATCCGGAAATCTTCCGGAAGCATGAAAGTGAGGGTTTGCGCCGGTATCCAGAAAAGAATCAGGGTTTTCTTGAAAACAAAATTCCACATGATCATCCAGTCGATCTGGCGAAAGTGATCACCGATATCAAAAGGCTGGAAGAAACCTTTCAGGGTTCCACCGGTATGCATGATGTGCAGGTCGGTGATCTTATGGGCGGTCATGAACATGGGAGCAAAATAGAGATTCATTACCACCGCAGCCGTGAAGGCGGTTAGCAATTTCATCCAGGAAAATCCCAACTGTTGAAGGATATGCTGATCCGGGCCTGAAGGGGGCATTACACCCATACTTCCGAGCAAAGCAGGAGCGGATTCTGCAAAGACGACAAAGGCAACTTTTATTGACATCCCGATGACACCCCACACCAGGGCACGCGGAAGGAGTCCGAACCCTTTTTTCCAGTAAATCCCTTCCCGGATCCTCAAACCGATGCTTTCACCAAAAGTAGCCAGGATGGCAAATTTTATGAAACTGATGATATAGGCATGGCTGCTGTTGAAATTCAAATAGGCTTCCAGAACAGTTTGACTGATAAAGAAGGGAACCAGCAGGAGAAAGGCAATAAGGATGACCAGGAAATCAGATTTCTTCATGAAAAAGCCGTATTGATTTTAAAAGGGCAAAATTAGAAATAATAAGGAAGCAAAGAGGGGAGGGCGTTAATTTACAGAGGGATCGACCGGGAAATTCGACCAGATGGCGTAATCGGTACCCATGTGTTTCAGGTAGGAACTCCAGAGTTTCTGGGGGTTGGTATGAATGATCTCTTTGGCGGAAGAATGCGATAAAACCCACGACTTTTCACTGATCTCGCGGTTGAGCTGAGCAGGCTGCCATCCGGAATAGCCGATGAAAAAGCGGATTTCTTCCTCGGTGATCTTTCCCATGGTGATCATCTCGCTGATGACCTCAATGTCGCCGCCCCAGTAAAGCCCATCCATGATTTTCAGACTATTTTCCACGTTTTCCTTGGTATGAATAAAGAAAAGGCTGTCGGTTTTAACCGGACCGCCCAGGTAAACCGGGATATCCAGCTGCGGGAAGTCATTGAGTACTTCATTCAGCCTGGTTTTTATCGGTTTGTTGATGATGATGCCAAATGAGCCTTCTTCATTGTGCTCGGCGAGCAGAACAACAGATTGCCGGAAATAGAAATCACGCAGTGAGGGTTCGGAGATGAGGACAATTCCCTGTTCTGGTTTTATAATCTGGTTTTCCATTGTTCTTCTTATTCGTATCTTTGTCCTGTCTTTCGACAAATTTACTACCAAATATGCCAAAATCAAACAACCATAATAAATTTCTTCGTTTCAGGTCTGAATTTCCGTTCTTTTCCTTTGAAGGTTTTGATTATCAATACTCATCAGTAGGTCTCAGGGCTCAGTTTCATTTCAACTTATCCGACCGTTATTCGTTTCATCCTACCCTGATCATCCCGTTTAAGGATCTTTTTATTGAAAAAAACATAAAAGAGGAGTACCTGGAGAACATCCTTTTCCAGATCGGAATGATTGAAATGATCAGTTATTGGAAAGCAGCTTGTCCGGCCAGGATCATCGTGAAGAAATATGCGCTGACCCCTGAACAGATCGCCTGGTGGAAGAAGCTCTATTACAATGGCCTGGGAGAATTTTTCTATCTAAATTCTATTCAGACGGATCAGGAGAGTTTCGTTGAAATCGTCTGTGAAAATGAAAAACCCGTAAAGCCCTTTCATCTTCAGCTCGAAGCAGCAGCGCTGATCCCGATCGGTGGCGGAAAAGATTCGATTGTAACCCTTGAATTGCTTAACCCGATGAAAGGGAGTGCTCCGTTGATTCTCAACCCACGTGAAGCTTCGAAAGGGACGGTCCAGAAGAAAGGGATTTATTACGATTCCATCGTGGAAATCATCCGCACCATCGATCCTACTTTACTTGAACTGAATGAACAGGGATTTTTAAACGGGCATACGCCTTTTTCCGCCCTGCTGGCTTTTGTGACAGCCCTGGCCGCTGTGATGACCGGGAAAAAATATATCGCACTTTCCAATGAATCCAGTGCCAACGAAGCAACGGTGATCGGTTCCGATATCAATCACCAATACTCAAAATCGATCGAGTTTGAAGAAGATTTCCGGAATTATCTCCGGGATTATGTTTGTCCGGATATCGAATATTTCAGTTTTCTGCGGCCGCTGAACGAACTACAGATCGCGAACCTGTTCTCCCGGTTCACGAACTATTTTGATGTTTTCAAGAGTTGCAATGCAGGAAGCAAAACGGGTATCTGGTGCGGGAAATGTTCGAAATGCCTGTTTACCTATATCATCCTTTCTCCGTTCCTTGGCCAGGAACAGCTGGTGAAGATCTTCGGGAAGAATATGCTGGAAGATGTCAGCTTGTTGTTCACTTTCAATGAACTGGCCGGACTTTCAGACATCAAACCTTTTGATTGCATCGGTACGGTAGAAGAAGTCAATGCAGCGCTCCAGGCAACAATCCGCCTTCTTCCGGAGGAAGATTTACCGGCCCTCCTTCAGAAATATAAAATTTCAGCAAATTTTGAACGGTACCGGAACACCGACATCAACGAACTTCTCGGCCGGTACGATCAGCGTCATTTTTTACCTGAACCATTCGAAAGCCTTTTAAAAGGTGCACTTCATGATTGAAGCGATCAGGAGGAAACTGGAAAATAAGAAAATCATAATCCTTGGCTTTGGCCGGGAAGGAAAATCTTCTTACCGTTTCATCCGATCGTTATTTCCGGGAATGAAGATCACCATTGCCGACGTGAAGGAAGCTGTGAAGACAGAATTTGATTCTTCTCCGGATCCTTTCCTTGAATTCGAAACCGGACCCACCTACATGGACGACCTGGATTCAGCTGATCTCATAATAAAGACACCCGGAATCACATTAAAAGAACTACCCGTTCCACTTGCCAAAGAAAAGATCACATCACAAACTGACCTGTTTCTGCTGGGTTATGCCGGGCAGGTGGCAGGGATTACAGGAACCAAAGGAAAAAGCACCACTTCCACGCTGATGCATCACATCCTGCAATATGCTGAACGTGAATCCCTTCTCCTTGGAAACATCGGCCGCCCTGCGCTGGATCATACCAGCGAGATCGGACCTTTAACCACCATCGTTTACGAGATGTCATCCCACCAACTGGAACACCTGTCTGCTTCTCCACACATTGCCGTCTTGCTGAACCTTTACCAGGAGCACCTGGATGCTTATGCCTCCTTTAAGGACTATCAGGTTGCGAAGTGGAATATCACGAAATATCAGCAACCTGAGGATTTTTTGATTTATAACCTGGATGATCCGCTGATTACGCAGCTGATGGAAGAAATTCCTACACGGGCGCAGGTTTTCGGTTTTTCCCTGGAGACAGAACCGGAAAGGGGTTGTTTCAAGAAAGAGGACCAGATCCTTTTCAGGGACGGAGAAAAGGAGGAAGTCATTCTTGACCTCCGGAAGAAAAATAAACTCCCCGGAGAACACAATTTACGCAATATCATGGCTGCTGCCATCGTTTGCCGCTTCCTTAAGGTGGATACCCGGTTGGTTGCAGAGGGAATTGCCGGTTTCAGGGGACTGGAACACCGGCTGGAAGATTGCGGAATTTACCACGGCATCCATTTTTTCAATGATTCCATTGCCACCATCCCAGAGGCCTGCATGGCTGCTGTGAAAGCGCTCGAAAAGGTTGATGTGATCATCCTGGGCGGCTTTGACAGGGGCGTTGACTACACGGCCCTGGCTGCTTTTCTTTCCGGATCAGGGATTCAACATCTGCTTTTTACCGGTGATGCCGGGAAGCGGATCATGGAACTTTTTAAACCAAACGATGGACAGCAGGTTTACCGTTTGGAGCGGTTTGATCAATTTAAAGACCTTGTGCTAAAGGTGGCAAAACCCGGTTCCGTTTGCCTGTTGTCGCCGGCTGCTGCCAGCTATGATGAATTTCCGAATTTCGAGATCCGTGGACGGAGATTCAAGGAATTGATTCAGGAACCGTAAAATTTCATTTTCGCCTAATCGTTATCCTTTTATGTTTTTCAAGCGATCATCCTTTTTATTTCTGTGCCTTATGCCCATGTTGGCATTGGCCCAACCTTCCTATGACCAGATTGTAAAACAGTATATTCAACAATATTCCGATATTGCCGTGAAAGAGATGATGGTATACAAGGTCCCTGCGAGTATTACGCTTGCCCAGGGCATCTACGAATCCAACGCAGGGAGAAGCCGGCTTGCCACAGAGGGGAATAATCACTTTGGCATAAAGTGTCATAAAGAATGGACCGGTCCTACTATTATTTCGGATGACGAGACCAGGAACGAATGTTTCCGGAAATATGATAATGCAGAAGCATCTTTCAGGGATCATTCCTTTTTTCTCACCAGTCGCGACCGGTATAAAAATCTTTTTAAGCTGGAGATCACCGATTACAAAGGCTGGGCAGTGGGTTTGAAAGATGCAGGCTACGCGACGAATCCACAATACCCTGAAAAGCTGATCAAAACCATCGAGAAATTTGAATTGTACCGTTTTGACCGGATACAGGGCCTGATTGCTGTGACCGAAAATGTTGAGGCACCTGCTTCACTAAATGACAGCAGCCGGAATTTTGATGTTTTTGCAGATGGACCGGGCGGGAGAAGGGTTTACCTGAACAATGGTTTACAATTCATCATCCTGGCCCCGAAAGACCGTCTGTCGACTTTAGCCACTGCCTTTGGCGTTTCGCAAAAGCGTATCCTGAAATGGAACGATTTACCAAAAGGATCGAAACTTCAGCCCGGCCAGATGGTCTATCTTGAACCCAAAAAGAGGAGAGGCAATGAAGAGAGCCATACGGTCACTTCGGGCGAGACACTCTATTCAATCTCCCAGTTGCAAGGGATCAAACTCAAGATACTTTGCCGAAAAAACCACCTCAGTCCGGATGAGCAACCTTCTCCAGGGGTAAAGCTGGTATTGAAGTGATACCAGGGTCCCAGATCCCAAATTCCAAAAAACAAATAATTCCTGTAATTTGACATTATAAAATGGCTGAATGATTCTTTCGGCTTTATCCTGGTATAGCATTCTTATCTTTTTCTGAAGAGGATATTTTGGAACAGGGATTTTTTAGAATGCGGATAAATTTTATCCGTGAACATCCGCATAATCCGGGTCATCCGTGTTCTCGTTTTTACTCAATTCACCTCAACCCCCGGCCCCTTCTCCTTAAGGAGAAGGGGTGCAGGGGATGAGGTGCTTGGGTTAATTCCCCGCTGCTCTGCGGCGGGGAGCTTCATTTCGCTTTGTGTTTTTTAGAATGCGGATAAATTTTATCCGTGAACATCCGCATAATCCGGGTCATCCGTGTTCTCCATTTTTAACTCTTTTAACAACCCTTGCTGCCGAGCAGGTTAAATGTCAACCGGTGGTGGCAGCAAACCCCGTGTTCCTTTAGCGCTTCCCGATGTTTTCGGCTGGGATATCCTTTGTTGGTGTTCCACCCGTAACAGGGGAAATCGGCATGAAGGGCTTCCATAAAATCATCGCGGTAAGTCTTGGCCAGAACAGAAGCGGCGGCGATGGAAAGGTATTTTCCATCGCCTTCAATGATACACTGATGCGGGATATCATCGAAGGGATGAAAACGGTTGCCGTCGATCAGAAGCAGTTGTGGACGGATGGCCAGCATCCGGATGGCATGATGCATGGCCCTCAATGAAGCATTCAGAATGTTGATCCGGTCGATTTCCTCCGGTTCGATCATTGCAACAGCCCACGAAATGGCGCTTTCTTCGATAACCGGTCGAAGCTTGTCGCGCTGCTTTCGGGTCAGTTTCTTCGAATCATCCAGTTCATCATTACCAAAATCCGGCGGAAGAATAACGGCGGCTGCAAAGACCGGTCCTGCCAGGCAACCCCTTCCGGCTTCGTCACAGCCAGCTTCAATCAGCCCACAGGAAAAACAGGAGAGCAGCATGTCAGGTGAGGATAAGCAAAAGATTGTTTAGCAGGATGATGACAAAGATGGTTATTAAAATGGTTTCCTGCCAGAATGAGTGCTTAAGCCGCAGAAAATAAATGGAGAGCAGGCTGGAAACGGGGATGAAGGATATGACAAGATGGTATTTCACAAACTGACCGGAGAAGGCAAAGGAGAGCAACATAACCGGGATCAGCCAAATAAGTACCGATATCTTTCGCCTGATCTCGATCGTTCTTTCATTCAGTTGGGATATGCCGCTGAAGAAGCCGACGAACAGCAACAGGACAACCATTACGGTAAAAACCACAAAATTGACATTCCGCAGAAAATCCATCGGGAAATTGATCCTGAAAAAATGGATATATTCCATCGTTTTGATCACCAGGGTATCATTCCAGAAATAATAGACAAAAAGAAAGAGAAAAGGGGTAAGCAATCCGAGAAAAGCGCTTAACCACTCTCTCCAGGTGGGGATCCGGAAAAGGATGAAGGTAATCAGGATCAGGAGAAAGAAGAAGATGAAAGGAAAGTAAAAGAAGGAAGCAATGGCGGTCATAAAGCCGACGCTGAAAGTAGTGTCGAGGGGCTCCGGACGGCGATAGGCGGAGAAAAGGCTTGCCAGGATCAATAACAGGAATACGATGGAGATGGTAACCGGGTGCAGTGTGAGTATTAAAGGAAAGTAACTGATCAGGAGGATGAAGAGGAAGGCAGGCAGCGAGGCGTTTTTGACGATGATCTCATACCTTGCAAGCATATAATTGAGGTAGAATGCGGAAAATATCGCCAGAATGAATGAGACGACTACAGCCGCAGAGGGAGTGGCACTAAATAAATAATAGATGAACTTATAAAAAGGAACCGGCCCTTCGGGAACCGGCATGGCTGGCGGATCAAAGAAAGCCCTGATCCAGAGCAATACTCCGGCCAGTACGATCACCAGGTACTGTGTGGCAAAACTGGAACGGAAAAAACGGAGCATTTGTTTAGTTATGAGTGATTAGTAAAACGTTGTAATAATGGGTAATGGCGCGGTTTTTCAATAGCGCGGATTTTCCATGGCGCGGATTTTCAATCCGTGCCGCAACCAACATCATGGCGCGGATTTTCAATCCGTGCCTCCAACAACACCATGACGCGGATTTTCAATCCGTGCCTCCAACAACGCCATGGCGCGGTTTTCAATCCGTGCCTCCAACAACGCCATGGCGCGGTTTTCAATCCGTGCCTCCAACATCACCATGACGCGGATTTCAATCCGTGCCGCTACCAACACCATGGCGCGGATTTTCAATCCGTGCCTCCAACAACACCATGGCGCGGTTTTCAATCCGTGCCGCTACCAACACCATGGCGCGGATTTTCAATCCGTGCCTTTAATAACATCAAAACCGATATCCTTCCGGTAACCCATCCCGTCAAAATGGATCTTTGCTGCATTTACATAGGATTTCTCCAGTGCCTCTTTCATGGTATTGCCATAGGAAGTCACCGCAATGACTCGACCGCCGCTGGTAAGGGTCTTTTCCCGGTCACCGGTGGTACCGGAATGAAAAAGATAACTATCCGAAACCTGTTCCAGTCCGCTGATGGTTTTTCCTTTCACATACTGATCCGGATATCCTCCCGAAACCAGCATCACGGTTGCGGTATGACGGGGATCAATCTCCATTTTCACAGAGGATAGCTGCTCATTCCCTGCCGCGATCAGCATTTCCAAAAGGTCATTCCTGATGCGCGGGATGACCGACTCTGTCTCGGGGTCGCCCATTCTGCAATTGTATTCGATAACCATGGGATTTCCTTCCACGTTGATCAATCCGAAGAAAACAAAACCTTTATACGATATCCCTTCTTCTTTTAAGCCAAGGAAGGTTGGTTCGATGATCCGGGTCCTGACTTTCTCCATGAAATCCGGATCAGCAAAAGGAACAGGCGATACAGATCCCATCCCGCCTGTATTTGGCCCGGTATCCCCTTCGCCGATCTTCTTATAATCTTTGGCTTCGGGAAGGAGGATCCAGGAAATTCCGTCGGTCAGGATAAAAACAGACAGCTCAATGCCTTGCAGGAACTGTTCAATCACCACGCTGGCGGAGGCCTGACCGAAACGCTCCTCCATGATGAGTGCGTGAAGTTCTGAAACGGCCGTCGCTTCGTCCTGGCAGATCACCACCCCTTTTCCGGCAGCCAGACCATCGGCTTTCAGCACATAAGGGGGTTTTGTATGATGGATCAGTTCAATACCTTCTTCAATGGTCTCTTTTGAAAAGGTATGAAAAGCAGCAGTAGGAATGTCGTGCCGTTGCATGAATTTTTTGGCAAAATCCTTTGATCCTTCCAGCATAGCACCGGCTTTGGAAGGTCCGATTACCGGGATTTTACTTAATGCTTTATCAGCCAGGAAATAATCATGGATTCCGTTAACCAGCGGATCTTCGGGACCTACCACCACCAGTCCGACCTGGTTTTCAAGGACAAGCTTTTTGATGGCAGCAAAATCATTTACCCCGACGGGCAGATTTGTTCCTGTCAGCGCGGTGCCTGCGTTTCCCGGGGCGATATAGAGCTTGGTGAGCAGTGGACTTTGTGCCAGTTTCCATGCCAGTGCATGTTCACGGCCGCCGGATCCAAGTAGTAAGACATTCATCGTTGATCGGGTTAGTTATTCACTGCTTTCATCATCGATTCCCATAAACGGTCGGCGGTTTTCTGCCAGGTAAATTCATCCTTTCTGATCCGGCCTTTCATGATCAGCTGATTCCGTAAATCCGGTTTTGTGGCAATTTCCAACATGGCACCGGCAATGGATTCGGGAGAAAAAGGATCGACCAGTAACGCGGCATCACCGGCGATTTCCGGCATGGAGGTGACATTAGAAGTGATCACGGGGACATCGCACCGGAATGCTTCCACGATGGGAATTCCAAACCCTTCGAAGTAAGAGACATAGGTAAGAGCCAATGCACTGGCAAGCACATTTCGCAGTTCGGCAACTTTTAACCGGCCACTGAAGATCACCTCGTCCCGGAAGGTCATTTCGTTCCAGGCCTTTTCAATTTCCGGTGTCCAGTACATCCTGGCTCCGACAATCAACAGTTTTATCTCCTGGCCGGAATTCTTCCGAAAGAGGTCAAAGGCTTTAAAAAGATTGATCAGGTTTTTTCGCGGATTCAAGGCTCCGATAAAAACAAAATAGGGGACCCCTCGGGTGTATTTTTCCCGTATCGCCACCGCCGTCTGTTCGTCAACAGGGATAAAAGTTTCGTTGGCGCCATCGTATACCACATCGATCTGGTCGGGAGCGATATGGTATTGCCGTACGATATCCTTTTTGGAAAACTCAGAAACTGTGGCAATCCGGATGGCTTTTTTGGCGAATTTCGGGAAAAAATAACGGTAATATTTGCGCACAGAAAAGGGTAAATCCCCCGGGTAATGCTCAAAATTGAGATCATGAAATACAGCGAGTGATTTGACAGGGCTTTTCAATGAAAGATACCCGTCGGGCGAGAGGAATAAATCCGGCTTAAGCTTTTTCAGAATTCCCGGGAGCGACCACTCGAACCAGATATAAAAGAGCAAAGGATGCCTTGCTGGAGGCGATATAACCAGCGGTGTTATGTTATCTGAAAAGATGAATGCCGGGTTATAGGGACGGTCGAAGATAAAATAAAAATGATATTCCGGATGCTGTGTCGTAATACGTCGTAAGGTTTCGAAAGTGAACCATCCGATTCCTTCCAGTTTGTCTTTGATCAGCAGACGTGTATTGACAGCAATATTCATTTACGATTGGCAGATGAAGGAATTATTAAAACGGGAATTATAAATTTTTAACTTTGTTGCAAATATCTGATTTTTTTTAACGCAGGAATGAAAGTTTTTGTTCCGAAAGCGACCTTTTTGATTTTGATCCTATGCAGCGCAAATTTCTCACAAATCTCGGATTGCTGCTAACGCTGAATCTCCTGATCAAGCCCATCTGGATCTTTGCCATCGACCGGAATGTTCAGATCATCACCGGAGTGACCGATTATGGCTTCTATTTTGAGATATTTAATTTCTCTTTTCTTTTCAATATCCTGCTTGACCTGGGAATCACCAATTTCAACAACCGCAGCATTGCCCAAAACAATCACCTGCTGAATAAACATTTTTCAGCCATGGTGGTGATTAAATTCATGCTTGCCTTTGTATATATTGGAGTAGCATTCATTGTTGCACTCATCTTAAAATATGATGCCGGTCAGATGCGTTTGCTGGGCTGGCTGGCTTTCAACCAGATACTGATCTCCTTCGTTCTTTATCTCCGGTCGAATATCTCCGGGCTTATGCATTTCAAGACAGACAGCCTGATCTCTGTTCTTGACCGATCGTTGATGATCATTTTCTGCAGCGTATTGCTGTGGGGGCATATCACGACGACAAAATTTAAAATCGAATGGTTTGTCTTTGCTCAGACTGCAGCTTACGGAATTACATTGCTGGTGGCTGCATTGATCGTAGCCAGAAAGGCGAAATTCCGGAGATTAACCGTCAACCGGCCTTTCTTTCTGCTCATCCTGAAGCAAAGTTTACCCTACGCCCTGCTGGTGTTGCTGATGACTTTCTATAATCGGCTGGATCCTGTAATGATCGGCAAATTGCTGCCCGACAAACTGGGCGACCGGCAGGTTGGGATTTATGCCTCCGGGTTCCGCCTGCTTGATGCTGCCAATATGATTGCTTACCTCTTTTCGGTCTTGTTGATCCCTGTTTTTTCCAGGATGATCAAGAATAAGGAATCGATTGAAAAGATGCTCAAACTCTCCTTTACCCTCATCATCACCATTGCGATCATTGTGGCCACCGGATCGATATTTTACAGCTATGATCTGATGGACCTGTTGTACGATGAACATATCATCGAATCGGCAAGAGTGTTTCAATTGCTGATGGGCGGATTTGTAGCGGTTTCGACCACGTATATTTTCGGGACGCTGCTCACAGCCAACGGGAATCTCAAAGAGCTTAACATCATCGCTTTTTTCGGTTTGCTGATCAACTTCCTGATCAATCTCTTCCTCATTCCACGCCTGATGGCAGAAGGATCGGCATATGCCAGTCTTGTCACGCAGGTTTTTATTTCCCTGGTTCAGATCATCCTGGTTCAGCGGATTTTCAAATTCAGGATCAATTACCGGTTTCTTGTTACGCTGCTTTCCTTTGTCATCGGGGTGATCCTGATCAATCTCTTTACGAAGGCATTACCCCTTTACCAGTGGGGAATCGGCACGCCTGCCCGGTCCTGGGTGATCAATTTTCTGGCCATGACGCTGCTTTCTTTTGCTTTAGCCGGGTTGCTGAAACTCCTGAATGTAAAATCGATGTTACAGATCCTCAGGAGTGAACGGTAACTTTCCCTTCCACTTTTGCGTTCTCCCTATTGCAGGTTAAGGAAAATTACATACATTTGGCAAATATTTTTACCATTCATCTATGATAAAGGACGTTAAAAGGAATGAGGATTTTGACTCCACAAGCCTCATTGTCTTTCTCTATAAATGGCGGAAACCTCTGCTCATCGTCATCCTCGCTGCTGCATTTGGCTCCTGGTTTTTCTCCGGTCCGTGGTTTATAACGCCAAAATTCAAATCAACCGTCATTCTCTATCCGGCGAGTACGAATTCCGTATCCAAAGCTTTGTTAAGTGAACAATCCGGCAAAGGAGAAGATTTGATGACATTCGGGGAAGACGAACAGGCAGAACAATTGCTGCAAATCCTTAACTCGAACAAGATCCGCGACAGGATCATCCAGAAATTCAGTCTGATGCGCCATTATGGCATTGATTCGACTTCCGATTACAAGAATTCCCTGCTTTTCAAAGAGTATGAGAAAAACATTACTTTCCGCAGGACCGAATACATGGCCGTTCAGATCTCCGTGCTGGATAAAGATCCGCAACTGGCCGCAGATATGGCGAACAAGATCGCCGATCTGCTTGATTCAACCAAGAACGATATGCTCCGGCAGCGCGCACAAAAAGGTTTCAAGATCGTTGAAGCCGAGTATAAGGAACTACAGTCCGAAATGCGGGCCATGGTTGATTCGCTGGTTGCCATTGGGAAACTCGGCGTTAATGATGTGAATTATCAGTCGCAGGCGCTCAATCAGCAGATGGCCATCGCAACCATGAATAATAACAGGGCCGCCATGGTCGCACTTCAGAAAAGACTGGATGTGTTGGGAAAATACGGGGGAATTTATACTTCGCTCGACAATGCCATGAAGTACAAAACGGAGCAGCTCACCCTTCTTCAGTCAAAATTTAAAGAAGCCAAGGTAGATGCGGAAGAGAATATGCCCCAGAAATTTATTGTGAACGATGCGTATAAAGCTGAACGGAAATCCTATCCGGTACGCTGGCTCATCGTGCTGGTTTCTACTTTCTCCGCTTTTTTCCTTGCGGTGATGGTTATTATCGTGATGGAAAAAATCACATCCTACGAATCGCATAAACAATTCCATGTTGCCTGATATTGTACAATAGCAAATTTTATTTTTATGGAAGATTACTTCACAAGCAAAAACATTCTGAATATCTTGTTCCGGTGGAAATATCACCTGATCATTATTGTTGCTGCTGCCATCATCCTTGCCGCATTCTTTTCAAGTTCGATTTTCATCACCCCGTTGTTTAAATCTTCTGCGCTCGTCTATCCTTCCAATGTTGCCCCTTACTCGGATGAAAGCCAAACCGAGCAGATGATGCAAATCCTTCAATCGAAAGATATCCGCGACAGCATCATCAATAAGTTTGACTTGCCCGGGCACTATGGGGTCGATCGCAATTACGAATATTACAACAGTACTATCCTGTGGGAATACGGAAAGAAAATCAAAGTGGCAAAAACACCTTACGAAGCGATTGAAATTGAAGTATGGGATAAGGACCCGCAATATGCCTGCAATATCGTCAATGAGATTCTGAACCAGTACAACTTTAAGGTTCGCGGATTGCAAAAGGAGAAATTCCTTGAGGTGGTAAATAATTATCGCACCGTATCAGATAATAAAAAGAAGGAACTGGATTCAATCCAGAACATGGCCAACGAATTGGGAACAACGTATGGGTTACTGGATTTCCCTAATCAGACCCGTGAAGTCATGCGAGCCTATCTGAGCGGAGCCAGCTCCGTGAGAGGCAGGGATGTTGCCACACTGAAGAAGAACCTGGAAGAAAAAGGGGGTTCGCGTGAACTTTTGTCCAACCTGATGGTTGCAGAGACCAAAGACTATAGTACCTTGAAACTTGCTTACGACCAGGCTGTGCTGGATTACAACCGGAACTATACGTTCGCAAATATCCTGAGCAAACCCTTTCCGTCCGATAAAAAGGGCTATCCGATCCGCTGGGTGATTGTTCTGGCCTCCGCATTGGCCGCGCTGTTTCTTGCGATCATGGTGATTGGCGTGATCGACCGCCGCAGAATACAGTATTCCGGAACCATTCATTCAACCCGTTCCTGATTTTAAAATAAGCTGCAGTGTTAGAAAGAAACAAAGTAAGATGGGTTTATATCATCAGCGCGATCTTTGTCATGCTGAATGCCTATCTTATGATCCGTGACGTCTACTGGGCACTGTTCATCCCTCTTCTTCTCATCATCCTGTTCATGTTTTTTTATTCTATGGACAAGATTCTTCTGCTTGTTGCATTCCTTACTCCATTAGCCATCAACATGCAGGACAGCGATTTCGGAATCGGGATTTCCCTTCCTACGGAACCATTACTTTTCGGTGTACTGCTGATCTTCATCGTACGGCTGCTTTATCAGAATGAATATGATAAAAATATCCTGAAACATCCGCTCACCGTCATCATCATCCTCGATCTTGTTTGGATTTTCATCACCAGCCTCACCAGCCAGGTACCGCTGGTTTCTTTTAAATTCCTGATCGCCCGGTTGTGGTTTGTCATCCCGTTTTATTTCCTGGGCGTCGTGCTCTTTAAGCGGATCAAAAACATCAGGGCTTTCATATGGCTTTATGCCATTGCACTGCTCATTGTGATCTTCTATACGATCAACAATCATTCGCAATGGGGATTTGATGAACAGGCAGGACACTGGGTGATGGAGCCTTTTTATAATGACCATACTGCCTATGGTGCCATCCTTGCCCTGTTTATACCGATTTTTCTTGGATTTTCGCTCAGCAGGGCTTACAGCAAGACTTACCGGTTCATCTCGCTAATCGTTTTCCTGATATTACTGGTGGCAATTGTGCTTTCATTTAGCCGTGCGGCCTGGATCAGCCTCGCGTTTGCTTTTTGCATTTATTTGTTGATTGCCTTCAGGATAAAAATGAAATATGTCGTCCTGGTTCTTGCTGTTCTTATCGGGACTTTCCTCTTGTTTCAGAATGAGATCTTCGACCGGTTGGAAAAAAACAAACAGGGTTCTTCTGCAGACCTGATGGAACACCTGCAATCCATTTCCAATATTTCCACGGATGATTCCAATCTTGAGCGGATCAACCGGTGGCAATCGGCTTTAAGGATGTTTGCTGACCGGCCTCTCCTCGGATTTGGACCCGGCACCTATCAGTTTGAATATGCACCTTATCAGCATTCGGAGGAGAAGACCCTCATCAGTACCAATTTCGGTGACAAGGGAAATGCCCACAGCGAATACATTGGTCCGCTTGCCGAGCGGGGTTTCCCTGGTTTTATTCTGACAATGCTCATTCTCATTTTTACCATTATTACCGGGGTAAGAGTCCATAAAAAGGCCAAGGAAAAAGAAGTGAAGTTATTGAGCCTCGTGGTTCTGCTTTCCCTGATTACTTATTTCATGCATGGAACGCTGAATAACTTCCTTGATACCGACAAGGCTTCCATTCCCTTCTGGGGTTTCATTGCGATCCTGGTATCGCTTGACCTCTATTATCTGAAGGGAGACGAAAAAAAATCCGAGGAGGAGATCCCCGGAAAAGAGGTAAACTAATCTGTTTTACTGTTTCTTCAAAAGTTCAGGCAACATACGGATCATGGCCAGTTCGCGCCATTTTTTCCTGGCATCAATGGCCGGAACACCGTAGTAAGTCTTCCCGCCTTCCATCGATTTATCGATGCCGGATAAAGCCAGTACTATTGCTTTAGGGCCGATAATGATATCTTTATTTACCAGCACATTTGCCCAGAGGATGACATCATCTTCAATCCGGGTCACGCCTGCAATGGCAGAATGTGAACCGATCAGGCAGTTTCTCCCAATATATGTATCATGTCCTACCTGAACATGATTATCCATTTTAGTGCCTTTCGAGATGACCGTATCTCCTGAAACCCCTTTATCAATACTGCTCAAAGCTCCGATTTCGACATCATCTTCCAGGATCACCCTTCCGCAGGATTCCAGTTTCTTGTAACCTTCAGGTCGGCGTTGGTAATAATAAGCATCCGCACCAATGACGGCACCTGAATGGATGATCACGCGATCGCCCAGCACACAATGATCGTAAATGCTTGCATTGGCATGGATGATACAATTTTTTCCGATAATGACATGGTTTCCTACAAACGCACCCGGCTGGATGACCGTTCCTTCACCGATTTCAGCAGAAGGAGAAACCGCAGATACGGCTTTTTCAAAAGGTCTGAATCGTGTAGCCAGCGAAACATAATCATCGAAGGGTTTGTCGGAGATAATTAACACTTTTCCGGCAGGTGCTTCCACTTCCTTGTTGATGAGAATGGTTGTAGCCTTTGAATTCAGGGCTTTAGCGTAATATTTGGGATGATCAACAAAGGTGAGATCACCGGGTTCAACCATATGGATTTCGTTGATTCCCGTAACAGGGAACCCCGGATCGCCGACATATTTTGCATTGATCAGCGCCGCAACTTCTTTCAGCGTTAAAGCGGGAGAAAGTTTCATTGGATGTAGTGTTTGAAATTAGCTGTGAATGAGTCTTTGCGGGAAACGGTTATACTTTAACCCTTTCAGAATATTCTCCTGTGCGGGTATCAACACGGATGGTTTCCCCTTCTTCGATGAATAACGGGATTTTCACTGTTGCGCCGGTTTCCACGGTGCAGGCTTTCAACGCGTTGGTTGCTGTATTCCCCTTCATACCCGGTTCGGTATAAGTAATTTTCAATACAACGTAGGTCGGGAGTTCACAGGTGAGCGGGGTTTCGGTATCCGCATCGAAAAGAATTTCCACCTCCTGGCCTTCTTTAAGGAAAGCAGGTGCATTGATCATCTCGGAAGGAATGAAAGTCTGGTCAAAGGTCTCAGCATTCATGAAATGATACCCTGAGTCGTCTTTGTAGAGATATTGATATTTTCTTCTTTCAACACGGGCAATATTGATTTTTTCACCCGAATCGAATGTGTTGGGAATAAGTCGTCCGGTTTTCAGATTCTTCAGTTTCGTGCGTATAAATGCGGATCCTTTTCCTGGTTTTACATGTTGAAATTCCACTACTGAAAAAAGTTCTCCATTATAAATGATCACCAAGCCATTTCTGATTTCTGCCGTTGTTGCCATAATTGTGATAAAAAATTGATGTTTACTGTTTAAGGTGCAAAATTAGTCAATTTATTTGAATGGTATGCAATCAACTTTTTCGTACTTTCGCCTTCTGAAATCGCAGACTTCTAGATAGTGCTGATATGGATCTCCGTTCCCTCCTGAAAACCCTTCTCTTCAAACTTCAGATACCACTTACTGATAATATCCGGTACGATATTTACACCAAAAGGATCATGCAGCGTGTTTTGCAGAAAAACTCAAATACGCTGGATATCGGTTGCCATAAAGGAGAAATCCTGGACGATATCCTGGTTTATGCTCCAAACGGGATCCATTTTGCTTTTGAACCCTTGCCTCATTTATTCAGTGACCTCAAAACAAGATACCTACAGCCCAATATCCACCTGTCGGATGTTGCGCTCTTCGATAAAAAGGGGACCACATCGTTTCAGCATGTGGTCAATGACCCGGCTTACAGCGGAATTCGTAAGCGAAGGTATAACAAGGAAGTGCAGATTGATGAACTCTCGGTTCAGACGGATCTGTTGGATAATGTCATTCCAGCTGATATAAAGATCGGATTTATCAAGGTGGATGTGGAAGGTGCGGAATATCCCGTTCTCAGGGGCGGTGTACAAACCATCCGCCGATCCAGGCCGGTTATCATTTTTGAATATGGATTGGGCGCCGCTGATTATTACGGAACCCGCCCTGAACAGATGTTTTCTTTGCTCAACGCGGAATGCGGACTGGTGATTCATACCATGAAAGACTTCCTCGAAAACAAGCCCGCACTTACTGAAACTGAATTTGAAAGGTTATTTTCTTCCGGCAGTGAATATTATTTTATTGCCTCTCCTGGTCAGGATTTGTAGTCTTCGATAAAGATCTTTTCCTTGCAGAACCCGGTTTCTTGTTGTTCAAGATTAGAACAAACAATTACATTCCGGTTTTTTGTCAGCTCTTCCACCAGGTTAAGATACCATTCCGTTCCCGATTGATCCAGGTTCATGGTCGGTTCATCCAGCAAAAGCAAAGGCACATCACTCAGGAAGGCCTGTATCAGTTTGACTCGCTGTTTCATCCCGGAGGAAAACTGTCGTAACTGCTTTGTGGTGGAGGTCCTGAACCCAAGCCGGTCGATGGCTTTATCCAACGAAAACCCCGGCATCATTGACTTAAATGAAAAGTGGAAGGTGAGCATCTCCTTCAGGGTGAATTCTTCGATCAGTTCCTGATAGGGTGCGACCATTACAAGTTGTCGGAAGATTTTCTCCACAGGGATTTCCTGGTTTTCATGAAAATACCTGACCGTTCCTGTGGTTGGATGAAGGTTTCCTGCAATGACCTGCAGCAGAGTGGATTTCCCGGATCCGTTGCGGCCCAGGATGGCATAGGCTTTTTTATCTTCAAAAGTGACGTTGACTTTCCTGAAGATCCATTCTGTGCTGAATTTTTTGCCGGTATCTGATAATATGATCTCCACGGATCTCCTTATTTTGGGATTTTGGCGCCTTTCATGATTCCACGGCTCGAATTGGCAATAAAAGAAAGAATCTCATCTCTTTCCGGTGTCACCTCCATATCCGCTTCAATGATGGCAACAGCCTGGGATACATTGTAACCTTTCAGGTAGATGATCCGGTAAATATCCTGGATCTTGTTGATCGTCTCCATTGAAAAACCCCGGCGACGCAAACCGATCGAGTTGACCCCGACATAAGAAAGGGGCTCGCGGGCCGCTTTGGTATAAGGAGGCACATCTTTTCTTACCAGCGATCCGCCCGAGATCATGCAATGGGCGCCGATATGTACAAACTGATGAATCCCGACATTGCCACCTACCACGGCCCAGTCATCTACAACAATATGGCCGGCCAGTGTGGCGCCGTTTGCCATCACCACGTTATCCCCGATGATGCAATCATGAGCGATATGAACATAGGCCATCAGCAAGGTATTGTCGCCGACAACGGTTTCGTAGCTGGCCTTGGTTCCCCGGTTGATGGTGACAAATTCCCGGATGGTCACATTATTCCCGATCTTCACGATGGTGTCTTCACCGCCAAATTTCAGATCCTGTGGAATGGCGGAAATTACAGCGCCCGGAAAGATCCTGCAGTTTTTGCCGATGCGGGCGCCTTCGAGAATCGTGACATTGGACCCGATCCAGGTACCTTCTTCGATGATGACATTCTTATCAATGCTGACGAAAGGCTCTATCACCACGTTGGGTGCGACTTTGGCCTGCGGATTTACGTATGCTAAGGGTTGATTCATCTCGGATTTATTTTTTTACGATTTGAGCCATCAGTTCGGCTTCCATAACAACTTTATTTCCTACGTATGCTGTACCTTTCATCAAACAGATTCCTCTCCGTATGGGCTCGGTGAGCGTGTTCACAAATACGATCGTATCACCCGGAACCACCTTCTGCCTGAATTTCACATTGTCGATCTTCAGAAAATAGGTAAGATAATTCTGCGGATCAGAAACAAAACTCAGGGCAAAGATACCGCCAACCTGAGCCATTGCCTCAATCTGAAGCACACCCGGCATCACCGGCTCTTCCGGAAAATGACCCACGAAAAAAGATTCATTCATGGTCACATTTTTCAGGCCGACCACATGGTCCGCACTCATTTCCAGTATCCTGTCGATCAACAGGAAAGGCGGCCGGTGCGGTAAGATCTTCTTGATCTGTGTAATATCGTATAAAGGTTTTTTTGTCAGATCAAATACCGGTGCATCCTCGGCCTTTTTACGCATCTGTTTCCTGATCAGCTTTGCAAACTGAACATTGGAGTAATGACCCGGGCGGGTAGCGATGATGTGGGCCTTCAGCGGCATTCCTACCAATGCAAGGTCGCCTACCACGTCAAGCAACTTATGTCGGGCAGGCTCATTAGGAAAATGTAACTCAAGGTTATTCAGAATGCCCTGTTTCAGCACTTCCACACGCGGTTTGTTGAAAATATGGGCAAGATGATCCAGTTCTTTCTTGGAGATCACCCGATTGACAAACACGATGGCATTGTTCAGGTCACCACCTTTGATCAGGTTGTTGTTTACCAGGTATTCCAGCTCATGCAAAAAGACAAAAGTCCGCGAAGAGGCGATCTCATCCTTGAAATTTTTGATCTTGTCCAGAATCGCATTTTGCGGCAGAAGGACCTCTGAGTCGAAATCAATCATCACCGATACGCGGAAATCCTTTGCCGGTAAGGCAATCATCTCTACTTTCTTCTCCGCATTGGTATAGATCACATTGGATGTAAGCTCAAAATATTTCCGGTCGGCATTTTGCTCGATAATCCCCGAATGCAATAACTCATCAACATAGAGTTTACAGCTGCCATCCAGAATAGGGGTCTCCGACTGGTTAAGTTCCACGAGTGCATTATCAATCTCCAGGCCCGACAGGGCTGCCAGCACATGTTCGATGGTGTCAATTCTCACTCCTTTATATTCGATGCTGGTTCCACGGGAAGTATCCACCACATGATCCACATCGGCCGGAACGAGAACATCAGAATCAAGATCCGAACGCCTGAATTTATATCCGTGGTTTTCCGGGGCAGGCAAAATGGTAAGAATCACATCGTTCCCCGTATGTAATCCGGTTCCGGAGATGGTGATCGGAGCTTTAATCGTCTTTTGTTTATCTGTCATATCTGAAGAAAAATTATTCAGGTTGCTCTTTTTTAAGCAGTTTTTCCAGGTGATTCACGCGTTTGACCAGCTCGTCCAGGTGCCGGAGATGAATGATGTTTTTTCGGGCTATTCCTACATCGATGGCAGGGGATCCAAGGAACATAGCACCATCGTCCGGAATGTTTTTCTCAATTCCCGACTGGGCACCGATTTTAACATGATCGGCAAGGGTAAGATGACCCACAATTCCAACCTGACCGGCAATCATGCAGTTTTTCCCGATCTTCGTCGAGCCTGCAACACCCGTTTGCGCAGCTATGACCGTATTTTCCCCGATCTCCACGTTATGGGCGATCTGGATCAGGTTGTCAAGCTTTACTCCGCTATGGATAAGGGTGGAGCCCAGGGTAGCACGGTCGATCGTAGTGTTGGCGCCGATTTCAACATGGTCTTCAATGACCACATTTCCGGCCTGGATCACTTTCCGGTATTCTTCTTCCTGCTGAGGTGCGAAACCAAAGCCGTCAGCCCCGATCACTACACCGGCATGAAGCGTACATTCTTTCCCGATCACACATTGATGATAAACTTTTACGCCGGGAAACAAGATGGTTTCTTCGCCAACGGTAACGTGATCCCCGAGATATACGTGGGGATATATTTTTGCACGGTCTCCGACCACTACATTTTCACCGATATACACAAATTCACCAATATAAACGTCTTTGCCGGTTACAGCCGACGCATGGATGAAAGCCAGTTCTGAAATGCCTTTTTTTGCAGCCTGCATGGCATTGAAAATTTCGAGTAGAGTTACAAATGCCTCATAGGCATTTTCTACCCTGATCAAGGTGGCGGTGATGGGCTGTGCAGCTATAAAATCCTGGTTAACCACAACGATGGAGGCCTTCGTGGTATAGATAAAGGGAGTATAATGCGGGTTGGCCAGGAAGGTCATCGTTCCGGGCTCACCCTCCTCAATCTTTGCAAGCTTCGAAATGATCACTTCAGGATTTCCGTCAACTGTACCATGAAGGGCTTCTGCAATCTTTCGCGCGGTAAATTCCATTAATTTGCTTTAATTTAGATACTTACGTGGTTGAAAAGGGAGTGCAAGTTACCAATTATTTTCGAATCGGGAAGAAAATATTTTAACAGCTTCTTTCTCAGAGACGTAGCGATTTTGGATAACACAGCAGGTGTTTACTCACCGGGGTGGATAATACAGAGATGTTCAGCTGATCGGAAGCCTCGGATACATCCAGCAATGTACCGTCTTTTGACCAGATCCTGATCTTATCGTGTTTTGGATTATATGCGTTGTTGGTGACCGATTCCTCTACAACCAGGTATTCTGCATCTTCCGCGGTCAGTGAGAACTGTTCCATTACCTGTTGCCTGATTTTATGCAGCAGCTCAGGATCAAAAGGACCGTTTTGTATGGTGACCTTGTACAAATTCCGCTCAATAAGACTCGTACACAGCCAGGAGAGCACAGGATCCGGATGCGACATCCATTCTTTGATGGAAGTGAGGATATCATAATCATCCAGTTTTGCAAAATGCGATAACCAGTTTCGGTCCTCCAGGAAATTTTCGATGGAGATCTGGTAATAAAGAAACGGATGCAGGGTCTGGGTTGTGAAAAGCTGGTTGCCTTCCGTGGCCAGCTTTTTTGCTCTTTTCAGGATATTGATAAGCATGTATTCCGCAGCCATCACGGTTTTGTGGAGGTAAACCTGCCAGTACATCAGGCGGCGGGCGATAATAAATTTTTCGATCGAATAAATCCCCTTGGCCTCTACCACCAGTTCATCTTCACAAACGGCCAGCATCCGGATGATCCGGTCGGTATTGATTACACCTTCTGAAACACCCGTAAAGAAGCTGTCGCGCGAAAGGTAATCCAGGCGGTCCATATCCAGCTGACTGGAGACCAGCTGATGAAGAAAATGTTTGGAATAGTCGTTCCGGAAGATACTGTTTGCCAGTTCCAACTGTTTGCCAAACGCATCATTGAGCGAATCCATCATCAGCAACGAAAGATCTTCATGAGAAAGATTCTCCACGATGGTTTTTTCGAGGGTGTGCGAAAAAGGCCCATGCCCGATATCATGAAGCAGGATGGCTACCACCACCCCGGTTTCTTCTTCAGGTGTAATCACATTTCCTTTCGATCGCAAAACATCAACCGCCTGTGTCATTAGGTGCATGGCCCCAAGGGCATGCTGAAAGCGGGTATGGTTGGCAGAGGGATACACATAATGGGTAAGGCCGAGTTGCATGATCCTGCGGAGTCGCTGGAACCAGGGATGGCTGATGAGGTTAAAAACCAGCTCATCCGGAATGGTAATCAATCCATAAACCGGATCATTGATGATCTTCCTTCCTTTTGTAATATTTGTCATCAAATGATTTTATAACTTTGTTTAAACGGATAAAAAAAACGATTCATACAATAAAAGCAATATTACGACATTTTAATAAGATAGATAAAAGCGAAAGTATGGACAAAACAACCATTTTATGGGTAGATGACGAGATTGATCTTCTGAAGCCACATATCATTTTCTTAAAGGAAAAGGGGTATGATGTGATAACATCAAACAACGGACATGAAGCCATTGATATTCTGAAACAACAAAATTTTGATATTGTATTTCTCGATGAACAGATGCCCGGATTATCCGGTATCGAAACCCTTTTGAAGGTAAAGGCCGATTTTCCCAATCTCCCGGTGGTGATGATCACCAAAAGTGAAGAAGAGTCGATCATGGAAGATGCCATCGGATCTGAAATAGCCGATTACCTGATCAAGCCGGTGAAGCCGAACCAGATTCTCCTTTGTCTGAAAAAGAACCTGGAGAACAAGAAACTGGTCAGTGAAAAAACGACACACCAGTATCAGCAGGAATTTCGGTCCATCGGGATGGAAATCAGCCCTAAACTCACTTTCGATGAGTGGACGGAAGTATATAAAAAGATTACTTATTGGGAGCTGAAACTGGAAACTTCGCAGGATGAAGGAATGAACCAGGTGTTGAAGATGCAGAAGGATGAAGCCAACCAGGTATTTTCCAAATTTTATGAAAGAAATTATCTTGACTGGATAAACGGGAAAGTCAAAGATCGTCCGGTTCAGTCACACAACCTCATGAAGGAAAAGGTTTTTCCGTTGCTGAACGAAAACAAGCCCCTTTTTGTGCTCCTCATCGATAACCTGCGGTATGACCAGTGGAAAGTGCTTCAGCCCATCCTGGAAACCTATTTCAGGGTAGAAAAAGATGATATTTATTTCGCGATTCTTCCCACTACCACTCAGTATGCAAGGAACTCCATCTTCTCGGGGCTTCTGCCTACCGAAATTGAACGGAAATATCCCAAATACTGGATCAATGAAGATGAAGAGGGAACGAAAAACAACTATGAGAGTGAATTGCTGGGTGAGCTCCTGAAAAGATACGGGTACGATATCAAGTATTCGTATTACAAAGTACTCAACCTCACCTATGGAAGGAAACTCGTGGAATCTTTGCCAAACCTGATGGGCAACAAGCTGAATTTCATCGTATATAACTTTGTGGATATGCTTTCGCATGCCCGTACCGAGATGGAGATCATCCGTGAACTGGCTGATGATGAGAAGGCTTACCGTTCGCTGACCCTTTCCTGGTTCAGGCATTCACCGCTGTTCGACATTTTCAAATTTATTGCCGAGAAAGATGTGAACCTGGTTATCACCACCGATCATGGATCGATACGGGTTACCAATCCCGTGAAGATCCTCGGAGATAAAAATACAAACACCAACTTGCGTTACAAGACCGGTAAGGCTTTAAAATATGAGAAAAATGAAGTCTTCGAGATCCGCAACCCGGCCGATGCCTTCCTTCCCAGGGTGAATGTAAGTTCCAATTACGTTTTCTGCCGCAAAGACGATTTCTTCGCCTATCCCAACAACTACAACTATTACGTCAATTATTACAAAAACACTTTCCAGCATGGGGGTATCTCGATGGAAGAGGTGATGATTCCCTTTGCAGTCCTGAAAGGGAAATAACAGAATGACGGGAAGTAACGACTTATGGAAATAGCGAAGGAAAAGATGGAGTTAACGATCAACGCCGAAAATGAGCTTGTCCCGGCGGCGAAACAATTGCTGGTTGTTCATCCCGACGCCCGTGTTTTTGCTTTTTATGGCAGTATGGGAGCAGGAAAAACCACTTTTATCAAAGCCATCTGCCGGGAGCTGGGTGTTGACGACCTGGTTCAGAGTCCTTCTTTTGCCATCATTCATGAATACAAAAACACCGCTGGCAGGTCACTATATCATTTCGATTTTTACAGGATCAAAAAAACAACTGAGGTATTTGACCTGGGCTATGAAGATTATTTCTATTCGGGTGATTACTGTTTCATCGAATGGCCGGAACTGATTGAAGACCTGCTTCCGGAGAATGTCACCAGGATATGGATTGAAACCGGTAGCGAAGAAAGCGTCAGAACGATCCGGTTTTGACTCTTTTCAAGATCGGGCTGAAAGTTTTCTGACTTTGTTCAGCAGACAAATAATCTTTTTGTCGTAAATTCGTCTTTCAAATAGAGATTCATGGCTGAACAACGACCCAAATTTGCCGGATTCCGTATGCCTCAGGAGGAGATGCTGGAAGTTGGCAGACAAACCAGTAAGCTTACCATCGGCGTTCCCAAGGAATCCGTTTCCCAGGAAAACCGGATCGTCCTGGTTCCGGAAGGTGTTGGATTGCTTTCACGACATGGCCATGAAGTATTGATTGAGAATGGAGCCGGTTTGGCTGCCCAGTTTTCCGATCATGAATACAGTGAAGCAGGCGGTCATATCGTTTATTCAGCGGAGGAGGTTTTCAAAAGTGATATTATCCTGAAGGTCTCTCCGGCTTGTAATCACGAAATAAGCCTGATGCGACCAAAGCAGACCCTGATTTCCTCCGTTCAGCTCGGGCTCCAGAAAGAGGAATATTTCAGGAACCTGATGAATAAAAAAGTCACGGCACTCGCCTTTGAACTGTTACGTGATAAAGCAGAGACATTTCCCGCCATCCGGGCCATGAGCGAAATTGCCGGCAGCGTGGCCATTTTTATTGCAGCCGAATATCTTGCTAATCCCGAGTACGGGAAAGGGATGATGTTTGGAGGATTTACCGGGATTAAGCCCTCGGAAGTCGTCATCATTGGTGCCGGAACGGTAGGGGAATATGCAGCAAGATCGGCCATGGGGCTGGGCGCTACGGTCAAGGTTTTTGATAATTCGGTATACCGGCTTCGCCGGCTTCAAAACAACCTGGGCATCCGTGTCTATACCAGCCTGCTTCATCCCACTGTACTTACCGAATCCCTTAAAACAGCCGATGTGGTGATCGGAGCCGTTCATTCTAAAATTGGCAAAACAGCCTGTATCATTTCCGAAGATATGGTCAAAGGGATGAAAGAAGGGTCGATCATCATTGATGTTTCCATCGATCAGGGCGGGTGTTTTGAGACTTCCCGGCCCACTACCCACAAAGATCCCGTTTATAAGATTCATGGAGTCACACACTATTGCGTCCCCAATATTCCAAGCCGGTTTCCGCATACCGCCTCACAGGCGCTCAGCAATATTTTCGTGCCGATCATTCTGGATATTGCCAATGAAGGCGGTATTGAGAATTTCCTGAAAAACGATTACATCGTCCGGCAGGGCGTTTATATTTACAACGGAACCCTGACGAACCAGTATATCAGTAAATATTTTAAACTGCCTTTCCAGGACATAGACCTTTTAATGGCGGCATTTTAACACCAGTCACTCATGCGAATCACTTGTCATTCGAACGATTCAACTACCTGTAACATCGTCGCAGGACAAAATGTTTTTGCTGCCATTTCAGAATTTCTCGAGCAATACCGCCAGCAGAAAGAAAAGATATTCGTCCTGGTTGACCGTAATACCCGGCAGCATTGTCTGCCAATACTATTGTCCAATGTTCCGGGATTACAATTTTCGGAGATCCTCGAAATTGAAGAAGGCGAGGAAAGTAAATCCATTCAAACGGCCATCAGTCTCTGGGAAAACCTTTCCATGCACAGTCCGGGAAGAAATACACTGTTGATTAACCTTGGTGGCGGAGTGGTCAGCGATCTCGGGGGATTTGTTGCATCTACCTACAAAAGAGGAATACCATACATTAACATCCCGACTTCATTAATGGGAATGGTGGATGCCGCAATTGGCGGGAAGACCGGCATCAATGAAGGAAAAGTCAAAAACCAGATCGGCACTTTTACACTTCCCGCCGGCGTCTTTATCTTCCCGGGTTTTCTTTCCTCACTGCCGGCATATCATGTCAAAAGCGGTTATGGGGAAATCATAAAATATGCGCTCATCGCCGATCCTGACTTGTGGGAAGGGATTAAATGTTCTCATTTTTCCGAATTTATCGCTCATCCGTTTGATGAATCCCAATGGAATTTTTTCATTCATAAATCCATTCAAATTAAAACTGGTATCGTCAATTCGGATTTTACCGAAAAAGGCTCCAGGGCATTGCTGAATTTTGGTCATACCATTGGTCATGCAATGGAATCGCTTTCGATGACACCTGGACACCGGGCGCTCTCGCATGGCCATGCCATCGCCCTGGGGATGATTTGTGAGAGTTATCTGTCGGTACAAAAAACCGGACTTCCAAAACAGGTGCTGGAGGAGATCACGGCGATCATTCTTGCGGATTTCGACCATTTCAGATTATCCGCGCAGGACATCACCCGGCTGGTTGCACTACTGCTACATGATAAAAAAAGAACCGGGGAGGAAGTGAGGTTTTCCCTGATCGAAAATCCGGGGAAAGCCCACTATGGAATACCCTGTTCCAATTCACTGGTCATGGAATCGATCGATTACTATAATCTTCTGGCCGTAAGTAGTAGCGATCACAATACAAATGCGGATAAAATCCCGGGAAAATGAAAGAAATTGTGGTTTTGAAAGCTGATAAAGTATTGAAAGGAACCATTCAGCTTCCCGCTTCCAAGAGCATAAGCAACCGGTTACTGATCCTGCAAGCCCTGAACGGGCGTGATTTTAAGATCATAAACCTTTCGGAAGCGGAAGACACGGTGCTGCTGAGCAGGCTGCTAGGAAAGATCAAAGCCCAGAAAGGGCCCAATCAGCTGATAGAACTGGACACACACAATGCCGGGAGTGTGATGCGGTTCCTGACGGCTTTCCTGGCATTAAGGCCTGGGAAATGGGTGATTACCGGTGATGAACGGATGCGGAAAAGACCCATTGGTGTGCTGGTTGATGGACTTAAACCGCTTGGGGCCAATATCGAATACCTGGCAAAACTCGGCTATCCGCCGGTGCTGATAAAAGGCACAACCCTGAAAGGCAAAGAAGTCATTATTGATCCCGGCATCAGCAGCCAGTTTGTCTCTGCCCTGATCATGATCGGACCCACTTTGCCCGGCGGGCTTACGCTTCATATGGCCGGTCACCCGGTTTCGCAGCCTTACATCGATATGACCATCAGGATCATGAAATCCTTTGGCATCAACATTATTAAGGAGAGAAGTTATATTTCCATTCCCGAAGTCATACCCGAACCCCATGATTTTATTGTAGAGCCCGACTGGTCGGCTGCAGCCTTCTGGTATGAAGCCGTGGCCCTGTCCAAAGAGGCAGACCTGTTTTTACCCGGGCTCATGGAAGAAAGTATCCAGGGTGATTCAGTGGTGGCTAGCATCTTCGAAAACCTTGGCGTCCATTCTGCCTTCTCAAAAGAAGGTGTCCGGCTGACCCGCAAGAAATTACAAAAGAACAGTTTTTCATTTTCCTTTTCCGATCATCCCGATATCGCTTTATCCGTGATTACCACCTGTGCCGCTCTCGGAATGGAGGGCAGGTTTGAAGGGTTGAAAAGTCTTACCATTAAGGAATCGGACCGCTTACAAGCTTTAAGAAATGAATTCCCAAAACTGAATATTCACCCAAATCCTGCATCCAATGACCTCTCCAATCCGAAAATAGAATTTTCACAGAATGTAATCAGTGCTCCCGATGACGTTAAGATTGATACCTATGGTGACCATCGGATTGCTATGACTTTTGCCCCGCTGGCCATGAAACTGGGAAAAATCACCATCAAGGACCCGGATGTGGTTGTAAAATCGTATCCGCATTTTTGGGAAGATATGACCCTTACAGGGTTTAAGCTTACATAGTTCTCCCTTAAGCTGGGTCTAAGCGTACTACCCTAACAGTTTTTCGAAATTTTTTGCCTCCATGTGGCAATAAAACCTTATTTTTGAGCATCAGATTGATCATGCCCCATTGAGTGTTTAATACCCCATGTTATGCTTGTTGACATTTTCATCCCTTGTTTTATCGATCAGATTTATCCGGAAACCGGAATGAACATGATTAAAATCCTTGAGAAACTGGGCGTGGATGTTCATTACAATGGCAACCAGACATGTTGTGGACAGATGGCGTTTAACGGCGGGTTTTGGGATGAAGCCAAGGAGATGGGCGAGAAATTCATCAAAGACTTTCCCAACGATCGTCCGGTAATCAGTCCCTCAGCTTCCTGCGCGGGAATGGTTAAAAATTATTACCCCTGGCTTTTTCACAATACTGCCTTGCACTATGAATACAAGCAGTTGAAGAAGAATATGTTTGAATTTACCGATTTTTTGGTGAATCATCTAAAGATCGACCAGGTCGGAGCTGAATTCAATCATGTTGTCACCTATCATGACTCCTGTGCAGCATTAAGAGAGTATGGCATCAAGGAACAACCGCGTACGCTGCTAAAGAATGTAAAGGGATTGGAACTTCGTGAAATGAAGGAAAATGAGGTTTGCTGTGGCTTTGGAGGTACTTTCTCGGTCAAGTTTGAACCCATCTCAACGGCCATGGCCGAACAAAAAGTAAAAAATGCCCTGGAAACAGGCGCTGAATATATTGTCTCCACCGATTCTTCCTGTCTTATGCACCAGCAGGCTTATATCGACAAGCATAAACTGCCCATCAAAACCATACACGTCATCGATGTACTAGCTTCTGGATGGTAATATTCCTGTTTCATTAAAAAAATAAACCATGAAAAACATAAAGCGTTTTCTTCCATTCATTATTCTTTTTTTGATGATTTCCTTTCCCGGGATTTCGTTCTCACAGCAAGTGGTTGACTTGGAAAATCCTGCCTTTCTGGCAAAATATGCAAACTTTGATTTCCAGGGGAAATTTGCTGTTCAGGTCCTGAACGATGAAACCAACAACTACTTCCTGGCTGATTTCAATCAGTTTTCCACTTATTTCGAAAAGATCTATTTTATCAACCTGGTTTTTGGGAATGGATATATTGTGAACCTGGAACCAAACCTGAAATCCAGGAATATCTGGTTTCTGGCAAACAAGAAGTATCCGGCAGAGAAGGTACTCACTGATTTCCTGAAAATGAAGGCCGAAACAACCACTACCTGTTTGAAGATGACAGACACAGAGAAAGAGAACTGGATGAAATCCAATAACAAATACCAGTAATAATCCATTGCCATGAAAAAGATTTTCGCCTTACTCTTTGCCTTGATAATGGGAGCCCAGGGTTATTCGCAACAATCCGGTGGTAACAGTACCTGTGAGACAGCCCTTCCTTTTTGTACAGGAACCACTTACCAGTTTCCTGCAGGGGTGAATGCCGGAACTGGTCAGCCAGGCCCTTTTTATTCCTGTCTCCTTACACGCCCAAACCCGGCTTGGTATTATATGAAGGTTCTTAATTCGGGCAATATCATCATCAATATGCATAGTGTTCCTTCTCATGATATTGATTTTTGTTGCTGGGGACCATTCCCTTCACAGAATGCCTGTACGCAACTGACTTCAAGCAAAGTGGTTTCCTGCAGCTATTCTGCTTCCTCCAACGAAACCTGTACGATTCCCAATGGCATAACCGGTCAGTATTACATCCTGATCATCACGAACTATTCTAATCTACCTTGCAATATCATTTTTTCGCAGACCGGGGGAACCGGTACAACCGATTGTTCCATTCTTCCTCCGCCCTGTTCCAGTAACAGTCCGATTTGTGTTGCTCAAACCCTTCAGTTAACGGCAAGTTCAGTGACCAATGCCAACTATCACTGGTCGGGTCCGAACAATTTCGTTTCAACGTTGCAGAACCCGACCATCCTGAATGCCCAGCCGGTCAATTCGGGGAATTATTACCTGAGAATCACGGTCAATGGTACCCCGAGCGTAGACTCTACCCTTACCGTGGTCCATGTTTACAAACCCCAGGCTCATGCCGGAAACGACACTTCCATAACCAACGGGGTATTTACCACGCTTCATGGCAGCGCAACAGGTGGCAGCGGATCTTATCGCTATCATTGGGATGATTCAACCAAGTTCGTCGATCCGAATGTGCAAAACCCGACTACCGTCAACCTGTTTACCTCTACTCTCTTCAAACTGACGATCACCGACGATTCTGCCAATTGTGTCAGTGAAGACAATGTCTTTGTAACAATCATAGGCGGTGCCCTTGCGGTAGGTGCCATGGCAACACCTTCCGTCATCTGTGCCGGAGCGACTACCCAGATACAGGCGCTGGGCTCAGGAGGAACGGGTAACTATACCTATAGCTGGACCGGCCCTGGCGGGTTCTCGTCCACACTCTCCAATCCGACCGTACAACCCACACAAACTTCAACCTATACCGTTACCATTAACGATGGATATAACAGCAGTACCGGTTCTGTTACGGTTACTGTGAATGACCCGCCCCTGGCCAATGCCGGAATCAACGACACGATTCCATATGGCACCTACATCTATCTGAATGGTTCTGTGCCGGGTGGCAACCATAGTTATTATTACACCTGGTTACCCTCGGATCTGCTTGTCAACGCTAACCTTCAATACCCGCAAACAACAAACCTGACTTCTACAACCGTTTATTCGCTCACCGTGATAGATATGGTTACAAATTGTGTAAGTGTAACACCTGCCAATGTAACCATTGTTGTGACAGGGGGGGCGCTCAATACAAATCCGGTTGCCACTCCCGGATGGATCTGTATCGGAGATACAACACAAATTCACGCTTCAGCCGGAGGGGGTAACATTGGGTTCTATACTTATTCCTGGGTCTCAAATCCACCTGGTTTTACCTCTTCCATTCCGGAACCATTTGTAAATCCTTCCCAGAACACAACCTACACCGTTACCGTCAATGACGGATACAATTCCACCACCGGCAGCGTTCCGGTGAACCTCTATCCTCAGCCGCATATCTATCTTGGCCCTCCGGATTCTATAGTTTGTGTTTATTCTCCGGTGACCCTGGATGCAGGGAATCCCGGATCCTCCTACCTCTGGTCGAATGGACAGAATACTGCACAGATTTCTGTAAGTGCCACTGGTTTAACAACCGAGACCCAGTCGTATTCGGTAAATGTTACCAACACCAATGGATGCGTTTCAACGGCTGTCATCAATGTGATCTTCTCATTCAATGCCTGCACAGGGATCAAAGACAAAAACCTTAATGCAAGTATAAAAATGTATCCCAATCCTTCAAAAGGAAAATTTACCATCGAGATGGAAGGAGTAAAAACCGCTGTGAATATCTTGGTGGAATCTGTTTTGGGAAAACCCGTTGCAAACTTTGTGCTCCCGGCTAACTCTGTAGGAAAATCTTCCATATTAATAGATCTCATTGACCTTCCCAAAGGATTTTATCTCGTGAAATTTGAGAGCAATAACCGTATACAAACCGAAAAACTGGTACTGGAATAGTGAGCTGCCCGACCCTGAGAAAAATGTTACAGAATGCCTTTGGTGCGTTTATTCTGTCATTTATTATTTTTTCTGCAGAAAGCTCATTTAGCCAGGTGACCAACTGTCCGCGTTCACAAAAGCAGGCGGATCTCTGGTATTTCGGTGAAAAAGCCGGAATTGATTTCAGAAATGGTGCGGCTACTGCGATCACCGATCAAGATGTGATGACTTCTTTCAAAGGGAGCGCGATCATTTGTGACAGCCTCGGCAATCTTCAGTTTTTTACCAACGCAAAACTCGTTTGGGACAGGACATTTAATCCGATGCCTTATTCACCTTCACTCGAAGGGGATCTTGGCGTAACCCAGCCCTGCATCATCCTACCGCAACCGGGCGATTCCAATCTTTATTATATCTTTACCCTGGATGTTCTCACCTATAAAAATCCTCCTGCTGATACCCTGACCCCCGACACTAGAGGGCTAAAAGTTTCGGTAGTGAACATGAACGGGAATAACGGGCTCGGTGATGGTACTCTCCGGTGGAACCAACCCCTGTTGTCGCAGGTCAGCCAGAAAATAACGGCCGTTAAGCATCAGAACAAAACCGATTATTGGGTTATCGCTCATAAATGGGATTCCGATGAGTTTTACGCATACCGGGTTACCCGTGATGGGATATCAGCTCCCGTGATCAGTAAAACCGGTTTGATTCATGGTAATGGAAGATATGGTCATCTTCGCGGGAATGACCTCGGATATATGAAAGCCTCCCCCGACGGTGGGAAAATCGCGCTGGCAGTATCAGGGAAAAATATAGTAGAATTGCTGAATTTCGATAATTCGACCGGAGTAATTACTTCGCCTGTCGATTATTCGTTCTCCGTGAATGGGATTTTTCCTTACGGAATTGAATTTTCTTCCGACAGTAAAAAGCTTTACAGCAGCCTCGTTCAGGTTTTTGGTAACGGACCCCCGGCTTTTCCTTCGAGGGTATACCAGTTCGATCTTACCCGGGGACTGATAAACCCAACCCTGCTGGATTCAATGCCCGGCCTTCGCATCACGGGAATGCAGCTTGCCACCGACGGAAGGATTTACGTAGCAAAAACGATCAATCTTTTGCTGAAAAAGGATTCGGTCGATGTAATCTATAACCCGACAAGGCCAGGGATTGAATGCAATTATAATAAGCTGAACAATGCCCCCTCGGGATTTTCGCTTTCGGGTAGGAAAGGGCTGTATGGCTTTCCTAACTTTATTCAAAGCTATTTTGACCGCCCGACTTTTACGCACGACAGCGTATGTCATGGGGATATCACCTTATTCGAAATCACCAATAAGGCCAACATCGATAATGTTTTGTGGGATTTTGGAGACGGGAGTACCTCACCTGACCTTAGTCCCGCTCATTCCTATGCTCAGCCCGGAAATTACTCGGTAAAGCTGAAGGAAACTTTTAACGGGATCGATTATTCGGACTCTGTTGCGATTACCATATTCCCGTTGCCCGTGATCAACTTTGGTGGCGATACCATCTTGTTGTATTCAGGAGCATCGGTGAATTTAAATGCAGGCGAAGGGTTTACCGAATACCTTTGGTCAACCAATGCTACTACACCCGTTATCACAGTCTCGAGTGGTGGGAATTATTGGGCCCGTGTGAAAGATATTCACTGTTGTTATAACTCCGATACCGTTTATGTGAATGAGTTTAAATATTATGTCCCGAATGCATTTACACCAAACGGTGATGGAATTAATGATAATCTGAGAATAACCGGGTTATACGAAAATATTTCCTTTCAAATGTACGTTTATGACCGGTGGGGCCGCCAGATTTTTGAAACCACCAACCGGGAACAGGGATGGGATGGAAAAATCAACGGTAAACCCGCACCCGCCGATACTTATGCCTGGATCATTTATATTGATTTTCTGGGAGCAGATATCGTGACCAATGGGAAAGTAGTTTATAAAGGATTCGTTACGCTATTAAGATGAACATCGAAAAATATTCCGGAGCCATTTCGCTTGAGTTGAATGTTGCAACTTCCTTCGTCAGAAATACCATAAAATTACTGGAAGAAGGGGCCACCATTCCTTTTATCGCACGTTATCGTAAGGAAATGACCGGCAGCATGGATGAAGTAGTCATTACACAAATCCGTGATCGACTGACCCAGTTGAAAGAACTGGATGCCCGTCGCGAAACCATCATCCGGTCGATTCAGGAACAAGAAAAGCTGACCCCTGAATTGGAGAATGCCATACTGACCGTTGCCACGATGGCGGAACTGGAAGATATCTATCTTCCCTATAAACCCAAGCGAAGAACCCGGGCTATCATAGCAAAAGAAAAGGGACTTGAAGAACTGGCCCGATTGATCTTCTTCCAGAAAATTCAGAATATAGAAGAAAAAATTGAAGCTTTCATCGATCCGGAGAAAGGGGTACATTCGGCTGCCGAAGCCACGGATGGTGCCTGTGACATCATGGCAGAATGGATCAACGAACATGCTTATGCCAGGAAACGGATCAGGCACTTGTTTGAAAGAGAAGGGGTGATCGCTTCAAAGATCATCAAAGGAAAAGAAGTGGAGGGCATCAACTATAAGAATTATTATGATTTCAGCGAGTTACTTTCCCGGTCGCCTTCCCACCGGATTCTTGCCATGTTCCGCGGTGAAAAGGAATCATTCCTTCGCGTTTCTGTTAATGTAAATGAACAGGCGGCCATCGACATCCTGTCGAAGATCTTCATCAAGGAAACCAATTTCTCGGCAACATTGGTTGCACGGTCTATCAAAGATAGCTGTAAACGCTTGCTTTTTCCTTCGATGGAGACCGAAATGAGGCAAATGTTCAAAGAGAAGTCCGATACAGAAGCCATTCAGGTTTTTGTGGAGAACCTGCGACAACTTTTGCTTGCCCCGCCACTTGGACAGAAAAATATCCTCGCCATCGATCCCGGATTCAGGACGGGATGTAAAGTGGTTTGTCTGGATAAACAGGGGAAGCTGTTGCACAACGAAACCATTTATCCTCATCCCCCGTCTTCAGAGGTGAAAGAAGCCATACACAAAATCAAAAGCCTGGTAAATGCGTATAAGATTGAAGCAATTGCCATCGGTAACGGAACGGCCGGAAGGGAAACGGAAACACTGATCAAGGCGGTCGGTTTCAGTAACGACCTGGTAGCGATCATGGTTAATGAAAGCGGGGCAAGCGTTTATTCGGCCTCGGCCATTGCACGGCAGGAATTTCCTGACTATGATGTGACGGTAAGAGGAGCCATTTCCATTGGACGAAGATTGATGGATCCTTTGGCTGAACTGGTGAAAATAGATCCGAAATCCATCGGGGTTGGACAGTACCAGCACGACGTAAACCAGCATGCATTGCAGCAAAGCCTTGAAGATACCGTGGTGAGCAGTGTGAACATGGTAGGAGTAGAGGTAAATACCGCCAGTGAACGATTGCTTACGTATGTCTCGGGCCTCGGACCCACCCTTGCCAAAAACATCATCCAGTACCGGGATAAGAACGGACCGTTCAGGAGCCGGATTGAATTGAAGAAAGTAGCCCGTTTCGGAGAAAAAGCCTTTGAACAGGCTGCGGGGTTTTTACGGATTGCCGACGGGGATAATCCCCTCGACCGGAGTGCGGTTCATCCCGAATCGTATCATGTAGTCGAAAAAATGGCCAAATCCCTTAGCTGCTCTGTTCCTGATCTGGTTGAGATGACGGAACTCCGGAAAAAAATCCGGCCTGAACAATTCGTAGACAGCACAACCGGGTTGCCAACCATTCTCGATATCATGCAAGAACTTGCCAAACCCGGCCGGGATCCTAGGAATAAATTCGAAATGTTTGAATTTGATAAAAATATCCATTCCATCAAGGATCTGGAACAAGGCATGCGTCTTCCTGGTATCGTCACAAATATTACGAATTTCGGAGCCTTCGTCGACATTGGTGTACACCAGGACGGATTGGTCCATGTAAGCCAGCTTGCCGACAAGTTCGTGAAAGATCCGAATGAGGTGGTGAGGCTGAATCAGAAGGTGATGGTTGAAGTGGTGGAGATTGATTTGGAAAGGAAGAGAATTCAGTTAACCATGAAAGGACAAAATACTAATTAAGCCGTCCATTCGTTTTAAATGTCAAACCTGGCTTCCGTAATGAAACATCTGAAAACCATCGCAATCACATTTTCCCTCCTTGCCTGCATTTCCTTTACTTCCACCGCACAGCGGTTTCTGGGTGCAATTTCTGCCGGCATGAACCTTACACAGGTGGATGGAGACGAAGTTTACGGCTATAATAAAATCGGGTTCAACGGCGGACCTTCTGTCATCTTTCCTTTTGGTAAAAACCGGAAATGGTCTGTGACCATGGAATTGCTCTATTCCCAAAATGGGAGTTACCGAAAAGGACAGTACGCTAATGACAGCACAAATAACGATTCCTTACAATATTACGACGGGTACAGACTTACCTTGAATTACGTTCAGATCCCGTTGATCGTGCATTTCACCGACAAAAACTTTATTGCCGGAGGCCTGGGTCTGCAATATGGACAATTGCTCAGTTTTGGTGAATGGGAGGATCATAATGACGCGAGAGGTCTCCACAAAAACAGCCCCGATACCCTGAAGATTAATACTACGGATTTGCAAATCCTGGCTGATGTCCGGCTGCGGATTGTTAAAAGGTTATGGTTGAATTTGAGATATTCCTATTCCATTCTCCCGATCCGGACGCGACCCTTCGAAAATCCCTTCACGCTGACCAAATGGACCCGCAAGCAATACAACAACGTGCTGACATTAAGGCTGGTGTATATTTTTAATGAATCTTCCCCAAAGAAAACAGAGAGGAACCCGGATGAATCACAGAACTAAACCATCCGTTTGATGATTCTTAGTTTGTGGGTATACCTGTTCTCGGCCTCGTTATAAATTCCTTCATGGTCGATTTTATCAATCCTGACAGATCCTGATGCATGAATAATGCGCTGTTTGTCGATCATCATCCCCACATGGCTGATCACCCCTTCTTCGTTATCGAAAAAAACGAGATCCCCCGGTTCAGATTCAGTAATAAAGCTCAAGGGTTCTCCATGGTTGGCCTGCTGTGAGGCATCACGCATCAGCCTGATTTTCTTGAGTTTGTAAACCATTTGGGTAAAACCGGAACAATCGATTCCAAAGGGGGATCTTCCTCCCCAGAGATAAGGCGCATTATGGTAGAGCATGGCATCATCCACAATACTTTGCCGCACCTTGTGGCGATCGGAATGCTGCAGCGCATCTTCAAAGACTTTTGAATCAGAGATCCCACCCTCAAAGAAAAAATTCTCGTGGTTAATGACGAATTTATTTTCCATTATTCCTGGAAGAGAACTCCCCAACACGATCGGCATAACCGTTTTGCGGGATTCCAGCGAAATCAATTGAACGAGATCATTACTTACCGGGGTATCGGCATTCAGCAGTCGGAGAAATTCCCCTTCATCCAAAAGGGTCGCCTGCTTCTGTTCAATCCAGCCCTCGTAGTTGTCATAGGTGAGTCTGACACGGATCCAGGTTTTTTCGGAAAAGATGATTCGAAACAATTCACCAAAAAGGATTTGTGAAACCATCTCGGAACGGTGATCTGGTTCCGACCGTAAAGAAATAAGACTCTGTGTTGAAACGCCAAAGGTCATCTAAAATGCTGTTTTATCAATTAATAATTGCCTATGCAAGTTACGTGAAAAATCAACCACGATTATTGTTTAGGGGAAGGAGTTTTGCCGGATTGAATTTCTTTTTTTAATTCTTCCAGCGAACAGCCCATGCAATCTTTCCCACAGCCATCGCACTTGCTGACAGGATGCTTCAGAAAGCGGATGAAGCGGTAGACTGCAATGCCAAGTGCCAGTAAAACAATGAGAAGGGTGAGGATATATTGAAACATGGTTTTTTGTTTAAATCTTCAGCAGGAGTGATCCGATCTGGAAGACTGCAAATGACAAAATCCACGCCAGGATGGTTGTATAGGTCATCAGGAATATTGCCCATTTTAAGGATGATTCCTTCTTAACCGTAGCAAATACTGCAACACAAGGCATATAAATCAATATGAAAAGTAAATAGGAAATTCCTACCAACGGCGTAAATACCTTTTCTCCCTGCCGCGGACCCGATTGATAGGTGGCAGTCCGGAGAACCATGGGCAGCGGAACCTTTTTTCCATTGTCGTGAATATGATCTGTACCATAAAGAACACCCATCGTGCTTACAACGACCTCTTTCGCGGCAGCGCCTGTCATCAGGCTGACACCCATTCGCCAGTCAAATCCCAAAGGACGCAAAACAGGCTCAAGCGTTTTACCGATTCTGCCAATGTATGAATTCTCCATTTGTGCTTCTGAATTACCCACCGAAGTATTCCTCGGAAAATACTCAAGCGCCCAGATCAGGATCACCGCGATAAGGATAACCCCTCCCATTTTCTGAAGATAATGTTTTCCCTTTTCCCACATATGACTCATGATTACGGTAAAAGTCGGCATCCGGTAAGGAGGGAGCTCCATGACAAAAGGCGCTTCTTTACTTCTGAACAGCGTCTTTTTAAAAAGGATCGAGATCAGAATGGCCAGGACGATGCCGGTAAGGTAAATGCCAAAGATAACGGTACCGGCATAATGCGGAAATATAGCTCCTGCAATCAATATGTAAACAGGGAGTCGCGCGCTGCACGACATGAAGGGGTTGATCAGCATGGTAAGCAAACGGTCATTCCGGTCCTTCAGGGTACGTGTAACCATAATGGCGGGTACATTACAGCCAAAACCCATGATCATTGGGATGAATGACTGGCCGTGCAAACCGATCTTATGCATCAGCTTATCCATGATAAACGCGGCACGAGCCATATATCCCGTATCTTCCATCAAAGAGATGAAGAAGAAAAGGATCAGAATGTTGGGCAGAAAAACGATAACACTGCCTACTCCGTTGATGATCCCGTCGACCAGTAAATCTTTCAGGGGGCCTTCCGGCATGGCACCGTTAACGGTCGATCCGATCCATGATACCAACAGGTCGATAGCTTGTTTGGGATAATCACCGAGAACAAAGGTGGATTGAAACATCAGCCACAAAAAAACGATAAACAACGGGAACCCAAGGATTTTGTGCGTCAGCCACTTATCGATTTTCTCGCTCCGGGTTCCTTCCGGGGCCGGAGTTCCGCGCTGCAGGGTTTCTTTTAAAGCCCCGGCAATGAAACCGTATTTTGCATCGGAAATAAGGGTATTAGTGTCCTCATTATACTTGTTTTCAAGCAATTGAATCTCCTTTTCTCCCGATTCCCGGATCTTGTTGAATTGAGGAGAAGTAAGAATTTCCGGAAAAACTTCCGGATCTTTTTCAAGAAACTTGATCGCACAATACCGGGAAGAGATACCAACGATGAGATTTTTATCCGTCCAAATGACATCCTGTATTTTCTTGATCGACCGTTCGAGATCCTGCCCATAGTTGACATGAACATGTCTGACAACCCGATCCCTGTCTTCATACACTTCAATGATCCTGTCAAAAAGTTCTTTGATTCCGGTGCCACGTGAACTTACCGTGGGAATGACCGGGATTCCCATCATCACTCCGAGGTTTTCATAATCAAGGATATCGCCTTTGTGCTGAAGTTCATCATACATGTTCAGCGCCATCACCACTCGAATATCCATGTCGATCAGCTGGGTGGTAAGATAAAGGTTCCGCTCAAGATTGGAAGCATCCACCACATTAACCACGATATCCGGCGTATGTTCCACGAGGTGGTTCCTGACAAAAAGTTCTTCCGGCGAATAAGCCGTCAGTGAATAGGTGCCGGGCAGATCGGTGATGTTAAAGGTGTATCCTCCCTGGTGAAAACGGGCTGTTTTCGAATCAACAGTAACGCCGCTGAAATTTCCGACATGTTCTTTGGATCCGGAAGCAACATTGAACAGGGTGGTTTTCCCGCAATTCGGGTTTCCGACCAGTGCAATGTCAATGACCGTACTTTTCTCCCTGATGGATGTTTTCAGGATGTCATCGGTAAAGGTTCCTTTAAAATCATCCCCGGATTCTATCTTACGGCGAATGGCTTCTTCGATGGTGAGTATCTCAATCAGTCGGCTTTCACTCTGGCGGAGGGAGACGTTATATCCCATGATCTTATATTCGATCGGATCCTGCAGGGGAGCAGATTTTATAACGGTCACTTCTTTTCCTTTGACGAATCCCATTTCGGTAATTCGCTTTCTGAATGCACCTCTCCCCCGGATCTTGACAATGATCCCCCGTTCGCCTTGTTCGAGATCGTAAAGTGTAGACAATTAATTTAGATTAAATTAATGCAAAGTTACGGTTTTTTGTAAAACAGTAATATGGATTGGCGGATGATTTTGCGATTACTCCGATACTTAGAGCACAAATCCAGACTTTTTTGCAGCATTCAGGGATCATACTTGGATTGATGAAAGGTACCCCGGGCTCTCCGGCCCGAGATTAAAGAGAAGATCGATAATGCTCAGATCACTTAAGAAGCCTGAATCACTTGAAAAAACCTGAACATATTCCGGTAAGACCAATGGGTTGTGTTTTCCCCATCTGTTTCTCAGGTCATGAACGCCTGCCGGATTTTTTTCAAAGCGATCCGTAAACCGAAGCTTTGTTTCCTTTTTCAGGAGCCGGAGAACCATTTCCAGCAATGCCTGATTATAATCAAGCAGAAATTCAAACTTTTTCTCAAAAAAAGGGCTGAAATCATCCTTGTAATAGAGAAAAAACGGGGAATTGTTATATGCAGTTTCGATCGATTTCCAGTGCGACCGTTGCCAAGATAAGGCGTCGAATAAACGGACATCCCTGGTAAGCGTATGATTACCATTGGCTTTTACTACCGGGACGCTCAGCAGCTGTGTGCCGTTTGGCCCATATATCAGGCAGTGATTCCGGATGGTTTGCTTGGGATAGGTTTCGGATTGTTCAATGATAATTTCTTCACTGGACAGGAATTCAGCAACATACGATATTGGCGGAAGGAAAGCAGTTGGAACAAGAATTTCCATGCCGCAAAGAAAAGAAAAATTCCGGAGAAGCGATGATTTGCTTTTCCGGAATTCTTACTCGTACCGAGATTGGGTTTTAATTCTGGATATCTGGAAACAACACCTCCTGAATGGCATTTTTCAATGCATCCTTGGGCAATGCCCCGACCGACATCCTTGGCTGACCATCCTTAGGGACAAAAAGCATGGAAGGAATGCTGCGTATACCGAAAGCCCCCGCCAATTCCTGCTCTGCCTCAGTATCAATTTTATAAATGTTGATCTTCCCGGAATACTCAATGGCAAGTTCGTCCAGGATCGGCGCAACCATTTTGCATGGGCCACACCAATCCGCATAAAAATCGATTATACAGGGAAGGTCACCTTCAAATTTCCAGTCTTTGTTTGTTTCGAAATTGAAAACTTTTGTAAGAAATGTCTCTTTATTTAAATGTTCTACTGTCATCTTGTTAAGTGTTTGAGGTTAATTTTTGGGTATTTATACCGCTTATTTTTTATCAGTAAGAATGATCTCTTTGATCGCTTTTACAAAATTCTCTTTTGGTTGTGCACCCATGGTCATCTGAGGTTTTCCGTTTTTCGGGATAATCAGAATGGCCGGAATGGATGTTACCCGGAAAAGACCTGCTAACTCCTTCTGTTCATCAGTGTTCACTTTATAAAAGCGAACCTGTCCTTTGTATTCTTTGGCAAGATCTTCCATGATCGGAGCAACTAGCTTACAGGGACGGCACCAATCAGCATAAAAATCAATGATGCAGGGCTGGTCACCAAGATATTTCCATACTTCCGGGGATGTCTTATAATCCCAGACGATCTTTGAAAACATAGCAGCATCCATTTGATTGACCACTCCTTCCCCGGGATTGACGGTCTTAGCCGATTCTTTATCATTATTTCCTGAACACATGGTAAAGGAAACGGTAATCATTAAAAGTGCAAAAAACGAGATTCTTTTCATAGTCGATAATTTTTTGATGCTGCAAAGATACAAACTATTTTTAATAAATCGCATAAACATCACTAATTTTTTATATTTTTGTAGAGATTATTTTCAAATGTATGAAATAAGCCTGTTTTACAAAACATGAAATACGATTTTCAACAAATAGATCTGGAGAACTTTAGTTCCGAAACTGCTTGTCTTCAGTTTATCGCAGATCAGAAGTGGACAGATGGATTTGTGTGCAGGCAATGCGGACATACCAATTATTGTGCCGGTAAAAAACCCTCTTCACGACGGTGCACCCGGTGTAAGAAAGAAGAGTCGGCCACAGCCAATACCCTGTTTCACCGGTGTCATATTCCGATTACCGAAGCATTCAGGATGGTTTACCTGGTTTGCAAAGATCCGTCGATTTCAAGCTACGAATTATCCCGTCAGATGGACAAACGGCAAATGACCTGCTGGAAGATGAAAAGTAAGCTGATTGAGTGTATTGAGCAGAAAGGATCTGTGGATATCCTGTTCAATGAAAGCCGGAAAGAAAAGATCTGAAGTAGATGTGGCTAGTTATAATTTCCACGCCTTTGTTTGTCTTGAAGATAGAACATCAGGAAAAGCTTCTGTTCGCTCCTCGAATTATGCACGGACGATAAGTCGGGAGAATAGATGTCATGGTAGTAGAAAGCCTGTTCAAATCCAACGCTGATGTTCTTGAATACCCTTACCGTGACCCTTGGTTTTATGATGCCGATGAGGTTGTCTTCTCTCAGCCCGATATAGGTATGAATCCAGTAATAATAGGCTGCTAAGGTAATTGTGGCATATTTTGACAGGTTAAGGGTGCTTTCAAACTGCCCTTCGAATCCACCGCCGAAATTATAATCTCTGAATTGTGAAGTATCCGGTCCAAACCGGGAACTACTTCCGGCGAAAGGAACAAAAACGAGATGCAGTGAGGTGTACAGGTTTGATTTTGATGCCTTGCGAACGGGTAATTTTGTGATGATACCTCCACCAAAGCCAACCGCACCCAATTCAAAAGTACCATTATCCCAGTAATCATAATATTGGAATGCCCCGATGAGCAGTGCCCGGTATCCGGAGTCAGGCTGGAAATTTTTTCCTGCTAAAATTCCGTAACCTCTGACATTGTCGAGAATTTTTCTTCCGGAACCAAAACTCAGGTCAAGCCTGAACTTGAAGAAATCATAGGGTTTGCGGATCCTGTCTTCAAAGGGATTTCCATAATCAAGCTGGAGGTTTAATATTTCATTGGATGTTCCTTTAAAAAATTCCTTTTTGTTGACATTCAGCTTTTGCCATCCGCCATAAAAAGTTAAGTTGAGCGGTTCTTTTTGATAAACTGCCTTATTGGTATGCCTGAACGTCTTACCCTGAATAATTCTGTTGACACCTCTGATGGGATCCACCAGGCCGGCAGCAACTTCGCGAATAACGCGCTGGAAACCTCTTGATCGGTCATCGAGTATATTTGAACTGACCCGGGAAAGAATTTCTCCAAGAAATGCTCCGTTAATAGGGGTGTTGATGATGTCGTTGTAAGATGGCAGGGTGTTTTCCCCAAAATATTCCCACAACAAACTTCCTCCGATGGAAAAGGCCGTTGACTGCCAGAAGTTATATCCAAAGGAGCGGGCTGCACTAAAAGCCAATGAGCCTGAATATGGATGCCCGATAAAATTGATCCCAAACCGGTCAGTATCCCATTCCCACCCGGTTCTTATGTTGTGTTTCCACGAATTGAAACCTACCTGGACAGAATAGTCATACCTGCCGACAAACCTGTCAAATGAAAATACGGTAAGATTAATTGCTAAAATCTCAGCTACTGGCATCCAGGCAGGATATCTCTTGTTATAAGCAGTATCATCAACAAGTAAATTTCCATATCTGCTGTAGGTTGTGGAGTCAATGTGTGCACTCTTTACCGGCACGCTGCCGGTTGAATCGGAATGCTGTTCCACCTTGCGTTCCTTGATCACTTCGAGTTGCTTATTTACATCACCTTTGGCGGGGACGATCGTATCTTTTTTTCCCTCCTGTGCCTGAAGCCCTAAGCAAGGCAAAATCAAAAATAATAAAATGCAGATTGTTTTCATATCAGAGGACAAATATTAAAAGATGATGTTTTTTTTGAATTCAACCTTCCCCACTGCGAAAAAAGATTGATGAAGATTTTTTCTGTTTGGATAGATAATGGAGCGATCATGCCAAACCCACAGGTCAATTAGTAAGACGGGCAAAGTTGAGCATCTTTGCAGGGAAAAGCGTTACACAATTGTTGATTTAAGTTACACGATTTAAACATTTTCCGCCGTATTGCTAAAAAAATATCCGGAAATGAACCACTGTCCATTCCCGGATATTCTAGCGTTTGCGCTATCTCCGTTTGAGATGAAAATTACTTTTTAGCTACCTGTAATGAAGCGGCCCAGTCACAAATTGTTTTGAGATCATCTGTCGAAAGTGCTGCCTCGGGATGTTTTGCCTTGAAGCTTTTAGGAGGCATCTTGTCTCTGGAAACCATTTTGCACATTGCCTGTGCTTTGTCAGCCTGCTTTTCGGGAGAATATTTATCCCAGTTTGACAGATTGACATGCATTAAGGCCATTCCGTTTCCGGGTTCAGCATGGCAGTTGATGCATGCCTTTTCCGCAATCTTCATAACATCTGCCGGGATCGGTTTTTTGTCGGCCATGGGTTTTTGTGCAGTCTGGGCACCCAGCGGATTGACAATAAGTGCAGTGAGGAAAAGAGCTGCAGCGGTGATCATTAAAAGTTTTTTCATAAGGAGATTTTTTTAAATTTTCTATTGATTTTAAAATGATAAGTGAATTTACTACAAAAAACCATAAAGTCAAGAAAATAGATGAATCTTGTTTATAAAACTCACTGATAATAGCAAAAAAAATCAGTAACATCCTTGTTCGTGATGTTACTGATCTTAAAATAAGATTGAACCTTTTAGTTCACCACAATTTTTTTATTGGTGACGCCCTGGTTACTGGTAATGCGAAGGAAATAAATTCCTTTGGATAATGAGCTGAGGTTCAGTTGTTTGGAATAAGTGCCCCGGATCGTGCCCAGGTTTTCAGAATAAACTGAAGCACCAGATGGGGAGATAACGTCAAGATTGACTTTCTGCAGATCGCTCAGGGTAAAGCTTACATTGAGCATTCCTTCCGTAGGATTCGGATAAACCGAGAGTTGTCCGACCGCTTCGTTTTCATTCACACCTACAACGGTTGAATAACTGGCATCGAACCCTGCTCCTCTGTTGGTACCATTGGTTTTGAACATAACCAGCATTTTCCCGCTGGTGGTGGATACCGGTAAAGGGATTGTAGTTCCTGAAAAGGTACCGAGTTTCTGTGAGGTCACATAGTCGTACACTTCAACCACATCTTTGTTGAGTTCCGTATCAATGCTGTTGATCGAAAGGGTTACAGAGGTTGCATTGGGTGGTTGGATGACCCATTTGCAGGTTTGGAGATTCCGGTACTGGAAGCGATCGCTGCCGTCGGTGAAATCACCTGTCGTTGCGGTTAGGGTTGCATTGCTTGTACAGAAAGCATTAACAGTTGTTTCATAGGAAGCGAGGAAACCCTGTGCCGAGGTGGAACCATTACTGACGAACGTAACAAACATCTGCGGACCGGTAGAGGTAACGGATGAAGGAATAGCGGTTCCTGAAAATGTTCCCAGGACAGGTGCGCTTGTGGAGTTGCCATCGTAAACCGTAACCACATCGTTAATGGCTTCGGTTGCAAAGCGAGTGAATTTTAATGTTACGGTCTGAATACTGTCATCGATATTGATCAGCCAGCTGCAGTTGGTATTATCCAGGTAGTTGTCTACCGGGCCGCTTCCGTCTTCGAAAGTTCCGAAATTATAGGTTGAGATGGTTTTTGTACCTGTACAGTTGGCCGGATAAAAAGCAGGATCCGGCTCAATTTGCATAACTGCCTGTTGATTGGTGCTGAAATTATATCCACTGGGATTCAGGTTGCTCAGGTAGAAATAACCATTATCAGATCCGGCCCATCCCCAGTTAAAATGGAAAAAGCTTGAACTCTGGTAGCCATCACAAACCCAGGCATGCCCGGCGCCGGATGACGGAAAACCGGCATATTCAATCGGTTTGCCGGCATCCAGGTCATCCTTCAACAGATTTTCCCAATCTGTGTTGGAATAATTGGACTTCTTAAGGTAAATTGCCGTATTGGCATATTTAAAATAATTTTTTATCGCAGTGGGGATGGCACTGACCTGTGCTCCTGAACCATCCGGACCATAATCCATATTAACGGCAACCCCGCAATGGTAAGAAATCACGGAAACAGGATTACATTCCTTAGCAGGAGCATCGGCCATTCCGTTCCATTCATAAGTGGTGGTACCAAAATTGGCGCATTGAGGGCCATATTCAGGAGGTGCCGGATAAATGCAATGATTTCCAACGCCCTGATTAGGATATCCCCAGTAATACATGATCTGGGCCAGTGCGGTGGCTACACAACCAACAGGAACGTGACCCTGATAAGAACCGCTTGAACCAGCATCTGCAGGACAAAGTGCGTTGTAAGGAAAATCCTGGTTCCAGTTGCAAGTCAAAAGCGGGGCGATGTCTGCGACGGTACGGTCAATTTGCAGATCATCCTCACGCGCAGTGAGCAGATGATTCCAGGTGGAGGTCAGTGCTGCATCCGGCTGGAAATTCTGGTTGCGAACGAATTCAATTTCATCAGCATAATTTTTCATCCACCAATCAAAGGAAGCAGAATGGTTTTCCGCTGAATAGGAACCTTCAAAGGCGTATCCGAGGATGGGTTGAACGGCATCATCGGCAGCAACGAAAATAAAACCTTTGCCGGCATTGATGTTAAATGTATAAAACACAGGCTCATTGCCCTTCATCTCGGTGAAATTATCGGTTACTTTAATCGATAGGTAAGGAGTTGCCTGTTTGGTATTGATTTTTTCATAATAGAAGTTGATACCGGCGCGCTGAGCATCTTTGATCTCAACTTTTTTAGCCGTCGCGGAAAGACAGAATGCAAATGAAATTAAGGTAAGGAGTACCAGTGTTTTTTTCATTGGTTCAGAAAGGTTAGGATTAGAACTGATTGAATTCTTCTTACAAAGATACAAATTTTCTTTTTACGAACAACGACAGGAGAATTCAGATTTTGAAACAGTTGAGGCGAAAACCTTTAACTTTGCCTTCAAATCTCTTTTCATGTCAATCCTTATCAAAAACATCAAAGAACTGGTCCTGACCGAGGAAATTCCCCAGGCAAAAATTGCCGGAAGCAGGATGTCGGAAATGAATTCGCTGAAAAATGCCTGGATCAGCATAGATAAGGGTAAAATAATCGATTTTGGGACAATGCCGGCACCTGACAATGACCGGTTGGTTGGCTGGCAGATACTGGATGCAACGGGGAAAATGGTTTTTCCTTCTTTTTGCGATTCCCATACACACCTGGTTTATGCTGGAAGCAGAGAGATCGAGTATACCGACAAGATCAAAGGCTTAAGCTATGAAGAGATTGCAAGGAGGGGCGGAGGGATCCTCAACTCCGCCAAACGGCTTCATGAAACTTCAGAGGAGGAGCTGACGGCCATGGCGATGGAACGTCTCAATGAAATCATTCGATACGGAACCGGGGCGGTTGAGATCAAAAGCGGTTATGGACTCTCGGTTGAAGATGAGCTCAAGATGCTCCGGGTCATACTGCGGTTAAAACAATTATCCCCACTGACTATAATTTCCACTTTCTTAGGGGCACATGCGGTTCCCGAAGAGTACAAAGGCCGGCAGGCGGAATTTGTGGATGTAGTGATCCATGAGATGCTTCCACAGGTTGCTGCGGAAGGGCTGGCCGAGTACATTGATGTTTTTTGTGATCGCGGGTTTTTTACAGTAGAAGAAACCGATCGGATCTTGCTGGCCGGGATGAAATATGGCTTGCGTCCGAAAATCCATGCCAATGAACTGGCCCGATCCGGAGGAATCCAGGTCGGGGTGAAATACAATGCCCTTTCGGTTGATCATCTGGAATATACGGGTGATGAAGAGATCAGGTGCCTCCTGAATTCTGAAACCATGCCTACCATCCTTCCCGGAGCCGCTTTTTTCCTGGGGATGGACTATGCACCGGTCAGAAAAATGATTGATGCAGGACTACCCGTCGCACTGGCCAGTGATTTTAATCCCGGCTCTTCCCCTTCCGGAAACATGCAATTCATCCTTTCTATGGGGTGTATCAAGTATAAAATGCTTCCGCAGGAAGCCATTCATGCAGTTACACTGAATGGAGCTTATGCAATGGGACTCAGTGAAGAGCTGGGCAGTATTGCCCGCGGGAAAAAGGCCAACCTGTTTATTACCTGCCCCATCCCGTCGCTCGAATACATGCCCTATGCCTATGGAAGCAATAAGGTGGAAACCGTTATTTTAAACGGGGAATTGGTGTAGCGTAAAGGATTTTTTTAACAAAGTAACAAAATCACCAGCTCACCTTCTATTTGATCTTTTTCAGCGCTTCATCGGTTGCAGAAATCAGCGGTTGAATAGAAATTTCACTTCCTACTGCATTTTTCATCCATAACTGGGGAATCAGGCGGCCGGTAGAATAGATCCGCATGGATTCATCAGCAAAATTCTTCCCTTTCAGGAATTGATCCAGCTGGAAATCAATAAGATGTCCAACCGGGTAATTCGAAAGATAGAGTGGGTTATCAATCATGTGAGAGTAAATGCCAAGCAGCGGGCTATCCTTGATGCCAAAAATATCAGCATAATATTTATTCCAGATCTCCTTCGCGGTGGTGACAACCTGCTCTTTCAGCTGTTCTTTGGTAGCATCAGGGTTTTCATATAACCATTTCCACACCTTCATATCCACGAGCGAAACACCCATGATTTCGAAGCTGGCCCAGAAATTATCCAGTGCAGCCATGGCTTCTTTGTTCGGATCATTATCCTTGATTCCAAGAACATCAAGGTCATGCTTCTGGAAAGTAAAAGCATAGGCTTCGGTAAAAGCGGTATTCGGTACGCCTGCCATCACATATTCGTCGACAAAATACAATGAAATGGTTTGCTCCACATTGTGGCCCAGCTCATGCATGGCAATGTTGTATCCTTTGTAATCCATGCCATCTTTTCCGATCCGCGTACGAAGATGAGCCTTGTCACCCTTCATTTGTGCACCCCATGCATGGCCTGAACCCCGGGCAGGGTCAACCGTGATGTGTGATGCAATCTCTTTGGCTTTATCCGGCTTAAAACCGAGTTTGGTGAGGATATTCGGAATATCCTTTTCAAAGGCTGCAACATTGGGATATTTTGCCCGGGTTTGTTTATCGAGCAGATCCTGGTTGAGACCGCTGCGGGCTTTGAAACCGTCATACCAGATGTCGAAAGGCTGTAATGGCCGACCAAGGCGACTGCTGATCAGTTTGCCCACCTCTTTCACCTCAGGGGAAGAACAGAAGCTGGTGAAGAGTTTTTCGACTTGTTCCTGCGGGAGTTCCATTCCTGCATCAAACGAACGCATGATGTAGGTCGGGTACATCGGCGTATATTTATCCACGGCCTTCATCGCGAGGAAATTGTTCAGAAGGAACTCATAACGGGTATTGGGTTCGGGTGAAACCGTGACCTCTTTTCCGTCTTTAAAAATTTTATTGGAGGCAGGATTCCATTGGAAATCGGGGTTGTTGATTACCTCCGATGGAATGTCCTGGTTGATAATGTGAAGCATCACATCATAGATCATCTTTTGTTTGGTAAGTCCTTCTTCGCCCTTGTTATAATTCGCTTTCAGTTCATCTCTGAGATTCCAGTGGGAGATCAGCTTCATTTCCTTCGGGAACAAGGTTTTCCCGTTGTCGGTTAGCAGATTTCCCATGTAAATGTTATAATTGGAAATATAATTATCGGAAGCCGTAGTTGCATCAGCCGCTTTCTGGGTGATGTCGGCAGGAACGCGCGCGGTAAAATAATCTCCAAGCCGGGCAAAGGCCCAATCTTTCCTTGACCAGCTGGGTCCGAGTTGTTCTTTTTCTTTCAGGGAATAAAAAGGAAAGTTCAGGGCAACCACGAAGGCGATTTTATTCGTGAAAAAATCATCATTAAAATGGGCACTGGGTTCAAAAGAGCCAAACATCAGGTCCAAATCTGTTTGCTCACCGATATCGAGGTGCATCCCTTTCTTCAGATCCAGACTGATCATGTTAAAATGACCAAACAGGGATTCAAAGTTTTCCGACATCCGTTTGAACATCAGCGTGCGCTGGTCATCTCCATCGACATAATTCTTCACACAGAAATCTTCAAATTCAATGGTAGTTCCATCCACGCTGCTCCATAAAGATGCGATTTGAACGACGCCTTTTTCCATGCGTGCTTTGTGCGCATCACCGTATTTTTTTACCAGCGTGCTGATTACGCTGTCGGTAATTTTTTTCTGGATAAAGTTCTTGTCAGCTGCTGTTTCTGTTTGTTTGGGTTTACACTGTGTCATCACAAAAGCGATTGCAACGAGCAACAGAATGGAAATGTTTTTCATCATTGGTTTGTTTTGGTTGCAACAAATTTATGGAATATCAGAATACGGTTAACATGGATTTAAGCGGATTTCATCTTCCCGCCAATGCCATTTGATTAAAATTCCATAATTTTGCGGCACCTCAGTTCCCTGAAAGATCACGGGAAAGTCTTAAACCGAAATTCTATGAAGCAGATTATTGAATGTGTTCCTAATTTTTCCGAAGGAAGGGACATGACGATCATTAAACAGATCACGGATGAAATTGAGAAGATTGAAGGTGTGAAATTACTGGATGTCGATCCGGGTAAGGCCACGAACCGTACGGTCGTTACTTTTGTCGGAACGCCCGACAGGGTTATTGAAGCCGCATTTCAGGCCATCCGCAAAGCCTCCCTTATCATTAACATGAGCAAACACAAAGGCGAACATCCCCGGTTTGGCGCTACGGATGTATGTCCCCTGATCCCGGTTTCCAATATCACGATGGAAGAAGTCGTGAAATTTGCACATAAACTGGCTGAGCGGGTTGGGACTGAGTTGTCGATCCCGGTTTATTGTTACGAGAATGCTGCTTTTACGAAGGAAAGAAGAAACCTTGCCAATTGCCGTTCGGGAGAGTATGAAGGATTGCCGAAGAAACTGGAAGATCCTCACTGGAAACCGGATTTCGGTCCTGCCCTCTTTAATCCGCATACCGGTGCGATTGCCATCGGGGCCCGCGATTTTCTGGTTGCATATAACGTCAACCTGAATACCACTTCCACCCGTCGTGCCAATGCCATAGCCTTTGATATCCGCGAGAAAGGCCGTCCGGTCAGGGAAGGAAATCCCGTTACCGGGAAGATCATGAAGGATGAAAACGGAAAAGAGATCTGGCAGCCGGGTTCATTGAAGGCCTGCAAAGCCATTGGCTGGTACATTGAGGAATACGGGATCGCCCAGATATCCATCAATCTTACCAATATCAGCATCACCCCGGTGCATGTCGCATTCGAAGAAGCCGTTGCAAAGGCTGCGGATCGGGGAATCCGGGTTACTGGTTCGGAACTGGTTGGGTTGATCCCGCTGAAAGCCATGACCGAGGCAGGTAAATATTTCCTGCACAAACAAAACCGCTCTTTGGGGGTTTCGGAAGAGGAACTGATCAAAATTGCCGTGAAATCACTGGGTTTAGACGATCTGAAACCATTCAATCCCTGTGAAAAGATCATTGACTATATGTTGGACGATAGCGGTACCAAAAAACTGATTGACTTGACCTGCAAAGGATTTGCCAACGAAACGGCCTCAGAATCACCAGCACCGGGTGGAGGTTCTGTTTCTGCATACCTGGGGGCACTGGGGATTTCCCTTGCCACGATGGTTGCCAACCTTTCTTCACACAAACCCGGATGGGATGAACGCTGGGAGGAATTCTCAAACTGGGCAGAGAAAGGTCAGAAGCTGAAAGATGAATTATTATTCCTGGTGGATGAAGATACCCGATCCTTTAACAGGATTATGGATGCATTGGGACTGGCGAAGGGAACTCCCGAAGAGAAAACCGCACGGACCGCAGCCATCCAGGAAGCCACAAAATATGCGATCGAAGTCCCGTTCAAAACGATGCAAAAAGCTTTTGATTCTTTTCCGGTCATCAAAGCCATGGTAGAAAGCGGGAATCCGAATTCGGTAACCGATGCGGGTGTTGGAGCGCTCTGTGCACGTTCGGCGGTGATGGGAGCCTTTCTCAATGTAAAAGTGAATGCTTCCGGTTTGCAGGATAAGGCCTTTGTTGAAAAGATTCTTACGGAAGGCGCCCTTATCGAACAGAATGCCATTCAACAGGAAAATGAAATACTGAAAATGGTAGAGGCAAAGCTGACAAAATAATTCAGTTTAATCTTTAACACATCTTACCGAGAAGGCATTCGACCGGTTGGCCGGATAGAAAGACACACTCGGGTCAATGCTGTTCATAGCATGTGCCCAGGCTTTGTAGGGTCCATGCGCATCAGATGTCCAGAAAAAGGTTGCAAAGCCGGTGTAGTTCCAGATGGCATTATCGAAGCGGGAACCATTCACCAGGGCATTAAATCCTGAAAAGCCGGTACTCTTCAAAGGATTTCCGGCAAAGCCATTTCCATTAAAATTATTGAAGAGGATGGTCCATTCTGCCTCGACAGGGATATGCCACGAAGGGGGGCAAAGACCCTGGATGGGTGTGGTATTCCGAAATCGCATCATCTCATCCCATTGATAAAGCCCGCCCTGTGCTGAACAGTTTGCCGGATTATCGCTATAGCAGTATTTTTCAGCCGAACAATTGTCCCGCTGCATGGCTGCGGAAAGTATGACAGACCCATAATTGAGGTTGGCCGCCATCCAGCATTGGGTCGCGATCAGGATGGTTGGATAAGCCTGGTTATCTCTTGGGTCAGTGTAAATATTCCCACAGGTAAAAACAGGAGGAGGAATAACCGTGATGTTCAGTGTTTTGTTATCAGTGCATCCCCATGTATTGGTGTAGGTATATCTCAGCAAATGGTTTCCGGGCCCAGCAATGGTGGGGTTAAAGAGACCGGCATTTACTCCGGTTCCTGAGTAGGTTCCTCCCGGAGGTGTCCCGCCCCTGAGTGGGAAAGATCGGGCAGTGGTGGTAGTAACGGGGTCAAAGCAAAGACTGAAAGCGACAGATGGCAAAGGGTTTACCGTAACCGAAGCACTGCCGGAAATGCCATTACAGCCATTTACCGATGGCGTGACCAAATAGGTCACGGTTTCAAAAGAAAAGCCGCTGTTAACCAGCACTTGCTGGATCCGGTTTCCGCTGCCGGGTGTAAAACCGGAAACATTGCCAGAACTGCCTGAAGCGGTCCAGGTGAAGGTGGCAGCTGGTGCATTGGATTGGATAGTGAGATTTGTGGGGACACCGGAGCAGACAGACTGGGTCAGGGGAACAAAAAAGACATCAGCTACCGGCTGAACAAATATGGTGTCGTTGACGGCAGGTCCTGAACATCCTGATGCCGTCGCCGTAATGGAATAGATTACATACCCGGTGATAAAACTACTGTTGCTCAGGGTTTGCAGGATTTGGGGACCACTGCCCGGTAAGTAACCGGTTATTGATATTGAACTGGCCGAGCAGATCCAGGAAAAAGTACTCCCAAGTATACTCGATTGGAGCAGGATGGAGGCAGCAGTTCCGGAACAAACGGAAAAATTGCTGCGCAGGACGAGCGGCAAGGGATTCACGGTGATGTTTAGAATGGTTGGCGAGGCGGCAGGACACCCGTTTGCTCCGGTATAAGTGAGCGTTACATTTCCCGGACCGGCAGCTGTCCACAACACCTGTATCGAATTGGTTCCTGCACCACTGGTAATAGTGCCTCCGGAGGAGACATTCCATGAATAGAACGTCATTCCTGGTGCGGTGGAATAGATTTGGGTGGTATTCAAACAAACGGAAGCAGTCCCGGTGATAACCGGAACGGGTAAAGGCAGCATATTGACAGTTGCAGAACCCGAAACCGTTCCCGCGCAAAAAGCATTGACGACAGAAACCAGGGTATAGGTACCAGCGATTGCCGTATTAAAAATATAAGGTGAAGGACCGGGAAAATTGGTGATGGGTGTTTGGGGAACCCCATTGATCGCATAAGTAAAATCAAATGGCGGTGCTCCGGTAATGCTGATGTTCACCGGGAGCGTACTGCCGTCTGCACAAACAGTACCTCCGCCCGATATGATTGCATCCGGGCAGGAAGGGGCAGGGGAGAAATAGTGATCAGTGAAATTACACTGGGTACTGTCTGAAAAGGATGCTATAATGGTATGTTGCTGGTTATCACAGGTAATACCATTCAACAAATAAGGTTGGGGACTATTAAACGGAGAGGTAAAAACCTGGGTTACCGGAGGAATAGCCGTAATATCTGTTACGGTCAATGTTCCTGTTGAAGGAGGGTTACTGAACTCAATGGATCCCGATACGTTATAGGTATTCGTGGAAGGATTACAGGTAGTGGGACTTGGGACAAGGGAAACGATAGAGCAATCGGTAACAATATTACAGTCGGTGGCTCCGGCACCCGGTTGGCCGAAATTGGTTTGGGAAAAAGTTATTATACAGTTCTGATTTTGGAAATTGGTTATTAACAGCATATAAAATTGTCCGGCAATGGCATTCGGAATGGTACATGTTTCAACCGCAGCACCGGAATAACTGCAGGAAACCCACATATCACATTTTAATCCATCGTTACAAGCCCCTGTTGGTGATGTAAAAGGACCCCAACACATATAATCAATGTCATATGCAGGGTTACTCGACATGGTGATTACGATGAGTCCGGATTGACTAACTTGTAAATAATACCAGGCCGGATTTGGCGTAGTACTGAGACAAGGGCAGGTGTCAGGTCCTGCTGGGCAGGGTTGATAATAGCAGGGACCACTTTGTGCATAGCCGGTATTTACGCCGGCATGGAAACTGTAAGTGTTTGAACCACAAAAAGGTAATGCTTTATGACAACTGTCGTTTGGCGTGGGCAATCCCTGTGCGGATCCCTGGGTGGAATGGAGAAATAAAAAAACCGAAAACAGATATACGGTAATAAATATCCTGCTCATCAATACACTTTAAATTATATAGATCAGGCTAACCTTGAAAAGTTGCTCAAATCTAATAAAAAAGTTATAAAGAATCCCGTTTTTTAATCCTTAACACATCTTACTGAAAATGCATTGGATCGGTTGGAAGGATAGGTGGAGACACTGATATCAATGTTATTCATTCCGTGAGCCCGCGCTTTATAAGGCCCGAGTAAATCGGATGTCCAGAAAAACGTGGCAAAGTTGCTGAAGTTCCAGTTTGTGTTATCAAAACGGGACCCGTAAAGCATCGCATTGAATCCGGAAAAGCCGGCACTTCCCAGCGGAGCAGCGGCAATAGCTATCCCGTTATAAAAATTGAAAAGGGTGTTCCATTCTGTATCTGCAGGAATATGCCATGAAGGAGGGCAAAGTCCTTGAACAGACTTGGTGTTGTCAAACTGCATCAATTCATCCCATTGGTAGAGACCGCCACGGGTTGTGCAACTGGCAGGATTGTCGTTAAAGCAGTATTTTTCAGGCGAACAGTTGTCTCTTTGCATAGCACCCGAAGGGATGACAGATCCATAGTTGAGATTGGAAGCCATCCAGCATTGTGTTCCAATCTTGATGGTCGGGTAGGATTGATTATCCCTGGGATCCGTGACAGGAGCTCCGCAGACAAAAGCCGAAGGGGTTAGTACTGTAATACTTTGTGTAAGGCTGTCCCTGCAACCCCAGGTATTGTTATAGGTGTAGGTGAGAACATGGGTTCCTGCTCCTGCAAAAGCTGGGTTAAAGATGCCGGCGCTCACGCCTGTACCGGCATAAGTGCCTCCGGTGGGCGTTCCGCCTTTAAGCAGAAATGGTTTGGCATCGATCGTAGTGATTAAGTCATTACACAGGCTGAAAGCGACAGATGGAAAGGGGTTAACAGACACCACCGCACTCTTGAGAACGCCGGGGCAACCGTTTGCGACGGGCATAACTGAATAAGTGACCGTTTCAATATTAAATCCGCTGTTGGAAAGGGTTTGCTGGATCATGTTCCCGCTTCCGGCAGTGTAACCCGTGATATTTCCTGAACTGCCTGTGGCACTCCAGGTATAAGTTGAACCAGCGACATTGGATGATACCAGGATATTTGTCGTGGATCCGGTACAAAAGGATTGTGTGGCCGGGGTGAAGATCACATCGGCAGCCGGAGACACTGCCATCAGGAAATTAACCGGAACTCCCGGACAGCCATTTGCTGAAGCGGTAACGGAATAGATGACCGTATCAATAGTAAAACCTGAATTGGTAAGCGTCTGACTGATGCTATTGCCTGAACCGTTTGAAAATCCTGTCAATGCAGGTGAAGTAGATGCAGCCGTCCATGCATAGGTAGTCCCTGTTGTATTGGAAGTGAGATTAATGCCTGCCAATGCGCCGGAGCATAATGCCTGATAAATGGGTAAAGTGGTGATGACAGGCTGAGGGTTCACCGTAATCACAACCGGTAAAGCGGTTCCGTTGCAGGCATAGGCCACTGGTGTTACCAGGTAGGTAACCGTCTCAGGAACACTACCCGTGTTGGTTAAATTTTGATTGATGCTGTTGCCGCTTCCATTTGAAAATCCGCTGACATTCAGCGTACTTCCTGCTGCGGTCCAGGTGAAACTGGCTCCAGCAACCTGCGACTGCAGGGAAATATTGGAGGAAGCACCTGAGCAAATGGTCTGTGAAGGCGGAACAAAGGAGACATTGGCTACCGGATGAACCGTTACAGGATAAGTAAATATATTTCCGTTGCAGCCATTAGCACCGGGGGTAATGGCATAAGTGACGGTTTCATCTGTAATCCCCGTGTTGGTAAGGGTATTGGCTATGATATTTCCCGATCCGGCAGTGAATCCTGTAACAAACGCAGAACTGCCGGTGGTGGTCCAGGTGAAAGCAGCCCCGGTCACATCTGAATTCAGATGCACTGCCGTGCTGGTTCCGGAGCAGATCATTGTGTCGGGACTGGCCGTTAATACCTGAGGTTTGGCTTTGACAAAGACATCAAAGACGGTGTCGTTTCCCGCACAGGTTCCGGCGGACATACTGATAAGATAAGCCAATTGTCCTGTAACGGGCGACAGACTGGTGAGGTTTTGACTGATAAGATTTCCGGATCCCGGCAACTGACCAGTTACATTCCCGGCAACGACTGATACGGTCCAGTTGAAAACGGTTCCGGGAGTGGTTGCAACAAGAGAAATGCTGGTTAAGCCCTCCGAACAAATGGTCTGGTTCATGGGGCTGGTGGTCAGATGCGGCTTGGGAACGATGGTCACCACGGCATCTGCAACAAGTCCGGTGCAGGCATTGGCAATGGGGGTAACGTGATACGTAACCGTTTCAACCGTAATGCCGGGGGTGTTCAGCGTCTGGACGATGCTGTTCCCTGTTCCTGATGAGAAACCGGAAACATTTAACGAACCAGGGGTTGCCGTCCAGGAAAAAGAGGCACTGGCTACATTCGAAGTAAGACTGATACCTGTAGTTTGCCCACCGCAGAGGGTCTGTGAAGGCGGGGAAAGAATTACGTCGGGTGTGGGTTTTACAAAGATCGTATCGTTGGTGACAGGCCCGGAACAAGCGTTTGCTGTTGCTGTGACATGATAAATCACATATTCGGTTGCATAACTGCTACTTGTCAGGGTTTGAATAATCTGGTTTCCTGACCCATCAGAGAAACCTGTTAAGGAAGGTGAACCGGATGAACTGATCCATGAGAAGGTACTTCCCGGAATACTTGACTGAAGGTTGATGGCAGTTGGCGTACCTGAGCAGATCGGTGGGTTATTTAGACTGTTGGTAAGTATAGGGACTGGCTTGACGTTGATATTGATCGTAGCCGGAGAAGGTGGAGAACAACTCGCCCCAACCACGTAATTGACACTGACCGTCTGCGGACCGGTTGTGTTCCAGAGGACAGTGATGGTAGGATCTGTTGCAGAACCACCCGCGGTAACTGTACCCCCCGCGGAGATGTTCCAGGCATAATTGTTCATTCCTGCCTCGGTAATGTATGTAGAGGAGAGGCCCTGACAAACGGAATTATTCCCGGTCAGGGTAGGAACTGGTAATACACTGACATCTACGGTGTAAGAAGTAGCAGAAGCGCCTGAACATCCGTTGCCATTTGTATAATTGAGGGTGATGGTTTTTGTTCCCGGTGTACTCCACAGGATGGTGACCAAGCTGGTTCCGCTTCCGGACGTGATGGTCCCGCCCGTGGAAATAGTCCAGAGATAATTGCTCATACCCGGAGCCGTTGAATAACTGGCCGAAGTGTTCCAACAAACCGATGCAGGTCCGACGATGGCAGGTACAGGCGTTGCATAAACCGTCACAGGAAATGAAAACGGTGCTATGGCGGTACATCCGTTTCCATCCGTATAATTTACTGAAACAGATTGAATGCCTGAAGCATTCCAGAGAACGGTAACGGTATTATCCGCAGCCGTACCCCCCGATGTCACTGTTCCGCCTGAGGAAACCGTCCATAGATAACCGCTCATCCCAGGTTGAGCGGTATAAACTACGGAGGTCTCCATGCAGATCGCATTGTTTCCAATGACGGAGGGTATCAGACTCGGATTGACCATAATATTTTTTATCACCGGTGTGAGGGCGGAACAACCATTCGAAAGGGAATAGTTCACGGAAACACTTTGTGCTCCGGCACCCGACCAGTTGACTGTGACGGAAGGATCACTGCTGCCTCCGCCTGAGAGAATGGTGCCTCCTGCGGAGACGTTCCAGACATATCCATTCATACCAGCCTCGGTTGTATACGTTTGGGTGGTTCCCAAACAGAAAACGGTTAATCCTGTAATGGTGGGATAAGGAATATCTTTTACCGTGACATTCACTGTAGCAGGTGTTGATGGCGTACATCCAACCGGATCATTATAAATCACATTGACTGTTTGAATTCCTGAGGCAAGCCATTGCACCGTAATACTTGATGTGGTTGAACCACTTGTAATATTTCCACCGGCAACGGTCCATAAATAATTACTCATGCCCGTTTCGGTGGAGAAAGTACTGATCTGATTCATGCAAACGGAGACAGGTCCGGTCAGAGAAGGAATAACAGAAGCATGAACGGTTACATTGTAAATGATGGGAATAAGCGCGATACATCCTTTATTGTCAGTATATTTAACGGAAATGGTTTGAGCCCCGGCCATTCCCCAGGTCACGGTTGCTGTATTGTTTGTAAATGTTCCGCCGGATGTGATGGTTCCTCCCGGAGAAATCTGCCACTGGTAGTTGGTCATACCGGGTTGGGTGGAATATACATTCCCTGTTGATCCCTGGCATACATCAATGCTCCCGCTGATTACAGGCACAGGAAGCGCCTTGATTTCGAAGTTTTTGTTTATTGAGGTGGCACAGGCACCGGTAAGCGTATACTTGATGGTATAATTACCGGGTGTGGAGGCAGCAACGTTGATTTCGCCGGTTGTTGACGAAATGCTGAGTCCTGCAGGTACTGCTGTGAAGGTTCCTCCCGGTTGTAGGGTAGTGGCGCTGACATTCGGGCTTCCTGCACAATAGGAGTAAGCAGGGTAACTAAAGCCTGCATTGACGACCGTTACCGTCACGTTATCAGTAGAGGTTCCTCCGCCGCAGGTCTGTACCACCACGGTATACGTAGTGGTGACGAGGGGCGATACAAATAAACTGGGTCCGTAACCTACGATGGTTCCGCCTGGATATCCACCGGTATACCATTTGATCCCGCTGGGAACAAATCGTGTGCTTTCGTTTGCCGCCGTCCATAAGGTGGAATTTCTGCCCGTTGCGGTGAAGCCCACCGTCCCGGCTAAATTCTGCACACCCTGGGTGGCAGTCTGGTTTGAACATAGGGGTTTATTCGAAATATGGTTCTCAATAATACTGCTTTGCTCATTGATAACAATCTGAAACCTTCCCCTGTCGGCAATGAGAAGATCCCGGCAACCATATTGTTTGCTCTCAGGCCAGTAAACAACGAGTTTCCTGTTAGGGGCAGTTCCTGTCTGGTAATAATAAACGCCCGGATTGAGAGAACCGGTATAACCCGGCCACCAATCCTCCCAGGGCGCCATGATACAATTTTTCGGAACTGCCGGACTCGTATTAGGTATGGGGGTGGAAGTAAAAGTAGTCCAGGCTGCATTATAAGTGAATCCGATCCATCCGTTAGAACCAATATAGAATTGAGTATAGGTTTGATTAAAAAAGCAAAAGGTGAAGCCAAGGTCAAATGGCCCGGCAACCTGATCATCCTGGTTCCCGCCGAATGTCACACCGGTTCCCCCGGTATAAGGTTCCGGCGAATAGGGGAAGACCTCGAATGTGTAACTGTCTGTCCCATATCCACCCCCTGTCAAGGTAGAATGCAATTTCGCCTGATCATTAAGGCAAATAATGGTATCATTCCCTGCATTGATCGATTGACCAAACGACATGGAACTTACCATAAGGAGGAATATCAGTACCCCCAAAAAAGTTCTGGTAAACGCCATAATATAAAAAAGTGTAAATCTTCTGATATTACAACCTCATTCCCAAAGTTGTAATGAATAAAGGTAAATCAACTAAAAGACAACCTTATTCCCAAAAGTTGCTTTTCATTTACTTTTTATTCGGCACAAAGGTAAAAAAAAAGAATTAATTTTTGATGCATCTGACAGAAAAAGAGTGGTTTCTGTTGGAAGGATACCTTGAAACGCTGGGATCAAAGGTGTTCATTCCGTGGGCCCAGGCCTTATAGGGGCCATGAAGGTCAGATGACCATAACAAGGAAGCAAAATTACTATAGGAGAAAATATTGTTTGAATGTTCCACCCCCGGAACCAGGGCATTAAACCCGGAAAAACCGGTTGCCTTTAACGCACTGGCAGCAAATCCGTTATTAATATAATTGTTGAAAAGGATCGTCCATTCATTTTCTGACGGGAGATGCCATCCGGGAGGGCATAATCCCTGTTTTTCCGGCATAACATAATAGTCCATGATCTCATCCCACTGGTATAACCCTCCTGATGCAATACAATTTGCCGGGGTATCACCATAACAATATTTTTCCGGGACACAATTATCCCTTTGGGTTAAACTCGTGAGGATGGACGTCCCATAGTTCAGATTTTCGGCCATCCAGCATTGAGTTCCTATGCTGACAGTCTTGTAAATCTTGTTATCCCTTACATCCCTTAAATTTCCACCACAGGCGAAAAGAGCGGGATTTACCACGATAAAGGTTTTATTGACGAAAGAAGAACAGCCATAGAAATTATTGTAAGTATATCGGATGGTATGCGATCCGGCGCCGGCAATCACAGGTGTAAAAATACCTGTTCCTGAATTCACCCCCGGGCCTGAATAGGTTCCACCAGGAGGAATTCCCCCTTTTAAAACGATGGGTTTTGCATCGGTTGTGGTAACCGAGTCGGTACAGATTTTAAAGGTGACAACGGGTTTTGGATTTATGGTAACAGGAAAAGCGTTGGACTGTAATCCATCTCCGCAGGCATTGACGCCTTTAACATAAACATTAGCAGTTCCCGAAAAGACGGTTGACCAGTTGATGCTGACCGAAGTGGAGGACCCGCTGATTGTACCTGCAAGGGCAGGTAAAACCGACCATGCATAACTGGTTGCGTTGGCGATTGCTGTGGTGGTATAAACAACATTATTGGATCCCTGGCAAATGACGGCAACGCCTGTTATGGTTCCGGCGCTTCCGGGAAGGGGATTCACCGTAAGGTTTTTCGTATCATTTGAGATACATCCATTGACATCCGTGTACGTATAAAGGATGCTATGGATGCCTGGTCCGGCTGCGGATGGGTCAAAAATCCCTGCAGTCACACCCGGACCGGAATAGACACCTCCTGCCGGGGTTCCGCCGGTCAGGGTAAATGGATTGATGTTGACGCAAACTGGGGCTAACGGGGCAAGCGTTACTACCGGAACTGCAAAGACGGTTACCGGTTTTGTGTTGGAATTCGTACAGGAATTGGCATCGGTGTATGTGTAGATGATATTCCAGGTTCCGGGCCCGGCCACAGATGGATTGAATATCCCCGCAGTAACCCCGGTACCGGAGTATATCCCTCCGGCAGGGTTACCGCCGGAAAGTGAAAAGGCCGGGGCATTGGCGCAAACGGAACTGATGGGGTTTAACGAAACAACCGGTAATGGATTCACGAGCAAGGGTTGATCAACAGACTTACTGCAACTGGTGAAAGGATCGGAATAAAAATAAGAAATGATATGAGTTCCTATACCCTGTATGGCAGGATCAAAAATGGTTGCCGGAATTCCTGCAATCGAATAAGTTCCACCTGCCGGTGACCCTCCGGAAAGCGGGAACGCAGGTAAATCAATACAAACCGGAGTAAACACATTGAGCACAACCGGCGGAAAGGGGAGCATGGTGATAACCAGGTTGGAGGGGGTTCCACTCAGTCCGCAGGAATCATTGTATCCTCTTACCGATAAAGTTCCCGATGTGGCGGAAACAGAGAAGTTTATCGTGATGAAATTGTTCCCGTTGTTGATGATTGTTGCACCAGCACCGGAATAAGCCCATTGATAAGAAGTTGAATTTGGCTCCGTGGATACACTGTAATTTACAATATTTGTTCCTGGGCAAAGGCTTGTTGGACCTGTAATGGCGCCAAGGGGACCCGGTTCCCGTTTTTGGAAAATTTGGAGTGAAGCCGTACTGGTGCTCACGGCATACCACCAGGTGTTGATCGTGCGGTTATTCCCAAAACCTCCGTTCCCGGTTGTATTCCATATATGACAACCCGTAGTGGGTGAACTAAGACAGCCGTTAAGATTGGTTGTTCCCCCACCGAGGTTAGAATCGTCCCAGTAAAAGAGCGGATCAGGGGGGGCAGGCACAGTGATTGGCCTTACAAGGGCAAGACGAAATCCGTTCTCATTAAATTCGACATCATAAAGCGGAAGGTGTGTCAATCCATTCACATAACTGATATAAAACTGGAAAACCGCTCCGTTTAAAATGGGGTTCCCGGCTCCGTCGATACCATCCCATGAAATGGTATTCAAACCTGTTACTACCTGGGCAGGAAGCACCCGGTCGACATAGGGTGGCCCGAGCGCCCCAAGCAGCAGATGAATTTCAACATTCCCGGCTTTTGTTGTTCCAAAGGTAAAATCAACGGCTCCGTTACAATGCCTAAGTGCAGTTACAGGCACAGTATTATCAAGTCCTCCCAGAGTTCCGCTGGGATAGATGGTACTGTCCGGATTATTCAGGAAAATCTTATACTGGGGATAGGTATGCTCGCCACTAACAGATTTTCTTGCTTCGGTCAACGGATGGAGAACATCAATGGGATAACAGCCAGACCGGTTACACGATACGGTAAAGGTGCCCGGAATCATTCCGTTCAGATCCACCTTCGTCACGATACTGTCCATGGAATAGATGAACATCTTCCCCCAGTATTGATTGTTGGAAGCGAATTGCGGGTTTTCGGCATAAAGCTGCCATGCTTTTGACCATAAACGACCGTCTTTTGCGCTCCAGGTGGGTATGTTCACAACCGTTACGTCAAAATTTGCAAAGGTTTTGTACTGTTCCTGGCCAAAACCTCCCTGCCATGCAATTTTAAAAGCAATGTAATAATCTCCGTTCATATTGGGTGTGCATCGTAACGCCCAATAACCGGATGGACCTCCAACCACGGTGGGGCCAGCAACTGCCTGTGACCAGTTATCAATATACCCACGGTTTCCTGAGGTTACAGGAACCAAACCGGATGTATCAATTGTACCATCAGGACGGTAAAGACGAAAAGTAGAACTCCCTGTATTGTGCTTTGATTCCCCGAAGCCGAAATAAATTGCTTCAGTCGTGAAATCAGAGATATGGATATAAAGACGGTAATCAGCCGTAGCTGAGACACTTCCGAATTTATTTCTTGTGGTATCAATACAAAGTTCCCCTTTATCAGATTCCATTGGCCGAAACTGTTTTGTTCCTTCAGAAAAGCCGGATAGCGGAAAAAGAGCCAGGTAAAAGGCGGAAAAGTAAAGTACTCTTTGTAAAGAATGATTCATAAAGTCACCTATGAAAATCCTGTTCTTAGAGTATAAAAGTATGAAAAAGTTGCTTCTAATACACGCTTACTAAAGAAACAAAGTCACAAAGTAACACGAAAAATATCCGTGAACCTGTGACTTTGACAATTTTTTTGAATTCTGTGTTAATTTCTGCCCTACGGTTACTTCTGTGGAGGAGGATCGGTATTGGTTGGCGGTTTAGTTGCGGGCGGGGTAGATTTAGGCGCGTTTTTTACTTCACTGGAGATTTCATCGATCTTTTTAACCCGTTCGAGGTAATTGCCGGTTTTATCAAAAACGAGAATCGACTTACGGCCACGGGAGTCTACAACAATTGCATACTTGGTTGTACCCTTGATATCAACTTTACCGGCACGACCAAGCTCGAAATTGGGAAAGTTTTGTTTGATATATGTAGTGGCCTTTTTAGGAATCTCCGAGCTCTTTATTTCCGTAAAATTCTGGGCAACTGCCATTGTACTGAACAAAACAGCGATCAATAAGATGGTTAATTTTTTCATAAAAAGGATAAATGTTTAGAATGGACAGAATGAACGGCAAAATTAACGGATTAGTCTGATTTGTGTAATTTTTTTTTAAAAACCCTTCCGTTTCAATCTTTCATACATCTGATTGAAAAGGCATTTGAGCGATTGGACGGATAAAATGAAACGCTCGGGTTAAATGTATTCATCGCATGGGCCCAGGCTTTAAACAATCCGTGGGAGTCGGAAGACCAGAAGAAGGTAGCAAAGTTGTTGTAGTTCCAGTTAACATTATCGAAACGGGAACCATAAGGCATTGCATTGAACCCGGAAAAGCCGGTATTCTTCAGCGGGCTGGCGGCAAAGCCACTGCCGTTAAGAAAGGTAAAAAGCGTATTCCATTCAGCTTCAATGGGAATGTGCCATGATGGAGGGCAGACTCCTTGAATTGCAGGCGTATTCCTGAATTGCATCATCTCATCCCACTGGTATAGCCCTCCGAGCGAAGAACAGTTTGCGGGATTATCATTAAGGCAGTATTTCTCAGTTGAACAGTTGTCTCTTTGCATGGCGGCTGAAGGAATGGGCGCTCCGTAGTTGAGATTGGCGGCCATCCAGCATTGTGTTCCGATCAGGGTGGTCGGGTAGGATTGATTATCCCTCGGATCAATGATCGGATTTCCGCAGGCAAATGCAACAGGGGCCAGTACCGTAATGCTTTGAGTCTTGCTGTCACTGCAGGTCCAGGTGTTGGAATAGGCATAGGACAGCAAATGCGTCCCGGGGCCTGCCGTGGCGGGAGTAAAGATCCCCGCGACGACGCCCGCGCCTCCATAGATGCCTCCGGCAGGCAGGCCGCCTTTGAGCGGGAAAGGTTTTGCATCGAGGGTAGTAATTAAGTCATTGCACTGACCAAAAGATACAGCGGGCGAAGGGTAAACAGTTACCGTTGCATTATTGGCAGTACCGATACAATTATTCGCTGAAGGCGTGACGGTGTAAGTGACAGTTTCAATGGCAAAGCCGCTGTTGGTAAGGGTTTGCTGGATCAGGTTGCCGCTTCCGGGAGCAAAACCGGAGATATTTCCCGAACTTCCTGTTGATGTCCATGTGTAAGTTGATGCAGGGACATTGGAAGAAAAAGAGAGGTTTGTAATTAATCCGGTACAAAAGGACTGTGTGGGCGGGACAAAGATCACATCGGCTACCGGGAAAACGGTGACGGTGAAAGCGCCGGAATTTCCGGCGCAACCATTCAGTGCGGGCGTAACAGTGTAAACCACATTTTCATTGTTAAAACCGGAATTACTCAGGATTTGAATAATGGAAGAACCATTGCCTGGTGTAAAACCCGTCACTGCCGGTGAACTGCCGGCGGCCGTCCAGGAAAAAGTGCTCCCGGGCAAATCAGCCTGAAGCACAAAATTAATCGATAGGCCGGAGCATTGCGATGCAGTGGTCACCGGACTCGTTATTACAGGTCTTGGCTTGACCGTAACCGGTAAAAGAGTCGGAAGAGCTGCAGTACATCCGATTCCGGCGGTGTAGTTAACGCTTACTGTTTGTGATCCTGGCGTATTCCAGAGAATGGTAACAGCAGGATCTGCGGCTGTTCCACCGCTGGTAATTGTACCTCCGGGAGAGACGCTCCAGAAATAGTTGCTCATACCGGCATCTGTGTTGTAGGTGGCGGTGAGTCCCTGGCAAAGAGAATTGTTCCCGGTCAAAACAGGAACGGGCAAAACGGTAACATTTACCGGGTTAGAGGAAGGCAAAACGGCTGTACATCCATTGCCATCGGTATAGTTGAGGGTCAGATTCTGAGCTCCTGAAGCATTCCATTGCACGGTAACGGAACTGGTTCCGTTTCCGGCAGTGATCATTCCCCCTGGAGTGATGCCCCAAAGGTAATTGCTCATCCCGGGGCTTGCAGTATAGATTTGGGAGCTGTTCAGGCAGGCTGCAGCTGGTCCTGAAACAACTGGAACAGGCAGTGCAAATACGTTAACCGGGAAGGTAACCGGGGAAAGAGCCGTACAACCATTTCCATTCGTAAAGTTTACAGCGACCGACTGACTGCCGGAAGTATTCCACTGAACCGTTGCGGTATTATCCGTAATTGTTCCACCCGAGATCAGGGTTCCGCCCGGAGAAATAGTCCATAGATAACCTGTCATTCCGGGTTGAGCAGAATAGAGGGTGGTAAATCCGGAACAGATGGCATTGGTCCCGGAAATAACCGGGATAGGCAATATTTGTACTGTGACGGGCAAAACAAATGGGGTTACCGCAGTGCATCCGTTGGAATCCGTATAATTGACGGATACCGATTGTGCTCCGGAAGTATTCCACAATACGGTGATGGTTTGATCCGTAGCAGTTCCTCCCGAAACAATGCTGCCACCGGCGGATAAAGTCCAGGTATAACCCGTCATTCCGGGGGCGGTTGTATAGACATTTCCTGTGGAACCTTCACAAACACTGGTATTTCCGGTGATCGTAACAACAGGCAATGGATGAACTGTTACATTAAAGACAGTAGGTGTCGGTGTCGTACAGCCTCCGGGATTGAAATAATTTACAGAAACGGTCTTGGCACCGGTGGTTGGCCAGTTTACCTGGATGGCATTGGTTCCCGAACCGGAAGTGATGGTTCCGTCAGGTGCTAATGTCCAGGTATAACCGAACATCCCGTTTTGTGTGCTGAAACCTGTTGAGAAACCTACACAACCGGATAAGTTCCCTGTGATGACAGGCAAAGGGGGAGGATTCACAATAACTTTCACGACAGAAGTGTCTCCTGAACAACCTAACCCGAAAGGCACTACTTTGTAGGTAACCGTGTCGATGGTAGTTCCTGAATTGGTTAAAACCTGGCTGATAAGGTTCCCGTTCCCCGCTGAAGCACCGCTGGTATTGGGGGAACTGACAACAACGGTCCAGGTAAACGTTGCACTGGCAATGGGCGAACTGAGGGCGATATTGCTGTTCCCTCCACTACAGATCTTCCTTCCGGCAGGGGTAAAGGAAACCGTTACTTTTGGATGAACCGCTACTTTAAAGTTTTTTAAGGGTCCCAGGCAACCAGCATTATTTGCCGTCACATGAAAGGTTACCGTATCAATGGTAGTCCCTGTATTATGAAGGGTTTGAACAATAAGAGAACCGGTGCCGGCCGAATACCCTGTAACCAAAGGGGAGGGACAGGTTGCTGTCCAGTCGAAAGTGGCCGAGGGGACTGTTGATTGAAGCGGGATATTGGTCGTTGCACCGGAGCATAGACTAAAAATAAGCTGGCTATTGGTTACCTGCGGCTGTGGCGATCCATTCACATGAACCGTATCCGTCAGGACCATTCCGCAGGCATCCGTGACCCGAACCCAATAACTGTTGATTCCCGGAAGGGTAATGACATGAAGGTCATCTTTTGCATAGCCTGTATTCCATAAGAACCGATATGGCTGCTGTCCTCCTGAACCGTGTGCCAGCAGGAGCAGATCCGTTCCCTCGCAGGCTCCGGTATCTGCCGGGGCAATGGCCTGAAACGGCGTGTTGTCAAAAATATAAATGCTGTCGACATAGGTCGTTGTTCCGGAACAGGTAATCATCGGAATGGAAAGAACCGTATACTCCGTCCCTTCGGGATTTCCATCCATAAAAGGAGCGATGGTGATGAAAGTACTGTCAAGACCGGCAGGAATCACCACATAATTTGCAGGAATGGCAGGATAATCCACACCGTTTATTGCCGTACCGGTAATGGTATAATGAATGGTGTCATTTACAGGCGTAATATCGGCGATTTTAAATGTGACCGTAGCATCGGAACAACCTTCAATTGATTTGTTCCCCAGTCCGGGAACCGAATAATCTGTTTTGACAACGAAACCAGTTGCACTGAAACTGTTTTTCTCAAGAAATACCCCGGAATCAACAGCCCAATCGGAGGCATCCGCAACAGCCAATTTGATATGATAAACCTGGCAGGGTTGAACGATGTGCCAGGCAGTAAAAACGTAGGTCATCCCGTCATACTGAAAATTAATACCTCCGGCATTGTTCCAGTTTGTAGAAGGGTTGTTACAAAGATTATTGATCATCACAGTGGTGATCCCATCCGGCATCAGGGCTAAATTCACGGACTGGTTGCTGAAGGTCCCGGTGATTCCCGGCCCGCTCAGAAAGAATCCGAAAGCATCATTGTAACCGGAACAATATTCATAAAATTCATCAGATCCGAAAACATAATTGAATCGAATCGTATCCGATATCGGGATAAAATTAAATTCCAGCACAGAAGCATCATGGGTAGCCATCCCTGCAATCATTGTTAAATCAGGATCTCCGGGACCCTGGGAAGGTAAGAAACCACTAAATCCGCCAGAGTTGTTGGGACCTATGGCTCCTGCAGCTGTTCCACTTGAGAGTATCACTCCGGCACTCATCATCAACTGACGGTAGGCGCTGTCGGTTGCCGTAAACTTCCCGATTTGGTTAGAGTTTATATTTCCTCCCAGGCTTCCGTTAAAAGCTGCATTCAGAACCGTAATGCCCTGGCCAACAAGTTGAGTCTGGACCAGTTGCAGAGTGGTCATGTTCAACGCCGATCCTTGCACAACCGTGAGCTGTGCGAAAACATTTTCACCGGAAATAAATAAAAGAAAGAGAAACAGAAAAGTATATTTTCTCATCAAAGTAACTCCAAATAATAGGATAAAGACAACAATTTTATAAGGAGTTGCCTTTGAGATGTAAATTTACAAAAACTACTGTTGTCGGGAGCCGGAAGGTTAATTTACAAAGATCCTTTTCCCGGAAATATGGCAACTGTTGCAGTTACCGGAAGTAATGACGGAGGTCATCTTCTCTATCACTCCTGAATTGCTTTTCACGCTGGCGATCAGTCCGATACTGAAATCGACGGCCCCGGTTGTGTAAAAGTTACCCTTTGCATCCACCGGTAATGTCAGAACAGGTGTTCCCGTGGGATCTGATGCCTTGAAGAGATATACGGTTCCATTCGGGTTCAGGTCTGTTTCACCCGGCCTATAAACGGTTCCTGCCACCGTCCACCAAAACCCATTATCACTGCCATTGCTGTGGCAACTCATGCAAGCCGTCCCGGTATTATGACTGTCTGTATTGTTGTAGGAAGAGCTTTTCGATCCCCCTCCTCCCTTTTCTTTGGAACAAGAGGCCAGTAAAAGCAATAAGACCAGGAAACAACCCAATGTTTTTTTCATCACAATTATTTTATCTCAGGAAATCAATCTTTTAAACATCTTATCGAAAACGCATTCGAACGGTTACCGGGGTAATAGGAGACGCTGGGGTTATAAAAGTTCATGCCATGAGCCCAGGCTTTGTAAGGGCCATGGATCGTGGAAGACCAGAAAAGCGTAGCAAAGTTGCTGTAATTCCAATTTGTGTTATCAAACCGGTCGCCATACAAAAACGCATTGAAGCCGGAATACCCGGTAGTTTTCAACGCACTACCGGCAAACCCGTTGCTGATATAGAAATTGAAAAGTCTGTTCCAGTCAGTTTCGGAGGGAAGATGCCATGAAGGAGGACAGAATCCCTGGCTTTCGCTGGTGGTTTCATACTGCATCACTTCGTCCCATTGATAAAGTCCGCCGGATACGCTGCAGTTCATCGGGTTATCTCCGAAACAATACTTCTCCATCAGGCAATTATCCCGTTGCATGTTGTTTGCCTGAATGGCATTCCCGTAATTAAGGTTCGTCGACATCCAGCATTGGGTTCCGATTTGAACAGTCGGGTATTGCTGATTATCGCGAATGTCGATGAGGTTGTTTCCACAGGCAAACACAGGGGGTGCAATCACCGCAATGGTCTGTGCTGCGCCGCCATTGCAGCCCCAGGTGTTTGAATAGGCATAGCTGATCAGATGCATTCCGATGCCTGCAATACCCGGATTGAACATGCCCGCGAAAACACCGGTTCCCGAATAGGTTCCCCCTGGAGGAATCCCGCCTTTCAGACGGAAAGGCTTGGCATCGGTGGTGGTGACCAGGTCGGGACAAGCGGTATAACTGACCGAAGGCCATGGATAAACCTGTACCACAACATTTTTATTGGCTCCCGGACAACTGTTGGCCAGCGGGGCAACAAGATAGGTGGCGGTCTCAATCAGGTAGCTTGTATTGAGGAGGGTTTGCTGAATGAGCGTTCCGCTGCCGTTGGTGAAGCCGTTGATGTTGCCCGAACTTCCGGATGCCGTCCAGGTAAAGGTGGTGTTGGCCACATTAGAGGCAAGCGTGATGCTCGAGGTACCTCCCGAGCAAAAGGATTGGCCGTTCGGAGTGAAGTAAACATCGGCCACAGGGAAAACCGTGGTCTGGAAAGGTACAACCGTTCCGTCGCAGGCATTGAGCGTTGGGGTAACCGAATAGATGACATTCTCAATATTAAAACCGGAGTTTGTCAGCACTTGTGCGATAACCGGCCCGGAAGCATTGCTGAACCCGGTTACACTGGCGCTGCTTCCCGAAGCGGTCCATGCAAAAGAAGTCCCCGGAAGATCGGGCAGAAGGATGAAATTGTTGGAAGTGCCCGAACAGATGGAAGAAGTGGTCACCATATTCGTTACAACCGGCCGGGGTTTTACTGTGACATTATACGGGGTGGATAATACGGCGGTGCACCCGGTGGCAAGTGAGTAATTGACGCTGACATTCTGCATTCCGGATGTACTCCAGAGAATGGTAACGGTATGATCCGACAGACCGCCTCCTGAAGTGATGGCTCCTCCGGGAGAGACGTTCCACAAATAATTATTCATCCCGGCTTCTGTCGTATAGGTGGTGCTCAGCCCGGTACAGATCGAATTGGCTCCGGTTATGGTTGGCGCCGGCAACAGGTTAACGGTTACGGTAAAGGAAGATGGGGCGGGAGCAGTACAGCCATTTGCATCATTGTAATTGATGGTGATGGTTTTGGCTCCCAGGGTAGTCCATAAAACGCTGATGGTATTGGTTCCTGCTCCGGAAGTGATCGTTCCGCCCAATGGGACCAGCCACTGGTAATTGCTCATGCCTGCATCGGTTGAGTAGGTTCCGGTAAAATTCAGACAAATGGCCGACGGGCCTGGTACGGCGGGGATGGGTAATGGGTTGACGGTAACCGGGAAGCTGGTGGGTAAAAGTGCGGTACAGCTGTTGGCATTGGTATAATTGACCGAAACCGTCTTTGCTCCGGCTGTGAGCCATTGAACGGTAACGGTATTGTCACTGGTTCCGCCACCTGCAGAGATCGTTCCGCTGGTAACAACCCATTGATAGTTGGTCATTGCCACATCAGTGGTATAGACCAGCCCGGTGGGACCGGCACAAATGACATTGGTTCCGGTTAAGACAGGAACAGGTAAAGGATGCACCGTTATGTTATATACCGAAGGTGAAGCGGCGGTACACCCTGTTCCTACCGTATAGTTTACCGAAACGGTCTGAGCGCCGACTGTAGTCCAGTGAACGGTAACCGTTGGATCCGTAAGGGTTCCGCCTCCGGTAATCGTTCCTCCGGGAGATACAGCCCAGGTATACGCCGACATTCCTGCATCCGTGCTGTAAGTGGCAGAAAAACCGGTGCAGATACTGTTTGTACCTGTGATAGGAGGCGTTGGAAGGATGTTGACATTTACCGTGTAACTGGTCGGAGCCACTGCAGTACAACCGTTGGCATCAAAATAATTCACCGTGATGGTTTGCAGCCCGATGGTATTCCAGAGAACATTTATAGCGTTGGTTCCGCTGCCGGAGGTCAGTGTTCCTCCTGCGGAGACAACCCAGTTGTAAAGGGACATCCCGGGCAGTGTTGAATAAATGCCGGTTGTATTTGCACAAATGGCAGCCGGGCCTGCAATGACGGGAACCGGCAAATCATGAACGGTTACATTAAAAACGAAGGGTGTAACGGCAGTACAGCCATTGGCATCGACATAATTCACGCTGACCGTTTGGGCCCCGGCAGTATTCCAGGTAACCGTAACGGTTGGATCCGTTACAGTGCCTCCGGCGGTGATGGTTCCTCCGGCGGAAACACTCCAGCTATAGCCGGTTTTTCCGGCCTGAGTGGTATAAACCACCCCGGTGGTTAATTTGCAGAGGGCATTTGATCCGGCAATGGCAGGTGAGGGAAGCGCATGGACGGTCACATTGTAAACGGTCGGACTGACCGCAGTACAGTTGTTGGCATCATTGTAATTAACGGAAATGGTTTGTGCCCCGGCAGTGCTCCAGGTGACCGTGGCGGTGGGATCCGTTGCTGTTCCTCCGGCAGTGATGGTTCCTCCGCCAGAGATGCTCCAGGTATAATTCGTTTTCCCGGCTTCAGTGGTATAAACTACACCGGTGGTTAATCTGCAGACACTCTGGTTTCCTGAAACAGTCGGAACCGGAAGGTCATTAACCGTGACCGGGTAAATGACCGGCGCCGCAGCAGGACATCCGAAAGGGTCTGAATAGGTTACCGTGACCGTTTTTGCACCGGAAGTAGTCCAGGTAACGGTTACCGTATTGGAAACGGGAGTTCCTCCGGCTGTGATCGTTCCGCCGATAGAAACACTCCAGTTATAATTGATTTTTCCGGCCTGTGTAGTATAAACCACACCGGAAGTTCCTTTGCAAAGGTTGTTGTTCCCCGCAAGTGTCGGAACAGGAACCGGATGGACCGAGACGACAAAATCCGCAACAGACCCGTCGCAACCATTGGCATGGGGCGTAATATGATAGGTTACCGTTTCCATGACGGTTCCGGAGTTGAATAAAGTCTGGTTCAGCAGGGTAACCGGGATTGCATTGTCCGAAAAACCGGTAACATTAGCGGAACTGGGCGTGGCAGTCCAGGTAAAGGTGGATCCCGCGACAGCGGAAGTCAGGGTGACATTGGGTGAGGCTCCGTTGCAGATCTCGGCAGTAGCCGGTGCATTGCTTAACAAGGGCTTGGGATCGACAAAAACGGTGTAGGTGGAAACATCCCCGGTACAGGTGGCGGTTGCCGGTGTTATCACATAAAGAATGGTTCCTTGCGTGGAAAGATTATTTGTCAGAAGCTGGCTGATCAAGGCCCCTGAACCGGCGGAATTTCCGGTTACATTTCCTGCCGGGTTGGATGTCGTCCATGTAAAAGTTGTATTCAGCGCGCTGGAAGACAGCGGGAGATTGGTAGCTGTCCCGGAACAGATGGTCTGGTTCATGGTCAGCGGCACCAGGTGTGGCTTGGGGTTGATGGTCACAATAACAGGATAGGGAAGTCCTGAACATAAATTTGAGGTTCCTGTAACCGAATAGGTCACCGTTTCGGCTACAATACCAGGCGTAGTAAGGGTTTGGGAGATGAGGTTCCCGATGCCGTCAGCATACCCGGTGACCGTGGGAGAACTGGGAACGGCAGTCCATGCATAGGTCGTTAAGGCAACATGCGAAGTCAGGTTGATGATTGCAGTTTGCCCTGAACAAATCGTTGGTGTTGCCGGGTTAAACAATACGTCGGGCAAGGGTTTTACGGTAACCACATAATCGAGGACCGTGCCATTACAACCATTGGCCAAAGGGGTGATATGATACGTTACGGTTTGATTGACAGCGCTCGTGTCGGTAAGAACCTGGCTGATCGTGTTTCCCGACCCGGCTGAAAAACCCAATACTTTATTTGAACTGGGCGTGCAGGTCCATGAATAGGAGGTTCCTGCTGTAAGCGAGCTCAGGTTCACAACGGCGGTCTGGCCGGAACAGATGGAAAGGCTGACCGGGGCGGCATTTATTACAGCCGTCGGATAAACCGTTACAACAAAGTTCTTCCTCCATCCATCACAACCGTTGGCATGCGGGGTAATCAGGTAGGTTTCGGTGCCAGGGCTCGTTGCTGAATTTGATAAGGTTTGGTTCAGTACATTGATGGGGATAACATTGTTGGTGCCCCCTGTAATGCTGGGGGCACTAGGTGTTACGGTCCAGGTGAAAAGCGTCCCTGTTACGGTGGTCGTCAGCGGTATGCTGATCGGCACGCCATTACAGGTACTGGCACTTAAGGGAACATTCGACAGGTTCGGTACCGGGTAAACCGCCACTTTAAAGAGATAGAGCGGCCCGTCACATCCGAAGCCATGGCCGGTGACATGATAAATCACCGTATCAATGGAGGTGCCTGAATTACGCAGCAATTGATTGAGCAGGGTATCCGGAGTGGCAGTGTTATCTGCGAATCCGGAAAGATTACCGGATGTGGCCGTACAGGTCCAGGTATAACGCGTGGTACTATTATGCGAATTAAGATCGATGTTGGTGCGGGTACTGTCGCAAATGGATTTTACCAGCACCGGGTTGGTCAGGTCGGGATAGGGCTTGACGGCTACCTTCAGCAGGATTGAATCTCCCGTACACCCCGAAGTAACCGGGACAATGCTGTAATAAACGGTGTCAATCGTGTTTCCCAGGTTTATCAGCACATCATTCAGGGTGGTGATCGGGTTGTTGACGATATTGTTATTGGTAAATCCGGTAATAGGGCCGACCACTCTCGGATGCGACCGCCAGTTGAACCAGGCCCCGGGCTCATTGGCTGTTAAAGCATAATTTATCGGGGTTCCGCTGCATAGGGTAAGAACGGTGGGAATACTTGTCATGGTTGGCAAAGGGCCAATGGTAATTGTTTTTGTCGTGGTATCGGCACATCCTTCTGTTGAATACGAAATCAGGGTAATCTGATAATTTCCCGCCGATGTAAAACTATGCACAGGATATCTCAGATTGGATGAATCGGACGAGCCGGAGGTGGGATCCCCAAAGTACCAACGCCAGCCGGTCACATAGTTTTGACTAACCCAGGTGGTATCCACAAAAGTGCAAGGCCGATTCGCGCAATTTAGTATTTCAGAAAAACCGGTATGAATCTGGGTATAGGTAAGCGTAGTATTAATGGTAACCTTACAGTTATTGGCGGCAGTAAGTTCGCAGCTATAGGTTGAACCGGTTGTGGGATGAGGAACCAGGATGGTCTGCGTGGTATCGCCATTTACTGTCGTATCGCCATTTACCGTATTCCATAAATAGCCGAACCCCGGAGGTCCTGTCAATGTGGCCGAGGAATCTCCCTCACAAAGGGCCGTTTGTAATTCAAGATAACTGCAATAGGCAGAAATATAGGCATATCCAAAGTGGCCGGTCGGCTTGCAATCCTTTGTCGTAAATTGAATCGTTAATATTTTTCCACTATAATCCTGTAAATTCATCCCTACCGTAGTCCAATCTTTCCACCTCACCGGTGCACTATTTGCCGGAATACCATTATGCCAGCCTGGAAGTCCGGGTTGCGCATATACATAATATTTTCCACAGGTATCAACAAGAACACCTAAACTATCAAGGACCTGAATCTCGAAGCTGGGTTGCTGATCAGGCTGATGACCATTATCATTAAGAACGACGGCATATCGATATACAAAAAGATAGGATTGGGGCGTAACTGATACCGAAAAGGTAAGTCGCTCGGCCTGGGCACCGGTTACACTATTTCCTAAACGGGCCGAAAACGCTTCGCCGGGGAATACGGTGGGTAAAAGACCTGAGGTATATGGGTCGGTTGTTGGAGGGGTTGCCGGGAAGATCTTAAACCGTGCATTGACACCCACCGTATCTGTTGCCTGGATAAAAGGGCCATTTGAACAAGGATCTAAAAAAACGCCTTTACAGCCTTTCCATTTGGTAAAATTCCCGTAACTGAAATCAGAATTGCTGCAATGGGATTCAAGCACAGGAGGAGGACCTCCATTATCGGTATTATCGGTATGATATACCACGGAGAATTCAGGTACTAAAGGTATGCTGGGTTTAAATCCGGGGCCTTCACCCATTGTTTGGCCTAAAAGGAAATTACTGGCCGGAATAAAAAATAAAAAAAGGAATAAAATCCTGTAAAGGGTAAAATGTTTATTCATTGAGTATATTTATTTTTGACCTCCTGCAAAAAAAAACGTGCAGAAAGTAGCTAATCTTTTAGGCATCGGATCGAGAATGCATTGGACCGGTTACCGGGATAATAGGAAACGCTCGGGTTAAAGGTATTCATTCCATGTGCCCATGCTTTATAAATGCCATGGGAGGTAGAAGACCAGAAGAATGTTGCAAAATTATTATAACTCCATGTCACATTATCAAAACGGGTTCCAAAGAGGTTTGCATTGAATCCGGAAAACCCGCTGGCTTTCAGCGGACTCCCCGCGAAACCATTGCTGATATAAAAATTAAATAAGGTATTCCAGTTGTTCTCAGATGGAATATGCCATCCCGGGGGACAGAATCCCTGCAGTTCCGACGTTACATCATACTGCATCATTTCGTCCCATTGGTATAATCCGCCCATGGTTGCACAATTAACCGGGTTATCTCCCGAACAGTATTTTTCAGGTACACAGTTGTCACGCTGCATCAGTACGGAGCCAATCGGATTTCCGAAATTAAGATTCGAGGACATCCAGCATTGGGTTCCGATCTGAACGGTCGGATACTGAATGTTGTCGCGGATATCAATGAGTGGATTTCCACACACAAAAGCCGGGGAATTGATGACAGCGATATTTTGAATCTGGTTGCCGCTGCATCCCCAGAAATTGGTATAGGCATAGGTGATCATATGATTCCCGACACCGGCTACTGCAGGATTAAAGATTCCGCCAAACACGCCGGCACCGGCATAGGTTCCGCCAGAGGGCAATCCTCCTTTTAATTTAAAAGGCTTGGCATTTGTGGTCGTCACGATATCTGTACAAGGGGTATAGGATACAACCGGAAGCGGATTTACCGTTACCAGCGTACTGTTCTGAGTTCCTGTACAACCATTGGCGGCAGGTGTCGCTGTGTAAATCACGGTTTCGATCATATTCCCGGTATTTGTCAGCATCTGGCCGATAAAGTTTCCTGAGCCTGCTGAATATCCTGTGATATTTCCGGAACTTGGAGTTGCGATCCAGGTATAGTTGGAACCTGCAACACCACTGCTGAGCGTAATGGCTGTCAATCCTCCCGAACAGAAGCTCATTGCATTCGGATTGAACAATACATTGGCTACCGGGAAAACCGTCACCACGAAATTCGTCACATCCCCCTGGCATCCATTGGCCGTCGGAGTTACACCATAGGTAACATTTTCAATATTGAATCCTGTATTCTGAAGTAGCTGGATGATGGAAGGACCGGAACTGGCAGAATACCCGTTTACTGCCGCGCTGCTTCCGTTTGCCGTCCACACATAGGTGCTTCCGCCCACGGTGGATTGCAGGATGATATTGGTGGAGAGGCCTGAACATTGCTGGGAATTGAGAATGATGTTTGCAACAGCCGGTTTCGGTTTAACAATCACAGGGTAATTTGTCGGGATTGCAGCCGTACATCCAGTCGCCGGGATGGTATAATTTACGCTTACGGTTTGTGGTCCTGCGGTCGTCCAGTTCACTGTGACAGAAGCGTCGGACAGGCCGCCGCCGGCTGAGATGGTTCCGCCGGCCGAAACAACCCACTGGTAATTGGTCATCCCGGGTGCGGTACTATAAACGAGGATGTTGGTCTGGCAAACGGTACTCAATCCTGAAATAACAGGCACAGGCAAAACATTCACCGTCACGGCATGACTGCTGGCCACCGTGGCGGTGCAGCCATTTCCATTTATGTAATTGACAGTGATGCTTTGCAGACCGGTCGCGTTCCACTGGATATCTATGGTGCTTGTTCCCTGACCGCTCGTGATGATACCTCCTGCAGTGACGGTCCATGAATATACCGTCATTCCAGGATCAGTCGTATAGGTACTCGATGCATTCTGGCAGATGGCTGCAGGTCCGGTAATGATCGGTATCGGAAGTGCAAACACGGTGACAGGAAATGAAACAGCTGTTACAGCGGTGCAGCCGTCACTGTTAATATAATTGATAGAAACCGTTCGCGCACCAGCCAGGGTCCAGGTAATGGTAACAGTAGGATCAGTGGTCGTCCCCCCGGAAGTAATGGTTCCGCCAGGACCAACGATCCATTGATAATTTGTCATCCCGGCCTGCGTGGAATAAATATTTCCTGTTGAAAGTGCACATGCCTGCAAGGGTCCTGAAATGGATGGAACCGGAAGCGGATGAACCGTAACCGGGTATTGAATTGGCAAAACAGCCTGGCAACCGTTCAGATTATTATAATTAACCGAGATCCATTGCGGACCGACTGCATTCCAGGTTACGGTAGCAGTGCTGCTTACCGCATTGCCTCCTCCGGTAATGATGCCTCCTGCGGAAATATTCCAGTTATAAGCGGATTGTCCCGATTGGGTCGCATAAACAACACCCGCAGAACCCAGGCAAAGTGCATTCGTACCGGAAAGGGTCGGGTTGGGCAATGCATTTACCGTTACATTATAAACGGTCGGAAGAAGAGCCGTACAGGTATTGGCATTGGTATAGTTGACAGAAACGGTTCGGACCCCTGCTGTAGTCCATGTAACGGTGACCGTATTATCCATAAGGGTTCCTCCGGCGGTTATTGTGCCCCCGGCCGGAACCAACCAGGTATAATTGCTCATCCCGGGTTCAGTGGTATAAATGACCCCGGCGGTTCCTTCGCAAAGACTGGCATTACCTGAAACGGTTGGCACCGGTAAAGGATTGACCGTCACATTGTAAATCGTCGGAGTCAGCGAGGTACATCCGTTTATATCGGTATAATTTAAAGACACCGTTTGCGAACCAGTGGTATTCCATAAAACGGTAACGGTGTTATCCGTGGTTGAACCACCTGCAGTAATCATTCCTCCGGCAGAGACCAGCCAACTGTAATTGGTCATTCCGACTGCTGTCGTATAGGTTTTACTCAAACCGAAACATGAAGTAGCAGAACCTGCGACGGCCGGTACCGAAAATGGATGAATGGTGACGGGAAACACAATGGATGAAACAGCAGTGCATCCGTTGGCATCTGTATAATTGAGGGAAACGGAACCTGCCCCGGGTGTGTTCCAGGTAACGGTTACCGAACTGGATGCGGCGGTTCCGCCCGCTGTAACAGTGCCTCCGGCCGAAACAACCCACAGATAATTACTCATCCCGGGAAGGGTGGTATAAACATTCCCAGTGCTACTCTGGCAGACATTGTTGTTCCCCGCAACGGCCGGAACCGGAAGCGGATTTACTGTTACAATGAAATCCTGGTTTAGGCCACTGCAACCGTTCATCATGGGAAACACATGGTAAGTGACCGTTCCCGGGTTGGTATTGTTGACCCCTAAAACATCCAGAATTTGTGTACCGGAATTACTACCTGCCGGACATGCAACGATATTGGGTGTACAGGTCGGGGAGGGGCTGCTCCAGCTGAAGTTTGCTCCGGCGGGAAGCGAGGCCAGCGTGACCCCGACAGAAGTGCCTGAACAGATGCTTTTCGAATAAGGCGGAGCCAACGCCGGAATCGGCTTAATGGTGATAAATAATTGGGCCGTAGGCCCCGGCGCAATACAGTTTACATTTGTTCCGTGTACCTGAAGAATTCCGGATGTGGCATTCGCTGCAAAATCGATCGTGATAAAAGGATTGGCAGCATTGGCCTGGTTTATCGTGGCACCTGTCCCGGTAAAACTCCATACATACGCATCGCTGTTAGGATCAGGTGCAACCGAAAAGGTAATCCCGTTGGTTCCGGCACAATAATCCTGTGGGGGAAGCTGGTTGAAATTAAGATTCTGAGGCCTGCGGAATTCAGTGATAGAAACAGGTAATGTGCTTGTTGATACATTGTACCACCAGGTGTTGATGGTGTTATGATCTCCCCAACCACCTCCGCTTCCTGACCAGGTATGGCAACCGGGAGGGCTCATGCAACCGGCGAAATTGGCAATTCCTGGCGGAGGTCCGGTAATATTTGTATCGTCCCAGTAAACCAAGGGGGTCACTCCCGGAGGACTCACCAGCCCGATGGTAAAACCACTGGAATTTCCTTCCACATCGTAAAGTGGGAGATTCGTCAGCCCGTTTAAATAAGAGATAGTGAAAGAGATATTGGAATTGTTCGGAATTGCAGTTCCGCTTCCATCCAGCCCGTCCCAGTCAAAAAGGTTTTCTCCCGTCACAACCGGCTGGTTCAGACTCCTGGAAGTATAGGGAGCCGAAAAGGTCAGGGTGATCTCCACATTGCCGGGTTTATCAACTGTAATATGAAACAGGATGTGACCATCGTTGCAGTTACGTTCTCCCCAGGGGGCAGGTGCGACCAGTTGACCCAGGGTAGTAGCTGCAGGAAATACGGCAGGATCGGGAATATTAAGAAAAACTTTATACTGGGGGAAAAGGGCTTGCTGATTGTTCAGGGATTTACGGCTGACAATCCAGTTATTGGCACCGCAACCGGTCTGATTACAATACTGAACCCAGGCACCTCCATCCATATTGGAGAATTCGGCAGAAGTCACGATGCTGTCATCAGAAATGATATAATTCTTGGAGAAAAAATTGTCTCCACCGGGAATGGCCCCTTCATAAAACTGCCAGCCTTTTGAAAAAACCCGTCCGGGAATAGCGGCGGGTGGTGCCGTACTGGCAACCGTCAGGTCGAAAATATCTATATCGAACTGTCCTGACCAGTATGACCCCGTTGAAGTGTTCCTGACGGCAAATTCAATAAAAAATATTCCGGCATAAGGCGGGGTAAATATCATAGCATCGTAACCGGTAGGTGGCCCAAGCAATTGATTGGGACCGTTCACTGCCTGGGGAAAAGTTCCTATAAATCCTGTTCCGCTCAACGGAAGATCTTGTTCCGGAAAAACGACGGCATCAGTGATTTTTTCTTTTATTCTGAAAACGATTTTTTTGGGAGGGTTTGCTGAAAGATTGCCGCCTTTAAATCCTAAGTACAGAATTTCAGTCGGATCTTTAATCTGGAAGTAGAGTCGATCGGTTTCCGCACTGCTGAGATTACCATTATATACCGCGAATTGTGATCTCACTCCACCCGTTCCGGAACAATGTCCTGCAAAATCAGTACACAAATACAGGACGGTACTGTGCTGATTATTGTTGTTTAATTCTTTTGTCCCTTCTCCTGAAGTGTGAAAGGAAACAAAGGTAAAAACGGAAAGAAGCAGGTAAAGAAGGTAAAAGCGATGCTTCATAGAGAGCGTATTTGTTTTACATGCATAGCGCGGATCTGCAATCCGTCTTACTTTTAATCTTTCAAACATCTGACACTGAAAGCATTGATTATGGTCGATGGGTAAGATGATACGCTTGGATTATAGATGTTCATACCATACGCCCATGCCTTCAAATTACCTGCCGATGTACAAGACCACAGGAAAGTGGAAAAGTTGTCCATATACCAGCCTTTATTTTGGATTCTTTCACCATTGAGTAATGCATTGAAACCGGAATACCCGGTGGCTTTCAAAGGACTTCCTGCAAACCCGTTGTTAATAAATTGTGAAAACAAGGTATTCCATTCTGCACTTGTGGGGATATGCCAGGAAGGCGGACACAAACCCTGGATAGACGGGATCCGGTCATATTGCATCATTTCATCCCACGAATATAATCCTCCTCTGATGCTGCAGTTTGTCGGGTTGTCATTGAAACAGTATTTCTCAGGAACACAATTTTCGCCCGGGTATTGGGCAGAGGCAAGGAATACCCCATAGTTGAGATTCGCAGCCATCCAGCATTGATTGCCGATTTTGATGGTTGAATAAGTCTGATTATCCCGGATATCGGTCAGCATGCCTCCGCAGGAAAATGACGGTGAATTCAGCAAAGTGATCATCTGTCTTGAGACATTCAGACACCCATAAACATTGGTATATGAATAACTAACCCAGGCCGTATCTATTAGAACCGGAACCGAAGTCGGTGTAAAAGTGGTGCCGCTCACACCGGTTCCCGAATAAGTTCCTCCCAACGGGTGACCGCCGGTCAGTTTAAAGGGTTTGGCATCATGGGTAGTGAGCGTGTTACAGATTCCCAGCGAAGTGATGGGAATCGGGTCCACGGTAAGATTAAAATTCCCTGAAACGGGTCCATTCCCGCAGCCATTCTCTCCTCTTACCGTCAGAATGCCTGAGGTGGCAACCGGCGAAAACTGGATGCTGATATCGTTTCCCGCATTGGTGATGGTTGCCCCGGTACCGGTAAAAATCCAGGTATAATTCATTGCAAAAGGAATCGGTGTCACATGATAAGTTATTCCTGAAGAGGACTGGCATACCGGGCTCGGTCCGGTAATGTTACCGGCTGCCAGTGGCAAAGGGTTAACCGTGACCGCGATGAAGGAATCAGGACCGTCACCGCACAGGGCGTTGTGACCCAGTACGGTGATGTTTCCCGAAACGGCACTGGTACTGAATGAAACCATGATACTGTTGGTTCCGTTTCCGCCGGTGATCATAGCTCCTGGCGGAAGCGACCAGCTATAGCTCGTGGCGGCATTGATCGGGGGAACCGTGTAAATCGCATTTACCTCAGCCTGGCAGACCGGGTTGTTTCCCGAAATGATCCCTGCCGGCGACGGGAGCGGATTCACCGTCAACGAAAAGGAAGAGGATTGACCATCCCCGCAGAAAAGACTTCTGCCGGAAACACTGATATTCCCTGAGGTCGCGGCTACACTGAAAATGACGGTAATGTTGTTGGTGCCGGTTCCTGAGGTGATCAATGCCCCGGGAGGTAATGTCCACACATAACTGTCGGAACCCGGAATCAGCGGAGTGGTAAAGATTACCCCGGATTGTCCCTGACAAACCGTGAGCGGGCCGGTTATGACTCCGGCCGGGTGAGGAAACAAATTCACCGTAACCGGAAAAGAGAAGGTTGAACCGTCACCACAATCATTGTGTCCGTTTGCGATAATATTCCCTGAAATGGCGCTGTAGGAATAATTTACAAGGATGGTATTGGTCCCGGCACCGCTGATAATCGTTGCACCCGGTGGCAGCATCCAGATATAACTGGTTGCATTTTGAACAGCCGGCATGGAGTAGGAAACATTTTCCTGTCCCTGGCATACGGTTGAAGGACCGGTAACCGGTTTTCCCTCGCCAGGCAAAGGATTGACGGTAATTCCCAGTTTCAGCGATACGCCGGAACCGCAATAATTGGCGGCTATCACCCGGATGGTGTCGGAAAGTGCACTGGTGGTAAAACTCAGCGTAATGGAATTGGTGGCGCTGCTTCCGGAATAACCTGGGGGAAGACTCCATGAATAGGTATCGGCATAAGTATATGGAGAAACCATATAAGTAAGGCCCGTTTGTCCCTGGCAAACCGTTGTGGTTCCGGTGATCGGGCCAGTGGGTCTTGGAATGGAATCTACCTTAATAAACACTGTATCGGAAGCGATACACCCGTTGTTGTTGGTAACCCGAACCCAGTAATCACCCTCTGTGGTGGCATTGAAAACAGGCCCGTTCCCGCCGTTTTGCCAAAAGTAATTCAGAAAAATACCGGGATTCAGCACCATCACGGTGCCTTCGCAGATAGTGTCATTCGGTCCGAGATCTACGGTGGCATTGGCATAAAATCCGATATGGATTGTATCCTGCAGCATACAAAAATTACCGTTCGCCACGGCTGCATAAAAACCGGAATCGTGAATGGTCAGAAACCGGGTACTGTCAATAAGTGTAAAAGTGCCACCTGTCAGTTTATACCATTCATAAGAATCCATGTACGGCCCTGCATCCAGTTTCACCGAATCGCCGGGACATATATTCCGGTTGGCCCCGAGGTACAGACTGCTGAAATCCGAATAGTATCCATATTCGGAACTTGCACTCACATTGTTGATGATACCAAGGTGAAACTTCCCTTTTGTATTCAGCAACAGGTTATTTCCCACAGGGACCTGCCCGGTGCTCATCGACATTCTTGCATAAACCCAGGTATTGGAAGTTCCCGGAACCACACTGAAATCTGAAGCTGTAATGATGGTTCTGTTCCCGTTAAGGTAAAAACTGTCCTGGTTGCCGTTCCGGGTGAGGATGAGCATGGCAAAAAAGCTGGAACTCGTCCGGTTAAATCCGATCTGCCTGGATCCGGTGCACGAATCATGCGGAATGAGCGAGGCGCCGGCCTCCCCCGGGTTACCCGAAAGATGATAGACATATACCGGGTTTGATGCCTTGAGAACCACGGTGGGCGCCGTGTTTTCTATGCCATACGAAAGCAGTTGTCCTTTGCTCAGTGTAGTATACGGAGTTGCAGAACCATCCAGACGGATATCGGTTCCGTCTTCGGTGGCCAGCACATAAACCCTTTCGTCATTGTTGGAAGGGGGATTATTATCCGCGTAACCTTTGATGACAATATAATCCTTCCCCAACAAGTTGACCGGCACAATCTGATCCCCGATGATATCCCATCCACCGGTAATAATTGAGTCATCACTGATGGTGATCGCAATCGGTTTGTTGGAAGTCACATGCGATCCGGCTAATGAGACGGTTGCAGCCGTATTCAGTGTCCTCGCAGAATAAGTCTGCCCCTTGTTCAGGAATACCAGAACCGGTTTATTGGCCTGATGACCCACAATATCAATGGCCGGCATGATCGTCACCCAAGTGCTGTCCTCTGTCGCAATAATGTCGAAAGCTTCACTCCCGTCATTGGTCTGGTTGGCATAATTGTTCTGGGAAACAATGTAAAAATCGACACCAAGCCCATTTTTCCCTTTTAAAGGAAAGATGGCCGGATTACTCCCGTTGGCAATCTCATAATAAGCGGTAACCAGGTTGTCGGAAGTAAGGTATAACCCGCGGTTTATGGATTTGTCGGCAGGTTTGTTTTCAATGCTGTCGATCCAGGCTGTAAGGTTGATCGAAAAGGTGGTATTGGGAGGAATTATCTGGTTGATAGGCGAAAAGGATAGATTGGCCGGCATTCTTAAGTTGATGGATGCTGGATCTTCCATGGTCGAAATGCGCATGTATATCGGACGGTCACCATGATTGGAGGAACATTCAGGGGCGACGAACCAGAATTCTTTATCAATCTGGCCGTAAGACTGAATTGACAGGCAAATCAAGAAGAAAAAGTAGAAATATCTTTTCAATAGTGCCTGATTTTTAATGAGAATCCGGATAGAATTCGTAAAATTACAAAAATTACTGAAAGCCTTACACATAACAAATATATATAATTAGATAGATTGCGAATGCGAACAGAGACAGACTTTATCGGAACCAAACAGTTCCCGTTAACAGCCCTTTATGGCATACATTCCTTGCGGGCTAAGGAGAATTTTCCGGATGATACTGTTTTTCCCATTGTATGGTTTAAAGCCATGGGCATGGTGAAAATCGCCTGTTATCAAACCTATCAACTGTTCAAAAAGAATGCGCTTGAAAAATTCAGGGAAGAGGAATTTCCCTTTCATTTCGTCGGGGATGCAGTTCTGGAAAAGATGATCATGGCGGCAGAAGAAGTTGCCTCAGGTCAGCATTTTGAACATTTTATCGTACCGGCCATCTCGGGTGGTGCCGGAACGAGCATCAACATGAATGTCAATGAGATCATAACCAACCGGGCACTGATCCTACTGAACCACAAACCCGGTGATTATGACGTAATCGATCCGGTAGAACAGGCCAATGTCTTCCAGTCAACCAATGATGTGGTTCCAACGGCCCTTAAAGTGGCACTGATGTCGCTCCTGAATGAGCTGGAAGGAAAGATCAACGTTTTGAGAAAAGGGATAGAGGAGAAGGAAAATTTACATCACAATGATTTACGGATTGGTTACACCCAGATGCAGGAGGCGCTGCCTTCATCCATCGGAAAACTTTTCAGTACATATAATGATGCGCTTTCGCGCGACTGGTGGCGGGTTTCAAAATGTCTTGAACGGATCAAGCCGGTCAACCTGGGTGGAGGCGCCATTGGAACCGGGCTGGCAATACCCAGGTTTTTCATCATGGAAGTGGTGAACCAACTGACAATGGTAACAGGCCTTCCATTGGCCCGTGCGGAGAACCTGGCCGACACAACCGCCAATCTCGATACCTTCGTGGAAATTCATGCCATCCTTAAAGCCCATGCGGTTAACCTGGAAAAAATGACTTCCGATCTCCGTTTGTTGGCTTCGGATGTGATGGGGACCAAAGACTTAGAGCTACCCGATAAACAGGTTGGAAGTTCAATCATGCCCGGGAAGGTCAACCCGGTCATTCCCGAATTCGTCATCAGCGCAGCCCATACCATTTATGCAAACGACCAGCTGGTCACCTCACTTTGCGCTCAGGGTTGCCTGGAGCTGAATGCCTATCTCCCGGTCATTGGAAATGCCATGATTCAAAGTCTGAAATTGCTGATCGCCGCAGATCATACGCTGATAGAGAACCTGTTCAGCGGTATGGTCATTCATCCCGGAACCAGTGAGGAGAAATTATACAAAAGTCCGGCGATTACTACCGCCCTAATCCCACTGATCGGTTACAATAATGCTGCTTTGCTGGCAAAATTCATGAAAGAAAACAATACCACTATTTTCCTGGCCAATGAAAAATACGGGTTCCTGGAACCTGGAAAAATCAAATCACTCCTTAGCCCTGAAAACCTGCTGAAACTGGGATTCACGCTGGGTGATATCATCGCGGACAAAGGAACACCAAGCTGATTCCTTATTTCCGTACCTTTGCTTCCACAAACCCTGCTCATGTCGAAAGGCCGCGATAATAAACCCCATATCGGGATCTTCGGAAGAAGAAATAACGGAAAAAGCTCCCTCATCAATGCCCTGACCGGACAAGAAACCGCGATCGTTTCCGATGTGGCGGGTACAACCACCGATCCGGTTAAAAAATCCATCGAAATTGCCGGAATCGGCCCTGCCATTGTCATTGATACTGCGGGGATTGATGATACCGGCGAACTGGGTGCAAAACGGATTGCCCGGTCAAAAGAAATGCTCAGCATCATCGATCTCGCCATCCTTGTAATTGTCAATAACCAGTTTGAAGATCCCGAAACTTCCCTCGTCAAGGATTTTGAGAAAAATGAAGTCCCTTTTATCATCTTGCATAATAAAGAAGATGAAATACCGCTGAATCCTGACCTCAAGACGCAGCTAGCTGCTGAGTATTCCGTTCCCGTCCTGTCTTTCAGCGCGGTATCCAACACTCAACCCGAAGAATTGATCCGGATCATTCAGCAACAGATGCCGGAGACTGCCTACCGCAAAAAGCCGCTCATCGGGGATTTGATTTCTTACGGAGATACGGTTTTACTAATAACACCAATCGATATTGAGGCTCCGGAAGGAAGAATGATACTTCCGCAAGTCCAGGTGATCCGTGATGTCCTGGATCATGATGGAATCGCGGTGGTTTGTAAGGAGAGGGAAGTGGATGCCTATATCAGGAAGATGAATCCCAAACCGGCGCTGGTTATCACCGACAGCCAGGTCTTCCCGAAAGCCGATGCGGCCATCCCGAAAGAGATCCCGTTGACCAGTTTCAGCATCGTCCTGGCCAGGCAAAAGGGCGATTTTGCCAATTTTTTACGTGGAACGCCCCATTTGGCCAAACTGAAAAGCGGCGACCGGGTGCTCATCCTCGAGTCCTGCACCCACCACGTCTCATGCGATGACATTGGAAGGACTAAGATACCACGCTGGCTGAGCAACTTTAACGGGCTGAAACTGGAATTTGACACAGTTCCCGGATTGAATGCCATTCCGCGGCCGATCACAGATTATGCAATGGTGATTCAATGCGGCGGATGCATGATTACCCGAAAACAAATGATCAATCGGCTGAAGCCCGCCGTTGACGCAGGAATACCCGTCACCAACTACGGAATGGCCATAGCCTATTTACACGGAATCTATAACCGGGCGATCGAGCCTTTTGTGAAAGGCAAAGCGGAAGATTATCTGTAGAAATCCCTTATCAGGGTATGCTCAGGGAAACCGGAATTACTTTCCCGTTAAAATATTTCTGACCCGAAACGGCAAAATCAGCAATATAAGCTGCCATTGAAGCCGGGGTTTGTAGCGCTTTCATTCCGGGAAAGGCTCTTTCAAACATCTCAGTCTGAACGGCGCCCAGTGCCAGGCAATTCACCGAAATCTCCCGGTCCTTCAGCTCTTCTGCCATCGCTTCGGTAAGGATGGCCATAGCCCCTTTGCTGGAGCTGTAGGCGGCAAGTCCGGCATACTTCTTCGTTCCCTGATACCCGCCGATGCTGCTGATATTCACGATATGTGTACCTTTTGCCATGATCGGCAACAAGGTTTGTGTCAGGAAAAAAACGCTCTTTACGTTGACATTGAACACTTCGTCAAATTCCATCAGGCTGGTTTTCTCAATGGTTTTATTCACCAACCTTCCGGCATTATTGATCAGGATGTCACAGCGACGCATGAACGCCTCGATTTTCTGCAGGAGAAAAGGATAAAACTCGAATTGGGAGAGATCAAATTCAGCCGTTAGCAGTTTTCCGTCGGGATTCAGCTTCATGCACTCAGCCTGAAGTTTACGAAGCGCCTCCCCGTTCCTGGAGATGGCCACAATATGATTTCCCTTGTGTTTGGTGAGCACCCTTACCAGTTCAGCGCCAATGCCTTTGCTTGCTCCTGTTATGATGATATTCATAGTATAAACCGTTAACAGATGGCTAAAGATACTAAAACTGTTTTTATCCCGACCGGTTTTATGATTTTTTATCCGAAGATGAATCAATATGCATCGAAAAAACATTTACTTTTGTGAAAATTAAAATACTAAAGCCCATGAAGAAAATCGTACTCCTGTTTGCGTGCATATTTTTTGTGAATTTTTCATTTTCCCAGAACCAGGCTTCAAAAACCACTGTAATCAAAGCCAATTATTTTGATGTCTCTCCGCCTTTGCGGGATATGGTTAAAATGGCTCCGGAAAAAGTTGAAACATCATGGAAGGATGGGGTGGTTAAAAACATCCTTCATGCACGGGGAAACAAAGAAAATGACAATCCCTACGAAAACGATCCCATTGTTCAGAACTGGTTCGGTTCAGTAGCGGATACCACCATCCAGAATTTCGACGGAGTTGCAGGTGATGGAAGTATGTGCCCTCCTGATACAGACGGCGATGTAGGACCTAACCATTATTTTCAGGTCGTCAATGTTAAGTATTCTATCTTTAACAAGAGTGGGGTAAAACTGCTCGGGCCCTCCAATAACAGCACCATTTTTTCAGGTTTGCCAAACAACTCCAATGATGGAGATGCTGTTGTGATTTATGATGAAGTTGCAGACAGATGGTTGTTCAGCCAGTTTTCATTACCCAATTACCCGAATGGCCCCTTCTACGAAAATGTTGCCATCTCCCAAACGGCAGACCCGACCGGTACCTGGTACAGGTACCAGTTCCAGTTCACTGATATGCCTGACTATCCAAAGATCGGTGTATGGCCCGATGGTTATTACATGTCGATCAACCGATTTTCATCAGGGTCCCTTTCTTATATGGGAACCGGAGCTATTGCAATGGATCGTACCAAGATGATTGCCGGCGACCCTTCAGCCACCATGATTTTGAAAACCTTAAGTTCTTCCGCAGAACCTTATGCGGTGTTGCCATCGGATTGTGACGGTGCTTTTCCTCCGGTTGGAACGCCGAATTATTTTACCTATCAAAATGACGGTCCAGATCGTCTTGCCATCTATGAATTTCATGCTGACTGGGCCAACCCTACAGCTTCGACGTATTCATTGGGTATCAACCTTCCCGTAAACGCTTTCGCCGGAAGTATCAGCGGAGGAATTCCTCAAAAAGGAACCAGTGTGAAGCTTGATGCAATATCTGGCCGTATCATGTTCCGTCTGCCGTTCAGGAAATTTTCAACGCATTGGTCTATGGTCGCCTGTGGAACTGTCAACGTGGGTTCAAACGTCGCTGGCCAGAGATGGTATGAGTTAAGGAAAGAAGGAACCAACCCCTGGTACATCTATCAGCAGGCAACTTATTCCCCCGATAACAATTGCCGTTGGATGGGAAGCATCGCAATGGATACCGCAGGAAATATCGCGCTGGGCTATTCTATCTCCAGTTCTACCATGTTTCCCTCAATCCGCTATACCGGACGATTGGCTACCGATCCCCTGAATGTCATGACCATCCAGGAAGGTGGCATTGTAAACGGAGGCGGCTCCCAAACCAATACCTGGAGCGGATCACCCAGTCGCTGGGGGGATTACTCAGCAATGAGTGTCGACCCATCTTCACCCGCAACCTTCTGGTACACCACCGAATATTATACAAACATGTCGCAGGCAAACTGGAAAACCCGTATTGGCTCCTTTAGTTTTGCCAATATTTTTTCTGTGACCGCCTCTGCAACACCTGAGGCGATCTGTCTCGGTGAATCCTCTCAATTGAATGCGCTGGGAACCGGTGGTTCGGGAACTTATACCTATGCATGGACATCCATTCCTGCAGGATTTACTTCAGCCATTGCAAACCCAAGTGTTACGCCGTTGATTACGACAAAATATGTCATAACCCTCAATGATGGTGTGGAAACCAAAATGGATACCGTGGAAGTAACCGTAGCTCAGGAACCTACTGCTTTTGCCGGGAATGATACTACCTATTGCATCCAGTTCCCTTTATGGCCGGTTTCCGGACAGGCAACTTTCGCAGATCATACACGCTGGCAAACCCTGGGTGACGGAACCTTTAATAATGAAACCACCCTCTATAGCCTCTATACCCCGGGAGCACTGGATAAAGTTGCCGGAGTTGTCACATTGACCCTTACAGCATACCCAATGGGAACTTGTACAACCGCTTATGTAGATACCATTGTGGTTATACTGGACCCTTGCACAGGAATCAATGATCTAACGGGTGCAGCTTTTGGTATCCAGCTAACACCTAACCCTTCTGATGGTTTGTTTACCATCAGAGTTGGCGGAATCAAAGGAACCCTTAAGATCACCGTTTCCAATATCCAGGGTGTTTCTGTACTGGAAGAACAGATTTCTTCCGGAAACACTTTCCTGGAAAAGAATATTGACCTTTCCAAATATCCGAAAGGACTCTATTTTGTGAAAGTTCAGTCAAACGGAAACTCGGCTACCGGGAAAATGATGATCCGGTAGAATAAAATTGTTGTGAAGTGATTCACAATAGATTTGTTTTCGTATCTTTGCAAAAAAATAATTTCTTCAGGGCAGGGTGAAATTCCCGACCGGCGGTAAAGTCCGCGAGCCAGCTTGAAAAAACTGGTTGAGCCGTTGAAACTACGGCACCGACAGTAAAGTCTGGATGAAAGAAGAAATGATTTTAAAATTGTCGATTATTCAGTTTTAAAATATCTGAAAGCCCTGGAGGTATTATATACTTCAGGGCTTTTTTTATGGTCAGAACCACTGACATATTCATGGACGAAAAATATATGCGACGGGCGATTCTGCTTGCCAGAAGAGGCATTGGCTGGGTCAATCCCAACCCGATGGTCGGAGCAGTGCTTGTCAGGGATAATAAAATGATCGCAGAAGGGTATCACCATCATTTTGGCGCTCCCCATGCCGAGGTAAATGCGTTAGCCGGTATTGGCGAAGACCTGACAGACGCCACTTTGTATGTTAACCTGGAACCTTGTTCCCATCATGGAAAAACACCGCCCTGCGTGGAGCTGATTGTTTCCCGGGGAATCAGGAGAGTGGTGATTGGAATGGAAGATCCCAATCCATTGGTAAAAGGTAAAGGGATCCTTTTTCTCCGGCAACACGGGATTGAGGTAACCACCGGAATACTGGCGGAAGAGGCTGAACAACTGAACCTGGTTTTTATAAAATATATCACAACCGGGAAACCCTTTGGAATATTGAAAACCGCAATGACCCTGGATGGGAAAATCGCAACCGTAACCAATGCCTCAAGATGGATATCCGGCGAAAAGTCAAGGGCTTATGTCCACGACTTGCGTCATGCATACAGTGCCATCATGATGGGAGTCAATACCATTCTGTATGATGATCCGATGCTGAATATCCGGCGCTCGGCAGAAAGCCGGAATCCCCTGAAAGTCATCGTGGATACTTATTGCAAAACCACTCCTGAAGCGAATATCATGAAAAATGATCCACAGCTGACTTTATTTGCTTCAACAGAGCGGGCGGATCCGGAGAAGGTTAAAGCCCTTGAAAGAATGGGAGCCCAGGTTTTGATCTGCCCGGTAAAGGATGATAAAACCGACCTGCCCTTTCTCTTTGATGCACTTGGAAAAATGGGAATCGACAGCGTTTTGATTGAAGGCGGAAGTACACTGGCCTTTTCCGTGCTCAGGGAAGGCTTGGTCGATAAGGTGATCAGTTTCATCGCACCTAAGATCATCGGTGGTAAAGAAGCTGTAACACCCGTGGGTGGAGAAGGAATTTCGAGAATGGAAGATGCAATTGAACTGAAAAATATGCAGATCAGAAAGATCGGTGACGATATTTGCATAGAGGCTTATCCGGGAAAAGGAGGAAAATAAAATGTTCACAGGTATCATAGAGGAAATAGGTACGGTAAAGGCCATCCGGAAAGGTTCCACGGCCATTCAACTCTCGGTTGCTTCCAAACTGGTTAATGAAGACCTGAAAATTGGCGACAGCATCAATACCAACGGCGTTTGTCTTACGGTAACTGCATTTGATGAAAACTCCTTTACAGTGGATGTTATGCCGGAAACGATGTCGAGAACAGGGTTCAGACAAATTCAGACCGGGACAAAAGTAAACCTCGAACGGGCGGTCCGTCTTTCTGACCGGCTTGGAGGTCACCTGGTTTCGGGTCATATCGATGGCTCCGGAAAGATCATGAATTCCTGGAAGGATGAAAATGCCATCTGGTACAGGATTTCTGCTGATCCCGACATTCTCAGGTATATCGTAGTAAAAGGTTCTGTAGCCATCGACGGGATCAGCCTCACGGTTGCCAAAGTCGAGAAAAACACTTTTGATGTTTCAGTCATCCCGCATACACAATCGCAGACCAACCTCACCGGACGGAAAACAGGCGACCTGGTAAATATCGAATGCGATCTGATCGGGAAATATGTCGAAAAACTTTTTAAACCGGGAACAGATAGCAGGATTGATCTGGAATTTCTTACTAAAAACGATTTTATTTAATCTGCAATAAAGCAATGAAAAAGTTTAAGTTTAATACGATTGATGAAGCCATTGAAGATATCCGCAATGGGAAGATGATTGTGGTAGTAGATGATGAGGACCGGGAAAATGAAGGTGACCTGGTTATTGCTGCTGAAAAAGTCACTCCCGCCATTGTGAATTTCATGGCAAAACACGCCGGAGGCCTTATTTGTCTTCCCGTGATCCGGGAGCGACTTGAAGAATTGAATATTGAACGGATGGTAGCCAAGAATACAGATCCGAACAAAACAGCTTTCACGGTTTCGGTCGATGCCTGCGAATGCAAAACCGGTATTTCAGCCCAGGAGCGGTCATTAACCATTCATAAGCTGATCGATCCAAGAACTACCCCGAAAGAATTTACACGTCCGGGTCATATTTTTCCCATCGAATACCGTGAAGGCGGCGTTTTGGTGAGGGCAGGTCATACCGAAGCATCGGTGGACCTGGCCAGGATGGCAGGTCTTTTTCCAGCCGGGGTGATCTGCGAAATCATGAATGAAGATGGCAGCATGGCCAGGGTTCCGGAGTTGATGGATTATGTGGAAAAGTACAAGCTGAAAATTATCACCATCCTCGACCTGATCCAGTACCGCCGTCGCACGGAATCACTGGTAACGAGGATCTCGGTAGTAAAGATGCCAACCAAGTACGGAGAATTTACCGCTTACAGTTACGAAAGCAAGATTTCCGGCGAAAATCATATCGCATTGGTCAAGGGAGACGTTACCGATGGGAACCCGGTAATCGTAAGGGTTCATTCGGAATGTCTTACCGGCGATGTCTTCGGTTCACTTCGCTGTGATTGCGGGGAACAGCTGGCAGATGCCATGATCCGGATTGCCAAAGAGGGCAGGGGCGTTTTCCTTTATATGCGGCAGGAAGGAAGGGGAATCGGCCTTTTGAACAAATTGAGAGCCTATTCACTGCAGGATGGCGGTATGGATACTGTGGAAGCAAACGAGGCGCTGGGTTTTGCGGCTGATCTCCGGGAGTATGGAACAGGAGCAGAGATCCTGGCTGACCTTGGCGTCAAAAAAATTCGTTTACTCACCAATAATCCGAAGAAAGTTTCGGGTGTCGCAGGATTCGGGCTCGAAATTGTCGAACGGCTCCCGATCCAGATGAATGAAAACTCCAAGAATGTCCGGTATCTTAAAACAAAAAAAGAGAAACTCGGACACTTTATGCATTTCTCCGACGAAATCCTCCCCAAAGCGGGACCAAATGGAAAAAGATAACGCAAACCAAAACCACTCTGAAATGAAAACAATCGAAGGAAAACTGGATGCCAAAGGATTGAAATTCGCAATCGTCATAACCCGGTTCAACGAATTTATCAGCGGAAAGCTGCTGACAGGCTGTCTCGACGGATTAGTTCGTCATGGTGCCAAAGAAGCTGACATTGAGACCGTTTGGGCTCCCGGTGCATTTGAAATGCCTTTACTTGCAAAAACACTGGCGACGTCCGCCAAATATGATGCGATTATTTGCCTGGGAGCTGTCATTCGCGGCGCAACACCGCATTTTGATTACGTGGCTGCGGAAGTTTCCAAGGGAATTGCCCAGGCTGGTCTCGAGTCCGGTGTCCCGGTTATTTTCGGGGTTCTTACTACCGAAAATATCGAACAGGCCATTGAAAGAGCCGGTACCAAGAGCGGAAACAAAGGTTTCGATGCTTCTCTTGCTGCTATCGAGATGGCAAATCTGATGAAACTGATCCAGTAACGGTTTCTTCTCTTTCGCCACTGTATCTTCAGCATCCTCCGAACCATCATAAATGGCCAGGTAAAAACCTGTGGTTTTCCTTCCGATAAAGAGAACTGAGGAGGTACGATGGTTCTGTTCAATTGGTTTAAACTGGATATCCATCACAGGAAGAAGCCCCGATAGGGTAACATTTTTGATTTCTGCATTGTTCCTCAATTCTGGCTGGGTTTCCTGAGAGTAACCCACCATAGAGATGGTTAATAAGATTGACAACACCCATATTCTTTCCCTCGTGCCTTTCATTTTCCCTGAGCTTTACCAGCACTAAATGTAATGTCTGCCCACAGGAGATGAAATAGGTAGATTGACTCATTTTTTTCCCTGGATCAACGGGTAAAAGATGTAATAATGTGAAGGAGATTATTGTGTTTCGGAGTTGATAAGCAGAAAGTGCAATTTTAATCTATTCACCTCAACCCCCGGCCCCTTCTCCTTAAGGAGAAGGGGTCTTAAGGAGAAGGGGTGCAGGGGATGAGGTGCTTGGGTTAATTCCCCGCAGCTTGCTGCGGGAAAAAATACAATATCAATTTGATACTCCGCTGCTCTGCGGCGGGGAGCTTCATTTCTTTTCGGGTAAATTCTCAGTTCTTAAAAACATGTTGATTTATTGTATCTGTTTAATCAGGAAAGCAGAACAGTTTAACCACAGGCTGATCTTTGATCTTTTGGTCTGAATTGATTATTGAGTAAGATTATGCTGCATGGCAAACCGGACCAGGGCCGCGATGGAATGAATCTGGAATTTTTTACAGATGTTGGCTTTGTGATTGTGAACTGTCCGCTTGCTGATGCCCAGTTGTTTGCCAACCTCATTACATTTTAATCCATTGGAAAGATGACGGAGAATCTCAACCTCCCTTACAGAAAGTTCCGGGGCAGGCGAATGTTGATTAGAAATCTTCTTTTTTACGTAGGATTTCAGATCGATGTTCGCATATTGCTGAAGGTCTTCCCTGATATACATTTCTCCGGAGGCAACTTTATCAAGGGCTTCCAGTAATTCGCGGTCTGATGAATCCTTGCAGACAATACCCATGTAACCGGTGGAGAAAGTTTCAGCGATAAACTCCGGGCTTTGCTCAGTCGAAACCATGATGATTTTAGTTTCAGGAAATTCTTCCAGAATAAATTTTGCCGCTTTTAATCCATCCAGCTTTGGCATGAAATAATCCATCAGGATGAGATCCGGTTCATGTTCTCTAACTGAAATCAACGCCTTGATCCCGTCCACCGCCTCAAATACTTCCCAGGCGGGCCGGTACATCTGTATCAGTGACTTAAACCCTTTCCTCACCAGGGTCTGGTCTTCCACAATTAAGATCCGGATAGGTTTAACCATAAATAAAGGCTGATGAAAGAAATATATTTACACCGCAAAAATAAATATTGCGGTAAATATAATATAATTCATACTCCATGTCAAGTTTTTGTTATCTGTATTTTGTACATACCTGTTTTAGATTTGAGTATTGTGTTTTATTCGATATTTGGGATTCGTAATATGCAGAGCTACCATAAAGTAAAAGACCGCCCCTTTTGGGACGGCCTCTCTTTTCGATGGATTGTTCAGAAGAATCAGTTCTCCTGGAAAGGAGTCACCACTTCGATCAGTTCAGGCAGGTCCATTCCAATCTTTTTCAGATGTTCGATGGTTGGAACGCCATTCTTTGTCCAACCCCGGCGTTCATAAACCGCATCCAACAGCTTTTCATACTGGTCTTCGCGGTATGCGCGTGTGATAGCCATCTTTTCTTCTGTGGTCTTGCCGGCAGGATCATAATTGACCTTCTCGATTAGTTGTTTGTCGTACCGTTCGGCGCGTGATTCATATTCTTCTTTTGTAACCGGACCGCAGGCGCGATAAGGCTGAGCATCATGCTTCCTTGTACCATAACCGCGACGGAGGTTGAATATCCGCTGGAAATTATAAACCCTTTCGGATTGTCTGACCAGTTCGTCCTTATCAACATTAGCTCCTGTAACGGCATTGAAGATGGTTACATAATTATCTACATGTTCAGGAACCTTGGCTGGCTCGCTGGTTTGAGGATTGCTTTCCGGTTCAACATCATTCCAGGGAAGTTTGCAAAGTCCAACCAGGCCAAACCAGGTGCGGAACATCGGGAAATAATGCAGCGCTTCAGCTTTCTTTTCGAACGTGGGAATGTGGTTATTTACCATGTCCATAAAGATCAGCCATGCTTCATCATGCTGCGGACCTTTGTTGGTCATCGCATATCCACCTTGCTGGGCAAGGGATTCCTTGGAAACATACTGGGAATATTCAAGACCTTTATTTTCCATGCCGATATCCTGCATGAATCCTGCATCACCCCAGCCTTTTTTTGCGAAAAGCTCTTTCATTTTCCTGACGCCCAAACCGGCAATTAAGCCGAATCCTTCACCACGCGAAACCATGTGTAACAGTTCCATGGCATCGTCGGCATTACCGAAATTGAGTTTCAGTCCGCCGGTTCGTTCCTGATTCAGAATGCCATTTTCATAGCACTCCATCATAAAACCGAGAATGGTTCCCCAGGAAATGGTACAAATGCCATAAGTATCACAATAGAAATTGGCTTCGATGGTGAAATCGGGATTGAATATTCCGGCGATAGAACCGAGAGAAGAAGTCGTTTCATATTCCGGCCCGTCTACGATCACTTTATCTCCCTTGTAGGGCCCTGACCGGAGTTCATAATTGTCTACGCCTTTTGCACAGGCCATGTTGCAACCAACCCAGCAACCATCCGGTACGTTTTGGGTAAAGTAAGATTTCCAGACATCTCCACGGATCTTGAATGCATCAGGATGACTGCCGAATTTAAAATTATGCACCGGCAACAGGTCATAATCGTTCATGATATGGGTGAGGTGAGCGGTTCCCTTGCTTTTCATCTCACATTGCTTGTCGTCGAGTTCCCTCATTTCCTTGTTGAACCGGCGGCCTCTTTCCTGGATGGCCTCCATGTTGACAACGTTATTCCGGTTGCCCCCGATGGTTTTCACTTTTGCCACCACCGCTTTGATTTTCTTATCCCTCAGAACGGTTCCGATACCGCCGCGACCGGCCTGTTTTAGGCGGACGACCTTACGTTTCGGATCGTAAAAAGTAAAATTCAGCATACCGATCAACGAATGTTCGGCTGCAGTTCCCGCAGAAACTACCGACACATTCATTTTATCTTTATCATTGCCTTCCTTTGCCATCATCTCATGAAGTATTTCACCGAGAACATGACTATCGGAAGGAAGATCACCTGCTTCATAGATTTCTATCACTTCACGCTCTTCATCGAAAAGGATCATGACTTCCTGATCCGATTTTCCCTGGATTTCGAGTGCATCAAATCCGCAGAATTTAAGGAACGGGCCAAAATATCCGCCAACATTCGAATCCATGATGGAGTCGGTTTGTGGAGAGATCGTGCAAACGATTGCTTTTCCTGTTCCTGAATACTGGGTGATGCCACAGATCGGTCCTCCGGAGATGACGATCTCGTTTTCGGGATCGTTCCATTTCGTGGATGGCTGGGTGGCATCCCAGAGCAAACGCAGGTCAAATCCTTTTCCACCGATAAATTTTTCTTTCATTTTTGCAGATACAGGTTTTTCCCGGATCTCGCCATCACCAACATTCACGTAAATCGTACGGTTGTTGTATCCTCTGTCAATGGGTGCCCAGCTGTATTTGTAAGCATGCAGTAGTTTGTGGGATTCTTTAAATTCCTCGAATTTCATAAATTATTATTTTGAAGCGTTATGGATTTCACAAGCAAAAGTAGCATTTTTTTCGTTTCGTAAACGATAGAGGATCAAAAAGTTCGATATGAAAAAAGGTGCATATCGCTATGATCTGCCCAGGTCTTCATCCTGGGCTGTCATCCATGGAAAGTTGTACAAACCTTCCAGGATCCGCTCTCGTTTTTCCTCAGGAGTGAGGCGTTGATAAGCTTCCCGTGCTTCCTGCTGTTTCCGTCGTTTTTCATCCTCAATCTGGAAAATGTTTTCCGTATATCTTTCCTCCACGCATTTGGTCAGGTAATCCCTGGCCACAGTGGGGAAAAGCTCCAGGAGCAGTTCTTCTTTCTCGTTCTGCGCCAGCTTCATATCGCCATAATCTTCAAAAACCGTATTTTCCTGTTTTTTGTAGTTCCGGGTGTCGTAACCTGTTTCTTCCCTGACGCCGGTGAGTTGTTCCCGGAAGTCGGGATCAATGGGAATCGGGGTTTTTCCATAGATACCTTTCACCAGGTTTACATATTGAATGGATTTGGTGGTGAAGAATGGCTGGGCCTTGTTTTCATCGATCACGCAGTTCACTGCCTGAACACCTACGATCTGACTGGTAGGCGTAACCAGGGGAGGGCAACCGGATTTCACCCGGACGAGCGGAACCAGCTCGAGTACACGGGGAAGAAGGTGGTCGAGTTTCAATTGTTTTAACTGGGCAAGCATATTGGTATACATTCCCCCGGGAATCTCGGCTTTTTTAACCATCTCATCGGGTTCGGGGAAGTTGAAATATTTTTCGATGGCCATACAGGCTTCCAGGCATTCATCAAACTTATCCCTTTTGGCTGCATAAATGGCCTTGGTGAAGATCCGGTTGATTTCGCGGGGAAGTTTATCTTTCGCGATGTCAAATTCGATGGGCAGGGGCGTACTGTCAAATTGTTTAAGTTCTTCCCTGATAAGCCGCAATTCCTTGTTGATGGCCGAAACAGCTTCGAGGTTCACTCCGGTCTCAATACCCAGGCGGGTACAGAATATCTGAACGAGCTCAAATGCAGGTGCGGCCGGGCCACCGGCAAAATTCATAATGGAAGTATCAACAATATCAACTCCGTTCACGATCGCCATCAGCACAGAAGCCAATCCGAAACCGGGCGTACAATGGGTGTGAAAATCGATTGGAACACTCACTTCAGCTTTCAGTTGGCGGATCAGTTTTCCGCTCGTTTCGGGTGGAATAAGACCGGCCATGTCCTTGATGCTGATCATATCTGCTCCCAATTTTTCCAGTTCTACCGCTTTAGCTACGAAGTAATCCAGCGTAAAAATATTATGTGGAAGGGATTTCAAATGAACCCAGGAATGAAATTTCTGTTTCTTTGAAAACTTTGGATCAACGGTATAACTGATCGCACAATCTGCAATACCGCCATTTTCCTTCACAATGCGAATGGTGGATTTCATGTTGTTAAGGTCATTCAAAGCATCGAAAATCCTCATGATTCCGATTCCTGACTGAATGGCATTGCGGTTGAATCCTTCGATGACTTCTTCCGGGTAGGGATTGTAGCCGAAAAGATTCCTTCCCCTCGAAAGTGCCGTTAGTAACGAAACATCCCCGATGGCCGCTTTGATGGATTCAAGCCGCGTCCATGGATTCTCAGAAAGATACCGCATGATCGAATCGGGTACGGCTCCGCCCCATACCTCCATGGCATAAAAACGGGCGTCTTTATAATACGGAAGTACCCGGTCCACCTGGTCTTGTGTCATCCGGGTGGCAAACAGGGATTGCTGTCCATCACGAAGGGTCAGATCCCTGATTAACAACGTTCTTTTTGACATAGTAGTTGAGTTTTATGCAGGAGTTTTAGTTCTCAGGAAACTAATGCAAATTTAGAAATTTAATCATAATGATTTGTTATTTTTGCATTTAGCTTTTTCAATTCTTTCCGGATTAAAGATAATCAATAATGACTTTTCCTGAAATAAAGGAAATACTTTCCACAAAAACGGTGGGTATCGCCGGGGCTGGCGGTCTCGGGTCCAATTGTGCGGTGGCGCTGGCCAGAGTTGGTATTGGTAAGATCATCATCGCTGATTTTGATATCGTGAATGAAGGAAACCTGAACCGGCAATACTTTTTCCTTGATCAGATAGGTAAACCAAAAGCATCCGCGACCAGGGAGAATATCAGCAGGATCAATGCTGAGACGGAGGTGATTGCCCATGATGTAAAACTGACACCAGAGAATATTCCCCATCTGTTTCAGGATTGTGATGTGATTGTGGAGGCCTTCGACCTGGCCGATCAGAAACAAATGTTAATTGAAACGGTTCAGACGATATTTCCCGGGTTACCACTTGTTACCGGACTCGGTATAGCCGGATGGGGAAAGAATGAACTGATCCATCAACAACAGATCGGAAATATCTACATTTGTGGAGATGAAGTCTCGGAAATTGGTGCTGAGAGGCCTCCCATAGCCCCAAGAGTAGGGATCGTGGCGTATATGCAAGCCAATACCGTGTTGGAGATATTGCTCGGTGAGATGAGCTGACTGTGAAAAATATCCTTGAAAATGAACATCATTTTAAATAATACTTCCGAATCGTTTGTTCCTGAAACCATGACCATCAATGCGTTGCTGAAGGCGAAAAATTTCACTTTTAAGATGCTGGTGATCAAGATTAACGGAATTCTGGTTGCAAAGACCGACTATGACCTGGCCACTGTGAAAGACGGTGATGATGTAATGGTTCTCCACCTGATAAGTGGGGGATAATTTTAATTACACTGAGTTGCATCAAATTACTTCTGCCACGACGAAAGTACTTCCCCCGATAAATATCAGGTCATTTTCTGAAGCATTATTTCTCGCAGACGAGAGCGCTTCGGTCACCGATGCGTAGGCCTCTCCTTTCAACCCTTCAGCATTTGCTTTGTTCTTAAGCAGGGTGGCATCCAGTCCCCTGGGTATATTTGCTTTACAGAAATAATAGGTTGCCTTTTCCGGTAGTAGCTTCAGGATCTTATCGATCTCTTTATCATTCACTACCCCAAAAACAAAATGAAGGGCATCATGCGGTGTCTGGCTGATCTGGCTTAATACTTCCCTGAGCCCGGCCTCGTTATGACCCGTATCACAAATGGTAAGTGGTGAATCGGAAAGGACCTGCCAGCGGCCCATCAATCCCGTGTTCACAATGACCTTTTGGAGGCCGGCTTTCAAGTTATCTCCGGGAACTTCAAACTTACCCTTAAGAAAACTGCAGGTTCCCAGGACAGTAATGACGTTTTTTTCCTGGTATTTACCCGGCAACGGCAGTTTCAGATCGGGCAGGTACGTATCGTCATCCAGATAAAGATCCATCAAGCGAACCAGATGGTCCTTGGTTTTTTCAACCTTGCTGTTTCTTACCGAAAAATGTTCATCTGCGAAAAAGATTTGAGAACCTGTCTGAGCGGCCTTCGAAGTAAAAACTTCCCTCACAGCCTCCTGTGTTTCACCAATCACAACCGGAATCCCTGGTTTGATGATCCCGGCCTTCTCGGAGGCAATGCTTTGCGGGGTGTCGCCCAGGAACTGCATATGATCATAACTGACATTGGTAATCACAGAAACAAGTGGTGTAATAACATTGGTGGAATCCAGGCGTCCCCCCAGGCCAACCTCCACAATGGCGATATCCACTTTTTCCTCACGGAAATAGTCAAAAGCCATTCCTACCGTCATCTCAAAAAAAGAGAGCCCGATCTTTTCAAATGCCGCATGATATTGGTTCACAAAATGCACGACTTTATTTTCAGGGATCATTTTTCCATTGATCCGGATCCTTTCACGAAAATCTTTCAGATGGGGCGAAGTGTACAACCCTGTTTTCAGGCCGTTTTCCTGGCAGATGGACGCCAGCATATGAGATACGGAACCTTTCCCGTTGGTTCCGGTTACGTGTATCGACGGAAATCGGTTCTGGGGATTGTCAAGCAGATCGCACAAAATGAGGGTATTGGTGAGATCTGCTTTATAGGCAGCCTGTCCGATCCGGTGGAACATGGGCAGGTGGGTGAAAAGATAATCCAGCGTTTCGGGATAGGTCATTTTGCAGCCATATAATCTGCAAAATTACGGATTAGCCCAGATAAATCGCCCCGCCACAATGATCTTTTAATGCACCGGTCACCGATGTAAGGCAATTGATCTCATTGCGCCATCTCAGAACACCGAGAAAGGCAAAAACCAGGGCTTCCTTGAAATTGATGGTAGCCGGATCAGGGATGACGATTTCTGCCGGACATTTTTCACTGATCAGGCCGGTCAGGAAGGAATTAAACGCACCGCCTCCGGTTACCAGCATTTTTTCTCCCGGATGGAATTCAGTGCATCGGGCCACCTGGCTGGCAATATGTTCAGTATAAGTCCTCAAAAGGTCGGTAAGGGACAAGGCCGGATTTAACAACGGGAAAACATTTTCCTTCACCCATTCTTTTCCTAACGATTTGGGCGGTTTCTGAAGATAGTAGGGGAGCTGTTCCAATTTTTTCAGCAGATCATCAAGGATGTTTCCTTCAGAGGCCATGATCCCGCCTTCATCAAACGGTTTCCCGGCTCGTTCGGCCAGGTGGTTCAGAACGATATTCACAGGACAGCAATCAAATGCGATCCGTTGGTTTTCCTGAATAAAGGAAATATTCCCGAAACCGCCGAGATTCAGGCAATAGTCATATTCCCTGAAGAGCAGTTGGTCACCGATCGGAACCAGCGGTGCACCCTGTCCACCCAAAGCCACATCGACGGTGCGAAAATCACATACCACAGGCAATCCGGTCTCTGCAGCAATGGCTGCTCCTCTTCCGATCTGGGCAGTCACCCGGTTATCGGGCTGATGAAAGATGGTTTGCCCGTGTGATGCAATGAAATCGGGCTTCAGGTCATGCCTCTGGTGAAATTTATGGGTGATCTCCCCAAAATAATGACCCGTATCCACATCTGCCTGAACAAATTCAATGGCCGATGCATTTTCAAGACCTCTCCACCGTTCTTTCCATGCTTCCGGATAAGGGAAAGTCTCGGCTGCCAAAATTTCATAACTCCAGCGGCCTTCATCTTCCCGGAAAACGCAGTAGGCCATATCAAAACCATCCAGCGATGTTCCTGACATTAGCCCGGTTACTTTATAGATTTTCATTTTGTTTGAGTAATAGCCGATATAATTCAAGTTCACAACTCCGCAACCACCTTTTCCAATTGTATTCCTCTTGATCCCTTCAGCAAAACATCGGCACCGCTGATCTGATGATGACCCAGCCAGAGCTTCGCGAGATCACTGTCCTGGAAACAGTGCCATTCGATTTTTGTATTGATCCGCAGGAAAACGGGGCCGACGAGATAAACCTTCTCTGCTTTGTATTCTTCAAGAAGTTGAAGGATTTTCTGATGTTCTGTGTCGCTTTCTTCGCCCAACTCAAGCATATCCCCAAGGATAAAAACCTTGTTTTTTCCCGGCAGATCATTGAAATCCCGGATGGCTCGTCCCATGCTGGAAGGATTGGCATTATATGCATCCAGGATCAGCCGGTTCCTGGTGGTCTGTAGGATTTGTGAACGGTTATTCACGGGCCGGTATTCTTCTAAGGCTTGTTTGATCTTTTCCGGATCAACCTGGAAAGACTTCCCTATGCAGCAGGCGGCAAGTATGTTATCGGCGTTGTAAGAGCCGAAGAGTTGGGTTCGGATACGGGTTTTTTCCGGCAGAAACACATCCAGGCATAGATAAGGACCGGTGGAGACAATCTCTCCGTGAACAGCTGATTCAGAGGTTGTTCCGTAGGAAATCTGTGTGATTCCCTCTGCCCGTTTTATGAGTAATTCATCACCGGAATGGATAAAAATGGTTCCATTCACCGATTGCATGTACTGGTATAATTCCGTTTTAGTTTCGATCACACCTTCAAAGCCTCCGAATCCCTCCAGGTGGGCCTTTCCGATATTGGTGATCAGTCCATGAGTAGGTAAAGCCAACCGGCAAAGAAAGTCGATTTCCTTAAGATGATTGGCGCCCATCTCGATAAGTGCGATTTCGGTATCCGGCCGAATGGAAAGAAGGGTCAGGGGTACTCCGATATGATTGTTTAGGTTTCCTGATGTAGCAATGGTGCGATACTTTCGATTAAGCACCGCATACGAAAGTTCTTTGGTGGTGGTCTTACCATTGGTTCCGGTTATGGCGATTACCGGGATAGTGAGTTGTTTCCGGTGATGAAGTGCCAGTTGTTGAAGGGTATCCAGGACATTTTCTACAAGGATACATTTCTCGTTAACATGAAAGGTTTTGTCATCAATGATGGCAAAGGCTGCACCCATCTCAAGCGCTTTTCCGGCAAAGGTATTACCGTCGAAATGATCTCCTTTTAAGGCAAAAAAGAGACATCCGGATGTTATTTTCCGGCTGTCGGTAATAACAATGGGATGTTGTTTATAGATGGAATACAACTGGCACAAATCCATCATATAATATTGGATTTTGAAAATGAATAAATGAAATCGATCTTAAAATTGGATAAAATTTTTGTCATGACAAAAAAAAAGACTTTCACATTTTGAGAAAGCCTTTTTTGCAGTTCTTTTAATGGCGGTTTATCTGCCCGGAATTGATCCACCGACGCGGGTCATGGCGCAACGGAACCCGATGGCATCCGAAGCTTCATTTTGGTCGAGGAAACGACGTGTACTCGGACTCAGAAAATAGGCACCATCCTTCCAGGAAGCACCTTTATATACCCTTGCCTGGTCGGTAACCAGTGACGTGATTCCATACTGGTACATCAGGTTAGTGGTAGAGGTATCTCCTGCGGGAGGATTTTTCCAGTCAACATCAATGTTGGAGGCATAGTCACCATCAAGATAGTTCACATTATTGGCTGAACGGTAGTTCTTACGGTTCATCGATTCTTCTGTGGTAACTTCACGAAACTTCATATGGCCGAGGCTGTCTTTTTCGGCCTTAAAGCCGTCTGCATCGAGAACGGGGGTGGTGAAGATATTCCCGCGGAAAGGACGCAAATCCGAAACCTCGGTGGAATTCATCGGACGATAAACGTCAAGAACCCATTCACTCACGTTACCAGCCATGTTATACAGGCCATAATCGTTCGGGAAGAAAGAACCTGCAGGTGCAGGAATTTCAGCGCCGTCATTCAGGTTTCCGGCAACACCCATGTAATCGCCTTTGCCCCTGCGGTAGTTATCCATCATACTACCATAGTATTTGTTTTCGCTGGTACGCACATAGTTTCCGTTCCAGGGATAATTCTTTCTTTCGACAACGCGCTCATAAAGTGTATTTCCGATCAGGCCGAGGGCAGCATATTCCCATTCGGCTTCGGTGGGTAAACGGTATTTCGGAAGCAGAAGACCGTCTTCCATGCGCACCTTACGGGTACCCGTACCTGTCGGATTCAGATCGGGCAGCGGTTTATCCACTACGCCTTCATACTGACCGGCAAGATAGGCTTCGGTATTAAAGTTATTCTCATCTTTCTGGGCAGGATCCATGGCGAGGATACCTCTTCTGATCATGAGGTTTTCATTAACGCGATCCGTTCTCCAGGCACAATAGTCATTGGCTTGTACCCAGCTGACACCCACCACAGGATAATTCCGGTAAGCCGGATGGCGGAAATAATATTCTACCAGTGGCTCATTGTAAGCGAGTTTGTCACGCCAAACAAGGGAATCGGGCAATGCTTTGCGGTAGACACCGGGGAAATCGGTGGCATAAACCCGGTTCAGCCAATAAAGGTATTCAATGTAATCCAGGTTTCGAACTTCGGTTTGATCCATATAAAAACTGGAAACAGTAACTTTACGTGGTTGGTTATCCCAATCAAACTGAACATCGTCCTGGGTCTGTCCCATCGTAAATACCCCTCCTTCAATGAAAACCAGGCCGGGGCCCGTTTGCTGTCCTTCATAGGGGCGGACTTCAAATCCTCCGTTTTTTGAATTGTTATAATCCCAACCGGTGGTACTTGATACTTCCTTCTTACAGGAACCGAGTATCACAATGACCGAAGCCATCGCTAGAACGGGAAGAATCTTTTGAAGTTTCATCATAATAAGAATTTGAACTACATTAACTAAAATCTAGGGCATTTTATTGCCCTAATATGTCTTCTTTTTTCAATACAGGGAAATTGCCAGGATGCAGAAATCTCGTGAGCCCCGCCAGTCGCACCTTTCAGGCTGGAGATGGTATAGTCGTAACTGTATCCGACTCTCAAACTTTGAAAGTGAATTCCAATGAAAGGGATAAGCGCATCAGCATTTTCGAAATTATGCCGGAACCAGAGGCCGCCAATAAATGGATCTACCGTTAGGTACAGGCCAAGATTTAACTGATGGAAATTTCCCTGTTGCTGGTAGAGAACGTTGGGTGAAATGGAAAATTCCTTGTCTTCGCCCATTCCACTCTCTCCAAGGTTAAAAACAGCACCTCCATGGGCTGTAATTTTCATTTCGAGCGAACTGGAGTTATCCGCATAAAACCCGTTTTTAGGCTGTGTCAAATGCGAAACGGCTACTCCGCCATAATATTTTTCATCATAACCCAGCATGATGCCAGCCGAAAAATCGGGTGAAGCAACGGTGGTCCGGTCAGGTGATTTTTCACTAGTTGGAAGTACAAACCCCGCCCGGGGATCAATCATGTCTTCAAAGGTAAGTTTTTCGAAAGCAAGATGACGCTGGTAATAGCCCGCCTGCAAGGCTCCGCTTGCACTTAATTTATCGGTGATATTAAATTTATAAGCGTACATCAGGCTGATAGATGTGGTATTAAGATTTCCTCCTCCGGTCCGGTCGGCGGTAACAAGAACACCCAATCCGCCATGAAGAAAATCAACATATTGGTCATACGAAAAATTATAGGTAACAAAAGCACCTCCGATCGCTGGCCATTGATCACGAAAATTGCCTATCATTCTGGGACACACCGTCGATCCTGCCAAAGCCGGGTTCAGGTATAACGGATTTGCATAAAACTGCGAAAATTCCGGATCCTGAGCATAGCTTCGCGGCATGAAAGCGATCATTGTCAACAATATGATAATAAACGTTTTATTGACCATTGGTGCTTATACAGCCTATAATAATTAGGGTTACAATATTACAAAATTATTTTCAAACCTGTGTCGTCTTTCCGTTAAAATACCAAATAGTTCCCCACAATAACAATATAACAGGAGGTCGATCGTTAATTTTCCTGCCTTTTAGTCTTCGGTCAGGATGGATCAGATTCATCCTTATTAACTGGAAAACAGTCATTTTTATAAATACATTTATGCAAAAAGTTGTCTCCGGAATATTTCATTCAATAAGCCTTTCAACGCTTTGTATTGTATTCTGTATTTTTTACCAGGTCACGATAGCAACTGCCCAACCGTTTCAATATAGCCGCAAGATAGCCTGGAACCCTGCACACACAGGCGTTCTCCCTTCCGGTGATTCAGCCATGATTCTGAACTTTAAAGGAGCTGCCAGTTTTCCCTCACGGTTTGGATACCTGCCGGTGTATATTGAATCATTCCGGCTCTTTACTGCTAACGATTCCATTGCTGTGTTAAGGATCGATCAGCCGGTGTATGAAAAAACCGGAATATCAGGAATCCGCGATCAGGAAAGAATAACCGCAGAGCCTGTGATCCGGTATTCGGTCACTTCCCAGAAGAAACAACCCTACCTGAATGTCTCCATCATACCTTTGCGAAAAGATGCGGAAGGAAATACAGAAAAACTGGTGTCATTCACCCTCACCATGGAAATCATTCCCGGTGGTTCAAAAATGACAGAAAAATCTGTCCGGACTTATGCAGCAAGTTCCGTTCTTGCTGCGGGTAAATGGTTTAAGCTGGCGATAAATTCTACAGGTGTCTATAAATTAAGCCAGTCAGACCTGGTTGCCCTAGATCCTGGATTTGCTTCCGCCGACCCCAGAACCATCCGGGTTTATGGAAACGGAGGAGGTATGTTGCCCGAAAATGTTTCAATTCCAAGGATTGACGATCTCAGGGAATTATCCATCCGGGTTGTTGGAGAAGATGACGGAAAACTTGACGCAAGCGACTATCTTCTTTTTTATGGGGAAGGACCGGATAAATGGAGCTTCAACAGTACAGATCAGCTTTTTCATCATTCAAAAAACATCTATTCCGATAACACCTGTTATTTCATCACTTACGGTCAGGCCGGAGGTAAGCGAATCACTCCTTTGGCATCCACCAATCAGACGGCTACCGATCATGTAAACCGGTTCAATGATTATTCGTTTTATGAGAAAGACGAAATCAACCTGATCAAGTCAGGCCGGCAGTGGTATGACGGGAGCATCTTTGAGCTTACCACCGTCAGGGATTATTCTTTCAGTTTTGCAGATATTGACATTTCTAATCCGGTTACTCTGAGAGCTGCGGTTGCCGCCCATTCAACCAAGACTTCCACCTCTTTTGTGATTTCAGCCAATGGACAAAATGTGATGAATATTCCGATAGTGCCGACAAGCACAGCGGACAATTCGGCCTGGGGTAGCGAAAAAATTGCAGATGCCACTTTTTCGCTTTCAGGCTCACCGATCAACCTTAGGATCAGCTTTCAGAAAAATGGGCAGGAAGCCATTGGATGCCTTAATTATCTCGAAATAAATGTTATGCGGATGCTGAAAATGTCTGGTGGCCAGATGAACTTCCGATCGGTTGCCGGATTCGGAAGTGGCAAGGTCACTGATTTCACCGCCACGGGTACAGGATCTCCCATGGCGATCTGGGATGTTACCGATCCGGGGAATACAAGGGAAGTTCAGGCATTAAATGTTGGAAATGATTACAATTTCCGCCTGCCGTCGGATACGCTTCGTGAATTTATCGCTTATGATGGTACTGCATTTAAAACCATTCTCTCTTCAGCCGCCGTTGAAAACCAGAATCTTCACGGTCTTGGATCTTATGACTACCTGATCATTACGCATCCGTCCTTTATGAATGAAGCCAATGACCTGGCCAATTTTCATGCAACCCAGGATCATCTTGCCGTCCTGGTCACTACACCGGAAAAAATCTACAACGAATTTTCATCAGGGGTTCAGGATATTACCGCCATCCGCGATTTTGCAAAGATGATTTACGACAGGGCGCCTTCAGGCCGGGAACCCAGATATATGCTTCTTATTGGAGATGCTTCCTATGATTATAAAAACAGGAAAGCCAACAATACAAATTTTGTTCCCGCCATTCAGTCTTTTGAATCGCTAAACCCTTTAAGTACCTATGCAACGGATGATTACTACGGAATGATGGAAAGTTACGACAGTCTGCAGATCGGGGTTGGCAGATTCCCAGTCAGGACCGCCGGCGAAGCAAAAGCTGCGGTGGCAAAAGTCAAACACTACGTTTCAATCAGCGACTCAGTTAAAAATGAATGGAGAAATGTAGTTTGTTTCGTAGCTGATGACGAGGACGGAAATCTTCATATGGAGCAGACAGAATCTATTTCGTCGATCGTACAGCAGGGCCATCCGGTTTATAATATCGATAAGGTCTATCTTGACGCTTATCCACAGATATCCACACCCGGTGGAGCCCGTATTCCTGATGTCAATGCTGCCCTGAACCTTCGTGTGGAGAAAGGTGCCCTTATAATGAATTACACCGGTCATGGAGGCAAAAATGGCTGGGCCCATGAACGGGTCCTGGAGATCCCGGATATCCGGAATTGGAAAAATTTTGACAAGATGCCGGTATTTGTCACAGCTACCTGCGAATTCACCCTATATGATGATCCCGATTGGGTGTCGGCCGGGGAATGGGTTTTCCTGAATCCGACCGGAGGAGGAATTGCCCTGTTCACCACTACACGTCCAACATTTGCAAGCGATAATGTGAGCCTGACTGCTAATTTTTATAGTCATGCGTTCAATAAAACCAATGGTGTTTACCCAAGCTTGGGCGATCTGATCGTGATTTCAAAAAACGCCTCCGGGAATGATCTCGGAACCCGAAAATTTATTCTTATCGGCGATCCGGCGATAAAGATGGCCTATCCTGCATTGAATGTGGTAACAACATCAATCAATGGGCAGCCTGTTGGCGCAATTCCTGATACGATCAGCGCACTCGAAACCATCACCATTGCTGGCGAAATCAGAGATCTGGACGGAAATCCTGCCACCGATTTTAACGGAACAGTTTTCCCTACAGTATTTGATAAAGTTTCAGAAATAACAACCCTTGCTTTCGATGGCGGGACTCCTTTTAATTTTTCGTTGAGGAAAAATATTATTTACAAGGGAAAAGTGGATGTGACCAATGGAACCTTCTCCTTTTCATTTATCGTTCCCAAGGATATCGCTTATCAATATGGAGTGGGCAAGATCAGCTATTACGCCAGAAGTTCATCAACTGATGCAAACGGCTATGATCCGAATCTGATCGTAGGTGGTTACAATAATAATTCATCAACCGATGTGAATGGACCACTGGTCAGGCTTTTTATGAACGACACGACCTTTGTTTCAGGGGGTTTGACCGATCAGAATCCCAAAATGCTTGCTATCCTTTCTGATCAATCCGGGATTAATACAGTAGGAAATGGTATTGGTCATGACCTGACCGTTACACTGGATAATGATTCAAAAAATCAGGATATCGTCAATGACTATTATGTTTCCGACGCCAATACGTTTAAAAGCGGAAATATTCTTTATCCTTTCTTTAAACTGAGTGATGGGTTGCATACCCTGAAGCTGAAAGTATGGGATGTTTACAATAATTCATCAGATGCCTATCTTGAGTTCGTCGTGGCTTCATCGGCAGAACTTGCCCTGGATCATCTTTTCAATTACCCCAATCCGTTAATCGATCATACCACCTTCTCTTTTGAATACAACAAACCGAACTCAAACCTGGACGTGAGTATTTCCATTTATAGTTTATCCGGTCAATTGGTGAAAAAGATCGATGCAAACCTCTTTACCAATGGGTACCGGGCCAATACCATAACATGGGATGGAACTTCTGACCGGGGCTATAAAATCAGTTCCGGGAATTATATTTATAATGTAAGGGTAAGTTCTCCCGACGGAGCCACCGTGTATAAAAGCGCCAAGCTTGTGGTAATCCGTTGAAAATGAAAAATCCTCCTCGCTATTTTGCGTATCTTTGTAGTTCAAAAATCCATTCATGCGGCGGATAGTTTTACTGATCCTGGTCTTGTTTACTTTTACCGGTTTTGCTGGTAATCCGCACAAAGCGTCTTCTGTTCTATCTAGCGGACATTGGTGGAAGATGGGCATTGCCAAAACAGGGATCTACAGGATTACCTATCAGGACCTGGTCGACATGGAAATGAATCCGGCCTCGGTGGATCCTTCCACGATCCGTATCTTTGGAAATGGCGGAAAAATGCTTCCTGAATCCAACGAAAGTGCAAGGCCTGATGATCTCCGGGAGATCGCCATTGAGGTGGTTGATGGTGGCGACGGGAAATTTGATCCGCAGGATTACATTCTTTTCTATGGTACCGGCACTGAAGGGTGGGATTATAATTACCAGAACGGGCTCTTTCATCATTTTACGAATCTTTATTCTGACCTTTCCTTTTACTTTATAACCAGCGGAGGGGAGACCGGCAAGAGGATTTTGGGTCAGGCATCTTTGGATACCGTCCCGGATTATCTTTCCAACAGTTTTACCGATCACGTTTTTCACGAAACCGATTCGCTCAATCTTATCAAGTCCGGGAAACTATGGGTTGGTGAGTTATTCGATGCCAATAAGACGGCCTGTTCTTTCCCGCTTTCTTTTCCGGAGATCAATCCGGCATTTCCGATCAGGATAGAAACATCGGTGGTATCAAGATCTTCAAAACCCAGCCGTTTCTTTGTTTTCGCCAATGACGTACCGGTGGACACGATCCTAGTGGAATATACCGACCCCAATTCAATTAACATCTTCGCCCGTCCAAAAACCTCCGGTGCGATCGTTCCAATGGCTGATTCGCTGGCCAATTTCAGGATTACGTATGATTTGCCGAACAACAACTCGCAAGGCTGGCTGGATTATATTGAGATTACCTGTCAGCGATTCCTGTCATTCCGTGGTTCGCAAATGCCGTTTCGCGATCCGGGGAGTATCGGGAAGGACCGTATCACGCGGTTTTCCCTTTCAGGAATCCAGCCGTCGGTGAAAATCTGGAACATCACCAATGAAACGGATGTAAGGGAAATCATTCCTGAATTATCGGGAGAACTATTATCATTCGTCCTCAAAACGGATTCTTTAAAGGAATTTGTCGCTTTTGACGGGACTGGGTTTGATTCAGTTCAGCTGATTGGAAAGGTCGAAAACCAGAACCTTCACTCGGCTTTACCGGCTAAGATGATTACCATTGCTGCCCCGATGTTTCTTAATGAAGCCAAACGGCTTGCCGCATTTCATGACTCAGACAATGGCCTTTCCACCCTCGTGGTGAATGTCGAAGAGATCTATAATGAGTTCTCTTCCGGAAAAAAAGATATCAGCGCAATCCGTGATTTTGTCAAAATGCTATATGACCTGGGCTCCACAGCAGATCAGCCCAAATATCTGCTTCTTTTTGGAGATGGTTCCTATGACCCGAAGAACCGGATCCCCGGCAATAATGACCTGATCCCCGTTTTTGAGTCTGCGGAATCACTCAAACCAGTAGGAACCTATGTATCGGATGATTTTTTTGGTATCATGGGAGAGAAGGAAGGATATGAATCGAATGGGAGCATCGAAGTGGGAACCGGGCGTTTCCCGGTCTCTTCAATGGATGAAGCGAAAACCATGGTCGATAAAATCATTCATTATTCCGGAAATTCGGACTCTATATGCTCGCCCTGGAAGAATACTTTCACCTTTATCGCGGATGACGAAAACAATAATCTGCACTTTCACCAGGCAGAACAATTGGTAAAGATTGTTAATGACCATTACCCGGTTTATAATGTGAATAAGATATACCTGGATGCCTACAAAATGGTCTCAACACCTGCCGGCGACAGGCTTCCTGATGTAAATGCCGCCATTAATAAAGCCATGAAAGATGGTACCCTGATCCTTAATTATACCGGACATGGTGGGGAGGATGGCTGGAGTGCTGAAAAAGTGCTGACCATCGCGGATATCAGCAACTGGGACAATTACAATAAACTTCCTGTTTTTATTACTGCCACTTGTGAATTCAGCCGGTTCGACAATCCGGAGCGGCTGACAGCAGGGGAGATGGTTCTTCTACAGCCCAAAGGCGGAGCGATTGCCCTCTATTCAACTACGCGTCAAGCGCTGGCTACGGCCAATTTCAAACTTGATACCAGCTTTTTCCAGAATCTAATACCGGGTAATGGACTTCCGAATCCACGGATGGGCGATCTGATAAGGATTTCCAAAAACAGGAACGGAAACAATTACAGCATCAGGAACTTTGTCCTGCTCGGAGATCCCGCGCAGGGAATCGCCTTTCCTGAGAATAATATGACTGCCACCCTCATTAACGGGGACTCGATTGTTTCAGTGCATGATACGGCAATGGGATTGTCGCGGGTGACGGTTAAAGGGGAAGTCCGGGGATTGACTGGTGTAAAAATGTCCGGCTTCAGCGGAGAGATGTTTATCTCGGTTTTTGATAAACCGACCTATCATATGACCATCGGAAATACACCCAACAGTTATCCCGAACAGTTCAGATCCCAAACAAGCCTGCTTCACTCCGGGACTGCTACCGTTAAGGAGGGTGATTTTGAATGCACTTTCGTGGTACCGATGAGTGTTACCTCATCACTGGGTGAAGCCAAGATGAGTTTTTATTCACGCAACGGAACAACCGATGCCAATGGATATTCCAGCCAATTGGTTGTCGGGGGGAAAGACCCTTCCATTAATCCTGTGAATGCCGGGCCTCAGATCGATCTTTACATGGATAGTTATAGCTTCAAAAATGGAGAAAAAACAGGAAAGAATCCTATAATGATGGCAAACCTGAATGATCCTGACGGGATTAACTTCATCAACCTGGGCATTGGACATGAGATCTCGGCTGAAATGGACGGAGATGCTGCTGCTTTGATGATCCTGAATGACTTTTACCAGCCGGAACCTGATCAATACAGCAGTGGTTCAGTTAAGTATGCCTTGACCGATCTTTCTTCTGGGAAACATACTTTAAAAGTGAGAGCCTGGGATTTATACAACAACAGTTCAGTAAAAGAGATCACTTTCTTTGTTACCGGAACGCCTGGATTATCAATAAGCCCGGTTTACAATTTCCCCAACCCGATGCAGGATCATACCAAATTTTCTTTCACACCCGGGAAGAAGTTCAGGCAACTTTATATACAAATTCGAATCTACAACTTTGCCGGCCAAATCGTAAAGATACTGAGCAAGACTTTCGATGAGGAAACCATTGCCCCGCTTGAAATGGAATGGGATGGAACAGGAGAAAACCACAACCTGCTCGCGCCAGGGCTTTACATTTATCAATTGGTGGCAAAAAGTGACGACGGATCGGTCACCAAAGTGAATCAGAAACTGGTGATCACTGGAAAGTGATCATGATCAGAAAAAAACATATGATGAAGAAGATTTACATTCTTTTGATGGTCATGATTCCGCTGATTCTTTTGGCAGGCAACCCTAACCCGCATTCGGTGCTTGCCTCAGGAAAGTGGTTTAAAATTTCAGTGTATCGTGCCGGGATTCACAAAATCACCTATGAAAATTTCATGCAAATGGGTTTCGACCCGGCTACCCTCGATCCTACCCGGATCCGGATTTTCGGAAATGGCAGTGGAATGTTACCCGAACGAAATGGGGATGCAAGGATCGATGACCTGATGGAAAATTCCATCCGTGTGGTGGTTGGTGATGATAATTCATTCGGACCAGGTGATTATGTGCTCTTCTATGGCGAACCTCCTGATACCTGGACCTTTAATTCCGATTACAACAGATTCTATCACACAAAAAATTTATATTCAGATTCACTTTATTACTTTGTTAATGTGGGAACTGAGGCGGGTAAGCGCATTACGGACAAGCCTTCCAGTGACAGTCCGGTTACCTGGACCTCCCTTAAATTTCATGATTATGCTTTTCATGAACTTGATTCGCTCAATCTGATAAAATCAGGGAAAACCTGGGTAGGAGAGCTTTTCAGCAACGTGAAAAATTCCTACGAATTCCCTTTTTCCTTCCCGAACATTGATTCCCTGACCGGCATGAAAGTAACCCTGCATCTTTTGGCAAAATCAATGCAGAACAACATTTTTAAGGTGAGAGATAATAATGTACTGGATGATACTGTGATCGTGTCTGCCGGCGACGATTCGCATCCGAATATTTTTAGCAGAGAGGTTAAAAAAACACTCACCGTTTTTTCCCCTAGTTCGGATTACAGGCTGAAGATTACCTATCAGTTGCCAACCACCAATTCAACCGGCTGGTTGGATTATATCGAAATCAATTGTTACAGAAACCTGATCTGGTCGGGGCCGCAGATGCGTTTCAGGGATCCCAACACCATTGGGAAATGTTCGGAATTCCGAATGAGATCCACCCATCCGGGAATTGAAATTTGGGATGTAACCAAAAGAGATGAGATTCATCGGATGATAACGGTTTCGACAGATTCCACGGAAAGATTCCGGGTGCTGACCGATACCCTTCAGGAATATGTTGCCTTTGATGGCTCCTCCTTTTATCCTGTTTCACTCAGCGGGCCGGTTCCCAACCAGGATCTTCATGCCCTCAGCCCTGCTGCCATGGTGATTGTCACAGATCCTCTTTTCTGGAGTGAAGCAGAAAGACTGGCAGGGTTCCACCAAGATCTGGGCTTGTCCGTAACGGTTGTTTCTTTACCCGAAATATACAATGAATTTGGGTGCGGCAGAAAGGAACCAGCCGCCATACGCGATTTTGTGAAAATGCTGTATGATAAATCCGGTGGCGCTGAGCCCAGGTATCTCCTGCTCATGGGCGACGGAACCTATGATCCGAAAAACCGGTTGCCAGGAAATAATGATTTCATTCCTGCTTTTCAGTCGGTTGAATATCTGAATTCCAATACAACCTTTGTCACGGATGATTTTTACGGTTTGATGAGCTATGGCGAAGGGTACGAATCGAATGGCACCCTCGATATGGGTATCGGCCGGTTTCCTGTTTCAACTGAGGCTGAAGCAAAAATAATGGTGGATAAAGTAATTCATTATTGTTCAGCAGAGGATTCGGTTTTTGGCGACTGGAGAAACAGGATTACCTTCATCGCAGATGATGAAAACCAAAATTTGCATTTTAACCAGGCAGAAACCCTTTCAAAGATTGTGAAACGCCGTTACCCGGTCTTTAATGTGAAGAAGATTTACAATGATGCCTATAAAATGGTTCAGACTCCGGCCGGGTATCGTCTTCCACAGGTGAATGATGAGATTTCCCGGACCATTGCAGAAGGAACGCTTCTGATCAATTATACCGGTCATGGAGGAGAAGATGGTTTTGCCGCCGAAAAAATCCTCACCTTGCAGGATATCGGCAGCTGGACAAACAAGCACCGGTTACCGGTATTCATAACAGCTACCTGTGAATTCAGCAGGTTTGATAATCCTGAACGTTTTACCGCGGGTGAGATGATCATCACCCGGGCTGATGGAGGCGCAATTGCACTGTTTTCAACCTCCCGCCTCAGCTTTGCCTCTACGAACTTTAACCTGGATTCCAGTTTCTTCAATCACCTTTTATCCACCGACGGTTCTCCGGATCCCCGGATGGGCGATTTGATCCGTTATTCAAAAAATGATAATGACAACAATGCTTATGTGAAGAATTTCATCCTTTTTGGTGATCCTGCCTTACAGATTTCCTACCCGCGTCATAATGTGGTTACGACTTCCATCAATACGCATCTTGTTGATGCGGTTCCTGATACTGCCTTAGGCTTGTCAATGGTGAATATCAGGGGACAGGTTCAGGACGATGCGGGGAAGAAAGTTCTCTATAACGGAATCATTACCCCGACGGTGTATGACAAAGCAGTCACCACCTACACGCTTGGGAATTTCCCGCCCGAAAGTTATTCGGCCCCCTACAAAGTACAGAACAGTCTCATTTTTAGGGGAAAAACCAATGTCGTGAACGGTGAGTTTGAATTTTGTTTTGTCGTACCTAAAGGAATAAATCCCTCTTTCGGCTTAGGGAAGATCAGTTATTATATCAAGAATAATGAAGAGGATGGTTGGGGCTTCGACACCACCCTTGTAATTGGAGGTGAAGATCCTACGGTCAATCCTGTCAACATCGGCCCGGAGATTACCATGTATATGGATACAGTGACATTTGTTTCAGGAGGAAAAACCAATCCAAACACGATGCTTTTCGCCACCCTCGACGATCCGGATGGGATCAATTACATCGGTCTGGGTATCGGACATGATATCCTTTGCACACTGGATAATGCAACCAAGCCCATTCTTCTCAATGATTACTTCAATTACGAAACCGGCTCTTGCAATAGAGGCAGGCTCTCGCATTTCTTTACCGATCTGAGTCCCGGGAAACACACACTGCGTTTGAAAGCCTGGGATATGTATAACAACGCGTCAACCAAAGAGATCATATTTTATGTGCGGAGCCAGGATGATATTAATATGACGGAAGTTTCCAATCATCCCAATCCGTTTAACCCTTTCATCAAACCAACGACTTTTTCGGTCAGTACATCGAATACCAGCGGAAAAACCAGTCTTCGGATCGATATTTTTGATTACAAAGGACAGATTGTCACGAAAATCGAAAAGGATTATCAGGAAGGTATGCCGAGGCATGTGGAAATCGTATGGGACGGAACCGGTAATAACGGTGCACGGTTAAGCGCCGGGTTATATATCTACAGCGTATCCATCCTTTCGGCCGATGGCGCTTTTTCACGGACTTCCCAGAAACTGATCATCACAGATTAATTTCCTTTTTCTCATTCAAACAATATGTAAAAAAATTATTCGTTAGTTTTGCGGACTTATTTTTCAAAAATGCTAATTAAAATTTTATTCAGAATGCCAAAAAAGATAATCAGACTCTGTTTTTTATTCGTTTTAAGCGTAATTATTACAACGGGAACTTATGCTCAGATAAGACCCTCCACAGATAAAAATAACCCTACAACCACAGCCGTCCCTTTTTTGCTGATCGCGCCTGATGCACGTGGAGGAGGAATGGGAGATGCTGGAGTTTCAAGCAGCCCGGATGTTTATTCACTATACTGGAACCCGGCAAAGTATGCCTTCAGCGAAAAGGATTTCGGCGTTGGCATTGGCTACGTGCCTTGGTTGAGAGGCCTGGTCAATGATATCGGGCTGGCTTCGGTGGCAGGATTTAAGAAATTTGGTGACAAGCAGGCTGTTGCCGTGTCTTTGAGGTATTTTTCCATGGGAGAAATTCAATACATGGATGACCAGGGAACACCGCAGGGTACTTTTAAACCCAATGAATTTGCCATCGATGCGACGTATGCAAGAAAATTCAGTCAGGTATTTTCCGGTGCGGTTGCAGGAAGATTTATTTATTCTAACCTCACACCGGGTTATAACAATGCAAATATTCAGACCCAGGCAGGTACTTCAGTTGCGGCAGACGTTGCACTTTATATTCATAAACCATTGGAAATAAAGGGACTTACTGCCTCTTATTTTGATTTTGGATTTAATGTCTCGAATATCGGTGCGAAGATTTCTTATAACAGCACCAGTACCAAAAGTGATTTTATCCCGACCAATCTTCGTTTAGGCCCATCATTTACCATGGATATCGATGAATTTAACCGTGTTTCCATCATGGTGGATTTTAATAAACTCCTGGTTCCTACACCACCCATTTACGATACGGCCGGAAAAATTATCGATGGCATGGATCCGAATGTTTCGGCTATCACGGGAATCATCCATTCGTTTTATGATGCCCCTGGCGGATTTCAGGAGGAATTGAGGGAAATCAATGTAAGTGTGGCTGCCGAATACTGGTATAATAAATTATTCGCAATCCGGGCAGGTTATTTTTATGAGTCTCCTTACAAAGGCAATCGCCAGTATGTAACTCTCGGAGCCGGCTTAAGATATAACGTGTTCGGTCTCGATTTTTCATACCTGATTCCTTTTGAACAAAACAATCCATTGCAGAATACGATGCAGTTCACCCTGCTTTTCAATTTTGACAAGTTGGGGGAAAAGGGTAAGCAGTAGTAAAAAATCTTTTCACCTATTTACATGCGGGTCGGTTTTGGCTTTGATACACATAAACTGGTTGAAGGCATTCCCTTCCGTTTGGGGGGGATTACCATTCCTCATTCATCCGGTGCATTCGGGCATTCGGATGCAGATGTCCTGATCCACGCCATCTGTGATGCATTGCTCGGTGCAGTTGCCTTGCGCGACATAGGGTTTCAGTTTCCCGACACCGACCCGGCTTTCAAAGGAATCGACAGCACCCTCCTTCTCAGGTCTGCCTGCGAGCTGATCTCTGCCAAAGGATTTTCTATCGGAAACATCGATTCAACCGTGGTTCTCCAAGCTCCGAAGATCAATCCTTTTATTCCTGAAATGATCACCGTCCTCGCGGAAGTCATGAAAATTGATGAAGATCAGCTTTCCATCAAGGCTAAAACCAGCGAGAAACTCGGTTTTATCGGCAGGGAAGAAGGGGTATCGGCTTATGCTGTGGCATTACTGGAGAAAAAAGAATCCTGAAACCACTTCCTGAAACCAAAAGTCTGAGATCAGATATCAAAGCACTTGCTTATCTCAAAAAGATATCTTAATTTTGCACTCCATTTTAAAAAGTGTTCTTATTAATTAAAAATCAAACAGATGTTGAAACAGTATGAAACCGTTTTCATTATGACTCCCGTTTTGTCTGATGAACAGATGAAGGAAGCGGTAGAAAAGTACCAGAAATTTCTGGTTTCGAAAGATGCAGAAATCGTTTACGAAAACAACTGGGGCCTGCGTAAGCTCGCCTATCCCATTCAGAAGAAATCAACAGGTTTTTTTCACCTTATCGAATTTAAGGCTGAACCTGAATTGATCCGCGAATGGGAAGTGATGTTTAAACGTGATGAAAGAATCCTGCGCTTTTTAACCGTAGTTCTAGATAAGCATATGCTTGCCTATAACGAGAAAAAACGGAACAGGGCTAAAGCTGAAAAAGCTGAAAAAGCCGAAAAAGCAAAAGAAGAATAAACGATTGTAGCACCAAAAACAGAAAAATTATGGCAACACAACAAGCTGGTGAAATAAAATATCTGACCCCGATCGCGGTTGACACCAAAAAAAAGAAATATTGCCGCTTCAAAAAAAGCGGAATCAAATACATTGATTACAAAGACGCCGATTTCCTATTAAAGTTTGTCAATGAACAAGGAAAAATCCTTCCCAGAAGAATCACCGGTACATCCACGAAGTACCAACGGAAGGTGGCACAGGCAATTAAACGGGCAAGGCATCTGGCGTTAATGCCCTATGTAGCTGATTTATTAAAATAGGGAGGAAACCATGGAAGTAATTTTGAAACAGGATGTCCCCAATCTGGGATACGAAAACGAGTTGTTAAAGGTAAAACCGGGTTTCGCGAGAAACTATCTCATTCCCCAGGGACTTGCCATTCCGGCTACCGGATCCAATAAAAAGATCCTTGCCGAAAACCTTAAACAAAAGGCACATAAGGAAGAAAAAGTCCGGACTGCAGCTGAAGACCTTTCCAGTTCACTGAAGAATATTACCGTGAAGATCGGTGCAAAAGCCGCTGAATCAGGAAAGATTTTCGGTTCGGTGAATGCCCTTCAGATTGCTCAGGCACTGAAAGACCAGTTCAACTTCGAAATCGACCGGAAGAAAATTCATGTCGATGGTGAACATATCAAAGAACTGGGTACATACAAGGCAAAAGTATTTCTGCACAAGGATGTGCATATCGAAATCACTTTTGAAGTATTCGCAGAATAGTATTTGACGCATTTTTCTTACATTTACCCGGCGGTACCAAATGCTGCCGGGTATTTTTTTATGCTTTCAAAGAACCGGATCAATTCCATTGTCTCACTGCAGAACAAGAAACAACGCGATCTGCAGCGGATGTTCATCGCCGAAGGATCTAAACTTGTGCTGGATCTTTTGTCTGGCCATTTTGCCGTGCATGAACTTTTTGTGATATACGCTAAAACCGATGACATCCGAGCCAAACTGTATGGCTCAAAAGCAATGATTACCGAAGTCACCGAAGCGGAAATGTCAAGAATAACCGCCCTTTCCTCCCCCAGTCCTGTGCTGGCTGTCATGGAAATGGCCAAAACAACCTCTCCTCCTGTTGTCAGTCCGGATAAACTGGTTCTGGCACTGGATGATATCCGGGATCCGGGCAATATGGGAACCATTATCCGTGTTGCCGACTGGTTTGGCATCTCTACTGTGATTTGTTCCGAAACCTGCGTCGATCTTTATAATCCGAAAGTGGTTCAGGCAACCATGGGATCTGTGGCACGTGTCAGGGTAATCTCGACAGATCTTCCTGCCTGGCTTTCTGGTCTCCCGGCCGGGATCAGGATCTACGGCACTTTTGCAGAAGGGGAGAATATGTACGAGAAAGATCTTCAGCAATCCGGAATCATCATCATAGGCAATGAAGCCAAAGGGATTTCAGCAGCGGTTGCTGATTTTGTGACAGATAAAATTGCGATTCCTGCCTTTCCGGTTTCCGGGTCTGGTCACGCCGAATCGCTGAATGCCTCCGTTGCGACCGCTGTCATCTGCGCTGAATTCAGAAGAAGATCTTTGCCTGGCAAGGATAAATCGTAACTTTGCGAAAATCTTTTTCCCGTTATGAACTTCCGGATAAAATATCTCATCCTTCTCATTAGCCTGGTTTTCTTTTCATTTAGCTTTTCCTGCCCAACATTTGCCTCCGGGCAAAATGAAAATCGGGTTTATGATCCGAATATCCATACGGTTCTTCTCTATAAAAAAGGATTCGAGATGTCGATGCCTGTCATGCGTCTTACAGATGATAATGGATTGATCCTTTCATTTGATGATCTCGATGGGGATCTCAAACGGTACAAATACACCATTATTCATTGCGAAAACGACTGGCAGACCTCTGAAGAGATCCGGCAGTCGGATTATATTGACGGCTATAGTGAGGATTTTATTGAACAATCTGATTATTCATACAACACTCTGGTGAAGTATACCCATTATTCGTTTGACTTTCCATCAAGTGTAATGCGTCCGTCGGTTTCAGGAAATTATGTGATGGTGGTATACCTGGATGTTCCGGAAAAACCATCTTTTACCTGGCGCTTTATGGTTGCAGAGCGAACTGCACTGGGAATAACAGGGGAAATTCTCCAGGCGACAAAAATGGAAGACAGGCTTTCAAAACAGAAGGTTGATTTTACCATACAATATAACGGAATGAAGATATATGAACCGGTCCGGCAATTAAAGGTCGTGGTTACTCAAAATGACAGATGGGATAATGCCATCCGGGATATCAAACCCAGATTCATCCGAAATGAATCGCTGGATTATAAATATGAGGATGAGATTTCATTTGCCGGCGGAAATGAATTCAGGGCTTTTGATATTAAAAGCCTGATCTACCAGACAGAAAGAATTAAAAAGATCGATAAGGAGGGACCGGAGACCCGTGTTTTTCTGCTGGATGATGAAAGACGGACCTTTAAAAGATATGCGACTGAAAAGGACATCAATGGAAGGAAATTAATCAAAAATGAGGAACGTGCACAAAACAGCGATATTGAAGCCGATTATGCCTGGGTCAATTTTTTTCTCCCTTTTGATGCCATTCGAAGCAATGGCCAGATGTACCTTTTGGGTGCCCTTACCGATTGGCAACTCAATGATAACAGCCGGATGGATTTTGATTTCGACCGGAAAGGTTATACAAAGACCTTATTATTGAAACAGGGTTATTACAACTATCTGTATGCTTTCAAAGAGAAAACCGCCACACAGGGAGATCTTTCTCTAGTAGAAGGGAATCATTGGGAAACAGAAAATGAGTATACCATTTGGGTGTATTTTCGTGAACTGGGTGGCCAGTTCGACCGGCTGATTGCTTTACAAAATCTGAATACGCAGAATTAGAAAGGATAACCGATCCCGAAATTCCAAAGAATATCCCTCAGCTGAATTTTATTGAAATACCAATGACCTTTGCCTTCGGTCCACGGTACCCTGATGGGAACTGCCGGATCAAGCCGGAAGATAAAAAAATCGAAATCGGCTCGTATGCCCAGGCCGACATCAATAGCGACCTGTGGGGCAAAAGTCCTGATACCGAATTTTCCTCCGGGATAATCAGGATTATTATTCAGAAGCCAGACATTCCCCGCATCGACAAAGAATGCTGAGCGGATAAATCGATAAACCGGGAAACGGTACTCGAAATTGAACTGCAGTTGCATATCCCCGGTTTGATCAAAGGTCGTAACAATCGTGTCAGTATGGTAACTTCCGGGACCGAGTGATCCCATTTTCCAGCCCCGCAGATCATTTGCCCCTCCGGCAAAGAATGCCTTTTCGAAAGGAAGTATGGTGGAATTTCCATAAGGAACGCCAATTCCGCCGTAAAAACGAGCAACCCATGAAATGGCAGGCGTAATCAAATGATAGTATCTGATATCGATATCTGGTCGCAAATACTGGGAATAAGGTGTGTTGAGGATATGGTAGGCTCCGTTTTCGCTTTTGGGGAGTTTGAATATCTTGTCAACCAGGTATACAAGATTTCCCCCTGTTTCAATATTGGACCGGATATAAACAAAATCCGAAAGTTTTGTAACATCCTGGCTGCTATAGGTGATATTGTATTTCAGCCCCGCGACCATGTGATCCGTATATTGATTCTTTAACCGTTTATCGTAACTGCGCTCCAGTTTGGCAGTGAAAGTGGAATCCTTGTATATTTTTACAAAACTCAGCTCGACCGGGTTGAGAATATGGCGGATAAACCTGTTTTGATTCCACGTATAACCGAAGGTCATGTTGGTGATGTGCCGGCTATAATCAGGCTGACGCTGATAATTATAACCTACCGTAATAGTTGTTCTCGGATGAAAGGATTTGGCCAGTCTTTCCGGCCGGATCGGAATCAGGAATTGCGGGAAGGTGAGATTGGCGTTGGCACCCAGTTCAATGGAATTCAGGAGGTTATTCTTGATGCTTGAACCAAGGTTACCCTGCATTTGTGCCGAAGCAGAAAGGTTGAGCCTGAATTGCTGAGCACCGCCAAAGAGGTTCCGGTGCTGTGCTGAGAAGTTGCCCTGCATTCCGAATGCTCCGCTGGAGTTCGTTCCATCCGCAGAAACAGAAAAAGTCTGATTGGTGGATCGGGAGAGCTGAATTTTACAATCCAGTAAATGAGGGGATGTGGAATCTTTTTGCGGGACTTCACGAAACTGAATGTTTACAAATTTGAAGACCTGGAGCGCCGTCAGTTGGGTATAAGTGTAATTCACCTCCGGAATGTTAAAGGGTGTTCCGGATTTAATGATAATCGCCTGGGCAATGGTTCTGGGTTTGATAGAAAAGTCATTCCTGTATAAATAATAATAGGTGTTGAAAATGGTATCTGGCCCGGCCGCCCTGTAAGTCCTTACCAGCGTATCAAGGGTGAGCGTGTCGGGATCCAGGAGGTCGAATTCCGGATATATATAGATGTTATTGATAAAATACCGGTGATGTTTTCCATAATTGGGATTCCGGATTTCCACCCGGATATCCATCTGCCGGGCCGATAACGAACTGTCAATATGAAAGATAATGTAAGAACTCGAGAATTTGTAAAAACCATAGTTGGTTAGATTGTTGGTGATCCGAGCTCTTTCATCGGACAGAAGATAGGCATCATAATTTTTTCCGGGACGGATCAGACATTTGCTGGTATCCTTCATCACAAAAGACGCAAGTGAACTATCCTGAACAGAATAGATTATATTATGAACGGTATAGGGCTGTTTTGTTTTCACGACATAAAAGACCGTTGCCCGCTGTTTTTTATACACGATCGAATCTTCCACCCTGCTCTGGAAAAATCCTTTATTACCCAGATAGATGATCATCTGTTTTTTAGCCAGCAAACTGAGACTTGTATCCAGCAATATGGGCGTTGCACCGAGTTTGGTACGGATCCATTTTTTAGACTTCGTATCCCTACCCTTGCTTCCGAGGTTATAAAAGGCAATGTTGGCACGAAAGACCCCAAACAACTTGTCGTTGGGAAATTGCTGAAGATAGCCGCTTAACTCATCCTTGTCAATTTTTTTATTATCGATAACGAATTTGTTATTGATGAGCAGGTAATCCTTTGGGGGGTAGTTACGGGTAACATTACAGGAATCAAAAACCAGGGCCAGAATAAGCAGGAAGAATAAGCTGGCTCTTTGTTTCATGTTCAATGGAATGTTGGCTCGGTTTATCACAAAGGTAAGGATAAATGGATTTGCAAAAATGAGGCTTTTGTGGCAGGAGAAGACAAAATTATCAATTATTCTTTTTTAATTATTGACATTTGATCAAATATATATTATATTTGTCGTGATGTGCCTGTGAATTTATTTCAATCTGTATAGATAGATTTTTGCGTGAAACGAGAGGAAAAGATTAATCCAAAGGCGATAAAATTATTTATTCTTGAGGACCGGCCTGTGATTCTTGAGGGTATACGGCAATGGATTTTGTCGGAACCCGATTATAAAATTATTCATTCAACCGGATCCTGGGAGGAAATGAATTTGGTCATCCAGGAACACCAAAAGGGAATCCTTATCAGTACGGTTCGATGTCTCAGACCGATTTTTAATGAGGTCATGAAAATCAAGTGTATCAGGGTGATCTGTTTGTGTGATGAAGGCCTGGGGATTAACCCCGGTAATGTTTTTGATTCAAATATCTGCGGGATCATGAACCAGACGGCCGACCGGCATGAATTTCTCCATGGTCTTCATAATGTGACGGAAGGAAGATTTTATATCTCGACAAAAATCAGCCAGGAAGATAATACTTCCTTATTAAGCAGCAACAACTTCGTTGAATCGGATGTAATCCTCTCCCGAAGAGAAAAGGAAGTACTGAGTCTTATAAGCCTTGGATTTTCCGATAAGGAAATAGGGGAGCTGCTCCATCTGAGCAAACGAACAGTTGATGGTTATCGCAATAACCTGCTGATTAAGTTCGGGGCCAGGAATTCAGCCCATCTGATGCGTTTCGCCATTGTTCACAACCTCCTCCTACCTGATGAAATGTTGAAATCCAGCCTTCAGGTATAGCAATAAACCCCGTTATATATGTGTATATACGCTAAGTATAAATACTGGGGATAAGGTATTTATACCTATGGGTTTTTAGCCTAATAAATTTCAGCCTTTTTACTCTTGCCTTACGCAATACTTCGGGTTAGCTTTGGTACGCTGAAATTTTCATAAAAGCACTTTTCTGGAATAGTGCTTGGGGTCAATCAGATTTTATTTAGAGCAATGAACAGGATAAAGTTGTTAGTTTTAGAGGGGCATGGCTCTTTAACCGAACAGATTCGGGGATATAACCTCCCTGAAGAAGTTGTGTTGCATCATACCGCTGATCCTGTCACTGCCGTTCAGATACTTCGTGAAACCAATATTGATATCATACTTCTTGATTTGACGCATATTAATGGCTCAGCGACAAACTTTATCAGAAGCCTGAAATCAGGATTCCCGGATCTGGAGATGCTGGTGGTCGATCCGGAGAGCAGCGGTGAGAAATCCTTGAAACCTTTTAAATACGGACTTTCTGATTCCCTATGCGGAACATTGCATTTTCCTGAATTGAAGGCTGCACTTGAGCAGACCAGGTCATTTTTAAAATTCCGGAATCATTCAAATCAACTGGATCTGAACTTTCAGCATTTTATAAATGAGTCCAGGCTGAAGTCCGGTCCGCAAATCATCGGGGCGAGCACTTCCATTAAAACCATCGCCAGTCTTATCCTTCTTGTTTCCCAGGCCGAAGACACTTCTGTCATGATCACAGGAGAAAGCGGTACCGGCAAAGAACTGGTGGCCAGAGGCATTCATGCCCTGAGTAACCGTCAGTCTCATGCCTTTCATGCTGTAAACTGCTCGGCCATACCCGATAGCCTTTTTGAAAGCGAGTTCTTTGGTCATATAAAAGGTGCCTTTACCGGGGCGATTGAGAAATCCATCGGATGGTTCGAGATGGCCAACAAGGGTACATTGTTTCTTGATGAGATCACGGAATTGCCGTTGTGCATGCAATCTAAATTCTTGAGGGTACTGGATGACAAGACCATTCATAAGATCGGTTCACATCAGGAAGTCAATCTGAATCTGCGGATTATCTCTGCCACCAACCAGGATCTTCACAAACTGATCGAGAAAAAGATGTTCAGGGAAGATCTCTACCACCGGTTACACGCTTTTCATATACATATTCCGCCACTGAGGGAAAGAAAAGTGGATATCCCTGTTCTGTTAAATCATTATGTTTCTGTTATTTCCGCAAGAATGAACAAGGCGGCAAAACCCATTGATGACCGCGCCATGGAAAGGCTCATGGCCTATTCATTCCCGGGGAATGTGCGGGAACTGAGAAATCTTGTTGAAGGTGCCGTGATCATGTCTGATGAAAACAAACTGACACTGAAAAATTTCCGGTTTGATGGTCAACGGACGGCTGACCGGAATGGAAGCATTCAGGCCCAGTTATCGTTGAATTTGTTTGATGTGGAGAAGAAAACCATCATTCAGGCACTTACACAGACAAAAAACAACAAATCGGAAGCTGCCAGGCTTCTATCTATTTCAAGACAAGCTTTGGATCGCCGGATCATGAAGCTTCAGATTGTTTTCTAGATTCAATTTCACGTTTTTTTCTTTTCGGGTGAGGGCCAGCCGGCTTTTGCCCCTTTTATGTATTTCGTATCCAGGTCAAGGGACTAACTTTTAAACCGGACATCTGCCCATATTCGGGCAAATCGCTGCTAACAGGCTTTGTTGCTTTATTTGCGGAATTTTGTTGCTTCCAATTGCCCGGAAATGATCACCCTGTATTTCACCTACGATTATCATACGTTCTGAATATCAGCAGTTTGCGTGTTTGGATTAATGTTTGTAAAAGGGATTGCCCAAACACGGATCCGCGTCGTCTGCGTCGCATGGGTTCCTTAATCTTCAGGAAAATGGATTCATTATTTACCCCAGTTTGCCATTCCGTCAAATGCAGGAAGACCTGTGTTTGGACATGCGGAAAGGCGCGTAAACGGACAAGAGATTCCCCCGTTTAACCCTGCGAAATCGGTTTGCTGCGCTGCAAATGTACGATTGACACAATCAAAAATCGAAAATTATGAAAACGAAATTATTACCTATCCTTGTAACCTTGCTGATGCTGATAACCGGCATTAACATGGTTTCAGCCCAAGGACCCTGTGGTGTCCCGGGCCAATTTATAGGGTGTTGTCCATGCACGGGTTGTGCACCGATCACCCAGCTCCCGTTTATTTGCGTTCAGCAGGCCGGGACAATTGTTGTTCCGATAACGAACAGCGGGGTCAATTTTGCGGATATTGCCGCTATTTCTCTCAAGTTTGATTTCGATCCGACTGTACTGCAATTCGCAGGAGTGATAACGGCACCCAATCTTCCTTCCGGGTTTCCAGCCCCAATGGTTGGTCAGCCCAATGGCCCCGGCTCCGTTACAATTTCATGGACATATCCTGCTTTCACGCTTGGCAGCGGGTGGTTCCTGAATGACGGACAAGTTATCTTCAATCTCACCTTCAACTTTCTGCCACCGGGTGGTGGTGTGACCGCTTTGAACTGGGATGTTTATCAATCCGCTTATTCCAATGCAGCCCAGGTTCTTGCTTTCGGCAGTGATATTCTATGCCAGGCAGCAGCCAACTACGTAAATGGCCGCGCAAGCTTACTGAATGCATGGGTAAATCCCCCTTATACGACTTGTCAGTATGCACCCCTGCAACTGATTGGACAGCACAATACAACTGCGTTCCCATACACCTATAAATGGTCGGGACCCGGTGCTGTTTATCTTAACAGTACAACCATTTCAAATCCTTATTTTACTTCCCCGAATGCCGGTGAATACCTTTTATACTTCAAGGTAAAGGATGGTTTTGGCTGTGTTGACTCTGTACCAGTCACGATTGTAGTTAAACCAAATCCAACCTGTACAATCACCGGGCCTGCTCCGGTTTGCGGTCTTACAACCAATACTTACTCTTCCGGTGTTCTTCCGGATGGAGGTACGGTTACTCATTCATGGACCATTACTGGTGATGGCACAATTGTCGGTGCTAGTGACGGCTCAACGGTAACAGTTCTTGCCGGTGTCGGTGACGGATCTTTTACGATCACCGATGCGGTCAACCGGGATGGATGCGCCGGATGGTGCTCCAAGACAGTTGTGGTAAATAAAAACCCGACCTGTACAATTGACGGACCTTCGGCAGTATGCGGACTTTCGTATAATAACCATACAAGCACCGTGCTTCCTGCAGGCGGAACCGTAGTACATTCATGGACCATCACAGGAAACGGGACGATTAACGGTGCCACCAACCTGGCTACTGTTAACGTTCATGCTGGCCTCTCCGGTTCCTATACAGTTACTGACAATCTGACAAGGAACGGTTGTGCCGGAACCTGCAGCAAGACGGTAATTGTTAATCCCAACCCAATTTGTGCAATAGAAGGTCCTGGTGATGTATGTGAAAGAACAACTAACCTCTATACATCTGTAGTGAATCCGCTCGACGGAACGGTAACCCATTCCTGGTCAATCACAGGCAATGGAACCATCAGCGGACCAACCAACCTTGCTACAGTTAACGTAATTGCCGGTGATGATGGCCTTTATATCCTCACGGATAATATTGTCCGTAATGGCTGTCCGGGATTTTGTATAAGAACAGTTCTTGTTAAAGAAACACCGACGGCTACCATCAGCGGTCCTGATCCTGTATGCGGCGGAACGATTAATGAATATGATATCTTTGTCCTCCCGCTTCTCGGAACAGAGACACATTACTGGACGATCACCGGTGACGGAGTTATGCTCGGAAACGGTAACGAGATTGTTTGGTTCTGGACAGAACCCATTGTGAGGGTTCGTGCAGGTGCATCAGGTACCTTTACCATCACCGATAACTTTACCCGCGAGGGATGTCCGGGTGTAAAAAGTAAAACAGTCATCGTCAACCCGATGCCGACTTGTTCCATTGCGGGACCACTTGCGGTTTGCGGTGCAACAACCAATACTTACACCAGCACGGTACTTCCGTCTGGAGGAGTGGTCACACATCATTGGACTTTAACCGGTAACGGAACGATCAGCGGAGGTCATACAAGTGCTACCCTCATCGTTATTGCCGGTGCATCCGGAACTTATACTGTTCAGGATGATATCGTTCGTAATGACTGCCCGAGTTCATGCAGTGTTATTGTAACAGTAAATCCCAATCCAACCTGTACAATTGATGGTCCTGATGCCGTTTGCGGTAATTCAACCAACACGCACGCAAATGTTGTGCTTCCGGCAGGTGGAATTGTTACCCACTCATGGAGCATCACAGGCAATGGTACGATACAAGGAGCAACCAATACTGCCTCTGTTACAGTACTCGCAGGTGCTACGGGTCAATATATCGTTACCGATGCCATTACCAGGAATAATTGCCCGGGAACATGCAACAAGACGGTAATTGTAAAACCCATACCGACCTGCCAAATCACCGGTCCTGATCCGGTATGCGGAGGAACTACCAATGTTTATTCAGGTGCTATCCTGCCTGTGGGTTATACCACTGGTACCTATTCCTGGTCGATTACAGGAAATGGTTCCATCAGCGGAGCCACAAATGCATCCACGGTAAATGTAGTTGCAGGAGTATCCGGAAGTTACACCCTTTGCTTGTTGGTAACACGCGATGGATGTACTGCAGTTCAGACATGCTGCAAGACGGTTACTGTTAATCCAATTCCGACCTGCAGCATAGCCGGACCAAATCCTGTTTGCTACAGCCTCCAGGGAAATTATACCTATACAAGCACGGTTCTCCCGGCATTGGGAACTGTTACACATGCCTGGACAATCACAGGTGCTGCAACCATTGTTGGATCAACAACGGATGCCAGTGTAATGATTCATACAACAACGAATGCAGAAGGAACCTTCACCCTTTGCGACAATATTGTACGCAATGGTTGTGCCAGTTCATGCTGTATTACAGTAGTTGTTAATCCTAATCCGACCTGCACCATCGATGGACCAGATGCCGTTTGTGCACTTTCAACAGGAAATGTATATGCAAATGTTGTCCTTCCTGCCGGCGGAATCGTAACCCATTCATGGTCAATCACCGGCAACGGAACGATCACTTCAGGACTTACAGGTTCATCAGTAACTGTTACTGCAACAGCTGCCGGGACATACACCGTGACAGACGCGATTACACGTAACGGATGCCCGGGGTCATGCAGCAAAACAGTAACGGTAAATCCAATTCCGACATGCTCCATCGCAGGTGATGCCAATGTTTGCGGAGGATCTGCCGGGAGTTATACCTCTACGGTATTACCCGCAGGCGGAACCGTAACCCATTTATGGTCTATCACCGGAAACGGAACCATTAATGGCGCAAACAACACAGCTACTGTCGACATTATTGCCGGTCTGGTTGATGGCCCATTCACACTTACCGACAATATCACCCGGAATGGTTGTGCCAGTTCCTGCACCAAAACGGTACAGGTAAGCGCAATTCCAACCTGTTCAATTGATGGTCCGATATCTGTTTGCCAGGGATCCACCAACACGCATACCAGCACAGTGCTGCCAGCAGGCGGAACTGTAACCCATCACTGGAATGTAACAGGTCATGGAATCATTATTGGTTCGCATACGCTTGCTACCGTAACGATTCTTGCCGGAAGTGAAGATTCCTACACAGTAACTGACGAGATCTATCGCAATAACTGCTACGGAATTTGCAGTAAGACAGTGATCGTTCACCCACTTCCTATTCTTGAGTGCGCCACCTTGCAATTTATGGTTGGTACAGGCCCCTGGATTGAGATGAATGGACTCTGTATGAACTACAACATGTGTCTTGATCCTGCTGTACCGAGCTATTACCTTGATATTAATACGCTCACCGCTACCCAGCCTTTAATGGATAATTTCCTCAATCCTTTCAAGCTGACCAACGTGCCGAATGCTGCTGCTTACTTTGCTTACTGGGCAGCCAGAGGTGTTGTTGCAGGCGCTACAGGATGGCAGGGACAGATGTGGCTGATCATCAATGGTAATGCTCCATTCTTCTATGTTAAGAAGGTAGGAACCGATTATAAACTGGTTGATGGTTTGCAATACTGGGTTGCAGGTAATACAGGAGAACCCATGTTAACGGTTCCCGGCGATTATCCTCCGGACAACTATACCTTTACAGGTTCCATCAAGGATATCTACAATTGTACTTCACTGGATATCCCGATTCATATAACCTTCAACAGGAATCCATCGTGTCTGATCACTGGTGAAAGTTATGTTTGCCCGGGAGCGCTGAACAACGTGTATACCGGTCCGTCAGGTCTGAACTACCTCTGGACCATTTCCGGCAATGGAACGATCATAGGATCTGCTATCCAGCAAACTGTGAATGTTACAGCGCTGGGCGCAGGAACCTTTACGCTGTGTCTTAAAACGACAGATCCGCAAACCGGTTGCTTCTCTAACTGTTGCAAGACGGTTACGGTAGTCTTCAGGAATCTCTCCGGTACCATCACGTATCCGAACTGCTATACCACGACGATGAGTAATGTCGGAGTTGGTTTGGTACCAGTTCCCGGAACCGTTCCTATTCAGACTGCGACGACCAATGCATCAGGGCAGTATTCTTTCACAAACCTTTGTGCAGGAGATTATACCGTTATCGTCACACAAAACAATAAACCCGTTGGTGGTATAAACTCTACAGATGCCGCACAGGTGCTCATTTGGCCGACCATCCTGTTCCCAATTCAGCACAGCCGTTTCCTGCAGGGTGACGTTACTAACGATAATCTCCTTACCGGTTTTGATGCTTTGCGCATTCAGCAGTTCTTTGTTTCAGGAACGCCGTTTACCCGCGCTCCATGGTCATATTGGAAGAAAGGTGATATGTTAAACACCCAGATACCCGCTCCTCCACTGACCTGGTTTGTGAAGCTTCTTGCATCAGCCGACCTCGTTAACATTGATCTTCTGGCAGGTGTTACCGGAGACTTTAACGAGAGCTACATTCCCGGATCTGCAAAGGCCGAAACTGAGAACCTCGAAATTACCTATGGATCCACAAGGAACGTGGGAGCCGGTCAGGAATTTGAACTCCCGGTTTATGCCACAACCGCCATGGGTCTGAGCGCTGTTTCTCTCGTCCTTAATGTTCCGTCAGACCTGGTGGAAGTTAAAGATGTAACCGTAACAGGCAGTAATTCCCCGGTAAGTTATAGTGTAAATGACAATGTGCTGAAGATCAGCTGGTATTCGGAAACATCAATGCAGGTTGCAGAAACCGATGCAGTGGTGATCCTGAAACTGAAGACTACTTCCGCATTCGTTGAAGGAAGCACTTTCCGGTTAACGCTGGCTGGTGATCCTTTGAACGAACTGGCTGATGCCGATGCAATGGTCATTCCGCATGCTCAACTCGGCGTTGAGGTCATAGCAAATTCACCTGTCGGTATCATTGATCCGAACGGTAAGGATTTCTCGCTGAATTGTCATCCAAATCCTTTCAAGGATTACTCTACCATCAGTTATACGCTCCCCGAAAGCGGAGAAGTCACACTTGAGATTATGAACATGGTTGGCCAGGTTATCGCTACCTATGTGAATGAACCACAGGCAAGTGGCAAGCATAACGTGAAACTGGCATCCACACAGATGCCTTCCGGAATCTACATGGCTGTTCTGAAGTTCAAAAACGGAACTGACGAATTGCTTAGAACCATTAAAATTGTGGTGAATAAATAAAACCTGAAAAAGAGGGGAGTGTCATGCTCCCCTCTTTTCAATTTTTTGTTTTAAAATTTCCTGATGTCATACCTCTACCCGTCATTATCATGAAAACAAAAACCGCCTTATTACTTGGTCTTTTCTGGTTATTTGCAGCAGCGTCTTTTTCACAAGATGCACCGGTCGTTTCCTCCGGATCCGCCCTTTATGCTGCCAAAACCTTTTCCGCGGTCACGATCCCTGTCAGTGTAAAATCCTTTACCGATATCGGTTATTTTCAGCTCACAATGAATTACCCGGTTTCAAAGGTCACCTATCAGGGTGGAACAGGAAATGCCGTGTTTGGTAGTCTTACCATTAACGGCAGTACGCCGGGCACAATCACCATTACCTGGACCGGCACCTATGGGGTAACCCTTCCGGACGGTTCAAATCTCGTGGTTCTTACTTTTACTTATGTATCGGGTGTGGCAGATCTGACCTGGGCAACATCAGGGAGTTCCTGCTTGTTTAAAAAATATTCCGGTGGTGCTTTTACCGTATTGAATGATCTTCCCAAAACAGATCATTATAAGAATGGTGTCGTCACTTATGCCTCACCGGTCGTACAGGCGCCATATATTGACAATGCCCAGAACGGAACGGTCTCCGTGCCCATTACCGTTACAAATTATACCAGTATTGCGGCCGGAACCTTGTATTTTTCATACGATACTGCGGTTCTTACCTATCAGTCTTTTGTCGCTCACCCATCTGTGGCGGGCTATTTTATGGTGGGTTCTCCCCAGGGGATTGGAGGCAGCAGGAAATTAATGGTAATCAACTGGATGGATTTTTCAGGTCTTGGCGTCACACTCCCATATGGCAGCATACTGTGTACGCTGAATTTTAATTTTAGCAATCAGGATAAAACGTATACAACCCTTTCATGGTATGATAATGGAGGATCATGTAGCTTCAATGATGTCCAATGGAACCAGTTGTATGATACGCCTCAGTCTGCATTTTTTAAAGACGGATTGGTCGCCTGCAGTGTTTCACCAAAAACCTTGTTACCGGTAATCTCCAATGCTCCGGTATCCCCACTTTCTACTTCAGTCCCTGTTAAAGTGAGTGGTTTTTCAAATATCGCTTCTCTTGCCCTGAGTTTTAGTTATGATGCATCGGTGATGACCCTTCCCGCCGGAGCTTATACGGTGAATTCCATCTTCGCAGGTGCAATGGCAGTGAATAACCTTCCGCCGGGTCCCGACGGAAAAAGCCGGATTACCATGTCGTGGTCCGGGTCGCCCAAGACGCTCCCTGACAACAGTGAAATTATCAGTTTCAACTTTAATGTGACGGGAGGTGGATCTTCCGCGTTGAAATGGAATACCGGGGGTGATTCATGCATGTATAAATGGACAGGGTTGAAACCATTGTGGAAAGAACCCGTCAGTAATTTTTACCAGGATGGTCTTGTCGGCACACATCTGGCTCCGGTAACACAGGCAGTGGCTGTGAATGCTAATCCCGGTCAGAATGTCATCGTTCCGGTGAAGGTCAGGAATTTTAGCAACATTGGTGCTTTTTCATTTACCCTTGCTTACGATCCTGCAGTTCTGAATTACCTGACTACTGCGCTTGCCGCTCCGTTAGGCGGAACATTTACCGCATCCAATCCTGAACCGGGATTGCTTTCCATTGTCTGGTCGGGCGGACCCGCAGGGTTAACGGATGGAGCCACGCTTCTGAATCTTGGTTTTTATTTCAACGGAGGAACAAGTGGAATCCAGTGGTTGTGCGATGGTGGCGGATGCAGTTATTCAGAAGGAGGATCTTCGCCATCACTCTATGACCTTCCCAAAAGCCAGTTTTATCTGAATGGAACCGTGAATAATTCTTCAATTGATCTCAATGCGCAGTTAAAAGTTTTTCTTGAGGGGCCCTATCAGTCCGGATCAATGGGGATATCGCTTGGATCCATCATGCCATTAACACAACCCTATTCAGGCTCACCATGGAATTATGCGGGAACAGAATCAGTTACATCCATTCCTGCCAATAGCACCGACTGGATCCTGGTAGAGCTCAGGACCAATCCATGGGCTTCATCCAAAGTAGCCGCAAGAGCAGGATTTTTAAAAAATGATGGTTCAGTTACGGATATAGATGGAACAACCGGCCTGCGTTTCCCGGGGGTTGCTTATGGAAATTATTATGTGGTAATCAAGCACCGTAATCATCTCGCCATCATGAGTGCAGCTACAGTAACATTGAACGGAGGGAGTGCTTTGTACGATTTTACCACAGGGTCCGCAAAGGCATATGGTGGAACAACCGGTTATAAGCTGATTGACGGAACCTTATCCAAATGGGGGATGGTGGCAGGAGATGCTAATCAATCGAAAAGTATTTACATCGATGACTACACGGATTTCTGGATGCGGGATTTTGGTCTTATTCAATATCTCCCCAGTGATTTCAATCTTAACGGGAAAGTATACCTGGATGATTATACGGATTTCTGGTTGGTCAACTTCGGAAGAAGCAGTTCACTACCATAGGGTTCAGTAACATCACAATACCGGATTATGAAGCGATTTTTATTTTTTGTAGTGATCACAGCGAATTTATTACCGGGATTTTCCCCAACAGGGAAAGCCCAGACTGCACCTGTGACTACTGCCGCAACCATCGGGAATTTACTTCCGGGGCAGCAGGTTACTGTTCCCGTTACCATTACCGGTTTTAATAATATTGCTTCGATCACGCTTTATCTGGATTATGATTATTCAAAAATCCATTATGTTCAGTGTAACAAAAACCCGTTGCTTAGCGGCAACTTTTCTGTCGGGGATCTTGACCTGGGAACCGGTTATCACCGGATTGTCATAGGCTGGTATGGAAACAGCCTCACCCTGCCCGATGGAAGCTGGTTGTTCAATTATATTTTCACCTATTTTAACGGAAATGACTCCCTGGTTTGGTTTGATATTGGGGGTACCTGCATGTATTCAGACGGAAACAATAACATACTTATTGATACCCCAACTGTTCAGTATTATGTTAACGGAATGCTATGCGGAGCCTTGGACGCTCCCGGACAGATTTGGGGAGAAACCGCCGTTTGTGCCGGACAGGAAAATGTTGTTTATGAAGTCGCAACAATATCCGGCGCAACAGGTTACAGTTGGACCGTTCCTGCAGGTGCAATAATAACTGGTGTGTCAGATACGAATGTCATCTCGGTGGATTATTCATCCAACTCCGCATCCGGAGATATTACGGTAAGCGGAGTCAACGAATGCGGACCAGGTCCAGTTTCGGTATTACATGTCACCTCCTCATCACTTCCTACGGCCTATGTTTCGGGTGGTGAAAGCTTGTGTGATGATGGTTCAACGGCTATCATCATAACTGACTTTACGGGAACCCCTCCCTGGAATTTTAAAATTTCAAATGGATTTGATACCACCCTAGTCAGCAACCAATATAGTACACCTTATTTCATTTATACTTCCGATCCCGGTCTCTATACGGTTACTTCTGTTTCTGATGCCAATTGCAGCGGCCTATCATCTGGTTATGCGGAAGTGATCGTCAACCCGGTCCCGCCTGCTCCGGTTATCACTCTGGAAGGAATCAGCCTAACCTCAAGTTCACCCTCCGGCAATCAATGGCTACTTGAGCAAATTCCGATACCCGGTGCTACGGGTCAATCATACACTCCCGGTGTAACCGGTAATTATTCTGATATCGTGACGCTTAACCAATGCAGTTCAGATATCTCAAATTATCTCCATGTGGTTATTTCCACTAATACAACCGAACCGATGTCCTCCTTATTTCAAATCATACCCAACCCGGCCAAGGATTATTTCCTCCTTAAATCTTCCGTTGCGCCAATAAAAACTATTAAAGTGGCCTTTTTTACAAACGATGGCATTTTAGTTAAGAAATATGATGCTTCTCAGGGAAGTGAGTCCAGTGTTTATCTCATCGATATACGGGACCTGACGCCCGGTCTTTACTTCCTGGCCATTCATTGTGAGAACAAAAGTGTCATTCAGAAACTGGTTGTTTTATGACTTTTATAAAAACATGGATCATGGAAATGTCAAACATTAAACTAAAAAAAATGAAAAAGATCATCATCTGTTCGGGGATTATCCTATGCTCGGTCTTTTCTGTTTATTCAGCGGAAACCGTTTCATTCAGCTTCAGCAATCCCAAAATCGTGTATAACACGGGTGTGAATTACCTTGTTTTTGACATCCTGATGAAAGCATCCGCTAATGGAACTTACCTTTATTCCTCGCAGATCATCTGCAACGTGAATGTCGCTAATTTCAATACAACCACTAATCCGTCATTCATCAAAGGTTTCGTTGCCGGACAGTACTCCGCTTTTCCTGATCCGCCAGCAGATAAGTATGTGACAACGGTTAACTGGAATTCAAATAACCTGAACATTGCGGTTTACGGAAATATGTCCTTCAATGGGAATGCCCCATCAAGCGGGGCGTATGCCGAAGTCACGACCTCCTGGCAGGTATTAGGGACAGTTTATCTTAAAATAAATTCCCTTACCGGGGCAGCAGGGGTCAATTTCCAGATAAGTGCAATCAACGGCTATCAGAAATATGCCACCGGAGTTGTCCCATACTACGCAAGCTATTATGAAGATCCTTCGTTATTTGAAGGAAAGGATCTGACCGATCTTGCGCTGGGAAGGATTTATACCGGCTCACAAGGTTGGATGCAGGCAGGAGGCGTTGTTGACTGGGCCCAGGCAGTGAGTACCTCTGTGTTTGATACGGTCGGTGCCTCTGCGCAGATTTCCGGCACTACTGCCGGGTCAGAATGCAAAGCCTATAACCTGTGTATTCATCCGGGAGCCAGGTTACTGATTGACAAAGACCATCCATTAACCGTGAATGGGAACACTTTGATATGCAACCCGCTCGGACTATGGATAACTTCAAGGTCTTCCGGCACCGGCTCTTTCAGAAACACAGGAACCATCACATACAAGAATGGAGGATCCGTGAGGGTTGAAAGATATATTACGCAGGATTCCTATCATTATATCACTTCCCCGATTTCAAATGCCCTTTCATCAGTATTCACAGGCGATTATCTGAGAAACTGGAATGAACCCGGAAACGTTTGGGGACCTTGGATAAGTACGACAACCGAACCGCTTGAAGTTTTCAGAGGGTATGAAGTATGGCTGGGCAGTTCGTCGGGTAGCAGGTCATTTACCGGCAGTCTGAATAGTGGCGCTCAGTCAATATCATTCCCCTATACGCCTTCAGGCGGAGGAGGATGGAATCTTGCCGGTAACCCTTATCCGTCAGCACAGGATTTTGGTAGTTTCTCATCTCCTGCGGGAGGTTGGTCGACATGGGGATCCAATGTTGATCGGGTGCTGTATTATCTTACTTCTGCTAACGGGATCACTTACCAATACGACACCTATTCCTGGGGGACAGGTCTTTCAACAGGAACTGCAACCAGGTATATTCCGGCAATGCAGGGCTATTTTATAAAAGTAAACACTTCTTCAGGAACGATTGGATGTGACAATCCGACGCGGGTCCATAATAATGCAGTCTTTTACAAAGATGCGGAATGGTCAAACTATCTCAGGTTAAGAACTTCAGGGGGACCGTTCACCGATGATATTGCGATTTCTCTGATGGATGGCTTTTCAAATGGCATTGATCAACATTATGATGCCTATAAACTGACGAACAGCGATTCTATTCCTTCGATTTTCTCGACTACACCGGAAATGGAACGACTGGCAATTGATATTAGGCCATTCGCGGGAGAAACGACACTGGTTCCAGTCGGTTTTACGGTTGGTTTCGCAGGGAACTTCAACATCACAGCCGAAAATCTTGACACTTTTAAACCAGGCATGGGAATATTCCTCGAAGATCTGAAAATGAATACTTTTCAGGATCTGTTATTAAATCCCGTTTATCGTTTTGCATACCAGAAAGAAGAAAACCCTAACCGTTTTGTATTGCACTTCTCCAATCCTTCCTTTGGGGTGGATGATCAGAAAACAGTTAAAGGCATAAGTATCTATTCTTTCAACGGTGATGTTTATGTAAGAGCAACACCGGAATACGAACAAACCGGCACCATCATGATTTTTGATATGACGGGAAGGAAAATCTATGAAAACCGGATTGAGAAAACGCCACTGAATAAATTTTATCCGGGAGCCGGTGAAGGGATTTATGTAGCGAAAGTTTATACAGAAAAGGGGACTGTTAGTGCCAAAATCTATATTAAACATTGAAACACAAAGAACGACGTGTTCGAATCGGTTGACGTTCAAAAAATGATACAGAAAAATGAAATATCCTCACAATCACAAATGGTGCAAGCCACGATTGATCTGCCGTCATGGCGGAGGGATGTTCCATCCCGAATGCGTTCGGGACAAATTCTGAACAATTATTCAAAAATAATTTAGAGATGAAAAAAATCTTCTTAGCCTTTATTGTTACAGCCTTTTTTGCTGTGAATTCCCTGAATGTAATTGCAGATCCGCCCGGCCCTCCTGCACCCGGAGGAGGTTCTCCATCCGGAAGTGGCGGGACTCCCGTGGGCGCTCCCATCGATAGCGGAGTTTATGTGCTTATCACTTTGGGTGCTGCTTATGGTCTGCGAAAAATTTATGAAATGAGGAAGAAAGAGGACCAGAAGGAAGTCCAGGAAGAATAAACTGGCAGTTGAAAAGGGATTTTCGGTCTCACTGCCCAATCCCAAGGGGCAGATAATTACACGCAGCATCAATAAATTTCCTTTCCCAGGGAAATGAGACCGGGAATCCCTTTCTAACTGCAACCTGTATAAATAATTACAGTTTTTAAAAGAGTTAAGAACAAAAAGAAAAAAATGGCCCGGACGGCGCTCTGACAGAATTTTAAGCGCAGCATAAAATACACATCCAAATCTGTCACGGGATCTTACCGATTTATCCCCTTATAGTAACCGTCCGGCCATTTTTTTCTTTTTCCTTAAAATAAAGTTCCCGTTGATTTTTTAAGTAGAAAAAAATTATATCTTTGCACCCTCATTTAACCGAGGGAGTTTAGCTCAGTTGGTTCAGAGCATCTGCCTTACAAGCAGAGGGTCACTGGTTCGAATCCAGTAACTCCCACCAGTACAAAGTAAGAATGCCTTAATAGCAAGGGTTTCAGGGCATCAGGCTCTGACAAAATTTCCTCTCTCCCCACTCATCTTCACCAATTTATTTTGGCAACGTTCCGAAAAAGCCCTTAATGCTGCGGTGAAACTTGTGAATGCTCTTTACCGGATCGGTGTGCATAAGGATACATTGTTTGTAAATAAAAGTTTTAAAATGGGCGACTGAAAAGTTCAGTGCTTCCGGCGTGTCAGACATCTGCTGAATCCACACTTCTTTGATTCCTTTGTCAAAAGCTTCTCTCAAAATTCCAAGGGTTTCCGGTTTTTTTGTTAAAACAACGAGTTTGGTCACATCGGCAGGAAGTGCTGAAACAGAACGGAAACAGGTTTGCCCGTTCAAGGTGTCGGTGTTGGGATTGATCGGATAAACATCAAATCCCTTTTCTTTCAAATCCATGTAAACAGTATAACCGAACTTCTTCTCTTTGCGGGAGACCCCGGCAATGGCTAATTTCCTGGTTTCCAGAAAAGAATCGATTTCCTTTTTTGTTACGCGCATATCAATGATTTTGGACCTTAAGCCGAAGATTGACTCCTCTTTGGCTTTAAGGGCAGTGAATATTATTTTTTGAACATAAAATAAACGGCAAGAATCAGGAAAATGAAACCGATCACATGGTTCAATCTGAAGGTTTCAGTCTTAAAAAAAACCAAGGTAAAAATAACAAATATAATCAGCGTGCTTACCTCCTGGATCACTTTTAACTGAACCAGGGAAAATGGTCCGCCGAATTCCCGATACCCGATCCGGTTTGCCGGAACCTGGGCACAATATTCGAAGAAGGCAATTCCCCAACTCAGCAGGATGAACCCAAAGAGGCTGAGGTTCTGCATAAAACTCATTTCCTTGAATTTCAGATGGCCATACCAGGCGAAGGTCATGAAAACATTGGAGAGAACCAGGAGAAGAATGGTATAAATCCCTCTTGTCATGACCGCAGGTTTTGAGGACTGAGACTAAATCTTTCCGGATGACGGGCAGATTTCTCTTTATAGAAGTTTTGAATGAACTCCATGTCTTTTTCAAAATCCCCGGTAGGGTGGAGGATTGGCCCGACGCCTCCTGTCTTCTTCCTGTAATCAATGAATGCCAGCACGATGGGGACTTGTGCCTGCATCGCAATCAGATAAAACCCTTTCTTCCACTTTCTGGTAAGCTGCCGGGTTCCTTCGGGAGTGATAACGACAACCATTTTTTCGTTCTGGTTCAGGAGGTCAACAACCTGGTCCACCATATTGTTCTTTTTTCCCCTTGCTACGGGAACTGCTCCCATTTTCCTTAACAATATGCCAAACGGAAATACAAAAACCTCCTTTTTGATCAGTACCCTGATTTTTACGCGCGATGACCAGAAGGTGAGCCGGCCAATCACAAAATCCCAGTTACTGGTATGAGGTGCAACGATCAGGATGGCTTTTTCGACGCCTGGCGGTAATGATCCGCTGGTATTCCATCCAAATAAACGAAGAAAAAACAATGAGACTTTTGCGAGCATCGATGTTTGATTTAATCCAGGTCGAGGTCAAACTTCTCCCTAAGGTCAAGTAATGAAGGGTTTTTTTCAGACATACGGGCAAATTTTTCACGATCGGTATAGGGCTTCACATCGAGCGGATGATCAGGAACGATGGTTTGAAGCGTGATCTGGTAATTATTCAGGTTCTTCATCAGGTAATCCATCAGCCCGGCCTTGTTTTCTCTCAGATTTTCTTCCAGGAGACGATTGTCGAGTGTGTACTCGATCAGGAAATTTTCCCGCAATACCGGCTTGTATTTTTTTAATGCGGTATAAAGATGAGGGACCAGGGTTTTCAGGGTTTCCACATATTCATCCCAAAAACGAGAAAGCTGCTCATTTGTAAAGACGTCAGCTGGCCGATGTTCAAGAGGGGCATCCTCATTAACTTCGGCTTCATTCTTCGGATTTTCTTTTACCGGTTGATTTTTTATGGAAACGGTGGAAAATACCGTTTTGGGCTCCTTAGCAACTGTTTTTTCAGGATTTACCGGATTATACGGCGTTTTTTTTTCAATGGGAGGCTGAGGCGGAGGGGCTGGTTTGGGCAAGGGAATCGTCGGCGAAGAGGGGCTGGTGCTCATTCTGGCAGGTTCCTGGAGGATCGTACACATCTGCATCAGCGCGAGTTCGAGGTGAAGATGTTTATTGTTGCTGGTTTTGTACGATAAATCACAGCGGTTGTTTGTATCCAGTGCTTTCAACAAAAAATCAATTGTACATACGGCAGATTGTTCTACATACCGGGTACGGATAGACGGAGTGGTTTCCATCAGCTTTACCGTTGCGGGATCCTTACAAACCAGCAGGTTGCGCAAGTGGCTCCCAAACCCGATCATAAAATGCTGACCATCGAATCCCTGGTCCAGGATTTCATTAATGGTAAGCAGGGTTGAAGAGATATCACCCCGGATGATCTGGTCGGTGATCCTGAAAAAATATTCATAGTCCAGCACGTTTAGGTTTTCCAGTACCGCCTCATAGGTCAGGCTGTTTCCGGCAAAGCTGACCAGCTGGTCGAAAATGGATAATGCATCCCGCATTGCGCCATCGGCTTTCTGTGAGATGATGTGCAGGGCGTTTTCCTCAACCGTGATGTGCTCCGCTTCAGCAACAAACTGAAGGTGCTTTACAATGTCTTCAACCGTTATTCTTTTGAAGTCAAAAATCTGACAACGCGAAAGGATGGTCGGAATGATCTTGTGTTTTTCTGTTGTTGCAAGAATAAACTTTGCATAGGCAGGAGGTTCTTCCAATGTTTTCAGGAAGGCATTGAAGGCCGATGCCGAAAGCATGTGAACCTCATCGATGATGTAAACCTTGTATTTCCCCATTTGCGGCGGTATCCTCACCTTGTCAACGAGGTTCCTGATCTCATCCACCGAATTGTTGGATGCACCGTCGAGCTCATAAATGTTGAATGAGGCATTCTCGTTGAAGGAAACACAGGAAGAACACTGGTCACAGGCCTCCATTTCGGCCGATAGGTTTTCGCAGTTAATGGTCTTGGCCAGGATCCTGGCGCAGGTTGTTTTGCCCACACCTCTCGGTCCGCAGAAAAGAAAAGCCTGGGCAAGCTGGTTGTTGCGGATGGCGTTTTTCAACGTGTTGGTAATGGAATGCTGACCTACTACCGTATCAAAGGTTTGCGGTCGATACTTCCTGGCAGAAACAATGAAATTTTCCATATTCAAACATTCCAAATATACTAAAGAGGAATCAAAATTACAAAAAATTTCACAACATCCGAAAGCCACATGTTATGCCTTTTTTGTAAATTGGCCCGTTAATCATTTATACCATAGCTGATGGATCTGCTCATCTTTCTTCACGGATTGTCCAATCGATCGAATTATATTTTTTCGCTTTTGCTGGAGGATCTTTCCGGAATGAAAATCAGTTTTACTGAAAACAGGGATGAATTTCTGGCCTGTTCCGGTCCAAAATTCAGCTATTCTGTTGCTCCTTTGGGGGATGAGTTGTTTTTCGAGTCTTTTCCTTTGCTTTTTCAGCAAAACATTGAACCTCAGAATACAGATTTGTTTTCTTTTGAAGAGAGTCCTGTTTTTTTTCAGGTGAATAACAAACAATCAGCCCTGCCATTTGATCCATTTGCGGCCGCCTTTTTCCTTGTCACACGATATGAGGAACATCTTCCTTTTCAACCTGATAAATACGGCCGTTTTCGTGTTAATGACAGCCTCGCTTTCAGAGGCGATTTTCTTCACATCCCGGTTGTAAACCGATGGGCCCTGAAAATCAGGGAATTAATCCTGACCCGTTTTCCGGAGACATCTTACCGAAAAAAAACGTTTCGTTTTGTGCCGACCATCGACATCGATCATTTTTATGCCTATCTGTCCAGAAGTTTCTACCGCACAATGGGCGGTTATGGGCGTGCGCTGATGAAAGGAAGAATCCTGGAAATCTTCGAAAGAACCGGTGTTTTACTAAAACTTCATAAAGATCCGTATGATAATTACCAGCTGATACATCGGCTTCATGAAAAATATCATGTTACCTCTCTGTTTTTTATTCTCTTCGCGGAATACGGAGGGAATGACAACAATGTTTCGCTCAATCGTGATCGAATTAGATCACTGATCCATAAGTTGGACAGGCAGGGAAGAGTTGGAATTCATCCTTCACTGGCGTCTAACAACAAGTTTGCGCGACTTGAAAATGAGTTGGAAGGACTTGCACTGATTTTACACAGGGATATTACCATCAGCCGGCAACATTTTCTTAAATTTTCCATCCCGAAAACCTTCAGGACCCTTATCAGCATAGGAATAACCGAAGATTTTTCGATGGGTTATGCCTCGGAACCAGGATTCAGGGCAGGGATTGCCGATCCGTTTCTGTTTTTTGATCTCACCACCAATGAAGTCACACATCTCAAGATTCATCCCGTTTCGTTAATGGATGTAACCTTAAGGGATTATTTTCGTCTGAATGCAACGAAAGCCTTAAAATTGTCAAAAAGTATTGTCGATGAGGTTAGAAAAGTTGACGGGGAAATGGTTAGTCTTTGGCACAATGAAAGTTTTTCTGACAGCGGACGATGGAAAGGCTGGAGGAGTATTTATGAAGAGCTTCTCCGGTATGCATCCTCCCAAGAGGAACAATAAACGGGAACATTCATGATTCATTATTTTTCCAATCATCAGATAGACAAAAGGAAATGGGATACCTGTATAGATCATTCCCTCAATGGCAGGATCTATGCTTATTCATGGTATCTTGATATCGTGAGTCCGGGATGGGATGCATTGGTGGAAGATGATTACCTGTCTGTTTTTCCTCTCACTTACGGTCGGAAATTCGGGATAAAGTACTTGTTCCAGCCCTTTTTCACCCAACAACTGGGTCTTTTTTCCACTGTTGAAATTGACTCCCCGAAAGTGAGTGAATTTCTTTTATCTGTTCCTGAGGAATTTAGCTATATCGAGATTCATCTGAATGAAAAAAATCCATTGGATGACGAACGATTCACAGTCAAGAAAAGGGCAAACCTGGTTCTCAATCTATCACTTCCCTATGCTGATCTTCAGAAAAGCTTTAATCAGAATACCCGAAGGAATCTGAAAAAAGCGGCAGAGAATGAAATGTTCCTAAGTCATGATGTTACTCCTGAAGAACTGATTGACCTATTCAGAAGAAATTTCGGCGAACAGGAGGGAAAGTTGTCGAAAACGGATTACGGGGTTTTGGAAAAGCTGATGAATGCAGCATTGGAAAGAAAAACGGCTGCATTAACAGGGATTCGTTCTGCTGAAGGGAGCCTGCTTGCGGGTGTTTCACTTCTCACGGACAAGGAAAGAACGGTATTTCATTTTGCCGCATCTTCAAAAGAGGGGAAGCATAAAGGAGCCATGTTCTTGCTCATGGGAAATATCATCGAAGAAAGAGCCGGGACGGCAGGAATTTTAGATTTTGAAGGATCCGAAGACGAAAATGTTGCAAGATTTTACCGGGGATTCGGTGCAGCGGATTTTCCTTATTTTCAGGTGAGGATCAATCGTTTGTCATGGGTTTCGGATAAACTGGTAATTTTAGCGAAGAAGCTCAAATCAGGATAATTTGTAATACATTTGTGAAAACGATAAATTTAACCGGTATGGTGAATGTATTGAGTAGTGAAAACTCTATCCTGAATCAGTATATTGCAGAGATAAGAGACGTGGAATTGCAAAAAGATTCCCTCCGGTTTCGGCATAATCTTGAGAGGATCGGGGTCATTTTTGCCCATGAGATCAGTAAAGCACTGGCATATGAACCCCGGGAAGTAGTGACTTCACTCGGAATCGCGAGCGTACCGGTTCTGACCGAGTATCCTGTTCTTGCGACCATTCTTCGGGCAGGGTTGCCTTTCCACCAGGGCTTACTGAATGTTTTCGACCGGTCAGACAATGCTTTTATTTCTGCTTATCGGAAATATCACAAGGATCATTCATTCACGATCCAAATTGAATATGCATCTATTCCCGATATTGATGGCAAGACGCTGATCCTCTGTGATCCGATGATTGCCACCGGCGCTTCTTGCGTGCTGACTTTCAAGGAACTGTTGACACATGGAAAGCCGGGTCATACCCATATTGCCTGTATCCTTGCCAGCCAGGAAGGACTTTCTTATCTCAAGAAAAATCTCCCACAAAAAAATCTGACTGTATGGGTGGGCGCTGTGGATGATGAACTTACTGCACAAGCTTATATTGTTCCGGGTCTGGGTGATGCCGGAGATCTTGCCTTCGGCAAGAAAAACTGAAAATACTAAACGAATGGCAAAAACCATAGTTACTGAGAATCTCCGAATTTCCCTGAACTCCATCCGGACTCATCTGCTTCGGACCATACTTACGATCCTGATCATTGCTTTTGGCATCATGGCCTTGGTAGGAATTCTTACGGCCACCGATTCCATCAAATATTATCTGACACAGAATTTCTCGATGATGGGGTCCAATACCTTCACGGTCAGGAACCGTAGCATGCAGGTTCATATTGGTGGTGGAGAAAGGAATAAACCAAGGTTATACGAACCGATTACCTTTCAGCAGGCCACTAAATTCAAGGAAAAATTCTCTTTCCCGGGAACGACATCCGTATTTGTATTTGGCTCTGGAACAGCTACCCTGAAATTTTCGACTTACAAGACCAATCCTAACGTCCGTGTGATAGGAACAGATGAAAATTATAACATCACATCCGGTGATGAGATTGAAAAAGGCCGGGTTTTCACCAAAGAAGAAGTGATGTACGGCAATAGTGTTTGCATCGTTGGTTCTGATATTGTCAAAGATCTTTTCAAGCATAAAGAGGATCCGATCGGGCAACTCATTTCCATCGGTTCCGGAAAATACAGGATTGTAGGCGTGTTGAAGGAAAAGGGGTCCAGCATGGGCTTTAGTGGCGACCGTTCCTGTCTTGTACCGCTCACCAATGTAAGGGCTTATTTTTCAAGGCCGAATATGTCCTTCAACCTCAATGTTATGGCCAACGACCAGTCGATGATGGATCCGGCAATTGGGGAAGCGACCGGTTTACTGCGGACCATCCGCCAGGATCCCGTCGGAACGGATAATACTTTTGAGATCACAAAGAGCGACAACATCGCCAAAATGCTGATCGAAAATATTAAATATGTGACTTATGCAGCCACCATTATCGGGTTTATTACTCTATTGGGGGCTGCGATCGGACTGATGAATATCATGCTGGTTTCGGTTACGGAAAGAACCCGTGAAATCGGGATCCGGAAAGCCACCGGAGCGACCAGGAACATTATCAGGAATCAGTTTCTGGCCGAAGCTGTGGTCATCGGGCAATTGGGCGGCGCTTTAGGAATTGTATTGGGCATTCTCATCGGAAATTCGATTTCACTAATGATCGGAAGCATCTTTATCATTCCCTGGGTATGGATTTTCACCGGGGTGGTTCTCTGTTTTTTTGTAGCGCTTCTATCGGGGATCATACCGGCAAGAAAAGCGGCCAATCTTGATCCGATCGAGTCATTGCGGTATGAGTGATACCGCCAGAGATCCCGTTGCCATAACCTCCCTGCTCCTGGAGGAATTTCCCTACGATCCGACACCCGGTCAGCACCAGGTGATCAAAAAGCTTGCAACTTTTCTGTCTGAAACCTGGGATGACAAACCGTCGCTTTTTGTTCTGAAAGGATATGCCGGTACCGGGAAGACCACCATTGTGACTTCCCTTTCCAACGTTTTGCCAAGAATTCACAAGAAAGCAGTATTGCTTGCTCCTACAGGTCGTGCGGCAAAAGTGCTGGCGGGTTATGCAAAGAAGCCTGCCCATACCATTCACCGGAAAATCTATTTTGCGATAACCACACGGGAAGGCGTAATTTCCTTGCGTCTTCAGAAAAATCTTCATAAACAGACCCTTTTTATTGTTGACGAGGCATCTATGATCCAGAATTCGACTTTGTCGGATACGAGCCTCTTTTCCAAAAGAAACCTTCTGGATGACCTGTTTCAGTATATTTTCAGTGGGGAGGGAAATAAAGTGCTTTTTATCGGCGACACCGCGCAGTTACCCCCGGTAGGGCTGGACCACAGCCCCGGGCTTGACCTGGAATATTTAAAAAGCGCTTATCACCTGGAACTGGATACCCACGAGCTTACAGAAGTAGTAAGACAGGCCCGGCAGTCGGGAATTCTGGTCAATGCAACCCTTGTCAGAAACCAGGTCAACCGCGAGGAATGGCGTTTACCGCTTTTTTCCGTGTCGAAATTCAAGGACATCATCCGGCTATCGGGAACGGATCTTGAGGATGCACTGAATACGGCTTATTCGGGGAATAACCGCGAAAACAACGTCGTCGTCTGCCGTTCAAATAAAAGAGCCAATATCTTTAACTGTGAAATCCGAAAAAGAATCCTTTTCCTGGAAGAGGAGATCAATACAGGCGATTATATGATGGTGGTCAAGAATAATTATTTCTGGTTACCTGAGCTTTCAACGGCGGGCTTCATCGCCAATGGTGATATCGTTGAAATTCTTCGTATCCGTAAGATTGAAGAGATGTATGGCTTCCGTTTCGCGGATATCACGATCCGGTTTATCGATTATCCGGAGGAAAAAGAACTTGACGTAAAGATCCTCCTGGATACCATTATGGCTGAATCGCCTGCACTGACACAGATCGACAATAACCGCCTTTTCAATGAGGTGATGAAAGATTATGAGGATTTATCTTCAAGAAGAAGTCGTATTGAGAAGGTGAAGGTTAACCCGTTTTTCAACGCCCTTCAGGTGAAATTCTCCTATGCACTTACTTGTCACAAAACCCAGGGTGGACAATGGGAAACGGTATTTGTTGACCAGGGTTACCTGAGTGAAAAAATGATGAACCTTGAATACCTCCGCTGGTTATATACTGCTGTTACCAGGGCAACAAAGAAGGTTTTTCTGGTGAACTTTGAGAACAAATTTTTTGTTGAAGATTAAAGCAATAAATCTGTAATTTTGCAGGCTTATTCAAAAAACCCCCATGTTCACCCTTTTTATTAAAGAAATCAACGGGTTCCTGAATTCCCTGATCGGGTACATCGTGATAACCGTTTTTCTACTTGTGATCGGTCTGTTTCTCTGGGTGCTGCCATTGCAGTTCAATATACTTGAATTCGGGTATGCCAGTATGGATGGACTTTTCCTTCTTGCACCGTTTGTTTTTCTTTTTCTGATTCCGGCCATCACGATGCGTTCCTTTGCCGATGAAAAAAAGAGTGGAACGCTTGAATTGCTGATGACCCAGCCACTTTCGGATCTGCATGTCATCATGGCTAAATATTTTGCCGGCGTGGTACTGGTCCTGTTTTCGCTCCTCCCCACCCTGGTTTATTTCTTTTCTGTTTACCGGTTGGGCTTTCCTCCCGGCAACCTTGACATGGGGAGCATGTGGGGCTCCTACGCCGGTTTGTTTTTCCTGGCGGCGGCATTTGTCGCCATCGGGATATTTTCCTCCTCTATCACCGATAACCAGATCATCTCTTTTATTATTGCGGTTTTTTTATGCGGGTTCTTTTATCTGGGTTTTGAGTTTATTTACACATTCATTTTTTCCGGGAAAACCGGATTATTGGTGCAGTCGCTGGGAATTAGTGCCCATTATTCATCGATGAGCCGTGGTGTTATTGATACAAGGGACCTGATTTATTTCCTGAGCCTGACAGGCTTGTTTATCCTCCTCACCAAGATCTCTCTGGAAAGCAGAAAATGGTAGAACCTTGTAAAGTGAATTTAACCAAACAATCCCTAATCGCTAATTCCTGATCACTCAATGCCTGATAAGAGAAAAAATATTAAAAGATCCAATATCCTGCAGTTAACCCTGGGGATTATCATCCTTATTCTTATCAACATTATCTCCTCTTTTATCTTTACCAGGTTTGATCTCACGGCAGAAAAGCGTTATTCACTCTCCCCTGCCACCAAGAAACTCGTCGAGAACCTGAAGGATGAGGTTTTTTTCAAGGTATACCTGGAAGGTGAGGATTTGCCTCCGGCTTTTACCCGGTTGGCCAATGAAACACGTGAGATGCTCGATGAATTCAGAGCCTACAATGAAAAAATCCAGTACGAATTTGTCAATCCATCTGAGAATGTCAATGCAAAAGAGCGGAACGACGCCTATAAATTGTTGATTGAACGGGGGCTTCAACCTACTGATTTACGCGTAAACAAGAAAGGACAGTCATCGCAACTCATCATCTTTCCGGGTGCCATGGTCAGTTATCGCGGTAAGGAGGCTCCGGTTCAACTGCTTATGACCCAACTGGGAGAGGATCCTGATAAAGTGCTGAATACATCGATCCAGGCACTGGAATATAACCTTGCCAGTACCATTCAAAAGCTGAATACCTCGACGAAACCCCGTATCGCCTTCATCGACGGACAAGGTGAACTTTCCAGGATTGAGACAATTGATTTTGAAGAGGCGCTTGCTGAATTTTACACCGTCGAAAGAGTGACCATCGATAATAAGATCAACAGTCTGGCTATCCGGCTGAAAGGAACAGGAGGTGCAGAAAAAATCGTCAATCAGTACAAGGCTATCATTATCGCAAAACCCGTAAAACCTTTTAATGAAAAGGATAAATTCCTGATCGATCAGTTCATTATGCGCGGAGGCAAGGTGCTTTGGCTGCTCGACCCTGTTTTTGCCAGTATGGACAGTTTGCAGGGTTTAAATGCCACAATGGGAATCCTCAATAACACGAATCTTGATGACATACTGTTCAACTATGGAGTCCGGTTGAATGCAAATCTCATCATGGACTTGAAATCAATGATGATTCCATTACGTACGGGACAGGTGGGCAATCAGCCACAGATCGAATTCTTTCCCTGGTATTATTTCCCGGTGATTACTCCGTCCAATAACCATCCAATCGTAAACGGACTTAATGCAATCAGAACAGAATTTATCAGCAGTCTGGATACGGCAGAAGTTACCGGTGTAAAGAAAACCATTCTTCTTACCACCTCACCTTATTCCCGGACTGTAAATGCACCCTGTTATATCGACCTGGATATTCTCAAAAAAGAGCCGGATCAAAGATTATACAACAAGGGCCCGCAAAATGTGGCTGTCCTGCTTGAAGGAAATTTTGTCTCTGCTTACCAGTTCAGGCTTCCTCCTGAAATAGCTGACAACAAAGAGATAGAGTTTCAGCGGAAGAGCGCCAAACCCGGGAAAATGATCGTCATCAGTGATGGAGATGTGATTAAAAATCAATTCCGGGTCAAGGACGGACAGGTATTACCGCTTGGTTACGATCAATGGACCCGGCAGACTTTCGGAAACAAAGATTTCCTGCTCAATGCCATGAATTATCTCTGCGATGAATCAGGACTGATCATGGTAAGATCCCGCGAACTGAAACTCCGTCAGCTTGATCCCATGAAAATAAACAATCAACGGGTGATCTGGCAAGTGGTTAACCTTATCGTTCCATTATTGCTGATCCTGATATTCGGATTGGTCAAGTATCAGATGAGAAAAAGAAAGTTCAGCACTACAACTGCAAAGCCTCGGATTCAACCTAAAAATCTATGAAAAAAAACAGGTATTATATTCTTGCCGTAATTGTCCTGGCAACCATAGCTATTGTGCTTATTCTTACCAACTCCAAAACGACTTTTAAGCGGGCTGTCAGTGATTTTGCTGTTGAGGATACTTCGACAGTTACGAAGATTTTTATGTCGGATAAAAATAATAATACCCTGACGCTTGAAAGAAAAGATGCCAGCAACTGGATCGTCGATCATCAGTATCCTGCGCAGAAGTTCAATATCCAGATGATTCTTTCCACAGTGATGCAGCTGGAAGTGAAATCACCTGTTGCCAAAGCCGCCAGAAATAATATTATCAGGGATATGGCGACCAATTCAGTAAAAGTTGAAATATACCAGCTGAAATACAGGATTGATCTCTTTAATAAGTTCAGGCTTTTTCCTCATGAGAAGCTGACGAAAGTTTACTTTGTGGGTTCGGCAACACAGGATAATCAGGGGACCTTCATGGTGATGGATAATTCTTCTGTGCCTTATATCGTCTTCCTTCCCGGATTGCGGGGTTTCGTATCCACCAGATTCACTCCCATTGAAAAATACTGGCGCGACTATACCCTGTTCCATAAAAGTATTCCCGAAATTGTTTCCATTAAGATGGAATTTCCAAGGGATCCGGCGAGTTCTTTCCAGGTCATCAATAACCGGATGAAAAATATCGAGATGATCTCATTGAATGATGGGATGCACGTCCGGTACGATACCCTGAAATTGATGAATTTTCTTGCTTCATTCCGTAATCTGAATTATGAAGCGTTGCTGAATGATATGGATAAGAAACGGAAAGATTCGATAATCTCATCTGTTCCTTACTGTATAATCTCGCTCATTGACACCAACAACAAAGTGACCATGATAAGATCTTTCAGAAAGGCGGCTGCCCTGCAAGAGACCGATGATATGGGGAACCCGGTACCATACGATCTTGACCGGCTTTATGTGTTGTTAAATGATGGTAAAGATTTTACCCTGGCGCAATATTTCGTCCTCGATAAAGTTTTACGCCCCAAATCCTTTTTTCTCAAAACCGAACCTAAATAAATCCGAAAATTTCTTGAATCCCTGTACCGGAAATTCCAACCACCTTAGTTTATGTCGATGAGATTAAATCATTACGTAACTAAAAGAATAAAGGATTCCGAGTTTCTCAGGAATACTTTCCAGCTGGTATTGGGAACAGGCATTGCCCAATTGATCACCATCCTGATCTCTCCTGTGATAACCCGCCTTTACAGTCCGGAGGATTTTGGTTCGTTTTCCTTTTTTCTATCGCTGGTCGGGGCATTTGTTCTTATCGCAACGCTGCGATATGAACTGGCCATCGTTTTCCCACCGAAAGAGAAAGACGCAGTGAATCTTTCTGTGCTCTCGGGAATAATCGCCCTTTCATTTTCACTGTTCTTATTCGGAGTAGTTCTTTTGCTTTGGTTTTTTTATCCTCCTTACCGGAATATTGAACCATTTTTGCTACACAGTTTTTTCCTGTTGCCATTGATGGTATTATTACTCGGAACCAGCAATATAATCCAGAACTGGCTTGTCCGACAAAAACGATTCAGGACGATATCTATCAGTAAGATTATCAATTCTTTCGCGAATAATGGATTAATATTATTCCTCGGTCTGGCCGGTGCCGGAGCCTGGGGGCTCGTTTTCGGGAATGTCATCGGGCTGATTTTGTTTGTTTCCTATCTTGTACTGAGAGTATTTGTGATGGATAGACCAAAGACGGTTCTTTACGACCGGTCTTCCTTGAAAACGCTGGCTCGCAGATACAGGGATCTCCCGACCTCAAATACCGTACAGGCACTCCTGGACCTTTTGCAGATCTACGGAATTATTTATCTCTGTCGTATTTTCTTTACATCGGCAACAGTCGGCTTATATGCAATTTCCATGCGGGTTTTACAGGCCCCACTCTGGCTGATCGGTTCCTCAATTTCTCAGGTTTTCATGAAGGAGGCTGCAGAAAAAGTGAGCAATCCGGAAGCATTGAAAAATTCACTTTCAAAAACGATCAAATTGGCTGCGCTGACGGCCTTACCCATCCTGGTCATTTTACTTACAGCCGGACCATGGCTGTTTTCAGTGGTATTCGGAAAAAACTGGCATGAAGCGGGGGTTTATGCAAGAATTCTTTCCCCCTGGATGTTCTTTGATTTCATCAGGTATTGTATAGCTCAAATGCCCATCCTCATTGGAAAAACGAGGATCATGATGCGTCTTTCGGTTTTAGGCAATAGTATCCTGGCCCTTTCATTCATCGCCGGACAATTTTTCTTTACGGATGTGAGGATTGTTTTTTTAATCCTGTCCTTCAGCATGTGCCTGTATTCACTGGGAGTTGTTGTATGGATTTGGAAGATTGCCGGGGATTATCATCCGGGAAGGAGAACCGGGATAATCAGCAACGATTTGATCGCATAAAAATTACGAATGTTTGATTGTTCGATATATAAATTTGTATAAAGTTGACACAGGAAGGTAAGAAAGTGAGTAAAGTCTCAGTTGTGATTCCATGCAGGAATGAGGAAGACAATATTGCAGACTGTCTCAAATCCGTGGTGTTCAATGGTTATCCGGAAGAGCTGCTGGAAATTTTCGTCAGCGACGGGATAAGTAGTGATAGGACAAGACAGATTATACGGCATTTTTCTATGGATCATCCGTCTGTTGTCCTGATCGATAATCCTGAACTGTATACACCTTCAGCTTTAAATACGGGGATCAAAAAGTCTTCCGGCGATGTTATAATCATTCTGGGAGCCCATTCGGTGATGATGCCCGGCTATATCAAGCAATGCATACAAATCCTCAATGAGAAGCCTGAAGTTGGGTGTGTCGGAGGCCAGATCATAAGCACACCACAAAACAGGAAAGCAGAATGGATTGGTAAGGCTATGGTGTCTTCATTCGGCGTGGGTAATGCACGTTTCAGAACAGGAGGAATAGACGGATATGTGGATACTGTGGCATTTGGTGCTTATCGAAAAGAAGTTTTTGAAAAATGCGGACTCTTTGATGAAGAACTTTTACGGAATCAGGATGATGAATTTAATTACCGTGTGAATCGTTCCGGATATAAAATTTGGTTTTCCAACGAAATACATTCCAGTTATTGGGTTCGCGCAAGTTTCAAAAACCTGTATCGCCAATATTTTCAATATGGGTACTGGAAAGTGTTTGTTAACCGCAAATACAATATGATCACCTCCTGGCGGCAATTGGTTCCTTTGATCTTTGTACTTTGGGTTCTGGTGGGGGGAATTCCTTCGATTTTTCAACCTTCGCTTTTGTGGCCATGGCTGGCAGGGCTTCTGGCTTATTGTTTTTCTTCTTTATGGTTTGCGGCACGCGTTTCAAAATTACACGAAATCCCTGTCCTGATGTATGTTTTTTTAATCCTTCATTTGTCATATGGATTGGGTTATCTCGAAGGCATTTTCTGGTTCATGATTTTTCGACGTGCTCCGGTGAAAAAGAGAATTTCTTCATCAAGATAAATATTAATCATGGAAATTAACCGAAGAACAATTCATCAACAGATTTTTCGATATGGATGCCTGCTCATTGCTGTTTTCCTTCCTGTTTATGGAATGGTGCTGCCTCCGGTTATCGCAATCCTGGTGTTGAACTGGTTAGTGGAAGGGAATTATCTTACCTCTTTCCGGCGAGTGTTCAGTGACAAGTCACGATGGATAACACTTTCACTTTCTGTGTTTTACTTGCTTTATGTGGTCGGATTGCTGTATACTTCCAATTTTGAGTATGCGTTTTTTGACCTTGAAGTAAAGTTTTCTCTGCTGATATTCCCCCTCATCATAGCCACCTCCGGATCCGATTTACTTGAGCAATTGAATATTGAGGAAATATTAACATTTTATGTTGGAGGATGCCTCCTCAGCATGATGCTTTTTCTGACGAATGCGACGGTCAACTATATTCAGGAACACAGTGTTTCTGTTTTTTATTATGAAAGGCTCAGTTGGTACTTTCATCCCGGATACCTTTCCATGTATTATGTTTTTGCCCTCGCGATACTCATTAATTTTTTCTTAAAAAATTTAAACAGGATAAATTATTTCCGAAAATTTTTCATTGTCCTGATGATTATTTTCTTTGAAATAGTTGTTTTTTTATTGAGTTCAAAGGCGGGAATACTTTCCATGCTCTTCGTTTTTGCATTTTTAATTATCGCGAGGACATTGAATTCACGAAATTACTTCCGGGGAATCATTTTGTTTGGAGCTTCGTTGCTACTTGTGTGGGGAACTGCCGTGATTTTCCCGGTAGGTTTTGACCGCCTGAAAACGGCCAGCCAGGTTGCATCTCATGAAGGACCGGTTGATAATAAGGAGAGCACGGCCTTAAGACTTACAATTTGGAAAGCAGCGGGTGAGATCATTCAACAGCATGTATGGTTCGGGGTAGGTACCGGAGATGTAAAAGATGAACTGATCAATCAGTATAAATCTAACAAAGATCCGGATGTATTGAAAAGAAAGCTGAATGCACATTCCCAGTTTTTACAGACTTTTATTGCCATCGGAATTCCGGGGATTTTATTTTTACTTGCCATGATACTTATTCCTGGATGGATCAGCCTATGGAGGGGGGATTATATCTACTTTTTATTCCTGGCCATTTTCGCATTTAATATCCTGGTGGAATCGATGTTTGAGGTCCAGGCAGGCGTAATCTTTTTTGCGTTTTTCAATACCCTATTATTCAGAACCCTGATCAAAGATCAGGTTAAGATCGATGACAGATGAAAGTACTTTCCATTCTTCCGGAATCCTCAACACCCTCAGGGATGATTTTTGCTCACCGGCAGATCAGATCCCTTGAGGAACTGGGTGTTGAAAACAAATTTTTCTATATCCCGCCAAAAGGAACAACTTTCATAAAGATCCTAAAGCTCATACGGGAGTTATGGGAAGTAATTGCCACCTACCAGCCCGATCTTCTTCACGTTCATTACGGAACGGCATATGCTTTTTTCTCAGCCTATTCCAATACCAAACCTTTGGTTATTACATTTCAGGGAAGCGATCTGAATACACTTCCTAAAGATAGCCTGAAGAGAACGATGGTAAAGAAAACCTTATCCAATCTGGCCATTTTACGGGCTGGAAAGGCAATCTGTGTAAGTAACAACCTCAAACAGAATTTCTGGTGGGAGAAGAAAAAGGCCATCATTATTCCTGCAGGGATTAATATCTCGGAATTCTATCCAATGATTAAAGCGGAAGCCCGTAAGAAGTTAAATTTTAAGGAGGAAGAAAAGATTGTTCTGTTTAATGGAAATAATCCTGTTGTTAAAAGATTGGATCTTGCTCTGGAAGCCATAAAGATCGTTCAAAAGACAATACCAGAAGCCCGGCTAGAAATCCTGACCGGAATCATTGGGGATAGCGGGATCATACCTATACTCCTGAATGCGGTGGATTGCCTGCTGATTTGCAGCGACAATGAAGGAAGTCCGACGATGGTAAAGGAGGCCATGGCCTGCAATGTGCCGATTGTCGGGGTGGATGTGGGTGATGTTGCAGAACGGTTAAGGGAAGTGAACCATTCAATTGTTACCGGCAAAGATCCTTTATCACTGGCGAATGCAATAATGGGAATCATTCAGGCAGGTCAACCTTCCACTGGCCGTGAAAAGCTGATTGCGGATCAACTTACAGAAGATTTGGTTGCCAAACGGTTAGTGGAAGTCTACCAGCAGGTAACAAACCTAATGGTTAATGGTTAAGGATTTGTGACGGAGAAGGACATGATGTCCGTGTCACGCGTCACGCAACCAATCACCAGTCTGAGCGCAAAAACATCCCGAATGTAATAACGAAAAAGAGAAGGCCATCCTTTCGGAACAGCCTTCTCTTCAAATCAAAAAAAACAAACGTGGTTATACCAGTCCCTGAGCGAGCATCGCTTCAGCTACTTTTACGAAACCGCCGATATTGGCACCTTTTACATAGTTAATGAAACCATCGGGTTCTTTTCCGTATTTCACACAATTCTTATGAATGTTGATCATGATGGTATGGAGTTTTTCGTCCACCTCTTCCCTTGCCCATGACATTCTCATTGAATTTTGTGACATTTCCAAACCTGATGTGGCTACTCCGCCTGCATTGGCTGCTTTACCAGGGCCATAAAGGATTTTGGATGCGAGGTATACTTCAATGGCTTCCGGAGTGGAAGGCATGTTTGCTCCTTCCGAAACCAGGTAACAACCATTGGCAATCAGGGTTTTTGCATCGTTGCCATCAATCTCGTTCTGAGTTGCACTCGGCAGCGCCACATCACATTTGACTTCCCACGGGCGTTTTCCCGGGAAAAATTTGGCTTCGCTGTATTTGTCGCAATATTCCTTGATCCTGCCTCTTTTGACATTCTTCAGGTGCATAATAAACGCCAGTTTCTCGGCATCGATGCCCTTGGGGTCATGAATGTAACCTTCTGAATCGGATGCGGTAACGACTTTACCGCCGAGCATAGTAACTTTCTGGGTAGCATACTGGGCAACATTACCGGAACCAGAAACCGTACAGATTTTTCCATTGAAATCCAATCCGCGGGTTTTCAGCATTTCTTCGGCGAAATATACCTGGCCATAGCCAGTTGCTTCCGTGCGAATCAAACTTCCACCCCAGTCAAGTCCTTTACCGGTGAGTACTCCGGTGAATTCATTGCGTAACCGCTTATATTGCCCAAACATGAAACCGATCTCACGGCCGCCAACTCCGATATCACCAGCAGGTACATCTGTGTCAGGACCGATATGACGCTGTAATTCCGTCATGAAGCTCTGGCAAAATCTCATCACTTCGTTATCCGATTTTCCTTTGGGATCGAAATCGCTTCCCCCTTTACCACCACCCATGGGCAGCGTGGTAAGGCTATTCTTTAATACCTGTTCAAAAGCAAGGAATTTCAGGATGCCCAGGTTAACTGTCGGGTGAAAACGTAATCCGCCTTTATAAGGACCAATCGCGCTGTTCATCTCAATCCGGTATCCTTTATTGAGTTGGATCTCCCCTTTGTCATCCATCCAGGGAACACGGAAAAGGATAACCCTTTCAGGCTCTGAAAGCCGTTCCAGGATTTTGGCAGCTTTGTACTTGGGGTTTTCCTCGACGAAAGGGATGAGTGTTTCGACTACTTCCTTTACCGCCTGGTGGAATTCCGTTTCACCAGCGTTTTTAGCAATGACTTTTGCCATGAATTCATCGATGATTGGCTGATACGTGTTCTGTGTCATAGGAGTTAATCTTTTTAATTAGTAAATAGGATGTGAAAATGTGAAGCAATATTAAAGAAAATATTTTCTCGAAATACATAATTTATTCTAAAATTTTTTTATAAGTATTTAATTTACAATAATATAAGAAAAATACTTAATTAAAGTTAGAATAATACGTATAAGACAATAAGTAAAACACGTATTACTCTAATTATTAGACGATTAATTTGGAGGAAAGAAAAGAATATGTAATTTTACGACCTTTCCTCAAAGTTCATTCCATACCTTGAAAGTAGCTACCATGCAGCCTAATGACGATTCATCAGGGAATGTTTCAGTTGATCCTAAAAAACTGGATGTAGAGAAATTACTCTTTGATACCAGGGAACGATTGAAAGAATTAAATGCCATCAATGACACCACCGTCATTACCAGGATGGATCGCTCCATTCCTGAAACCCTCCAGGAAATCTGCTATATCCTTCCCCGTGCCTGGCAGTATCCTGAAGAAACTGTTGCACGGATTCTCTACGATGACATGGAGTTTGTGAGTCACGATTTTAGGGAGACCTCATGGAAGCAGGAACAACCTTTTGAAACCATTGACAGTATCTCCGGGATCATCCAGATTTTTTACCTGAAGGAATTTCCGGAGATGGATGAAGGTCCGTTCATGAAAGAGGAACGGAACCTGATCATGAACCTGGCCAACCTCATCGAAGGATATCTGAATGGAGTGAAAGGGAAAGAGGGGCATTACGTGACCCGTGAAAGACTCAAGGAGCTTTCTGCCATCAATCAGACCACCGCAATTTTACGTACGGGAAAACCGATAGAAGAAGCGCTACATCAGATCTGCCTGGTCATCCCTAAAGCATGGCAATATCCTGAGTTCGCGGTATGTCGGATCCGATACGTAAATATCGAGTGTACGAGTCCCGGGTTTCGTGAAACCCAATGGTGCCAGAAGCAATCTTTCGAAACCATTGATAACCTGAGCGGTTGTATCGAGATTTTTTACCTGAAAGCCTTTCAGCCTTCCTTTGAAGGGCCATTTCTGGAAGAGGAACGGCATCTGATCATCAACCTTGCCAACCTGATTACCGGGTACCTTAATAGTATAAAAGGGAAAGCCATCTTGCGAAAAACGGTTAAGGAGGTTGCACCCAGGGAAGAAAGCAAAGAAGGAGTCAAATACAGTCGTCAGCTTCTCCAGACTTTCCTCAACCGTAATAACTATAACCGCGACCTCTATCACGACCTGATGCCTTTTAAGGTCAAAGAGATCCTGTTGGTAGCCAATTTATATGATGCCTACAGCATTGAAAAAGAAGGAAGATTCTCGGAACATGTTCTTGGGGAGTTTTACCAGCTGAGCCTTAGTACCATGCCCCGTATAACCGGTGTTTCTGCAGAGGAAGAAGTGTTTGAGCAGATCAATTCCAAACATTACGACCTGGTCATCATCATGATGGGCGTCGATAAACAGTTTCCGGTAGAACTGAGCCAGAAGATCAAAAGCCAGTTCCAGTATATCCCGGTGTTTTTGTTACTGAACAGCAATACCGATATCGCCCATTTTGACCAGGAACCCGAAAAACTGACCTGGATTGACCGGATATTCGTGTGGAACGGCGATTCCAAGATCTTTTTTGCCATGATCAATTACCTGGAAGATAAGATCAATGTGGAAAACGATACCCATATTGGGATGACCCGGGTGATCTTACTGGTGGAAGATTCCCCGAAATATTATTCGCTCTATCTTCCGATGCTTTACAACATTGTGCTGGAACAAACCAAGCATATCATCGAGGATGTTACGACGGATGAGCTATACCGGATCCTCCGGCTTAAGGCAAGACCTAAGATAATGCTGGCTTCCACCTATGAAGAGGCCATGTATATCTTTAACAAGTACAAGGATTATGTGTTGTGCCTGATATCTGATGTAAAATTTAAAAAGGACGGAAAACTCAACTCCCAGGCAGGTTTTCAGCTGGTGAAACAAACCCGGAAGGAGATCAAGGAGTTGCCGATCGTTCTGCAGTCTTCGAACGAAGACAATATTAATGAGGCATTTGATCTGAAAACGACTTTTATCAATAAAAATTCGGAAACCCTGCTGCTTGATTTCAAGAGTTTTATCACACATTACCTGGGGTTTGGGAATTTTATTTACCGCGATAAGGAAGGCAGACAGATTGCCGTGGCCAGGTCTCTGAAAGAATTTGAAGATTTTCTGATTACGATTCCCGAAGAATCCCTCTTGTACCATGCCCGAAAAGACCATTTTTCGATGTGGCTGATGGCCCGTGGTGAGATCCAGGTGGCCAAGATCCTGAACCCGGCAAAAGTTACCGATTTCAAGGATCCGAAAAGCCTGCGGGAATACCTGATCAGCGTGATTCAGCATTTCAGGAATGAACAAAATATCGGGAAAGTGATACCTTTTGAAGAATTGGCCATTACCGATGACAAAAATATCATCACCCTCACCGAAGGTGCATTAGGCGGTAAGGGACGCGGCCTTGCCTTTATCAATACGCTCATTTATAATTACGATTTCTCACAACACATTCCGAATATCAATATCCGGACTCCAAAGACATCCATCATCGGCACGGATGAATTTGAATATTTTCTCGACCGGAATAAGCTCCGCGAAAGGGCGGTATATGAGGAAGATTATCAAGAACTTAAAAAAGCATTCCTGGAAGGTAAGCTTACCGAAAGTCTGATCCGGAAGCTGAAACTCATCGTAAAATACATCACAAAACCCCTTGCCATCCGGTCATCCGGATTGTTCGAGGATTCCCTGAACCAGCCTTTTGCCGGCATTTTCGAAACCTATCTCATCCCGAATGTTCATCCTGACCCGAAAGTCAGGCTGGAACAGCTCATGGATGCAATAAAACTGGTTTATGCATCGGTTTATTCAAAAACCGCCAAAAGCTATATCGAGGCGATCAATTATAAGATTGAGCAGGAGAAAATGGCCATCGTTATCCAGGAAGTGGTAGGCAGCCAGTATGCGGATGTTTATTATCCGCATATCAGCGGAGTGGCCCAGTCGTACAACTATTATCCTTTCGGGCACATGAAACCGGAAGAAGGATTTGCCGTTTGCGCGTTAGGCCTTGGGCGGTATGTTGTGGAGGGTGAGAAAGCCTATCGTTTCTCCCCGCTGTATCCCAATCTTGAAATCAATACGCCGAAAGACCAGTATAAAGGATCGCAGGTTTATTTTTACGCGGTGGATATGAAAAAGAGTGATGTTAATCTCCTGGAAGGTGAGGATGCGGGATTGAGGAAAATGGATATCGATGAAGCGGAGCTCCACGGAACGCTGAAGCATCTTGCCTCGGTTTATTCGCTGGAAAACAACCGGATCAGCCCGGGGCTCAACCAGGCCGGTCCGCGGGTCGTCAATTTTGCAGATATCCTGAAATACAATTACATCCCGCTGGCAAAAACCATCGAAGTGGTACTTGATCTGGTAAAGGAAGCATTGGGTTCTCCTGTTGAAATGGAATTTGCCGTAGATCTTAATAAGGACCAGGAAAACAAAGCCACATTTTACTTGCTCCAGATCAAACCCCTCATCGGCAATGCCACCGATTACAATGTTGACATGGATAAAATCCCGAAGGAGGATATCCTGCTCTTTTCGGAGAAGGAGATGGGGAACGGTTTGATGGATGATATCGACGAGGTGGTTTTTGTAGATCCCGACACGTTCGATAAATCGAAAACAGAGGCTATGGCGGATGAGATCGAAAAGATCAACGCAGAAATGGTGAAGAACAATAAGAAATATATCCTGATCGGTCCCGGACGCTGGGGCTCCCGCGACAAATGGATTGGAGTGCCTGTAAAATGGCCCCAGATCTCTAATGCAAAGGTGATCGTTGAGACGAGTCTCGAGGGATTTCCGCTGGATGCATCCTCGGGTTCTCACTTTTTTCATAACGTCACTTCCATGAATGTTGGTTACTTTTGTATCCAGCCGGAAATGTCGGGAAGCTTTATCCGGTACGATACCCTGAAAAGTCAGAAAAACCTAACCAAAACAGGTTATTTCATGATTGCCCGTTTTGAAAAACCGTTAACGGTGAAGATGGACGGCAAGAAGCGGATATCTGTAATTACAACAAATAAATGATGTCCGGCAACAATGAAAGACGGTGACAAGCCGAAGGCCGGAAAGTGATGAATCAATTTTTTCAATTGATAAAAACAGGACTATGCGAATATCAAGAATTTCAGAAAAAGTAATACTCAACAATGTGTCAGAACCGGATCTGACGCTGCTTGATGGTTTGATAAAAAAATACAAAGGAAAGAAAGGCAACATGATCCCGCTTTTACAGGGTGCTCAGGAGATTTATGGGTTTCTACCCAAGCCGGTTTTTGAAAAAATCTCCCGCGAAACCGGTCTTGAATTAAGCGAGATGTATGGTGTTGCCACTTTTTATGCACAATTCCGGATGCATCCGGTGGGAAAACACATCATCAAGGTTTGTCATGGTACTGCCTGCCATGTCCAGAATGCCAAAGAAATCACCGAAGCGCTGGAAGAATCGATGAAAATCAAGGACGGTGAAACCACGGAAGACCGGCTCTTTACGCTTGAATCTGTTGCCTGTCTCGGTTGCTGTTCCCTCGCACCGGTCATGATGGTTGCCGATCAGACGTATGGTAAACTGACCGGGAGCGAAACGGTGAAAATCATCAAAAATATCAGGACTGCTGAGAATAATTAAAAAATAATCTATCCAGGATATGTCAAGAACAACTGTAACAGTGGGACTCGGAAGCTGCGGGATTGCCGCAGGGGCGGGTAAAACTTACGACAAAATTAAATCTTTGCAGGAAGCCGGAAAACTGGATTTCGATCTGAAAAAGACCAGTTGTATCGGGATGTGCTATCGCGAACCCCTGGTTGAAGTAAGAGACGGATCCGGTACGTGGCTTTACGGGGATATGAATGAAGCCCGGGTGGCGGAGGTGATGGACAAGCATATCAACCTGGGTGATCCGGTAGGGGAATATCTCGTTCACAGTTCGGTTTTTGATGCTGCCGAGAGCGAATTTCTGAATGCACAGGTGAAGATTGTGCTGCGGAACTGCGGATACATGGATCCGGAATCGATCGATGAATATGAAGCACGTGACGGATATCGGGCCATACAAGGAATCATAAAGAGCCAGTTACCCGGGATGGAAGTGATCCAGACCATTCTGGATTCCGGGATCCGCGGAAGGGGCGGCGGAGGATTTCCTACCGGTCTGAAATGGAAATTCGCCAATGCGAACAAGTCATCAGAAAAATATGTAATCTGTAATGCCGATGAAGGAGATCCCGGGGCGTTCATGGATCGTTCTGTGCTCGAAGGTGATCCGCATTCGGTATTGGAAGGAATGATCATAGCCGCTTATGCCATTGAAGCCACCCAGGGTGTTATCTATTGCCGGGCGGAATATCCTCTGGCCATCAAAAGATTGAACATTGCCATCACCCAAGCCCGGTTAAAAGGCTATCTTGGGAAAAATATCTTCGGGATGGAGGGCTTTAACTTTGACATTACGATCAAAGAAGGAGCAGGGGCTTTTGTATGCGGAGAAGAAACGGCGCTCATTGCTTCCGTTGAAGGAGAGCGTGGCATGCCAAGAAAAAGGCCGCCATTTCCTGCCGTTTCCGGCCTCTGGAAAAAACCTACCAACATCAACAACGTAGAGACTTTTGCCAACATCCCCTGGATTATCCTGAACGGGCCGGAAGCTTATGCAGCCTACGGAACAGAGAAAAGCAAGGGGACCAAGGTTTTTGCACTTGCAGGTAAGATCAAACATTCGGGTCTGGTTGAAGTTCCTATGGGAATGACCATCCGCGAGGTGATCTTCAAGTTGGGAGGCGGGATCAAGAACGACAAGAAATTTAAGGCAGTGCAGATGGGCGGCCCTTCAGGTGGATGTATACCTGAATACCTTTCCGACACCATCGTCGATTATGACTCTGTCAACGCTACCGGCGCCATCATGGGTTCAGGCGGTATGGTTGTGATGGACGAAACAACCTGTATGGTTGACGTTGCCAAATTTTTCCTCGATTTCACCCGGAAAGAATCCTGCGGGAAATGTACTTTCTGTCGAATGGGAACGAAACGTATGCTCGAGATCCTTGAACGGATCACCAACGCAGAAGGGAGGGAAGGAGATATTGAGAAACTGGAAGAGCTCGCACACCAGATCAAGGATAATTCGCTTTGCGGACTGGGCCAGACAGCGCCCAATCCTGTACTCACGACGATTAAATATTTCAGAGATGAATATGAGGCACATATCCTGCATAAGAAATGTCCTGCAAAAGTTTGCCGGCCATTGCTCACCTACTCGGTTGATGCGGAAAAGTGCACCGGTTGTATGGTTTGTTTGAAAAATTGCCCGTCAAATGCGATCACTGGTGAACGGAAGGCTGTACATCTCATTCACCAGGAGATCTGCACCAAATGCGGGGTTTGTTTCTCGAAATGTAAATTCTCATCCATCATCTTATCCTGAAAATAAAAATTTTGCTGAAAATGACTGAAAATTTTCTGAACATCATTTTAGACGGAAACATCGTAAAAGGCATCCCCGGAGAAACCATTCTGCAACTGGCTGAACGTCATGGGATAAAAATTCCTACGCTGTGTAATGATGAACGACTTGAGCCTTTCACCTCCTGTTATGTTTGCGTGGTCGAGGTAGAAGGGATGCGTGGTCACCAACCATCCTGCTCAACAAAGCTGACCGAAGGAATGAAAATCACCACCAGTAGCGAAGGGATTCGGAAATCAAGGAAGATGGCCCTGGAGTTAATGCTCAGCAATCATTATGCGGATTGCCTGGGTCCATGCAAACAAACCTGTCCCGCCGGAGTGGATGTCCAGGGATATATCTCCCTTATCGAAAAGGGACTTTACCGGGATGCCGTTGCGCTGATCAAGGAAACCAACCCGTTGCCCGCCATCTGCGGCCGTGTTTGCGTGCGTCCCTGTGAGGTGGACTGCCGGAGAAACCTTCTGGATGAAGGCGCCCCGGTTGGAATCGATTATCTAAAACGGTTTGCTTCTGATATCGATCTTGCATCCGGCAATAAATACATGCCTGCAATTGCTCCTTCCACCGGTAAAAAAGTAGCGGTCATTGGTGCCGGACCCGGAGGATTGTCTGCTGCCTATTTCCTTCAGCAGAAGGGTCACCAGGTGGATATTTTTGAAGCAGCACCCCAATCTGGTGGATGGTTGCGCTACGGAATTCCTGAATACCGGCTTCCGAATGACATTATCGATCAGGAAGTGGATTCCATCACCCGGATGGGTGTTAACATCCATTATCAGAAAAAGCTGGGTGAAAACCTTAGTTACCAGGCAATAAAAGATCAATACCAGGCCACTATACTCACCATCGGATCGCAGAAAGGAACATCCATCGGGTGTGAAGGAGATGATGCAGAGAATGTCTTTTCAGGAATCGATTTTCTCCGGAACATGGAAGTGACCGGTCAGCGGTACGATTTCCGCGGAAAAACCATTGCTGTCATCGGCGGAGGAAATACCGCGATGGACTGCTGCCGGACATCCATCCGGTGCAAGGCTGATAAGGTTTACGTGATTTATCGCCGTACTGAGAAAGAGATGCCCGCGAATCCTATTGAAATTCATGAATCCAAACTTGAAGGCGTTGAGTATCTCTTTCTGACTTTACCTATCAAAGTCAATAAGGATGAAAACGGTGCGCTCAAATCCATCACCTGTACCCGGATGGAACTCGGTGAACCGGACGCTTCAGGCCGGAGAAGACCTGTTCCGATAGAGGGTTCCGATTTTATCATTGCGGTAGATTACGCATTGGCGGCCATCGGTCAAAAAACGGATGTGAATTTTATCGATAATATCAATACTTTCGCTGCTGACGGGCAACTGGTCGTCAACAAATGGGGCGATATCGATGCAAAAAAAGAAACACTGCAAACGGGAATACCTTCCGTTTTTGCAGCAGGTGATGGTGTGACAGGACCTGCTACCATCATCGAAGCCATCGCCCAGGCCAGAATCGCTTCAGAAAGTGCCGATCAATACCTTTCAGGATTGCCCCTCGTACCGATGAAAAAGCCTTTCATGAGCCGGAAAGATCATTTTAAGGTTCAGGTAAAAGAAGATTTTGCAGGGAAATTCTTATCCCAGTCTCGTGAAGAAATGCCAACCCTTGATCCTGAAAAACGGGCCAACTTCTCTGAAGTGGAATTGGGATATGCAGGGGAAGAAATCGCCCTGCATGAAACACAACGTTGTTTGGAATGCGGCTGTACCGCTTTTTTTCATTGTGATCTTCAAAAATATTCGACCGAATACGGAGCCAATCAGAAATCCTTCTCCGGTGAATTCAGGGAATTCCAGGTCGATTTCCGTCATCCATATATTGAAATAGATAACAATAAATGTATCCTTTGCGGACGTTGTATCCGAATTTGCCGGGAAGTAGTCGGGGCAAAAGCGCTGGGTTTTGTCAACCGCGGCTTTGATACTTTGGTAGCTCCCAGCATGGGTGAATCTCTCGAGGAAACGCCTTGCGAATCCTGTGGATTGTGTATTTCGACCTGTCCAACCGGTGCCATTACTGAAAATGTTATTTTTAAACCGGGACCTGTTAAAACGGATGAAGCAGAAACCATCTGCAACTATTGTTCAATAGGCTGTGCGATCAACCTTCAGCACAAAAATGGATTCGTGATGGGCGTTTCCGGGCGCAACGGCATTGTGAATACCGACGGGAACCTTTGTAAATATCCCAAATTCGGTTATCAATATCTCAACGACCGGACCAGGATTCTCAAACCTTTGAAGAAAACCAACGGGAAGTTTGAAGAAATCAGTTTCAAAGAGGCCTTTACCCTGATCAAAGAGAAAATAGGCGAGGTCGCACCCGATGAGAATGCTTTTTTTGCCGGGGCGCGACTTTCGAACGAAGAGCTGTACCTGATCCAGAAACTGGCCAGGTGTGCGGTAAAAACCAATAATATAGGCAGTTTTCATTATCTGGGAAGGGGAGAAGGTTACCGGAAAAATAACCTGCTGAATGTTCCATTGGGAGCAGTAAACGGAGCCAGCCATATTTATTATTTAGGCACAGAGATCAACCAGGATCATGCAGTAGCCGGATTCATGACCCAGAATGCGCACATCTCCAAAAATATTCCGCTGACGCTGATCACCACGAAGGAAGAGAACAGCATGGAACATAAGGTGGATGAAGTGATCCGGATCCAATCCTATTACCATTTCATCAAAGCGGTTACTCATTTCCTTCTGGCAAATAACCTGGAAAACGGACTCTTCCTGCGTGATCGCGTGGAGGGATTTGAAGAATACAAATCCTGTCTGCTGAAGGAAGATTTTCCAGCACTATTGCTCAAGGCCGGTGTTGATGCCTTGTTGGTTAAGACATTTGCGGAGGAATACAACAACCAGCTGAACGCGGTCATCCTCTTTTCTGAAAAAGAGATCTCCGATACAGCCTCACTGGAACTGTTCAATCTTGCGATGGTGACCGGTAAACTGGGAAAGACTTCCAATGGCCTGATCGCCTTACGCGAGAAAAACAATTCGCAGGGACTTCTTGATATGGGTATCGATCCGGAATATGGAATTGGTGGGCAGCGAATCGATGATCCGGCTTATCTTCAGAGGTTGCAGGAGCTTTGGAAGGTGTCTTCTCTTTCCGGAAAAAGCAACGACTTGCTGGAATTACTGATGGAAAAACGGATCAAAAACCTCTTCATCTTTGGCGAAGATCCTTTGGGTTGCGCCACGAGTGATGAAGCCGAAACATGGATTTCCGGTGCAGCCTTCAAGGTGGTTCAGGATTATTTCATGACTGAAACGGCACTGCAAGCCGACCTGGTCCTGCCCGCTTCCTTTCCCGTTGAGACAGGCGGAAGCTTCACCAACACCCAGAAGGTCATTCAGGAGTTTGAAGCTACGCTCAAATGCCGGATTGAAAAAGATAATATTGGACAACTATCCGGTATGCTGATGCTTTTTAATCAGGAAGGATTATCTTCGCCTAAGAATGTCCTCTCGGAGATGATTACCTTGCTCCCACAGGTTAATGATCATTCTTTGCTGAAGCTGGAGATCACAGATGGTGAGGATTCCGACCCATTGTTTGAAGCCGGTTGTGACCATCTTGTTCAGAAATTTGATAAAGATTTTGAAGACGCATTCAACACAGTAAACAATAATTAAAAACAGATTAATCCATATTCCAAAATGAAAAATTTTCAATCCACAGATGATATACTTGACTTTGCCATCACCGCAGAACAGGAAGCGGTAGATTTTTATACCAGTCTGAGTGAACGTTCGAAAAATGCGCAGATGAAGGAAGTGTTTCGGGATTTTGCTGAAGAAGAGATGAAGCACAAGCTTCGCCTGCTGAACATCAGGGAAACCAAATCATTCGACCTGCCCGCTGAACGTATCCGGGATCTGAAGATCGCCGATTACCTGGTCGATGTAGCGCCTTCGGCCGACATGCAGTATGCGGATGCACTCATCCTGGCCATGAAGAAGGAGAAGAACGCATTCCGTCTATATCTCATGCTTTCGGAAGAAACGATCGATCCCATTATGAAAAACATCTTTTTGGGACTTGCCCAAGAAGAGTCGAAACATAAACTGCGGTTTGAGCTCGAATATGACGATTATATCCTGAAAGAAAATTAAGATGCCGAATAAGCTGAATACGCAAAACGCGCTGGATCCGAAGAAATATTATTTTGTAGATACTTCTTTTAACCTTCTGATGAAAAGAAGGATATACCAGGTTTTGCTCATATCCAGTACCTATGATGCTTTTATGCTGGAGGAAGACGGTCGCATTGATGAGACGATCTTCATGGAATATGTTTCCCTGAGTTTGCGGTATCCTCCTCAATTTATCAAGGTCACCTCAGAAGAAGAGGCATTTGAAGTACTGGAAGACAAAAACATCGAACTCGTCATCTCGATGCTGAACATCGAGAATTCTGACACCTTCGACCTTGCCGGCCGGATCAAGGAGAAATATCCCCGGATTCCTTTTGTCGTTCTAACCCCGTTTTCGAGAGAAGTCAGCCTGAAATTGCGTGAGAAGAACCTCAGCGCCATTGATTATGTTTTCAGTTGGCTGGGCAATGCTGACATTCTCCTGGCCATCATCAAGCTCATCGAGGACAAGATGAACATCGAGAACGATATCCGTCAGGGTGTTCAGGTGATCTTACTCGTGGAGGACAGCATCCGGTTCTATTCAAGTTATCTTCCCAACATTTATAAAATCATTTACCGGCAGTCGAAAGGATTTATCACGGAAGGTCTCAACGAACACCAGAAGATGGTAAGGATGCGGGGCCGGCCCAAGATTGTGCTCGCCACCAACTATGAAGATGCAGCAAAATTCTTTGAAAAGTATAAGCATAACCTGCTTGGGATCATCTCCGATGTCAGCTTTAAAAGAAATGGCGCCATTGACAAAGCAGCCGGTCTTGATTTTGTGAAATTGGTAAAGAGCCAGGATGAATTTATGCCGATCCTTCTTCAGTCATCCGATTCCTGCAATGAGGCGCTTGCGGAAGAGCTGAAAGTAGGATTCCTGAACAAACAATCGAAGACGCTTTCTATCGAGTTGCGGAATTACATTAATGAATATTTCTCCTTCGGCGATTTTGTCTTTACCGATCCTCTGACCAACCGAGAAATTACCCGTGCCACCGATCTGAAATCCCTGCAGGAGAGGATTTTTGAAGTCCCTGACGAATCGCTGCGTTATCATATGCAGCGGAATCATTTTTCAAAGTGGTTCAATGCCCGGGCTCTCTTTCCCATCGCTGAGATGTTCAAGGAAGTATCGGTTACCGAATTCAATGATATGGATGAAGCGAAGCGATACATCTTCGATTCCATCACAGCTTTCCGGATCAACAAGGCACGCGGGGTTATCGCCGAGTTTGAGCGTGACCGCTACGACGAATACCTTTCCTTTGCCAGGATCGGACTGGGTTCCATTGGTGGTAAAGCACGTGGCCTTGCCTTCCTCGATTCAATGGTCAAGCGGAACCGGTTATCCGATCGGTTTGACGATGTCATCATTTCCATTCCCCGCACCGTGGTTATCGGAACTGACATTTTTGATGAGTTCATGGAAGAGAATAATCTTTACGATATTGCCCTTTCCGACCGTACCGATAAGGAGATCCTGTCGCTATTTGTCAGGGCACGACTGCCATTCAGGATTCATGAAGATCTCTATACGTTTATTTCCTGTGTGAACAACCCCATCGCCATCCGTTCGTCCAGTTTGCTGGAGGATTCGCATTACCAGCCCTTTGCCGGGATCTATTCCACCTATATGATCCCGAATATAAAATTCAACGAAAGGGTCATGATTGAAAAGTTGTCGGAGGCGATCAAAAGTGTATATGCCTCGGCTTTTTACAAAGACAGCAAATCCTATATGGCTGCTACGCTGAACGTGATTGATGAGGAGAAGATGGGAATTGTATTGCAGGAAGTAACAGGCCGTCAGTATAATGACCGCTTTTATCCCTGTATTTCAGGTGTAGCCCGTTCCATCAATTTTTATCCCATCGCTCCCGAGAAACCGGAAGATGGCATTGCCAATATTGCATTCGGCCTGGGGAAATATATCGTTGATGGAGGTAACGGGATTCGTTTCTCACCGAATTACCCAAAAAAGATTCTTCAGCTTTCCTCCCCTGAACTGGCATTGAGTGAGACACAAAAAAGCTTTTATGCGCTGGATCTTAACCCGGATAAATTCAGGCCCAGTGTCGATGAGACAGTGAATCTGATGAATGTCAAGATCAAGGATGCAGAAAACGACAGTGCCCTGAAACTGGTTGCTTCCACTTTTGATTACGACAATCATTCGCTTGTGGAGGGGACGATCTATCCCGGCAAAAGGATATTGACTTTTTCGCAGGTATTGAATCATGAGACGTTCCCGCTCGCAGCTGTTCTGCAGACGGTTCTCAGTATTGGTCAGAAGGAAATGGGTAAACCGGTTGAGATCGAGTTTGCCGTGAACCTGGACTTGCCGGGTGATGAACCTAAACTTTTCTCGCTTTTACAGATTCGCCCCATTGTTGGTAAAAATGAATCGGTGAACCTGAAACTGGAAGAGATACAGGTGAAGGATACCCTGATCCTCTCAAACACCGCGCTGGGCAATGGAATTATCAAAGATATCTGCGACTTTGTTTATATCAAACCTGAGGCATGGGATCCCGCAAAAAGCGGTGAAATCGCCCGTGATATTGAGATGGTGAACGACCGGTTTACCGCGGAGAAGAAGAATTACGTGCTGGTAGGGCCCGGTAGATGGGGCTCTTCGGATCCCTGGCTGGGTATTCCGGTTCGTTGGCCACAGATCTCATCAGCCAGGGTGATCATCGAATCGGGATTGGAAAATTACCGGATCGATCCGAGCCAGGGGACCCATTTCTTTCAGAATCTCACCTCGTTCCGTGTCGGCTATTTCACCATCAATCCCTTTATCAAAGACGGATTTTACGACATAGAATTTCTTTCTGCTCAGCCTGCCTTTTATGAAGACGAGTACATCCGCCATGTCCGTTTCGATAATCCTATCCGAATCGAGATTGACGGCAAGAAAAACCTGGGTGTAGTTTACAAGCCTTTATCAGCCTGACCTCTAAAACGCTTAAAAGTAGGTTTATTCTGATTCCACACGAACCTCAATCAACTTGTTCCTGTTCCTGTAAGCTTTGATCCATTGCGGAACGGCATCCTTCAGAATCACCAGGCTGCACAGCATGATTACCACGGTAAGCGTAAGGTTGATCCAGCCGGTGAACAAATGTTTCGGTTCATGGATCTGAGGAAGGTAAATATTCGTGATATTCATAACACCAGCCGTCAGCGTAACGACGAAAACAAAAACCATCGGAACGATCGTTATCCAGGCATACCGTAGCTTTCCGTGATTGATGAGGTAAGATGTCCCGATAGCCAGGGCGATACCGGCCAGTAGCTGGTTTGCGGCTCCGAACATGGGCCAAATGGTAGTTACACTTCCTGTATAGATGAAATAGCCCCAGAAGAATACCACAGCCCCGCTGGCGATGAGGTTCCCGGGCAGCCAGTTCGCCCCGCCAAATGGTTTATATACCCTGCCCAGCATCTCCTGGAGCAGAAAACGGGCGACCCTGGTACCTGCATCAATGGTGGTGAGGATAAAGAGTGCCTCGAACATGATGGCAAAGTGATACCAGTACGACATCAGGGAATTCATACCAGGTATCTTAGAGAAAATCTCCGCCATTCCTACAGCAAGAGAAACCGCCCCGCCGGTACGGCCGGTCACATTCTCACCCACTTCCTTACTGAGCCGAACAAGGTCGGTTTGTGTAAAGCCCATTGCATGCAATTGAGGCAGGATTTGAGCAAATTTCTCAACCGGTACATTGATCTGGAAATAGTCGAGCGGGAAAAGACTGGCTGCAGCGATCAGCGCCAGGATGCTGACCATGCCTTCCGAAAGCATTGCTCCTACGGCAATCGGTTTGATGTGCGATTCTTTCATGATCATCTTGGGTGTGGTTCCCGAACCGATCAGTGCATGAAAACCTGAAATCGCTCCACAGGCAATGGTGATGAAGAGATACGGAAACAAGGTTCCCGGGATGATCGGACCACCCCCCTTTATGAATGAAGTAAAAGCAGGCATCTTGAGTTCCGGCGCGACAATGATGATCCCTAAAGCCAGCAATGCGATAACGGCCAGTTTCATGATGGAGCTCAGGTAATCCCTTGGAGAAAGCAATAACCAAACAGGGAGCACAGAAGCAAAAAAGCCATATCCAACCAACCAGAATGTAAGTGATTTATGATCCAAGGAAAACATAGAAGCAAACCGGGATTCAGGAACATACTTTCCCAACACCACGGCGAGGGTTAACAGAATAACACCGATAATCGTCGCTTCAACAGTTTTCCCTTTCCTGAAACGAAACATCCAAACTCCCATCAACAGGGCAATCGGGATCGTAGAGGCGATGGTAAAAGTCCCCCAGGAGCTTTCCGCCAACGAATTTACTACCACCAGTCCCAGTCCGGCCATGGCAATGATGACGATCAGGAAAGTGGAAAAAGAGGCGGTGACGCTGGTGCTGACCTTTCCGATTTCCTTTCGGGCAATTTCTGCCAGCGATTTGCCGTCGTGACGGACAGAGGCGGTAAGAATTACCACATCATGCACGGCCCCGGCAAACACGGCCCCCAGCAACATCCACAGAAAACCGGGGAAATACCCGAATTGACAGGCCAGTACAGGTCCAACCAGCGGACCGGCCCCGGCAATGGCAGCGAAATGATGCCCGAACAGAATCCATTTCTTCATCGGAACATAATTCTGCTTGTCGTAAAAACGTGTAGCCGGTGTGACAATCGAATCGTTGAGCGTGAGAACTTTTGCTGCAATAAACCCGAAGTAAAAACGGTAAGCCAGTGCAAAGACAGCCAACGCAGCAAGAACAAGCGGCATAGCATTCATAGAGGGAAAATCTTTGTCCAAAATTATTAATATTTCCTGAATTGACTTTGACGAAGTCGGTTTATTTATGCTCAGTGGGAAAGAAAATGAACATTAGTTATTTTCCAAGCAGCATGAAACCGGCCCACAGGTAGGGCAGCGCCGTGGAGGGATGGGCGATCATCTTCAGCTTGGCAGCCTGCAAGGAAGCAGCATAGGATTCTCCGGAGGCCAGGTGGGTATAGAATTGAGCCATCAATGGAGGGGTTTGTTGGTCGGAGATGTTCCAGGCAGCATAGAGGACATTGGATGCACCGGCTACGATGAATGCCCGGGTCAGTGCCAGGACACCCTCTGTCCGGGTGATCTTTCCTTTACCGGAGGCACAGGCACTCAGCACAACCAGGTCTGCCGCAAGGTCGAGATTCAGGATCTCATCATCATAAAGCACTCCGTCTTCGGAAAAGAGCGGGTCCTGCTGATTCGAATAAGGATAAAAAATCAACCCTGAGTTTTCAGGCTGCTGATCATCAATCACACTGTGGGTGGCAATATGAATGATGGATAACGAACCGGCCTTTTCCTTAAATTCCCTTTCTGTCGCATTTGAGTCTGTCACTGTCAGCGTAGACATTGATTTTTCGGACAAGATACCGGCAACGGTTTTTATTTCCTTGCCGGAAAAAACCAGTTCCGGGAATTTTTCCTCCGGATGGCGAAAGACCGGGGCGAATCCGCCAAAAGTACCGTGGAATGAACCTTGTTTTGGAATTTGCAGCCAGCTTGCAGCTGATAAGGCATAGCTGATTTCAAAATCCTTTATTAGATAGCTGGCTTGCGACCATGAAAATGGGGCTTCATCTTTTACGTTATTTTTTACCAGGCATTCAAATGGAAGTAAAGCGATCGCCTCATCCGGAATGATGATCAGGTGTTTTTTGTTTTTGATCAACGGAAACACAGGTTTTACCAAGTATTGATAAAGTTCATAGCTGTCGGATACAAAACGGTCTGTTTTAGCCGATCGTAAGGCGGATTTCAGTTTCGAAAGTGCTGCATTAAATGTTTTGGGCAGGATCACCCGTTCGATTATCGAATTTTCCCGGGTCATTCCAAAGATGAACAATACAGAATCGCCGGAAATCAGGTATTCCAACATTGCTTCATCCCTTGCCAATGCTGAACAAATCATCGCCGGTGTGATTTTTTCTGTCAGTAAGGCTGCTGAACTTTCCGGCAACATATTTTCCATCTGGTTTTGGAGACTGTCTATCTCTCTTTTCAGTGCAAACAGATGATCAAGGTCACTCATAAGCTCCTCTTCCCGGCCGAAGGATTCATGATGGGTATTCTTTCTCATTTCCGAAGAAATGCGATGAAGAAGCAAGTTCTTCCTGTTCTTTATTGAGTCGGGAATTGAAGTAGAAAGATCCATCCTCTTTTCCCGGATCATGGTTTGAAGGATTTTATTCCGGGATCTTTCACTGATCTGGAAAAGCGTATCCATTGCATTTTTCCCATAAAGCAGGAAACCCGCTTCCGCCGCGCCGCTGAACGTGTTTTTTGCCGTTTCGTTGAATAGCAGTCGTGAACCCTTATGACCCAGAAAATCATTGATCGTATCTGTTAGATCCATAGCAGCGTTAAAATCAGCCCAGGAACTTTTAATCAGTTCCGGATTTTTTGTGACCCGACCTGTGGTAAGTTCACATTTTGCCATTTGGCACATCAACCGGAAAACCTCCACCGGAGCCCGGGAACTGGAAGGATGATCAGCGTTCAATAACTGCAATCCTTTTGAATATGAGGCAAGAGCGCTGTCGGGAAGGTTTTTTGCTTCATAGTTTTCCCCGATCGACCGGTAAATGCTGGCAATGGAGTAGGCTTTCATTCCGGGATCAACGCTAAGGCCAGTAAGGCAATCATTAAGATAAAGCAAGGCAGAATCTGGTTTCCCAAGTTGCTGGTAGCATTCGGCGTAGGCACGGTTAAGGATCAATTTTTCCTTGGACCCTGTATTAAGGTTTATGGAATGAAAATTTCCGACAGTCTGAAAGAGCCTTAAAGCCTTTTCCGGCTGATTTTGTTTTAGCATGATACTGCCCAGATCTGTATAAAGACTGAAATAGAGGTTTGAATCCATCTGGGAGGAAGCCCTTAATACTTTCTCTGCCTCCTCACAAAAGAATCTGCCGGATACGGGATCTTCCATTTCTGCATAGCAGCCGCTAAGAGAAATCAGCGTCTGAACGATCCGATCCGGATCATCCTGTAATGCCGTAAAAATGATCAATGCTTGTTTGAAGTTTGCCACTGCATTCTCAAAATCTTCTTTAAAAAGAAACAGTGTTCCGATATTAAGAAAAGTGTCACCGGCATACTTCGATTTCGGTATGACGTATTTCATCGATTGCCTGAATGCCTGCAGTGCCTTATCCCACTCCTCTTTGACAACATAACAGGATGCTTTCATGGATCGGAGCCGATATTCCAGTGAAAGATATTTCACTTCAGGAAGAAGGATTTTTTCAATAGCAAAATCAAGGTACAGAAGCGCACTGTCCGGTTGGCCGGCAACCAGGAATGACTTTGATTTGTCGAGACAATACCTGCATAATCCGGATGCGCTGTCTGATGTCAGGTGAACGGAATAAACTGGCAGTTGCGCGGATGCATTTATAATCCACCCCGGAATGAAAATAATCAGGAAGGCAAAAAAGATTTTATTCAATCGAAAATTTCCCCACAAAGAGAATTTCATCATCTTCCAGGATTTTATAATAGAAAAGTCCCGGAGGCAAACGCTTCACAGGTATTTCCAATTGGTGCAGATCGTTAACACTGTATTCCAGGATCTGTTTCCCTTTGTTATTCACAATCCGGATCATCAGCTTTTTACCATCAGGCATATCCCACCTGAAAAGAATATTCCCGTTTTTCCGGAAGATTTGGGCAGCCGTGGGTTGAAGCAGTTCAAATTTATCAGATCGCATGATGTTTCCGGCAAGGCTTTCATAGGCAGGATCGGGCTGGAAGTTGGAAGCCAGTTGAACAGGCTTTTCTTTGTCTTTTCGTTGAGGTAGCAAATCTGTGATGACGGGAACAGATTTTTGCGAATTGACTACACCGTCATTACCGGTATGGGTAATATTTGATTTTCCGCGTGTTTTGTCTTTTGACATCTGCGAAAACAGGAAAACTCCGATGGAAAGAAGAAGCAGGAGGGAAGCGGCCAGCAGGTAAAAAAAGTTCCTGTTTTTGTCGCCGGTCTTCTCCTTTTGGACCGAAAGCATCTTTCTGCGAAGGTCGAGAAGATTTTCTTCGGATAAGTATTCATTGATTTCCTTATCGAGGGCAACTTCTTCCTGAAGTTTGGGGGTCTTTTTCAATAACTCAATAAACTGTCGCAGTTCTTCGCCTTCAAGTTCTCCGGCGTTGAAGCGGACAATAAGTTCCGGGTATTTTTCGCGCTCACTCATGTTGAAAAAATCTTTTAAAGTTTGGATCTTTCATGATTCGTTTGCGCAGCATGTTTTTGCAGAGGTATTTTCGGGTCTTGGCGTAGGATTCATCCTTGAAGCCCATGGTCCGGGCAATTTCTTTCAAGGATACATTTTCCATGAAAAGTGTCAGAACCTTTTGACAGTCTTTGGGCAGGGTGAGGAAATACATCTGGAAAAGCCTTGATCGTTCAAGTTTTTTCTCATCCACCTTAAAAATCTCGGGTTCATAGTCTTCTTGCGGTTCATTCACGAAATCATCGTGATAGACCAGCCGCCATTTCCGGTCGAGACGTTGCCGCCAGATATTCCTGCAGATCGAGTAGAAGTAAGTCTTCAAACTGCATTTGATCTCGATCGTTCCGTTGGAGATTTTCTGGTAAAGCACTACGATACTGTCCTGAAAGACATCTTCGGCATCTTCATAATTGCCGGAGTTTCTTTCGACGATCGATTTGGCGATGGGGAAAAACTCCCTGTACAGTTGCCTGATGCAGTCGGTTCTTCGTTCCTTCAGCCCCTTAAGCAATACCTCATCTGAAAAATAGATCATGCTGTGCGATTACATGACTTTAATCGGAAATTTTCAAAAAGGTGATATGTTTTTCTAAACTTTTTTTTTCGGTTCGTAATTACTTAAAGTTCATTCCAAGATTATATAAAACAAAAGACCAAAGATCTGTCACCTCATCAATCAGCTTGGCGGTGGGCTTTCCTGCACCGTGCCCGGCTTTGCTTTCGATACGTACCAACACCGGATTATCACCGGCCTGGTCTTCCTGGAGCGTTGCCATGAATTTAAAGGTATGCGCCGGAACCACCCGGTCGTCGTGATCAGCCGTAAAGGCCAATGTGGCAGGATACTGGACGCCTTTCTTCAGGGTTTGTAAGGGGGAATATTTGATCAGGTAATCAAAACCTTCTTTTGTGTCGCTCGTTCCGTAATCGCCGGCCCAGGCATGACCAATGGTGAATTTATGATATCGAAGCATATCCATCACACCAACCTGCGGAATCGCAACATGGAAAAGCTCAGGGCGCTGGGTCATGACTGCACCAATGAGGAGTCCGCCATTTGAACCACCCATCATGGCGAGTTTCTCCGATCGGGTATATTTTTCTTTGATCAGGTATTCGGCGGCAGCAATAAAATCGTCGAATACATTTTGTTTCTTCTCCTTGATCCCGGCCTTGTGCCATTCTTCGCCAAACTCACCGCCACCGCGGAGGTTAACCATGGCATATACACCGCCATTTTCGAGAAATACCAGCCGACTGATACTGAAAGCCGGTGTGAGGCTGATGTTAAATCCGCCGTAACCATAAACCAGTGTCGGGTTGTTGCCATCAAGGACAAGGCCTTTTTTGTGGATGATGAACATGGGAATCTCGGTGCCATCCTTGCTCTTGTAAAACACCTGTTTCACTTCAAAGGCGGTGGCATCAAAGTCAATTTCCGGTTTATTGTAGATTTCTGACTTTCCGGTTAACAGGTCATATTTATAAATGGTCGATGGAAAAGTGAAAGAGGTATAGCCATAAAACGCGATGGTGTCTTTCTTCTTGCTGCTGAAGCCTGCCAGTGTACCGATACCCGGAAGTCCCAGTTCGCTGATCATTTTTCCGTTAAGATCATAAACATACACCTTGCTGGTGGCGTTGTGCATATAGTAGGCAACTGCTTTTCCCCCGGCCAGGCTGATGCCTTCCAGCACTTCTTCCTTCTCGGGAATGATGGTTTGCCAGTTTTCGGGCTGAGGCTTCGCCGGATCAATCATCACCAGCTTTTTGCGGGGGGCTTTATTATTGGTCACTACGAGCAGTTTGTCACCAACATTGTCCACCACACCATATTCGAATTCGAAACCTTCAGCAATCTGGATGAATGACATTGCGGGTTTCAGAAGATCTTTGTAATATAGTCCTACACCACTGGTGGTTTCCGATTCATAAATCAGCAGGAAACGCTCATCTTCGGTAACCTGTGCACCATAATTTCTTTTCGGCTGACTCTTGTTTTCGTAAATCAGCTTATCAGCAGCCTGGGTTGTGCCGATCGTATGATAGTAAACTTTGTGATTCTCGTTTTGATTTGAAAGCGCCGATCCTTTGGGTTCATCAAAACGGCTGTAATAAAAACCATTCTTCTGCCAAGCCATACCTGAGAATTTAACCCATTCGAGTTTATCAGTCAGCACTTTTCCGGTTTCGATATCCAGCACATAAATCTCATTCCAGTCGGAACCGCTGCGGGAAATGCTGTATGCAAGATACTTCCCGTCGTTGGAAGCAGATTGTTCGGAGAGGGCGACGGTTCCATCTTCCGATAATTTGTTGGGATCTAGCAAAACCCTTATTTCACCGGCAATTCCTTTCCGGACATATAGGACTGACTGGTTCTGTAGCCCATCGTTTTTAAAGAAAAAATACCATTGGCCTTCATGGAAGGGAACGCCATATTTGGGAAAGTTCCAGATCTTGGTATGGCGTTCGCGGATCTTGTTGCGGAAAGGGATCTTTGAAAGATAATCTTCGGTGATCTTGTTTTCGGCAATAACCCATTCGGCGGTGGCTTTGGAAGTGTCGTTCTCCATCCAGCGATACGGATCGGCGATTTTTGTTCCGAAATAATTGTCAACGGTATCCACCTTTTGGGCTACCGGGTATTTGATCGAATGTTTACAGGAATTCATGGCAAAGAGGCTCATAACTGCTAGGAAGAGGGAGAGTTTTTTCATGATGCATAAAATTGAAAAGGTTTTTAATGAATGTAAATATAAAATATTTTTTGGTTCTTGGATTTACTTGGCATTTGGTATTGTTATCTGAAATTCGGTTTGTTTTTAAATTTAAAAAGTTTCAAATGATACTCTCCCGAATTTCATCGTTGCTGTAGGGGCCACAAACCCGCGCTATAAATGGGATTACAAATCTATGCCAGGGATTGGACAGCAGAAATAATATCAGTATAATTCCGGAATGAAAATCCGGTTTGGGTTTTAAGGTTAGTTAGATGGGATCTCATAACGCATAACCTGTCCAAGTTTCTCTTCTATCGTGAGTTCTCCGTCGATCCAATGGATCTCGCATCCGTTACGTTCCATCCTGCGGAACCAGGTCATCTGGCGTTTGGCAAACTGGTGAATGGCGATGTTGAGCAACCGGAACAGTTCATGGTAGGTAATTTCATTTTCCAGATAGGAAGTGATGTACCGGTATTCAAGCCCGTAAAACTTTAGTTGTTCCGGTGTTACACCTGAATCAAGCAGTCCTTTTACTTCTTCAACCATTCCGTTTTGAAGCCTGAAATCCAGCCTTTCTGTGATACGCAATCGTAAGATACTCCGGTCGTACCTAATCCCGAATGTGAGTTTTTTATCAATGTTCGGTAACTCGGGCAGATTTTTATCCGCCTGCCCGATCACGATCGCACGGATGAGCCGTGTACGGTCGAGCAGATCGGTAGTATTATGAGGCGTTTTCAACGATTGCAGGATGGAGATCAGCTGCTGGTCTGATTTCTTCTCAAGAATTTTTATCTCAGCCTTATCCCACGTGGCTTCAGGAAGCTTGTAATCCTGAAGTACTGATGAAAGGTACATTCCCGAGCCACCACACAGGATTGCAACCTTCCCGCGTGATGAGATATCCTTGATGGCTCTTGAAAAGTCCTGCCGGAAGCGAAAGACGTTATATTCCTCTCCGGGATTGGCAATGTCAACCAGGTGAACCGGTACCTGTTTTCCTTCAACCTGATATTCCAGGAGATCTTTACCGGTACCGATGTTCATTCCGCGGTAAACTTGCCGCGAATCGGCAGAAATGATCTCTCCATCCATCCGCGACGCGAGCCGGGCAGCCAGGGCTGTCTTGCCCGAGGCCGTTGGTCCGAGGATGGTGACCAGGGTAGACATTATCGGATGGCCGGTTTAGGATCCAGCTTCTCGAATACCGAGTTCTGACTGATAAATTCGGGAACGATCGATTTCATTTCCCGGACGATATCCAGCGAAGATCCGGTCGTTGCTGTATTTACCAGGTGAGTGATCAATCCGGCGACTTCTTTGGTGTCATATTCCTTCACTTTAGCGACCAGGATGCGCGGATGATGAGTCGGGAGGGTGTCTTCTTCTTTGTTCAGCAATTCTTCATAGAGCTTCTCACCAGGCCTTAGCCCTGTAAACTTAATCTGGATGTCCTTGCCCAGCGTCAATCCCGAAAGGCGAATCATCTTTTTTGCCAGATCGACGATACGAACCGACTGTCCCATGTCGAAGATGAATATTTCACCTCCTTTTCCGATGGTACCTGCCTCCAGTACCAGCTGGCAAGCTTCGGGAATGGTCATGAAGAAACGGGTGATTTCGGGATGGGTAACCGTAATCGGACCACCTTTTTCGATCTGGCTCCTGAAAAGCGGGATCACCGAGCCGTTTGAGCCCAGCACGTTGCCAAAACGGGTGGTGATGAAAAGCGTTTCGTTTGGGCTGTTGAGCGATTGGGCGTAAATCTCTGCGATCCTTTTGGATGCACCCATCACATTGGTCGGGTTTACGGCCTTATCCGTGGATATCATCACGAATTTCCCGACTTTGAACCGAATGGAAAGGTCTGCCAGGATCCGGGTTCCATTGACGTTGGTGAGGATGGCTTCACCGGGATTGCCTTCCATCATGGGAACATGCTTGTAGGCAGCGGCATGATAAAGGATTTCGGGGTGGTATGCTTCGAAGATCCTCTCCATCTTTTGCTGATCCCTGATATCCCCGATGATAAATTCAAGTGGCAGGGCAATGTTTTCTTCCTTCAGTTCCAGTTCGAGGTTGTGCAGAGCCGTTTCAGCCTGGTCGACCAGCACCAGTTGTTTGGGTAAGAATTTAGCTGCCTGACGAACGATCTCACTCCCGATTGATCCGGCTGCCCCGGTGATCAGGATCACCTTGTCGGCCAACTCCTCACGGATCAAGCGTTTCTCAAGGCGGATTTCGGGACGTTCCAGCAGTTCTTCGATGTTGACCTTCCGGATCTGGTTAAAACTCAGCTCGCCATTGATCCATTTCATCATCGGGGGAACGGTCATCACCTTCACGTCATGCGACAGGCATTGATCTACCAACGCTTCTTTCCGTTGCGGATCAAATTCCGGAATCGACAGGATCAGGTTAGCAACCTGGTTTTCTTCAAGGATTGCATCGATCTTGTCAGGACCAACAATATCAACCCCTTCCAGTTTTTTGCCCACTTTGTTGGGATTATCATCAATAAAGGCGATGATCTTGAATTTAGTGCCGATATCATGGTCGAGGACCCGTTTCGTGGTGATCCCTGCTTCTCCTGCTCCGTAAATGATCACATTCATCAGAACCCGTTCGGAGTTATGGAATTCGAGGTAAGCGAGTTTAACGATCATCCGGAAGGTGATCATAGCCATTGTGGTAACAAGGAAGTCGATGATGATGATGGAAAATGGGATAAAGAATTTCCCATTAATGAGGTAGAAGGTGACCAGGTTGGTAAGGATGAACAGGATACTTCCGGCCAAAAGAGTAGCGATGACGCGCATTGCATCGGCCGTGCTGGTGTAGCGTATGATCCCTGCAGAAGTTCGTCCGACGATGAAACTGATGATCCTTATTGTCACCACCCAGGCCATGATTTGTGGCAAAGGCTCGTATTCCACTACGGGAACAGCAAAGTTAAACCTGAGGAGATAGGCGAACAACAGAGAAAATACCACAATACCGGTGTCGATCAAAAAGATCAGCCACCTTGGGGTATTATGGCGCAGGAAAGAGATTTTCATCCGGGATCATTAATTTGAATTCAAAAGTACAAAAAAAGCGGAAACCTTTATTTCATTCAAGTTATGAACCATTTTAAGTTAGCAATTCATCAGCTGTATAAAAGACCGACCCACAATTTTTCCTACATTTGTAACGTTAAGGCGAATATAAAGAATAGAATTCTCCAGGATTGCAGAATACCAAAAATGATCATAAATATTTCAGCCGACTTTTAAACAAAACAACAATGAAAGACACTGCTTTTACTAAATTTCACGAAACCATGGGCGCCAAGATGGTTCCCTTTGCGGGTTACAACATGCCCGTTCAGTTTGAAGGCGTGATCGCCGAGCATGAAACCGTCAGAAAAGGTGTTGGCGTTTTCGATGTTTCGCACATGGGAGAATTCTGGGTTAAAGGACCGAAAGCCCTCGATTTTGTTCAATGGGTGACCTCCAATGATGCTTCCAAACTGGTCGACGGTAAGGTTCAGTATTCATGTTTTCCCAATGAACAGGGGGGTATCGTTGATGACTTGCTGGTTTACCGGTTTGATGCGGAGACTTACCTGCTGGTAGTCAATGCAGCCAATATTGACAAGGACTGGGCATGGTGCAACAAACAGAATAAGATGGGTGCCACGCTGACCAATGTATCGGATGATACCGCCCAATTGGCCATACAGGGCCCGCTAGCGTTGAAAGCCATGCAGAAGCTGACAGATACTTCCGTAACGGATATGGAATATTATACTTTTAAAAAGCTCACATTCGCCGGTGTAAAGGATATTCTCTTTTCCACGACGGGTTATACCGGGTCAGGGGGATGTGAGATTTACATGTCGAATGAAGATGCACCGAAGATCTGGGCTGCCGTTTGGGAAGCCGGTAAGGAATTCGGGTTGAAATCAATCGGACTGGCTGCCCGCGATACCCTTCGCCTGGAGATGGGATTCTGTCTTTACGGAAACGATATCATCGACACCACTTCACCGATTGAGGCAGGACTGGGATGGATCACGAAATTCACTCCTGAAAAGGAATTTATCAATAAAGCTGAATTGCTTCGTCAGAAAAAAGAAGGAACCACCCGCCGGCTCGTAGGTTTCGAGATGGTGGAGATGGGAATTCCCCGTCATGGTTATTCAATTGTTGATGAACAGGGCAAGGTAACCGGTGAGGTTACCTCCGGAAGTATGGCGCCTACGTTGAAGAAGCCGATCGGGATGGGTTACGTTCCGATTTCTAAAAGTACCGTAGGAAACGAAATACTGATTAAAATACGCGATAAGGCTTTAAAGGCCAGTGTGGTAAAAATGCCTTTTTATAAAGGTTAATTGTCAAATTTAAAATCGAAAACTATGACCAAAATCATTTCAACAATAAGTTCCCTCAGGTGGCATCACATGGTGATCGTCATGCTGATAACAGCAATGGCTGCGGGAACCGTAGGATGTAAATCTTCAGGAAAACTCTCCAGGAAAGAGCGCAAGGCTCAGATTGAATCCTCAAAAAAACAACTGACCCCGATTATCGATGGTACCAGCACCAAGACACTGGAACAGCAGGACCGTATCGTGAAGGATATTGTAAGGAAAAACCTGAAAGACCCGGTGCTTGACGGCATGATCGCTGAAGCCCAGGATGTGCTGAAAAAGGCTTTCGCTGAACGTGATAAAGCCCGCCAGCAAAAAATTGATGAAGCCCGGGCGGATCTGCTCGACCTTTTGCTCAATAAAGACGGGAGACCGGTTGAAGAACTGGAACGGGAACTGGCCAGGATCAAGGCCATGAACCTGAACGATCCCGGTATCAATGAACTGATCGCCAAGGTAGAACAAAAGATAGCAGGAATGAAAGGCTCCGGAAATGTCCCCCTCAAAAACCAGCTGGAAAACGCGTTCCAGGGCATCGCTGATGCAGGAAAAAGCGGGAATCTACCCCAGGCAACCACCCTTACCAACAGCACGCTCAATCTCTTTTCAAGCCCTGATGCCCCCGTGCTGATCATTATCAGCCGCGACGGAAGCATGGTAGATTATGACAAACCTACTACGATCAAACGGTATCTGGATTTTCTGCGCGACCAGAAAGCAAATCGCAACGCGATTGACTCCTACCAGATGGACAACAGTGGAAAAATCAAAGAACTCGATCTCATTAAAAAATAACGGAACATGACAAGAAGAATTTCAATACTGGTGATTTGTCTGATGACAATCGCTACAGGATCTTTCGCACAAAAAGGCGATGATAACCTTTCACCACAGCGTAAACAGGCGATCGATAGTCTTGCCCTCGAAAAAGTCCGTGATCTGAGTAAGTATATCAGCATCATCGGGGATAAAAGCACCCCCTGGTCGGATGCTCAGCGTGTGATCGAGCGGGCTGTGGAACTTTTTATGGAGAACAGCGAGATCGGTGTTTCTTCTGTTGCACGTCCGGATGTGAACTACTACAAAATCCGGGAATATTTCGACCGATTGATGCAGCTGAATTACGACAAGGTGAATATCGACTGGTATAAGATCCAGTATGTCAGTGACCTTGAACGCCAGCCCGATGGTACTTATGTCGGCGTGATTACCGTTTACCAGCGTTTCCAGGGATTTGACAAAGAAAAAGGTTTGATCTATGAAGATACTACGAAGAAGGATATCACCGTTTATGTAAAACGGAAAGAGACGCAGATCGGTGGCCGTTTGATCGGCTTCTGGGATGTGCTTCTCGGTGATATCCGTGTAAAAGAAACATCGAAATAACCCGTAATTATTCATTCCGGATGATCAGGAATCGGGGTTCATATCAGATCCCCGGTTTCTGATTCTTCATATAAAAAGGTTGATAATGAAAGTAAACCCGCTCATCTTCCTGATCCTGTTTCCTGTGGCCCTTTTCAGCCAGAATACAACCATCGGCGATTTTAACCGGGATGAGACCGTTTTTTATGCCCAGACCAAACAGGTGAACCAGTTCTTCCGTCGTTTCAATGCGGAAGAAGATGCCATGGGCAAGCGAACCTATGTTGGCGACAGTGTTTACCGCGATCTGAAATCCAGGAAAAAATATCTGAACATCCTTTTTGACAATTCAAGTTACTCAGTAACAGCGACGGAAAAAAACGAATTCATCGAGTTCGTCTCCAATAAAAAAACGCCGGTCTATCTTGATTTTCACGGGAAAGGCCTCTTCGCGGAGGTTTCTTCTACCTTCACCTGGAAAAAAGAAAAGGTCAGCGTGGTAATGTACCTCCGGTTGGAACATCAAAACCTGGGATATAAATGGGTGATTTCCAATATTTATTTCAGTAAATTCGATGATTATTTTTTGCACCTGAAAGACACCACCAACTTAAAGATGGTGTTACACCCAATGAGTCATGAACTTGATTTCATGAATATTCATAAGATCTTCCAGGATTATAATAACCTGGATTATTACCTTGAGGAACACTATAAGCCGGATCACCTGGCGCTTTTTGTCGAAGAAGTGAAAAACGGGAACCTGAAATTCGATGCCGTCAATAATGTGAAATTCCATTTTTTCCAGGTCGCGGGATGGTATTTTGAGGTGAATTACGTAAACCGCAACGACATGAACTCCGGATGGTTGATCACCAACCTTTTGAAAATCAATGAAAAAGATAAGAAAGAATTAATCCGAAATTATACGCATGAGAAATAAATATACAAGCATACTGACGGTTCTTTTGTTGCTTTTTCTTATTCCTGCCTTTGCCCAAAACAAGAAATCACAGGTTAAGAAAAAGCCGGTGCAGAAGCATCAGGGAACCAAGCCGGCCCCCAAAGCCGATAAAGTTAAAGAAACACAGAAAGATACCCGGTCGACGGCTGTCATCAATTTCACGCCCGAACAGATTGAAAGCTTTAAACAACAATCGTCACAGTTGGTGAAATTTTTTGAAGGAACGCTGAATTTCCTCGCGGATAAAAGAAATCCCGTAAAGGAAAAGCAGACAATTGTTACCAGCAGCTACCTGAAGTCTTTTTGGGATGACAAAGTACAGGTTGAAGACGACCTGGATGAAAAAAGGCTGGTTTCGCTTTATAAAGATATCCCCGCCTACCTTACCGATGTTGATTTTTTCTTCAAAAGAGCTAAATTCACTTATACGGTTCAGGAGGTCAGCGTGATGACCAATGATATCGGGCAGACTTACTTCAAAGTTACCGCCAACCGCACGCTGACCGGCTTAACCGTTAACGATGACTCGGTAAACTCCAATAAAGTCAGGTATATTGAAATCAATTACGACGACAGCAAGCAGCAGTTGAAGATCGTGAGCATCTATACCACCAAACTGAATGAGCAGAATGATATGCGCAACTGGTGGAATGCATTGCCACAGGCCTGGAAGGATATCTTCGGAAAAGATATCCAGGTTGATGCCGGCAATAAGCTCAACCAGGTTACTTTTTTTTCCGATTCCCTGTCAACCGTAAATGGTGCGCAGCTGAAACTGGATGCTCCCAGGATCTATCCGGTGCTGACCAACATCATCACCATGGGACATATTGACCTTTCGGGAAATACCTCGGTCACCGATCTTACTCCGTTGGGTAAACTCTCGGGTTTGAAAGAGGTAAACCTTTCAGGCACACCTGTTTCGGACCTCATGCCGCTGAAGAACCTGAACGATCTGGAAGAGCTTGATATTTCCAATACTCAGGTAGTATCGCTGGAGCCGCTGCGCTATTCCAATCATATAAAAATCCTGAAGATGAAGGGAACAAAGGTTCCTGATCTTGAAATGATTGGTAATTTCTCGGATCTTTCGGAACTGGATATCAGCAATACACCTGTGACTTCACTCTTACCCCTGAAGGATCTGACGTCGTTGCGTGATCTTCGTTTTTCGGCAACAGGAATCACAGATCTCACACCATTAAAGGACCTGGCAAATCTGACGATGCTCTATTTCAGTGATACCAAAGTTGAGGATCTCTCTCCGCTGGCCGGATTGAAAAACCTGCAGGTGATGGTCTTTGACAATACGAATGTGAAAAGTCTTGTGGCACTGGAAAATGCGCCCCAACTGATCCGTATCTTCTGCGATAAATCAAAGGTTCAGCGTGCCGATGCCATTCAATTCATGGTAAAACATCCTGAAATCCTTGTAATTTTTGCTTCGGAAGAACTTCAGAAGTGGTGGACGGGCATGTCGCCCGAATGGAAAAAGGTATTTAACCAATACCGGAAAATCGATGCTTCACCTACTTCAGAGCAGTTACACCGGCTGGCCACCATCGACAGCATCAGCATTAACGGACGGGCTTCCATCAACTCACTGGCGCCGGTTGCGGAACTTTCGGAACTACGAACGATTGAATTTGCCAGTACCGGAATTACCGATCTTACTCCACTCAAGGAACTTAAAAAACTCACCTTCATCAATGCAGCCAACTCAAAAATAACCGATGTTTCACCGCTTTCTTTACTGGATAATCTCAAGATTCTGGTCCTAGATAATACCGGTGTGGGAGATATCAAACCACTTCTGCCGCTAAAGAACCTGAAATTCATCTATGCAGATAATACCGGTGTCAAGCAGGCGGAAGCCAATGGTTTCATGGATGGCAACAGCAATTGCCTGGTGATTTCACAAACTTATGAGAACACTGGTTGGTGGAATTCACTGTCAAAACCCTGGCAGGACAACCTGCTCAAACAACTGAATATCACAGGAAAACCGGAAAAGGAGCAACTTCAGCAGATTGCCGGGTTGGAAAAGGTTACCATTGCTGAAGATCCCCAGATCAATGATCTGGAGGCGGTAACTGGGATGTCGCGTCTGAAAGAGTTGGAATTTTCCGATACACGCGTCACCACGCTTGTGCCGCTGAGCCGGACACGGACACTTACCGTCTTGCGTTTTTCCAAAAACCCGGTGAGTGATCTCACGCCGATCTCGTCGCTGCTGACACTGAAAGAACTGGATTTCTCAAACACCCAGGTAGAGGACCTGGTTGCCATAGAGCGATTGGTGAACCTTGAAACACTAAAGTTCTCGGGAACACCCGTCAAAAACCTGAAATATATCCAGAATCTCCGGAAACTTAAAGTGGTGGAATTTTATAATACGCGGATTAGCAACCTGGATGTCTTCGACACAATGTCGGGCCTGAAATCCCTGAAAATGTTCAATACAAAGGTGTCAGCAAAGAAAGTGGAGAAGTTTAAAGCAACCCATCCGGGTTGTGAAGTAATTTTTTATTAATGGCTGAAATGACATCTGTTGCTGAAGAAAAGTGTACCATCGAGGTTTGTCTTTCCCCGAAGCTTTTTTCCGAAATCCTGACCAGTGAAAACTATGTTGTAGTTCTCACGGATATTCTGCGGGCGACTACTTCCATCGTCACGGCCTTTGACAATGGGGTGAAATCGATCATTCCGGTGGCCGACCTGGATGAGGCAAAGAAGTGGAAGGCGAGGGGGTACAAAGTAGCCTCAGAACAGGATGGTAAGAAACTTGATTTTGCGGATTTCGGGAATTCTGCCTTCAGCTTTACTCCGGAAGCCATTGGTGGCGAAACGATCGTTTATTGTACGACCAATGGCACCCGGGCCCTGGAAATGGCAAAATCGGCTGAAATCATTGCCATCGGGGCTTTCATCAACCTGACCGCCATGGCCAACTGGCTGATCACACAACAAAAAAATGTGGTCATCGTGTGTTCCGGATGGAAGAATAAATTCTGCCTGGAAGATACGCTGTATGCCGGAGCACTGGCATCCTTACTTCTGAAGTCACCTTTGTTTATTACTTGTGATGATGCAACGCATGCGGCCATCCTGCTCTGGGACCAGGCAAAAGATAACATGAAGGACTATCTGCCAAAAATTGCTCACACGCACCGGTTAAAGAAACTGGGTCTCGATGACGTGATTCCTTATTCTTTCCGGATGGATATCGTCGATATAGTGCCGGTATTTAACGGGAAGGAAATTGTAAAAGAATTTGTGTTTTGAGGATAAAATGACAATAAAAGTAAACGTAACATGCAAATTATTAAAATTTTAACAATGAGCCTTATAACCATACCGTTCCTGGCATTCACTCCGGATAAAAGGCAAAACGACCAGAAGGATAATTTTAAATGGCAGACGGAACAGTTCGGGGATGCCAGGATTTTACGTTACAAGGTTCCCGGTTTCGGAAGTCTGACGCTGAAACAAAAAGAGCTGGTTTATTACCTGGGGCAGGCTGCACTTGCCGGACGTGATATCACCTATGATCAGAACTACAAACATAACCTGCTTGTCAGAAAAACGCTCGAGGCCATTTATACCGGTTATAAAGGTGATCGGGACAAAAAGGATTTCACTGAATTCACCGTCTACCTCAAGAAGGTCTGGTTCTGCAATGGAATCCATCATCATTATTCAACCGATAAATTCTTCCCTGAGTTCACGAAAGAATATTTTACGACACTGGTCAAGGGGATAAAAAAACAAACTTTGCCGCTGATCCCGGGTGAAACAGTCGATCAGTTCATTGCACGGGTAACGCCAATCCTTTTTGATCCGGCAGTAGCTCCTAAACGGGTTAACCAGGATCCCAATAACGACCTGGTTACCTATTCGTCCAGCAATTTTTATGACGGCATCACCCAAAAGGAGGTTGAAGGATTTTATGCTGCACAAAAAGCGGATGCCAAGACAAATCATAAAGACACACTGATCGCATTCGGATTGAACTCCACTTTGGTAAAAGAGAACGGGAAAATCATTGAGAAAACCTGGAAAATCGGGGGAATGTATTCTCCGGCCATCGAAAAGATTGTGTTCTGGCTGAATAAAGCCCTTCCTGTAGCTGAAAATCCTGATCAGAAAAGTGCCATTGCCAAGCTGATCGCTTTTTACAAGACCGGTGACCTGAAGACCTGGGATGATTACAATGTCGCATGGGTAAAAGACGTCAATTCGATGACCGATTTCGTGAATGGGTTTATTGAAGTGTACGGTGATCCGATGGCCATCAAGGGCACCTGGGAATCGGTTGTGAATTTCAAGGACCTGGAAGCAACGAAACGTACGATTATCATCAGCGACAACGCCCAGTATTTTGAAGATCACTCGCCCATTGATCCGGCCTTCAGAAAAGAAAAAGTAAAAGGCGTCACTGCAAAAGTAATTACCGTAACCCAGCTGGGAGGCGAATGTCATCCCACGACACCCATAGGGATCAACCTTCCGAATGCGCAATGGATCCGAAGGGATTTTGGGTCCAAGTCTGTCACCATGGACAATATCACTTATTCCTATGATCAGTCGTCGCTGGGAAATGGGTTCCTCGAGGAATTTGCTGCTTCACCGGAGGAGATCAGCCACGTAAAACAATTCGGATACCTCGCCGGCAACCTGATGACCGATCTTCATGAATGCCTGGGACATGGTTCCGGAATATTGAACCCCGGAGTTACAGGCGAATCGCTGAAAAATTATCACTCCACGATCGAAGAATCCCGCGCCGACCTCTTTGCCCTTTATTATCTCATGGATCAGAAGATGATCGACCTGGGGCTGATTCCATCGCTGGATGTTGCCAAGGCTGAATACGACAGTTATATTCGCAATGGAATGATGACTCAGCTGGTTCGTATCAAACCTGGTAAAAACATTGAAGAGGCACACATGCGCGACAGGGCTTTGATCTGCAACTGGGTTTATGAGAAAGGAAAGAGCGGAAAAGTCATCGAAGAGATCACGAAAAACGGTAAAACCTATTTCAGAATCAATGATTATGAAGGATTGAGGAAGCTCTTTGGCCAGTTGCTGAAAGACATTCAGCGGATCACCTCCGAAGGGGATTATGTTTCTGCAAAAACGATGGTGGAAGCCTACGCTGTAAAGGTCGATCCTGCCCTTCATGAACAGGTACTGGAGAGATACACCAAACTGAACATCGCCCCTTATGCAGGTTTTATCAATCCTGTTTTCACACCGGTGATGAAAGATGGAAAAATATCGGATGTGAAGATTACCTATCCTGACGATTTTGCAATCCAGATGCTGGATTATTCGAAAAAATATTCATACCTGCCGGTGAAATGAAGGAGTATGACCAGGGCATTATTGTTTGACTGGGGAAATACGATCATGGTTGATTTTGACCTGCCGGGTCCGATGTGCAACTGGGACCGGGTTGCCTGGGTGAAAGGTGCTGAAAGCGCGCTTAAACAAATAGATGGGAATATTCCCTGTTACATTGCGACAAATGCCCCGCAGTCGGACGGCGAACAGGTGAGGAAAGCACTGGAGCGAATCGGTGCAGACCGGTTTTTCGAAAAGATTTTTTCTTCGTATGATATAGGATTTGAGAAACCGGACAAGCGTTTTTTTCAACAGATCCTGAAAGAATTGTCGTTAGCTCCGGATTGCGTGGTGATGATCGGAGACAATTACATCAAGGACATTGAAGGTGCGAAAGCCGCTGGCATCCGGACTATCTTTTTTAATGTTGGTGGAAAAGAAGGGAAATATCCATCAGCAGACACAGAAATCCGGGGCATGGAGCAACTTCCCGCCGCAATTTCCAGGTTGAAGTGACAATTGAATCAGTATTTAATTTTATATCCCGAAGGTTTCTCATGATAAAAAAAATCCTCCTCCAGACATTTCTTTTCCTTTTGTTATTGTTGATAGCAGCCGGAACTTTTGCCCAGAAAAAATATCCGTCAAATTATTTCCGTTCGCCTGTCAGCTTCCCAATCCTGTTATCGGGTTCCTTTGGTGAGGTGAGGAAGAATCATTTTCATTCGGGTATAGATATCCGGACCGAAGGAGGCGTGGGCAAGCCGGTATATGCCATTGCAGATGGTTACGTTTCCAGGATTTTCGTTAATCCGAATGGATTTGGCAAGGCGCTTTACCTCAATCATCCAAACGGATATACCTCCGTTTATGGTCATCTTTCGGCATTTTCCGGTGCGATCGCCTCCTGGATTCGCAATCAGCAATATAAGCAGGAGAACTTTGAATACGACGGACCGGTCGATAAAGATGTATTAAGGGTCCGGAAAGGCGACATCATTGCTTATTCGGGGAACTCCGGCGCTTCCGGAGGACCTCATCTTCATTTTGAAATCCGTGATGGTGCTTCGCAGGAAACCATCAACCCGTTGCTGTTTGGCATCCCCATAAAAGACGTTATTCCTCCAAGTATCACCGGCATACGGATCTATCCGAAAGACCTGAACAGCCGCGTCAACTTTTCTAACAAGCCAGTGACACTGGCCATTACAGGAAGTCCGGGAATATTCACTCTGAAGGATAAGGATACGGTGAAAGTTTCCGGGAATATCATTTTTGCCATCCAGAGCCATGATTTTATCAATGGTAACGGGATGAAGACCGGGATCACTTCTATAGAGCTGACGATTGATACCAGTGTGGTTTATAGTCAGAAAATCGACCGGTTTGCCTTTTCCCAAACCCGTTACGTAAACAGTATCGTCGATTATCCTTACCTGATCGACAGTGGTCAGAAGTATCTCAGGTCATACGTGGTTCCTTCGAACAAACTGAATATTTATTTGAAAGTCAGGAACCAGGGCGTGGTTAATTTCGTGGATGCCAGGGTACACAAGGTTCAATACCTGGTGAAGGATGCTTATGGCAATAGTTCCAGGGTCATTTTTTGGGTAAAGAGCCATCCGCCGGTACCGGGCGGGCGGAATGTGGTGAAATTACCGGAAGGTAAGTTGCTAACAGCATCATCGCCTAACAAGTTCAGTGAGGAGGGAATCGAGCTGGATCTTCCGGCCGATGCCTTATACGAAGATCTTGATTTCATATACAGTGCTACTCCCCAATTGCCCCGGACTTTTTCAAAAGTACACCATCTTCAGAACGAGCTTACACCGATCCAGTCAGCCTGCGATCTTACCATTACACCTACCGGCCTTCCTGCAAGGCTGAGTTCGAAAGTCGTTATTGTTAAAGTGGATGAAGCGGGGAAATTTGCATCCCGGGGCGGGAAATATGAAAACGGAAAGATAAAGACCCAGATCAAGGAATTCGGCAATTATACTGTGATGATCGATACCACGCCACCGGTGATCAGAGCCGTGAACATAACGCCGGGGAAAAGCCTTAAAAAACAAAGCACCATTCTGATGAAGATGTCTGACAATCTTACCGGAATCAAATATTACAGGGGCACCCTCAACGGAAAATGGATCCTGATGGATTTTGACGCTAAAAATGCCATGCTTCTGTATGCGTTCGACGACAGGCTCAAACCCGGGAAGAATACCTTCCGACTCGTTGTTAGGGATGCTGTTGGTAATGAGTCGGTATATCAGGCCGATCTCATCCGGTAGGAGAAATCTTTTTATCTTTGTAACATGCAAGAAACTATTTTAATTCTTGATTTCGGCTCACAATATACCCAGCTCATCGCACGTCGTGTCCGCGAGCTGAACGTTTATTGCGAAATCCATCCCTTTAACAAAATTCCCCGGCTGGGCGATCATATCAAAGGGGTCATTCTTTCCGGAAGTCCTTTCTCTGTCAGAGATGCAGGTTCACCAGCCCCGGACCTGACAGAAATCAAATCGAAGATTCCCATCCTGGCCGTTTGTTATGGGGCACAATACCTTGCTCAGATCAGCGGGGGAGAAGTGATGCCTTCAAAAAACCGGGAATACGGTCGGGCAAACCTGACTTTTATTGATACTGAATCAGGACTCATGAAAGGCATGTCGCCAAACAGTCAGGTATGGATGTCGCATGGTGATACCATTCTGAAAGCACCCGAAGATTTTACCATCATTGCCGGTACACCGGATGTTCCCATTGCCGGTTTTAAGATCCGCGGGGAAAAGACTTTCGGCATCCAGTTTCACCCGGAAGTATATCACACCACAGAAGGCCTGATCCTGCTGAAGAATTTCGTGGTCGATCTCTGTGGATGCCATCAGTCATGGACACCCGTATCCTTCATCGAATCTACTGTAAGTATCATCAGAGAGAAATTGGGCGAAGACAAGGTAGTACTTGGTTTGTCGGGTGGTGTGGATTCTTCCGTTGCCGGATTCCTGCTACACAAAGCCATTGGCGAACGGTTACATTGCATATTCGTGGATAACGGGCTTTTGCGTAAGGACGAATTCCGGAAGGTGATGGATTCCTATCGACACCTGCATCTCAATGTCACGGGTGTCGATGCCCGCGACCAGTTCCTCGATGCGTTACAGGGAGTATCCGATCCGGAAAAAAAACGGAAGGTCATCGGAAAGACTTTTATTGATGTTTTTGAAGCGGAAGCTTTGAAAATAACCGGGATCAAATGGCTGGCTCAGGGTACGATTTATCCGGATGTGATTGAGTCCGTTTCAGTGAAAGGCCCTTCTGCTACCATCAAATCGCATCACAATGTAGGGGGATTGCCCGAACACCTGAACCTGAAGATCATTGAGCCTTTGAATGCTCTGTTTAAGGATGAAGTCCGTAAAGTAGGCATTACCCTGGGCATGGATGAAGACCTGGTTCAACGGCACCCTTTTCCGGGTCCCGGCCTTGCAGTCAGGATCCTCGGTGAGATCACCCGCGAAAACGTCAGTCTTCTCCAGGAGGCAGATGACATCTTTATCAGCAGCCTGAGAAATGACGGACTTTACGATAAAGTATGGCAGGCATTCGCCGTACTTTTACCGGTAAAATCGGTTGGCGTTATGGGTGATGAACGGACATACGAAAATGTCGTCTGCCTCAGAGCCGTGACTTCCACAGATGGTATGACAGCGGATTGGGCACATCTTCCCCACGAATTCCTGGCCAGGGTATCCAACAGCATCATCAATAAGGTGAAAGGAATCAACCGCGTGGTCTATGACATCAGTTCAAAACCCCCCGCAACCATCGAATGGGAATAAAAAAACAAACAATGTACAGGCTGACGCTGCTGATTTTATTTTCACTCTGTCTCATCATACCGGCGCGGGCACAGGATATGCTCACGAAGATGCGATCGGATCAGGTGATCACCATCGATGAGAAGGAATATTATCTACATGAGGTGAAGAAAGGACAGACGCTCTATATGATTTCGAAAGCTTACGGAGTGGAGGTTAACGATATCATACGGGAGAATCCGGATGTGAAGGAAGGGCTTAAGTCGGGCATGAAGCTGAGGATTCCCAGAAAAGAAGATCAGAACAAGAAAAAAGTTAAACCCCTCGTCGAGGAACAAAAGTATGTGAAAGAACCGGCTCTGGTCACGATGCCGGTTCCTGAAGCGGAATTCCCGCCATGCGGACAGGACAAATCCAACATGAAAGGCAGTTATAATATTGCCCTGATGCTTCCCCTTTTCCTGAATGAGGTGGTTCCGATCGATGTAAATGAAGTGTCGGAAGAAGCAATTAATAAATATAAGCCACTCAGGTTCCTGCCGTTCTATGAAGGGTTTATGATGGCAGTGGATTCCCTTCGGAAATCCGGGTTTAAACTGAAAATTTACGTATATGATGTAGGTCAGGATACGGTGAAAACCCGGAAACTCCTGCGAAATCCGGAAATCAAAAACATGGATCTGATCATCGGCCTCCTTTATCACCGGACATTTCAGATCGTTGCCGATTTTGCCGAAAGAAATGAGATTCCAATTGTCAATCCAATGTCGGAACGGGACCAGGTGATAAACAATAATCCTTTTGTCATCAAGGTCCGGCCCTCACTTAAGAGCCAGGCGGAACATCTGGCAAGTTATATTACGGCGAATTATTCAGGGAGCAACATTGTACTTCTGAAAAATATCAAGGAAAAAATCGGAACACTCCCTGATACGATCCGGGATAGGATTCATGCAACCAATGCCACAAGTTATACGGATGCGATCAGTCATTTCAGAAAAGATACCAGTAATGTGCTGGTGCTTTTTTCAGAGAATAAGTCCTTCATCCTGGATGTGGTGACAAAAATCCATGAAGTCCGGGGCGATTACAACATCACTCTGATCGGTTTACCCAGATGGGATATGGTCGATGGGATTGAAGCGGATTACCTGGTCAATCTGAAAGCACATATCCTTGCTCCTTATTTCATTCAATATGAGGATGAAAATGTGAAGAAATTTGTGCGCAACTACCAGGATCAGTATAAGACCGATCCTGATTTCCTGGCCTTTCAGGGTTTCGATATTGCCTGGTACTTCAGCAACGCCCTGAAATTATATGGAACATCCTTTCAACGGTGTTTGCCCGGGTTGCAGATTCATTCCATGCAAGCCCATTTTGAATTCAGGCAAAATTCCCCCAAAAACGGTTACGAAAACCGGCATTGGGAAATATACTATTATGACAATTACCGGCTTCGGGTTGTGAATTAGTCTTTCTCCTGCTTTTCTTTCACGGGAATGGCGAAAAGCGGAACATTGGTTGCAAACAGGTTCTTTTTCGTAATTTTTTTTGTGAAGAGCAGGTAGAGGAACCCATGTTTATGGGGCTGAAAGGCAATCAGGTCAATATGATTCTCACTTATAAACAGGTTGATGGCCGTTTGGTTATCTTCTGTCGTTTCCACCAGGTGGAATGTTACGAGCCCATCCTTTTCTTCCTTTTTAAATATTTTTTTGAGTGCTTCCATTTTCGTCGCTTCGTCGCTTAGCTTTTCTTTGGCGATAAAATGAGTACAATAAATCTGGATGGGAAAATCACTGAAATATCCGATGATCTTCCGTATAGAGGATTCGCTGATCCCGGAGAGATCTGTCGCAAACATGATATTCTTAAATCCCTTGTATTTACTGATTTCGGGAATTGTCAACACGGGCACTTTTGCATGATCGATGATGAAGGTGGATACTTTTCCCCATACATTCAGGGTCTTGCCTTTGCCAGTGTTTCCCATGATGACGAGATCGGGTTGGTAATCCTTGCAGATCAGCCGTAGCTCCTGCTCAATTTCACCACCACTCAGTGCGGTATGAATGGTGATATTCAATTGTTCCTTGTGAATGCGGCGCTCTATTTTTTCCTTCAGTTCAGAGATGTTCTTTTCTGCCTGGTGAAATACTTCTTTCAACAACTCTTCATTGTACATCGTACTCATGTCGATGGTGTCCGGAAAACTGCTGTCGGCAATGATAATCTGGTCGAAATAGGTGTGGAATAACAGGATATCTGCACCTGAAACCCTGGAAAATTCCAGGGCATAGTTACAGGTTAAATCAGTATGACCGGAAAAATCAACAGGTATTAAAATTTTTTTCATAAAAGGAATTTTTTCATCCAAGAAGTTGCTGTTCAATGGTAGAGGAGATATCTGAATGAACGATGGTTCCGGAAAATAATTGGTTAACAACAGGATAGGGGAACCGAGGCCACTTTTGTGCTTAAACAAAGATACAAAATTTTATGAGCTTTTCGCAATTCTCTCTGTTTGAGTGCCATTTTAACAGCAGTTTTTTTCTTTCCTCAATCCTTTTCTCATCAATCTCTAAGAGCATCAAGCTTAACAGGCGATCCTGCAGTTCTTCGTCAGTTCGGGCGACTTCGCAAAGGGTTCCCAGTTCTGTTCCATGCACCATCTCCGGGTTTACGAGGCAAAAGCGGCCATTGAAAAGTGCATTCAGCAATTTTAATTTTAAACCGGTCGGTTGAAAGGTTATCATGAGGTTTACCTGGGCATCCCGGATCAGGGTAAACATCTTTTCATCGGAAGGATTTTCAACCAGGGTGATATGGTCGTAACGGGAAATCAGCTTTTTTAGCCGTTCCGGAGGATTTAGCCCCGCAACGATAAAAGGCGTCTTGTTTCGGCTGAAGATCTTTTCGATCAGGTGTTCCACGGCTCTCCGGTTTTCTCCTACGCTGAGGTTGCCCTGGTACAGAACATAATCTCCGCTGCCCGGCAAACATTGAACCGTATCATCATGATGAAAACTGGGCAGATATTCAATCCTTTTTCCCGGAAACCGTTTTCGTAGGTAATCATTGTCTTCTTTCGAAACGGTAAGCATCAGGGATGCGTGTTCCAGGATCCGCTGGAAAGACAACAGTTTAATGCTTGAAAGGAGGAAATAGGCTTTCCTGAAAAGATTTTTTTCAGCTTTGTAGAGATGATAATAATACTGATGTTCAATATTGCTTTCGCGGTATATCCGCAGACGGTTTTTCAACAAAGGGTGTGAGAGGTAGTGACAGCTGTGAAGGCCTTCGAACAGGATCGGGTAATCGTTTTTCAGGAGATTCTCCAGTAGAAGTTGATCCCTTCGGCTATAAACAATGTATGGTCGCAGGGTGAGTGCGGAGAGAACATTGCTTTTTCGCTGATAATAGATTACCTCCTCACAGTATTGATCCAGTTCTGGTGCAGGTTCCCGGTGGTATTGAAAACAATGCAGGTGAATCTTCACTCCGGCCCTGTCTAACGCACGAATCTTGTAAAACACATCGATTACCCCTCCATAATTGGGTGGAAAAGGAATATCGAATGAAATAATATGTAGATGGAGGTCAGACATATTTTTCAAATATCCTGATCAGTTTGATTTCTTCCTTCTCCCAGCAAAGATCGTCGGCTGCTTTCTGAAGGTTCAGACGGTATTTTTCCGGAAAGTCCGGATCCATGAACATGTCGTCCATTTTCTTTGCAAGCCAGGAAGGATCATGGTTCTCGGCAAATTCCCCGATTTCATACTGGTCCACGATGGCTTTCATCTCAGGAAGCGGGGAAACCAGCACAGGGATGCCAGCCTGGATATAGTCCAGGAATTTGTTGGGCAGACAGTAGTGATAATTCAGGCTGACATCTTTTTCAATGGAAAGACCAAGATCAGCGAGCAACGTATATGAATGAAGATCCTGAAAGGGAATGCTTCCGGTAAAAAGCACACGATCAGCTACTCCTTCTTTCATGGCCAGTTCCTTGAGGTCAGGCAGCACAATCCCGGTGCCAATGATGACCAGCATTGCATTCGTTTTCAGGTATTTCATGGCCATGATTGCTTCTTCCAGCCCTCTGTCAACATTTACCGCACCCTGGTACAAAATCACCTTCTGATCTGTCCGGATTCCTATTGATTTTCGCGATACGGCAGCAGTTTCTGGTTTTGATAACGGAACATTGCGGATGGCAGCCACCGAAACCTGGTATTCATTCTCATAAATCCTTGCTATGGAATGGTTAACGGCATAAACACTCTGGATCTTTGGGAAATAACGATCCTCAATCCATTTCCAGATACGGGTTGTTTTGGGACGAGCATTCAGTTCGGGAACACCCCTGAAATACTCATGGCAATCATGTGCATGGGGTATATTTTTTAAGGTTGCAGCCAGAAATGTTCCCATCAGCGTGTCCAGATCATTGGAAACGAGGAGATTAGCCCTGTGAAAAAGAATAAAAAGGAACAAACGCAGGTTGTATTCCGCATAAAAAAAAGGTCCTTTATCGAAAAGCAGCTTCATCCGTTGCATCTGGTAAGGCCGGGGTTGAAGCGGCAGGCTGGTCTCTCGTTTTCGACCCACAAGCAGTACTTCAAACCCCAGCTTGAGAAGGGTATTGCAAACCCGGTCAACCCGCTGATCGGTGGTGAGGTCGTTGGTAACGGCTATAATCACATTTTTTTTCACGATTGACCCGGGATAATGTTCACTTCTGTTTCGAGTTCAATACTGAATTTTTCCTTCACGTCTTTTTTAATCCTTTCAGCCAGCGCGAGGATTTCCTCTCCTGATGCATTGCCATGATTGACAAGGACGAGTGGTTGTGTTGAATGGACGCCGGCATCGCCGATACGTTTTCCTTTCCATCCGCACTGTTCGATCAGCCATGCCGCGGCAATCTTGAATTTATCGTCCTGTGGAAAGGAAACCATTCCAGGAAATTTGATTTTTAAAAGGGTATGTTCAGCAGGAGACAGAACCGGGTTTTTGAAGAAACTTCCGGCATTTCCGATGATGGAAGGCTCGGGCAATTTCCTCTTACGGATGTTGCAAACCGCTTCCCTGACTTCATGGATGCCCGGATTTTTTACCCCCGTCTGTGCCAGTTCTTCCCTGATGTTTCCATAGTCAATGCTGATCACCGGATTCTTTGATAACCTGAAAGTGACATTGATGATGATGAATTTTCCCTTCAAATCGTGTTTGAAGATACTTTCCCGGTATCCGAACCTGCATTCAGCATTCGTGAAGATCCGGGTAGTGAAATCCAGTATATTCAGGGCTTCCAGTTGAGTTAACGCATCTTTGACCTCCACACCATAAGCGCCGATATTCTGAACAGGCGCCGTTCCTACTTTCCCGGGGATCAGCGAAAGGTTCTCCAACCCGCCCCAGCCTTGTTCCACACAATGTGCTACAAATCCATCCCAGTCTTCTCCTCCGCTGGCTTTTACCCAAACGGATTTATCATCTTCCTTTACTACTGAAATGCCTTTGGTGGAAATTTTGAGAATGGTTCCCGGATAATCCCCCAGGAATAACATATTACTTCCACCACCGATGATCATCGGTGGATGCGGGTATTCATAGGCCTTTTGAAGGAAATCATACAAGTCCTCCTCCGAAAAAACTTCGGCAAAATAAGCGGCATTGACATCGATGCCGAAGGTGTTATACTTTTTTAGCGAGAAGTTGCGGTGAATAAGCATTAATTCGTTTTTAGTCCCCCGATGAGTTCTTTCACCGAAGACATTTTGTGCCGTACCATGTAAGTTTCGATTCCGTTGGCAATTTTGACCGTTGCTGCGGGATCAATGAAATTAGCGGTGCCAACCTGAACGGCGGAGGCCCCGGCCAATAAAAACTCTATGGCATCAGTTGCATTCATGATTCCGCCCAGACCAATGACCGGGATTTTGACGGCTTGGGTTACTTGCCATACCATCCGTAAGGCAACTGGTTTAATGGCGGGTCCGGAGAGCCCTCCGGTGATGGTTGAAAGGACAGGTTTTCTTTTTTCTGCATCGATGGCCATGCCCAGCAAGGTGTTGATCATCGAAATAATATCGGCGCCCCCATCCACCACTGCTTTGGCAAGATCCGTGATACTGGTGACATTTGGGGAAAGTTTGACGATCAGGTCTTTTTTGTAAACCTTCCTGACAGCCCGGGTAACCTCCGTTGCGGTGGTTGGGATGGTTCCGAAAGCCATACCGCCTTGTTTTACGTTCGGACAGGAAATATTCAGTTCAATCGCCGGGATGTTTTCCAGTTCGTTGATCTGTTCTGCAACACTGATATACTCTTCGATGGTTGAACCCGATACATTGACAATTACGCAGGTATTCAGGTTCCTGATCTCCGGGTAAATCTCCCTGACGAAATGATCTACTCCTTTATTCTGCAAACCAACGGAATTAAGCATTCCCGAAGGTGTCTCTGCCATTCGCGGGTAAGCATTGCCCTCACGCAGGTTTCCCGTAACCGCTTTCACCACGATACCTCCCAGTTCGGAAAGATCCATAAAGTCCATGAATTCTGTCCCATAACCAAAGGTTCCCGAAGCAGTAAGCACAGGATTGCGCAGTTTGAGTCGTGACAAGGTGATCGAAAGATCGGGCATAAGTATTTTTATAAATTTTCCCCTCTTACCATTTCAGGTGTTTGGCATTAAAGACAGGTCCTTCCACGCATACCCGCTGGTTTCCTTCGTGCGTGGGAGTGACGCAGCACAAGCAAACGCCAAATCCGCAGGCCATGGTATTTTCAAGGGATACCTCACATTCAATATCGTGCATGGCGGCAATCCGTGAAATGGATTTCATCATCGGATCGGGGCCACAGCAATAAATCTTCCCAAAGTTCAGCCGTTCTTTCTGGAACATGGAATGATCCGTAATCAGTCCTTTCTCTCCTTCGGATCCGTCGTCGGTGATAATCTTCAATTCCCCGAATTTGTTGTATTCTTCTTTTTCGAAGATATCGTCTTTTGATCTGAATCCAACCAGGATAGTGGGTTTTATACCTTGTTTATTCAGATATTGTGACAAAAAAAGGAGTGGTGCAACCCCGCAGCCTCCTCCAACCAGCAGGACGCCGGGTTTTGAAGGGAGTGTGAAGGCATTTCCCAGCGGGAACATCACATTCAGAAGATCTCCTTCTCGAAGAGCTGCCAGGTGACGGGTTCCTTCACCCTTAATCTGGATTAACAGGTTAAATGTGTTATTTTCAGGATCCGCTTCATGGATGGAGAAGGGACGACGCAAAAAGGTGGAAGGTGAATCTTTCACCAAAACCTGGACGAACTGACCGGGGAACATCGCTGGTAAAGGATGGCCCGATTGCAGCGTCAGAACAAAATGCCGTGCATTCAGGCGCACATTATGAAGAACGGTAAGATCGCTTACTTGTTTGGTAACTGACATCCGGTTGGGTTGTTGCTATTCCTTCTTTTTGGTCTTGGCTGCCGGGGCCTTTGCGGTTTTGGCTTTCTTTGCAACAGGTTTCTTGGCGGGCTTCTTGGCTTTTTCTTCTTCATCTTCTTTTTCAGGAAGACTTTCTTCCGCCTTTTCCTCAACCTTTTCCTCTTCTGTGAAATCGAGAAGATCGTTTTCAAGTAAGGTATTATACCAGGTCAGGATCTTTTTAATATCGGAAATATAAACCCTTTCCTTGTCGTAATCCGGTATTACCGATTCGAAAAAAGCAGCCAGGGTTTTACTGTCCGATTTGGCATCGGGGGCAGGTTTGCCTTCCTGTTTATCATGAATTGCCTTGAGGACATCCTTGAACGGTTTGTCTTCACCGGTAGTGAAAACTGCGATTTCTTCCAGGGAAGATATTTTTTCGTGCGGAAATGCCGGAAATCTTCTTTGATCGGAGAGTGATTCCACCAGAACTGAGTTTTTCAGTTGGGTTACCACTTTAAACAGTCCGCTTTTTCCGGAGATAGATAAGATTTTGCTGAGATCCATTTGATGTTGTTTTTTGCAAATTTAACAAAGAAAGATGAATAATTGTAAATTCAGGCTTCAGTTGACCTTGTAACCCTTCAGAATGATGTAGTTTTTATACTCTCCGATCCTGAAACCGCTGATTTTTTCAATCGTATAAAGCAGTCTTGCCATAAAGGTGAAACGCTTACGGGTTGGATCAAATTCAAAATGCCAGTTTTTTAGTTCAATTCTTTTTTTCATAACAGAGGGATGCGTTCCTTCGAAACGGGCCAATGAGTCAATCCTTGAATAGTCAAAGCCTTCGATGGATGATTTGTTTTTCTGCATCCATCGTTCATCGTGCCAAAGGGTATGGAAATAGTTGAGTTTTGCCTTCTGGTATTCCGGGGGTTTTACCCACCCGTAATGAAAGACATTTGCCTTGATGACAGCCACTTTCAGGGGTTTTCCGTTTTTCCTGAATCCCTGGGCATCCCGGTACGACCTGATCGTTTTATCATTCCGGATGATCCTTATTTCACGGCGATACCATTGTCGGGAATCTCCGATAAAATCGTAAGAACCATAGAAATGGTTGTAGGTTAAAACTAATCCTTCCACTTCAAGAGAATCCTCGTATTGTTTCATGGCCGCCAGGATTGACTGATGGGAATTCTCGTGAATGATCTCATCAGCCTGGATGTAAATACACCAGGTGCTATCCGGATCGGTAGAATCAAAAGCTTTGTTGGTTTCATCAGCAAGAACTCGTCCCCCCTCACGAAGCGCCTCATCCCATTCGGTATCGATGATCCTGATCTTTGGTGAACCAATCGATTCAACCAGTTCACGAGTGCCATCTTCGGATTTACCAACCGCAACGATTACTTCATCGCAAAGCGGCAGGATAGAAGAGATGGATTCCACTACCGGGTAATCAAACTTTATCGCATTCCTGACGAATGTAAAACCGCTTACTTTCATTGATGTGCTTGAGAAGGATTCGTTTAAAAGCAGATAATACCAGTATAATTTTCCGGTGTAATCTTCCTCAGTTCATTTTTAATTTTTTCGGTGACATCCAATCGGTCGATGAACTTCTGGATTGTTTTTTTGGTAATCTTGTCCGTTCCCCTGGTCAGATCCTTTAAAGCGTTAAAAGGATCGGGATATTGTTCGCGGCGGAGAATGGTTTGCAAGGCCTCGGCAACCACCGCCCAGTTTGCTTCCAGATCTTCCGAAATTTTCCCCTCGTTGAGGATCAGTTTATCCATCCCTTTCAGCAGTGAGCGGAAGGCAATCAGGGAATGTGCCAGGGGGACTCCGATATTGCGGATTACCGTTGAGTCGGTGAGATCGCGCTGGAGTCTGGAGATGGGTAGTTTTGCTGCCAGGTGATCAAAGATGGCGTTGGCGATACCAAAGTTCCCTTCCGCATTTTCGAAATCAATCGGATTTACCTTATGTGGCATGGCTGAGGAGCCCACCTCCTGTTTTTTTACTTTTTGATGGAAATATTCCATGGAAATATAAGTCCATGCATCACGACAGAGATCCATCAAAATGGTGTTTACCCGCTGAAGGTTATGGAAAAACGCGGCAAGATTGTCGTAATGCTCTATCTGGGTGGTAGTTTGTAATCTCTCCAGTCCGAGCGACCGGCTCACAAAATCATTGGCAAAGGTGATCCAGTCAATTTTCGGATAGGCAACATGATGGGCATTGAAATTCCCGGTGGCCCCTCCGAATTTTGCAGAAGAAGGAATGGTTTCAAGCAGTGCGATCTGTTTATCCAGCCTTTCGGCAAAAACATAAAATTCTTTCCCAAGTGAAGTAGGAGAGGCGGGTTGTCCATGGGTCCGGGCCAGCATCGGGATCTTCTTCCATTCTTTCGCCCTCGATTTGATCACGGTCACGATTTCATCCAGCACGGGTTTATAGACTTCAATAAAAGCCTGTTTCAAGGCCAGAGGAAAAGCTGTATTGTTAATGTCCTGGGAGGTCAGCCCGAAATGAATAAACTCCTTAAACGCGCCGATACCAAAGTCTTCAAACTTCTCTCTCAGGAAATATTCTATGGCTTTAACATCATGGTTGGTAACCTTTTCAATTTCTTTCACCCGCTGTGCATCTTCCGGAAGGAAATTCAGGTAAAAGGACCGCAAGGTCTCAATATGCTTTTTATCAAAAGATTTTAATTGCGGCAGGGGAATCTGGCAGAGTGCAATAAAATATTCCACTTCCACCAGAATCCGGTATTTAATGATGGCACCTTCGGAAAAATATCCGGCAAGTGGTTCGGTAACCTTACGGTAACGGCCATCGACCGGGGAGATCGCGTTTAGTTCATTGTTCATGATAATCAGCGTATTAGAAAATTTGATTCTACTTCCCGAAAATAAGAATTATTATCTTTCGAAACAGGCTCCTGCATAAAAGTTTTACATAAATTTGTAGTGTTTCATTATTCTCTTAAATAAACCGATTTGCCATGAAAAAAATCTCTACCTTATTTTTCACATTGATGATGATCGTTCTGGCTTCTTATTCCCAGACCATTACCACCACAAACCCATTGAACAAGAATGCTATACTCGAAGAGTATACCGGCATCCATTGTCAATATTGTCCACAGGGACATGCCATTGCCCATGCCATCCTGGAGGCCAATCCAGGTAGAGCGGTCGCTATCGCCATACACCAGGGAAGTTTTGCTACACCTGGCGCTGGTGAGCCTGACTATCGTACGCCATTCGGAGATCCGCTGGCTGCACAGACCAATTTATCAGGATATCCTGCAGGAACGGTAAACCGTCATATTTTTGCCGGAGGCATCACCGCATTAAACAGAGGTGACTGGACCAACGACTGCAACATTATTATGGGTGAGCCTTCTCCGGTAAATGTCGGGGTTGCTTCTTCCTTCGATTCAATCACCCGCTTACTCACGGTGGATGTTGAGCTTTATTATACTGCAAACAGTACAGTTCCCACCAACTATATCAATGTGGCGCTTCTGCAGGATCACGTTTTCGGACCTCAAACAGGTGGAAATGCAGGGAACAATTATGAACACATGCATATGCTCCGTTATCTGGTTACCGGTCAATGGGGTGATGCAGTTACTACCACTTCAGCAGGCACGCTGGTCACCAGAACTTACACCTATACGGTGCCTGCCGCTTATAACAGTGTTCCCTGCGTGGTTTCGAATTGCCAGGTAGCTGTTTTCGTCTCCGAATCACACCAGGAAATCATTTCCGGTGATGTGGTAGATGCGATCGGGGGAACCAACCTTTATATCGGCGATTTTACAACGAATGACAGTATCATGCAACTGGGCCATCCTTACCAAACCAACGAGTTTAACCTTCTGGCCAACAGCAACATTGCCGGTGCAGAACCATTCCAGTTGAAATTGGTTTCAGATGCTCCTGCAGGTTGGGAAAGCAGTTTCATCATCGATGGAACACCCTATACGGATAGTACGGTTGTGACGCTCACAAAAGGAACACCATCAGGAATTGTGCTCCATGTCACTCCGACAAATGATCCCGGGTTTTATACCTATACTCTTGAGATGAGATCTGTCAATAATCCTACAGCACCAGCGAAAAGGATCAAAGTATATGTTCTCTCCAATGTGGCAACCCTGATGGTTTATGCCGCAGGTGATGAAAATGCTTCCTCTTTCCAGAATGTCTATACAACCGCTTTAGTCGCTGCCGGAAGTGAATATAACGCCGTCATGCCTTCTGATCTTTTTGTGAAGGCTTCCCATGCAGATATTCTTACCAACATCAACAGCATTTTCTACAATGTGGCATGGACCTTTCCTGCTTTTACAGATCCCGAAGCCAACGCAGCGATGTCCTTTATCGATAATGGTGGCCATTTTTTCGTGGCTGGACAGGATATCGGATGGGATATAATGAGTGGTGCTGATGGAAGTCATGGTACTCCGGCAACTCAGAATCTTTATACTAATTATATGAAAGCAAGCTGGGTTGATGATGGAACTGCATCCAATAACAAACTGATCGCCAATGTGAATGATTCATTATTCGGCACCGTTGTTACCTCGAATGTAGTGGATGTAAATGCAGGGAACATCTATCCCGATCAGATTGCACCGGTTCAGAATGCAACCGCGACTTTTTATTACAACACAGGCCTGACCAAGATTGCCGGAATTCGCTCCATGAAGAGTGAAGCGAAAGTGGTTTATTTCGGTGTCGGGATGGAAATGGTACAATCTGTAGATTCCAGAAACGATATCATCAAAAGGTCATGGGATTGGTTTGGCGGAGTCATTTCAGGCATCGGAACAGCCGGAAACACTTCCGCAAGTCATCTCGGTCAGAATTTTCCGAATCCTGTGGTTGGTTCAACCACCATATCGTTAAATGAAATTACCTCCGGAATGTCGATTGAAATCATTGATATGACCGGTAGGATTATCAGTACCAATGATCTGACAACCGGTATGACAAACATAAACATCAATACTTCCGGTTATTCAAATGGCGTTTATTTCTATCGCCTCCTTAACAACGGGAAAATACTGGAAACAAAGAAAATGGTGAAGTAAAAGGTTGTTGACCCGATATTTCAAAAACAGGGTGTTCCGATTTTCGGGACACCCTGTTTTTTTTGGAATTTGGAATTTATTGCCTGAAAAGCTGGTCCAATAAAGAAGGCTAACCTTTTTGGTCAGCCTTCTTTTATTTATTGGTGATAGATCCCGTTAATATTATTGGGGACAGGATCAACTCTGAGTATCTGCTGATCAGAAGAAATACAGCCATTTATGGATGTGGCAGTATAAGTGATGAGATGATTTCCAACTCCTGCCGTAGCTGGATTAAAGGTGTTTGCTGTGATGCCGGGTCCCGTGAAAGTCCCGCCGACCGGGATTCCGCCCGAAAGCAGATAAGGCGATACATTGACACAGACCGGAGCCAAAGGATTCAGTACAACTGCATTCGGATAGACGGTGAGGGCAAGGTTGGTAGGCGCACTAAGTCCACATTCATTATTGAATCCTCTCACGGAGAGGACTCCGGAAGTCGCAGCAATAGAAAAGGTGATGCTGATCACATTATTGCCATTGTTGGTGATAGTAGCGCCTGTTCCGGAATAGGCCCACACATACGAAGTGGAATTGGGCTCCGGTGGTACTGAATAAGTGAGCGTGACACCAGAACAGAAAGGATTGGTTCCTGTAATAGGGCCTGGCGGATTCGGTGTACGACGTACCAGAAAAGTTACCGGAGCAACAGATGTAGTTACCACATACCACCAGGTATTAATCGTATTGTTGTTTCCGATTCCTGAATTTGAACCACCTGTCCAGGGATGACAGCCCGTGGTAGGTGGCACAAAGGTGCATCCTAACAACTGCTGACCTCCTCCGGGAATCAATTGATCATCCCAGTATGTGTTCGGGTCTGAGCCTGCAGGCCTGACCAACTGTACAATAAAACCATTGGTCATGGCTTCTACGTCATAAATCGGTAAATTGGTTAACCCGTTAAGATAAGAAACCATTACTTCAATGGGTGTGCCGTTTGCAAGTGGCTGCCCCAGGCCGTTCAACCCATTCCAATTGATGGTATTGACCCCTGCAACCACAGGAAGTGAAAACTGAAGATCCTCCGGTTGGATTCCGGGGAGTGGATTGATATTCACGACCACTGCTATACTCCCGGCCTTCGTTACATTGACATCGAATTTCGCCGTTCCGTCACAAGAGGCATTGATAAGAACCGGGGGAACAATGGTTCCTGGGGTTCCTGTCGGATAAACCAGGATATCCGGATCATTCAGGAAAGTCTTATATTGCGGAAGCTGGTGATTCCCGGTTACGGAACGACGGTCGAGGAGGAAATTTCCGGTATTAAAACAGCCGAATTCATTGCACGAAACGGTAAATACATAAGGTTCCATTCCATTGAAATTCATGGATGTAACAATTCCATCATCTGTGTATACAAAGATTTTCCCATAAAACGGATTGCCAAAATCATCAGTTGTAAATTGCCAGGCTTTCGACCATACTCTTCCATCAATGGCTGCATTTGCTGTGGTGGAAACTGTTATGTCAAAATACTTAAATGCAATCCGGTCAGTCCCGTTTCCGCCGCCAAGAGGGAAATTGAATTCGATGAAATAATCTCCTGTCGTAAGCGGCTGTAGTAAAAAAGCGTTATATCCGGTTCCGCCGGCAATGGCTGTTGGTCCGGCAACTGCCTGGTTGAAAGTTGAAATATGTCCTGCTCCGGCTGTGGGAACCAGGGTGGGTCCGGCGACAATGACTCCGGCCGGATTTTTTATCCGGTAGTATACATTGTTCGCGACATTAAACATGCTATTTACCGGGTCACCAAAGCCATAATAAATTTTTTCATTGGCATTGGCAACATGTATGTACAGACGGTAGTCGGGTGCTGCAGATCCTCCGTTATCATACCAGGCAAAATCGGTAAAGGAAGACATAACCTGTATTTTACCGAACCCGGCATCAGATAAAAGGATCTGTTTGGTCCCTTCTGCATATCCTGATGATGGAATGATCAGGAGCAGGATAAAGAAAAATAATATTCCCTGTAAAGAGATCTTCATAAGATTAATATATTGGGAAACGTTTTTCCTTTGGAAAAATAGCTGTGTCATATTTCTTTTACCCGAAAGTTTTATTCCCGATATAAAAATAGTACAATAAAAAAAAGAATACAATTGCGGATTTCCGTAAAGTGTCATTCCGGAAAACCGGAATGGTTTTTGGCTTTTCCACAAGGTTCTTGTTCAGTTTGACCCTGACAGGAAGAAATGGTGGTTGCCGGATCCGACGCCCGGCAAATGAAAAAAAGAAGAGGAATTACCTTTAACTGTTTGACCGATAATGGGAATTCAGGTTAACTGGCTATTTTTTTACAATGGTTGAGGCGAAACTGCTCGAATAGGCATAAAAGAATCCTATTCCGCCATTACTGATATTTCCCTGGACATTGGCAGGAGGCCCGGAGAAAAAAGGAATGTTGAAACCAGCCTGCTGTACCTGGGTTACGAAATTATAGTACTCCTTCGAAATGGCGGAAAGTTCGAGGCGAATGGTGTCACCGGGATTCAGCGTCTCCCATTTGTGTTCATTGTTGATCAGGAAACCATTGGCGCCGTTAATATAGTTACCGTTGAAGAACTGATCATCCGTCACGGCAACTTTCGTAATACTGTCGGACCAGAGTTTCCCGTTTCTGTATAGATTCAGCATATAATAATTGGCCTCCGGAGGATCTTTGGCATAGATTTTCACCTGCCAGAACCCTTCTTTGCCCCAATCGGGCTCAAAAACCGCCTGTATTGAATCTAAGCGACTAACCTGCCTCAGCGCACAGCTAGCGGTAAAGGATGATTTTCCGGAAATGGGTTCAGCGAGCGCTATATTAAGTAAATAAGTTTTATCGGTGGTACCGGTAACATCAACCGAAGTCTCATAGATACCGGAAACACCCGGAATGGTTTCCGTCAGGGGCCATACATTCGTTCCATCCGTTACCGTCACACCCGCATTGACCACCTTGGGTGAAGGGGCATTGTAAAAATAATCCGACGATTTGGTCAGCGTCACTTTGTAAGGACCTGCCATATCCGAAAAAAATCCATCTACCACGAGCCGGGTATAGGTTTGATCAAGTTTCAGATTGACCTTCTCAGTACAGGAAACCGTAATCGTCAATAATAGCGAAAAGTATATCAGACGTTTAATCATGGTTGAAATGGAAATTAAAGGTGACAGAAGGAATGATGCCGAACAAATAAACTTTCTCCGCATAGGTTACGTCAGGATTTTCATTGTCCTGGGTGAAATTGATCGACCAGGTATTGTGTCGGTTGTAAACGTTGTAAACGGAGAAATTGAGATCCCACGAAAACCTCCTTTCGGGCTTTGGTTTAGAATTCAGGGTGACCGAAAAATCGAGACGGTGATAGTCCTGGTAGCGGAATTCATTGCGATCAGAGTAGATGGGAATCACTTTCCCGCTTACCACTGCCCGCCCGGTCGGAAAAGTGACCGGGGTTCCCGTTGCATAGAGCCAGTTGGCCGAGACCATCCATCTCTTGGAGATCTGGTAGTTTAATACGACGGAGATATTATTGGGCTTGTCGTAGGGTGCGGGATATTTTATCCCTCCATTGACACTGTCGATTTGCCGGAAAGTCCGTGAATAGGTATAACTGATCCAACCGTTCAATTTCTTTTCATTGAGCTTCAGCAGCACCTCGAGACCATAGGAATTTGCCTTCCCGGTGCGGATTTCGCCTTCCAGCTTGTTGTTCAGGAGCAACTGGGCGAAATCTTTAAAGTCAATCACGTTATTCATCCACTTGTAGTATACTTCCACAGAAGTCTCAATCGTATTTTTCCGGAAGTTCCTGAAATACCCGGCTGCCACCTGGTCGCCCAGTTGGGGTTTTATATTCGGGCTTGCCGGAAACCAGACATCCAGGGGCGTTCCGACGGTTGAGTTTTGTGCAAGCTGCATATATTGGTAAGTCCTGGCATAACTTGCTTTTATTGACCATTTGGCATTGTGTGCGTAAAGTAATCCCAGTCGGGGTTCCAGTCCAGAGTAGGTATGGAAGAAATCTCCCGATTGATACACAACGGAATCAATGGCTTTGAAGTTTTTATCAAATCTGAAAACCGTTCCCGGGCCGACACTCTGAAAGATTGAATACCTTAAACCGTATTTCACTGTAAAACGGCTTCCGATCTTTTGTTCATTGCCTGCATATACAGCGGTTTCCAATGCATAATTCATTGGAACCGATACCTTGCCGAAGACCGATTCCCCGACACCTTTTGCGATGCCAGGATCAATCATATGATAGGAGGAGATAACACCGAATTTTATGGTGTTATTCGTGTTGAGATAATAACTCAGATCACCCTTGATGCCAAGATCTTTCAGGCTGGAATTCCAAATAAATGAACTGGCGCCTCCACCACCGGCGTCAAGCTTGTAAATGTAATCACTGTAGAGAACCGTGAAATTGGAAAACAACTTTCTCGAAAATTGATGGTTCCAGCGCAGGGTGCCTGTCCCGTTCCCCCATTCCATACCGGCAAATTGATTCTTGAAAACATCCCGGCCAAAATATCCGGAAAGAAAAATCTGGTTGTTTTCATTGATCTTGTAATTCGCTTTGGCATTCAAGTCGTAGAAATACAATTTGTTGTCACGCAATCCTTTGTTTGAGGATAACGGAAGATAAAGATCGGCGTAAGTCCTCCGGCCTGAGACAATGAAAGAGATCTTATCCACAACGATCGGCCCTTCTATGGTCAGACGACTGGCGATCAGCCCAATACCTCCGTTGACTTCCAGTTTTTTGGAATTGCCTTCATTCATCCTGACATCCAGGACCGACGAAAGTCTTCCTCCGTAATTGGCAGGAATATCACCTTTATATAACTTGACATCTTTTATGGCATCATTGTTAAAAACCGAAAAGAAACCAAGGAGGTGAGAAGCGTTGTAAACTGTTGCTTCATCCAGAATGATCAGGTTCTGATCCGGTGCTCCTCCGCGTACGCTGAAACCACTTGAACCCTCACTAACCGACTGCACTCCCGGCAGCATCTGGATGGCCTTGAGAATATCCACTTCACCAAACAAGGCAGGAATCTTTTCGATGGTGGCGATGTCCATTTTAAAGGTGCTCATCTCCGGCTGGACAACATTCTTGTCGGCCTGCTCACTGGTAATCACCACTTCTGAGAGGGTTTCTTTTGCCGTGGTTAATTCTACATTATAGGTGACGCCGGTGGTAAGGTCGAAACTCTTCACTTCGGCCTTGTAACCGATGTAAGATATTGAGATCGTATATTTCCCGGGAACAAGAGATAGAGAATAATGACCATAAACATCAGAAACGGTTCCCGTTTGAAGTTCTCTCACATAAATGGTGGCACCAATCAGGCTTTCGCCGTTCGATTTATCGGTTACGATACCCGTAATGGTGACCTTTTTTTCCTTTTCGGCTTCACCCTTTTCTGCATGGGCAAAAGGAGAGAAAAATATGAGGGCAATGAGCAGAGTATACAGAAGTTTCATTCAGTTAGTTGTATAGGTGAATTTGTAAGCTGATTAATAGTCCAGGAGTTCTTTGGCAGCCTGGTAGATTTTTTCTGTATTTGGCAGGATGGCTTTTTCCAGGATGCGGTTAAAACCGACCGGTGTAAAAGTGGATCCTACCCTGCGGACGGGAGCATCAAGGAAAACAAATGCCTCATCCTGAATCATGGCAGCCACTTCCGCTCCAAATCCTGAATGTTGCTTATCCTCATGAACCACCAATACGCGGTTTGTTTTTCTGACCGACCGGAGCAGCGTTTCTTTGTCAAGCGGGATCAGTGATCGTAAATCGATCACTTCAATTTCTTTCCCGGTCTCAACGGAGATCTGGTCGGCCGCTTTCATGCACATATGAGTGGTATTTCCATAAGTAATAATGGTCAGATCTTTCCCGTTCCTGCGGATCCGGGCTTTTCCAAAGGGCACTTCGAAATCTTCAGGGAAAGCCGCTTCCGCCACCGGATCGTTATACAGTGCCTTCGGCTCCAGGAAAAGGGTTGGCCCTTCGGAACGCATGGCCGTTCTTAATAAGCCTGCTGCATCATCCGCAAAGGAAGGATAGACGATTCTTATTCCCGGGAAGGTTGTCATTGCCCCTTCATTATTCTGGGAATGGTACAATCCTCCACCGATATAACCTCCTGAAGCAAGACGGATCGTAACATTGGGCGAAAATTTCCCGTTGGTCCGCCAGTATTCATGTGTCATCTCAACGAATTGTTCCATGGCAGGCCAGAAATAATCTGCAAATTCAGCTCCTTCAATGACAATTCGGATTTTCTTGTTAAAACGACTCATCCCGTTGGCAGTGCCTACAGTATAATCTTCAGCGATGGGGGCATTAAAGACACGTCCCTTTCCGAATTCCTTCTGCATGCCCTTGGTCACATTAAAGATCCCGCCCTTCTCGCCGCTGGCCATATCCTGCCCCCAGATAAAAGTATCCGGATTTGCTTTAAACTCAGCTTTCAACGTTTCATTCAATGCCTCGATGAGTCTTTTTTTCTTATCGCCCTCAGGGGGAATCCCGTCAGGATATTTTTCAGGGATATGGGGTTCGGGCATCACAAACCGGGTGATGGTTGCCGGATCAGGATCCGGGGCTTTCAGCGCTTTCTTGTGTGCATCGGATACGATCGCCTTGATTTCTTCCTCAATGCCTGCCAGTTCATCCTCGGTGAATTTCTCACTGTAAAGCAGGATCTTCCGGAATTTATCAAGCGGATCCAGCAGTCTTGCTTCCTGAAGTTCTTCTGCGGGCCGATATAACTCCTGCCGGTCGCTGTTCGAGTGAGCTCCGATCCGGATACAGTTGGCATGAACGATTACGGGTTTAGACTCCCGGATAGCATATGCACGGGCTTTTTCCATTGCATTCATCGAATTGAAGATATCCTTCCCATTGCAATAGATTACGCTCAGGTTTTTAAAGGAAAGGAAATTATCCGCAGCCCTGGGTGCAGCCGTCTGATCGGATTTGGGAACCGAAATGCCATATCCGTTATCCTGAAAAACAAAAATAACCGGCAACTCCTCCCGGCTGGCACCGTTCAGGGCTTCATACACATAGCCTTCCGAAACAGAGGATTCTCCCTGTGAACTGATGGCAACCCCTTTACTTCCGTAGAATTTTATGGCACGTGCAACGCCAACGGCATGAAGCGTATGATTACCTGTACTTGATGATACATTATGAATATTCCATTCAGGCTTGGCAAAATGATTCGACATGTGACGGCCTCCTCCTGCAATATCTGTCGCCTTGGAAAGCCCGTTCAGAATAATCTCCTCAGCCGTCAGACCCGCAGAAATCGTAGTAAGCATATCCCGGTAATAGGGGAAAAGATGATCGGTCGCCTTGTTGAAAACTTGCCCAATGGCCAGTTGAATCCCGTCGTGACCCGCATAGGGAGCATGATACGACCACCCCAGGGCCTGTTTCAGGTAGTTGGGCGCCCGCTCATCCAGTCTTCGTCCAAGTGTAAGAAGAAAAAACCATTTCTTCAGCACTTCCTTATCCGTCGCCTTAATGGAGTACTTCTTATCTTCCTTGTTTATAGAAAACTGTTTAAAGCTGTTGCTGATCATGGTCTGATGATATTAAACTCCCCATTGGCATGCAGCCGGATGATCCGGGATGGCTTGACTTGCTGTATAACATCCTGGTCGAGATTCACGGTGTAATCCACTGCTTCAACCACTTCTTTGGAGACGCATTTAAAAACCATCGGGGGAAGTTCCCCGGAAATATTGGCAGAAGAGGAAACAATCGGCTTTCCAAATGCACTGATCAATTGCCTGCAAAACTCATTTTTGACAATCCGGATAGCGATGGAATTGTCGTCACCAGTGACATTTTTGGGAAGATTTTTAGCATTGGGATAGATAATGGTCAGGGGCTTATCAACACTTCTGATCAGGTCCCATGCAATTTCAGGGATATTTTCAACATAATCCGAAATCCGGTCAGGATTGTCAAGCAGTATGATCAGGCTCTTGCTTTCCAGACGCTTTTTGATCAGGTAAATTTTATCTACCGCTTTTTGGTTGGTTGCATCACAGCCAATTCCCCAGATGGTATCGGTAGGGTAGAGAATGGTTCCTCCCTTCTTAAGCACTTCAATACACCTGGCAATTTCATTTTTCATAATAACTAAACGAATGATGCTTCAATCGATTGTAATTGTTTTCCTTTTTTTTACCATCCGGTACAAGACAGGTCATGGATTTGCATCGCCACCCGTTTACAATCTTCCTGCCAACTTTTTGACATCAATTTCCCAGGCACACTTAAAATGTCCTTCCGGGCAGGCTTTATATCCATGGAGTCCGCAAGGGCGGCAGGAAAGCGGGTCAGATATCTCAATAATGGCCCGGTCATGGGATAGTGGTCCGAAGCCGAATCCGGGGATAGTAGAGCAATAAATGGCAGTGACCGGTGCATTTACCGAGGAAGCCAGGTGCATTGGGGCTGAATCATTGGTGAAATTCATCTTTGCATCTTTCATCAGGGCGGCCGATTCAAGAAATGTCAGTTTACCCGCCAGATTGTCAGCCTCTTTATGTCCGGATTGCCGGATGATCTCTTCACAGAGCGTCACATCGTGCCTGGATCCCAGGAAAAGGATCCTCGACTTTTCATCGACATAGGAGATAAACTCCACCCATTTCTCGACCGGATATTGTTTGGTAAACCAGAGTGAGGCAGGGGAGAGGGTATAATAGATTCCGCTTTTCAGTGATACCGTTTTAGCCTGGTCGGTTGAAGTTGGGTATAGCCGCGGCATTTGATCAGAATCATCTGTAAAGGAACGGATCAGCTCCAGGTTTCGGTCAGCTTCATGCTTTCCTTCCCCGATCTGGTGTGGAATACCTGCGGTAAAGAAGAAGGAAAAAGGGTTTTTCGAAAAGCCGACCCGGTTTTGTGAACCGGAGAATGCCGTCAGAAAACCGGTGGAGGCAAAACGCTGAAGATTGAATACTGCGTCGTACCTGCGTTTCCTGATCCCGGTCCACAACCTGATCAGATTCCTCTTTTTATTGTTGGCCTTATCCCAAATCAGGATCTGATGAAGAAATGGATGGTTATCGAACAACCCTTCATTTCCACTTTTAACAAGCAAGTCAATCTTCGCATCGGGAAAAAAACGGTGAAGCTTTTCAAGTACCGGCGTGGCAAGTATTACATCCCCTATGGATGCCGTTTGTATGATGAGGATTTTATTCAATTTATGTGTAAATGGGTTATCTGTACTGGGTACTTCAAATCAGACCGGAACATCAAACTCCCGCAATGCCTGGTTCAATGAGGTCTTAAGGTTGGTGCTTTCTTTTCGTTTTCCAATAATCAGCGCACAGGAGACATTGTATTCCCCGGCCGGAAACTTCTTGGTGTAGGATCCGGGTATTACCACGGAACGGGAAGGGATCATCCCGGAATATTCTACCGGTTTATCACCCGAAACATCAAAGATTTTTGTAGATCCTGTCAAAACAACATTGGCTCCCAGAACGGCTTCTTTTTCAACAATAACCCCTTCGACAACGATGCACCTGGATCCCAGGAAACACCCGTCTTCGATGATGACCGGACCAGCCTGGACCGGTTCGAGAACACCGCCGATTCCGACACCGCCACTCAGATGAACTTCTTTCCCGATTTGTGCACAGGAACCTACGGTTGCCCAAGTATCGACCATGGTTCCTTCCTCAACCCGGGCCCCGATGTTTATATAAGAAGGCATAAGGATCACTCCTTTGCCGATGAACGATCCATACCGGGCAATGGCATGAGGTACCACCCTGACGCCCAGTTTTTCAAAACCTTTCTTTAACGGAATTTTATCGTAAAACTCAAATGGACCGATTGTGGTCGTTTCAAGATGCTGTATAGGGAAATAGAGGATTACTGCCTTTTTTACCCACTCATTCACCATCCATTGACCTTCATATTTTTCGGCAACTCTGAGTTCTCCCTTGTCAAGCGAATCAATAACATCACGGATTACCTCCTGCACAGTGACATCCCTGAGAAGCTCCCTGTTATCCCAAGCCTTCTCTATGATTTTCTTTGGTTCCTCTTTCATTCTTTGGCTAATTGTGGATGACCCTCTATGCTATCGTTCTGTAAATTTTGATCAAAGGTAAGAAGTTGAGGCCGCAATTTTGTAATTGACGCGAAATTTCTCCTCAAACTTTCTTTGTACCTTTGTGGCAACATTCAATAATGGGAAGAATCCTTGCTATCGATTACGGGCAGAAACGAACGGGCCTGGCGGTTACAGATGAATTGAAAATATTCGCTACCGCCCTGACGACGGTTCCCTCCGCAGAGGCCATCACTTTTCTGAAAATGTACCTTCAGGAAAACAAGGTGGAGTGTTTTGTGGTGGGCGATCCGAAACAGATGAACAATACGCCCTCTGAATCTGCACGTTTTATTGAACCATTCGTCAGAAGATTGCAAAGTGAGTTTCCTGCAATGAAAATTGAAAGGGTGGATGAGAGATTTACTTCGAAAATTGCCACCCGAACGATCCTGGAAGCGGGTCTGAAAAAGATGGACCGCAGGAACAAAGCCCGGATCGATATGGTTAGTGCCGTCATCATCCTGCAAACTTACCTTGAAACGAAACAGCAATCAAGTTCAGGAATTTGACAAGTGATATTTTAAAATTTTAAACATAAAACCCGGAGTTAACAATGATATTACCTATTCTGGCATATGGTCATCCTACCCTGAAAAAAGTGGCCAAAGATATAGATCCCGATTTTCCCTTACTTCAAAAACTGATCGAGGATATGTATGAAACCATGTATGAATCAGATGGGGTCGGGCTGGCTGCACCTCAGGTCAACCAGTCGATCCGCCTGTTCATCATTGATGCATCCCCTTACGAAGAAACACATCCTGAAATTGCAGGTTTCAAAAGAGTCTTCATCAATGCAGAAATTTATGAAAAGGAAGGAGAAGAATGGTCTTTCAATGAAGGATGTTTGAGCGTTCCGGGAATAAGGGAAGACATTTTCAGAAAGCCCGATATCAGGATCCGTTCCGTCGATGAGAATTTCCAGCCCCACGACGAACAGTTTGACGGACTACTTGCCCGGGTGATCCAGCATGAATATGACCATACGGATGGTATCCTGTTCGTTGACCGGATGAGTTCTCTGAGAAAGATTATCCTGAAAGGACGACTGGCTGATATATCCAAGGGAAACGTCGATGTTCATTATAAGATGATTTTTCCTATGCTCAAAAAAAAGAGAAGATAATTTCACACATCATTATTATTCAGAACACATGAAAGTAAAATCCTGGTTACCCTTGTTATTGCTCGTCCTGGTCATTTCTGCCTGCGGACCATCAAAGAAGAATTTATCTGAACAGATTACATCACTGGAAAAATCGGTTTATTCTGCTGACCCGAAAAATTTTAAAGAATCAGGTGATACACTTTTAACCCTTTATACCCGATTCATCCAGAAATACCCGGAGGATTCGATGACCATAAAGTATACATTCAATGCGGCCAGTATCGCCATGAATCTTGATAAATCCAAAGAGGCGCTGGATCTTTTTGATCGTTTCATCGTGAAATATCCGCAAAATCCGCGTGCTCCAGTCTGCCTTTTCTTCAAAGGATTTATTTTTGAAAACCAAATAAAGGACCTGGATAAGGCCAGGGAAATCTACCTTTCTTTCCTGGAAAAATACCCCAACAATGATTTTGCCGATGATGCCAGGAGTTCATTGGCCAACCTGGGCAAATCGCCGGAGGAGATGGTTGCTGCTTTTGAGAAAAAGCAGAAAGCGGATAGCGCAAGAATTGCAGACTCTGTCCGTAAAATAAAGGGGTATACCAAAAAATAAAGGGATTGCCTATTCTTTTATCATTTCTTCCAGGAACTTGGACAGTTCCGAAGGTGTGACATTTTCCGTCAGCCTTCCTTCCCATGCATAGCTGATTGTTCCTCTTTCTTCGGAAACGATAATGGCAATGGCATCGGATTTTTCGGTGATTCCAACAGCAGCCCGGTGCCTGAGCCCGCATCTTGCCGGGATTCCCAGGCTGCCTGAAACCGGAAGAATACATTTTGCTGCTCGGATCAAATTGCCCACAATGATGACAGCACCATCGTGCATTGGACTATTTTTGAAGAAGATGGTCTCCAGCAAAAATTCGGAAATTTTTGCCTCTACAGGCTGACCTGTGGCGATATAGGATTTTAACTCATTTTGTCGGGCAATCACAATCAGGGCGCCCGTTCCTGTATCCGACAACTTCTTACAGGCCTTAACAATGGTCCCAATGTGAAGCAACAAAGGATTCTCGATGCGGAACTTCCAGAATAAAAACCGCTGACGGTTGGACCGGATGATCCGGGTATTGCCCACGAGGAGGAGGAACTGGCGGATCTCGGGTTGGAAAACCACGATCAATGCGATAAAACCGACACTGATAAACTGCCCCAGGATCTCACTGAGCAATTGCATTTGTAAAGCCTTCACGACTTTCCAAATCAGGTATACCGCAATAATCCCGATAAAAATTCTGATGCCGGCCGTTCCCTTGATCAGGTTATAGATTTCATATAACAAAAAGGAAAATAACAGGACATCGATGATGTCGATAATTCGAATATCAAAAAAACCGGTAAGAAAAAGAGGAATCAATAAACTTGGTTTGAATTAAAACTGATGCAAAAATAGTAAAATTAACCGGGTTGCTGAAGGAGTTCAACGAGCCGGATGACTTCCAGTGCTTCCTTTACATCATGAACGCGCAGGATGGAAGCACCTTTTAACAGGGCGATGGTGTTCAGGGCGGTGGTTCCGTTGAGTGCATCTTCAGGCTTGATCTGGAGCGGCCGCTGAATCATCGATTTTCGCGATAACCCGGCAAGGACCGGAAATCCGAAACTGGTAAATTCCTCGAAATGATTGAGTAGCGTATAGTTGTGTTCCACTGTCTTTCCAAAACCGAAACCCGGATCAAGGATTACCTGGGTAAATCCGGACGGGAGTGAAGCGATTTTTTTCCGGAAGAAATCCATTACATCTTTCTGTACATCTTTGTAATGGGGATTGATTTGCATATCGGCCGGCGTTCCGAGCATGTGCATCATGGAGTAGGGGATGTTATGCGAAGCGACCAGTGTGATCATTTTGGCGTCAAAACGGCCGGCATAAATATCGTTGATAATTCCTGCGCCATGGTCAATAGCCATTCCGGCGACAGAGGATCGATAAGTGTCGACCGATATGATGCAATCGGGAAAATATCCGGCAATGGCCTTTAAAGCCGGCTGAAGTCTTTGTCGTTCCTCCTTTTCATTAATGATTTTTGACCCCGGGCGGGTTGAAATGGCTCCGAGATCCAGGATCTTCGCCCCTTCCGATATCATCTTCTCTGCCAGGCGTAACTGACCGGACAGGGTCGTCTGCCTGCTCGCTTCGAAAAAGGAATCGGGTGTGAGATTGATGATCCCCATTACCACCGGCCGGCTCAGATCCAGTTTCTTTCCCCCACAGTCCAACTCAATGTATTTCGTCATTTACTTAACTTTGTGTTCATTTCTTGTAAAAAAAACCATGTGGTAAAAGTACGTCCAAAATCCAAATAGTTCTTATCTTTAACCCTCCAATTTTTTCAATGACTCCCTGATTATGGAAGAAACCAATAAGACTGAAACCCAGTTTGAAGACATTATCCGGCAATGCAGAATTATTTTCCTGACCAAAATGAAAGATTACGGGACTTCATGGCGGATTCTGCGAACACCTTCCCTGACAGACCAGATCTTCATCAAGGCCAACCGGATCAGAAGTATTGATACGAAAGGTAAACAAAGAATCGAAGAAGGCGTGGCAGCGGAATTTATCGGGATAGTGAATTATTCTGTCATTGCCCTGATCCAACTCGAACTGGCCGGAGATTCAGATTTGAACCTTGATCCGGAAAAGGGAGAAAACCTTTATAATCATTATATTTATGCAGCCCGCGATCTCATGCTGAATAAAAATCATGACTATGGGGAAGCCTGGCGCGACATGCGGCTGAGTTCCCTCACCGATATCATTCTCATGAAACTGCTCCGGATTAAACAAATCGAAGATAACGCCGGAAAAACTTTCATTTCGGAAGGAGTGGATGCAAGCTATTATGATATCATCAACTATTCGATTTTTGCCCTGATAAAACTTCACGAATTGAATCTCGAAGATTCTAAAAACTAAATTACGGATGAAAAGTTTCAAAATCATTGCAAGGATTCTCGTCGGATTGGTTTTTATCTTCTCCGGTTTTGTAAAAGGAATCGATCCGTTAGGCACCGCATTCCGCATGGAAGATTATTTTATCGTCTTTGGAATGCCCTGGGCCATCCCCTTTACACTCATCCTCAGCATATTCCTTTGTACACTTGAATTTTCCCTCGGGATCAGTCTATTCTTTAACCTCTGGATCAGACGTACCGCATGGATACTGCTTCCGATGATGATATTTTTTACCGTCCTGACCTTTTTTGATGCCCGGTACAATATCGTTCCCGATTGCGGCTGTTTCGGCGATGCGCTTAAACTGACTAACCTTCAGACCTTCCTGAAAAATGTGGCTCTGATGCTGCTCGTGGTTCCCATTTTCATTTTCCGGAACAAATACCGTGGATGGGCACCAGTACCGGGGCAAATTATCATCCTTCTCATCTTCGCCGGGCTCTTTGGGGGAACATCCCTCTATGCTTACCGACATCTTCCTCTCATCGATTTTATGTCGTGGAAAACCGGAAACAAAGTCAGCCAGCAAAATTTTTTACCGGTGAAATTCTATCTCACCTATCAAAACAAGGAAACCGGTGAATCGAAAGAGTATCTCTCCCCGAATTATCCATGGAATGATTCTGTTTGGATGACCAAATGGGGATTCAAGAGTCAGCGCATTGAGGATCCCAATGTCGCGCAGGGCGCCGCATTGAGGATTGAAAATGAAAGTGGCGACGACATTACGGGTTACATCCTGGATAATCCGGGGTTGCATTTTATTCTCGTTTCCTACGATCTGCAGAAAGCGAACCTGAAGGCTTTTGCTGAAATCCGTACTTTTTATGATAAAGCCGAGGCAGATTCACTTTCTTTCGTATGCCTGACCAATGCACTTCCTGCCGAAGTGAAAAGATTCCGCAGGGATCATGCGCTTGCTTTCGAATTCTATTATGCAGATGATGTGATTTTGAAAACCATGGTGAGAGCCAATCCGGGATTGATCCTGATGAAAAACGGCGTGGTGCTGGCAAAATGGCATTATAATGATTTTCCTGAATATGAAGCGGTAAGGAAGAAATTCAGATAGCGAATGGGGAAATTTATCCTGAAGCGTGTGTTGTATGGTTTCCTGGTGCTGCTGGGGGTGATCGTAATCAATTTTTTTCTCTTCAACATTCTTCCGGGTGACCCGGCAAGGATGATGCTCGGGCAAAGAGCTGATATTGCATCGGTCGAGGCGATCAATAAGGACCTGGGAAGAGATAAACCCGTTTTTACCCAGTTTCTGAATTATCTCAACGACCTTTCTGTCCTTTCCATTCATAACCCGATCGATAAAAACAGTTACTGGTATCTCGACAAAGGGAAATATACTTCCTCTCTTACGCTTTTCCCGGTTTTCAAAGAGAAAGTTCTGGTTCTCAAAACCCCTTACCTGAGGCGGTCATACCAATCGAAAAAACCGGTAGGGGAAATCCTGACCGATGGATTCATCAATACGATCATCCTGGCAACGGTTTCCATGATATTCGCCATGGTTCTGGGAATCATTATCGGGATCATCTGCGCAGTATACCGGAACAGTTTCATCGACCGTATAGCGCTCGTCTTTTCTGTGATGGGTATGTCGCTTCCTTCTTTTTTCGCTGCCATCCTGATGGCCTGGGTCTTTGCCTTCCTCCTGGCTGATTACACTCACCTGAATATGGCCGGAAGCTTATTTTCGGTAGATGACTTTGGAAATGGGGAGTACCTTGACTTGAAAAACTTAATACTTCCCGCTCTGACACTGGGAATACGCCCCCTGGCCATCGTGGTGGAACTGACACGGAATTCCCTGCTTGAAGTCCTTTCACAGGATTATATCCGGACTGCCCGTGCCAAAGGATTAAGCAACTTTACCATACTGACAAAGCATGCCCTGAAAAATGCCATGAATCCCGTGGTTACAGCAGTATCAGGATGGCTGGCCTCACTGCTCGCCGGAGCGGTTTTCATCGAATACATCTTCGACTGGAAAGGCATTGGCCTGGTCATCGTGAATGCCTTGGAAAAGTACGATTTCCCTGTACTGATGGGAGCAGTGCTCTTTATCTCGATCATCCTGGTCATCATCAACATTCTTGTGGATATTGCCTATGGAATGCTTGATCCGAGGGTCAGGGTGAATGATTAAAATCGTAAATTTATCATTCAATAAAAATAATCACTTCACATTGTTCGCTTTGTGAAAAAATAGAGGAATTATGAGAAAGAAAATCATCGCAGGCAACTGGAAAATGAATAAGGCTTTTGCTGATGCAGAAGAACTGATCAGTGATATTGCTGAAGGTATTGAAGACCTGGAGTTGAAAAATACAGAGGTAGTGTTATGTCCTCCTTCCATTTACCTTGAAATGGCTTCGGATATCGCCGAAGAAAGTGAATTTAAAGTAGGGGCACAGAACATCAGCGATAAGGAATGGGGTGCCTATACTGGTGAGATTTCGGCAGCGATGCTCCAATCCATGGAGATCAGTTACTGCATCATCGGTCATTCGGAACGAAGAAAATATTTTCAGGAAGATCATGCCTTGCTGGCCGCAAAGGTTGATCAGGCGCTAACTTACGAAGTCGCACCCATCTTTTGTTGTGGAGAATTACTTCAGGATAGGGACGCCGGACGGCATTTTGAGATCGTGAAAACACAGCTTCAGGAATCGCTCTTTCATCTTACAAAAGAGGAGATGCGCAATGTCGTCGTTGCCTACGAACCGGTTTGGGCAATCGGAACGGGAATGAATGCAACCGCACAACAGGCGCAGGAGATGCATGCCTTCATCCGGAAAACCTTGGCGGAAAAATACGATGCAGATACCGCTTCCCAGATCTCTATTCTCTATGGCGGAAGCTGCAATGCGAAAAACGCAAAAGAAATTTTCTCTCAACCGGATGTGGATGGTGTATTGATCGGAGGGGCATCCCTTAATGCTGATGAATTCATTCAGATCATCAAATCGATCTGAATATGGATTACATCGAACTCAAAGTAAAAGGACTTGCCTCCGGAAATAAAGATCTGCTGATCTATTTCCTGGGGGAAGAAGGATTCGAGAGTTTTCTCGATATGGGCGATGACCTGCTGGCTTACATTCCGGTTGCAGACTATAACCCGGATAAAGTCAAAGCCCTTACGGAAACCTATGAAGGGGAAATCTCTGTTTCCCTGATCCAGCAAAGAAACTGGAACGAAGAATGGGAAAAGAATTTCCCTCCGGTTACTATCGATGGCCGTTGTTACATCCGTGCACCTTTTCATCCGCCACTGCCAGGCATTGAATACGAGATCGTGATCATGCCTAAGATGTCATTCGGAACAGCCCATCATGAAACCACCGCCCAGATGATTTCGCTCATGCTTGAGGTTGATTTTAAAGGAAAGAAAGTGCTGGATATGGGATGCGGAACGGGAATTCTCGCGGTTATGGCCGAAAAGCTCGGGGCAAGTGAAATCCTTGCCGTTGATAATGATACCTGGGCATTTGAAAATGCAAAGGAAAATGTGTTAAGAAATAATTGCAACCACATCCTCGTTAAACAAGGTGAACTGGCCGAAGCAAATGGAGATTACAGCATCATCCTCGCCAATATTAACCGAAACATCCTGCTTGCTCAGATAAAAGAATATTCCCGGTTTTCACACTCCGGAAGCATCCTGGTGATGAGTGGTTTTTATGAGGAAGACCTGCAGGCAATCACACAATGCGCCTGGGATAATGGTTTTACCAAAAAGAACCATATTTCGAAAAACAAATGGGTTGCTGCAATTTTTATAAAATGATACTGAAGAAGTTCTGCATATTTTTCCTATTCACCTTACTGATCCTGCTGGTTCCGGCGAAAGGATTTTCCCAGAAAGGAATTGTCTTCTCAGGCGATTCTGTCAAATTTATGGGTGAACTGGATCTCGTTTTCCAGAATCTCACCGGTAATGAGGCAGATATGTCGAAAACACTGATGCAGTCGTTTATTCAGAAGTGGAATGCCGAAAAATATTCGCCTGCACAGAAACAGATGATCTATGCTGTGGGAAACGTCATGTTGAAGAAGAAAATGCGTTCCTTCCCTGATTTTTACAATTACATCAGCTCCCTCAATGCATTCAAGGAAACCCATCAACCGGAAGAGGGTTTATATGAATGGTTCGGTATCCTTAAAAAAATGGGTGACAATAAAAACAGCAGGCTGATGGGTCAGTTCCTGGAAACTTCTTTTCATTTTTTTGCTGAGAAAAGCATTTATCATTCTTATTCAACACGATGGAAAATGGTGGATCCCGTTTATCATTTTCGATATGATTCCGTTCCGGTAATTGACTTTTCAACGTCCGACCTGATCTGCTATGCGAATGATGACAGCCTGTTGATTTTTGGCACCAAAGGAAGCTATTTCCCCCTTACCAGTCAATGGTTTGGGATAGGGGGTGGCGTCAACTGGCGGCGAGCCGGCATCGATAAAAACCTGGTGTATGCTAACCTGGCAACCTATGAGATTCAGTTGAAATTCTCCCGGTTTACCGCTGATTCAGTGGAGTTTTTTCATAAAAAGTATTTCAATTATCCTGTCATAGGAACGTATAACGATAAAATCCTGGCGGATGTGACAGAAGAAAAAGCCTCTTATCCCCGCTTCTTCTCTTATGATAAACAAATCGGGATCAAGGACCTTTTTAAAAATGTGGATTATCTCGGTGGATTTGCCCTGGAAGGCAGCAAGATCATCGGTTCGGGAGATGAGACTTATGATGCCATGCTGGCCTTTAAAAAGGATGGCAAAGAATTCGCAAGAGTTTCCTCCCGGCTGTATGTAATTCGCCCCGACCGCATCAGCTCGAGCCTTGCCTCCATTTCTATTTACCATGAGGAGGATTCAATCTATCATCCCGGGTTACAGATGAAATACAATGACCTGCAGAAAGAACTTACACTCTCGAGGGATGAACGATTGGCTTATATGAGCCCCTGGTACGATTCGTGGCATCAGATTGAAATCTATTGTGAAACGCTTAGCTGGAAACTGAATGAATCCAGAATCGATTTTGGGATGATGAAAGGTCCGGTTCAGGAAGGAAAAGCGATTTTTGAATCCACAAACTACTACTCACAGCAGCGTTATGAGCGAATACAGGGAATCGACGACGAAAATCCACTGAATATCATCAAGCGGTACTGTGAACAAAAAAATACCCGAGTCTTTACGCTCCAGGACATAACCCAGTACATGAAAAAACCAATGGACCAGGTTGAATCACAGCTTTTGGCACTGGCCTATAAAGGATTTCTTCTTTATAACATAAATACCAAAAAGGCCACAGCCAAGGAAAAGCTGCTTAATTATGTCCAGGCAAGGAACGGGAAAATGGACTATGATGTTATCTTTTTCAATTCCAAGGTGTCCGGCAAAAGTAACGGAATCCTCGGGCTCGACAGTTTCGAGCTGAGGATACAGGGTGTCCCTTCGGTTTTTTTAAGTGATTCGCAACAGGTTCACATTTATCCTTCCAGGGCAGAAGTAATCCTGACCAAAGGCGGTGATTTTCTTTTTTCAGGAAAAGTAGAAGCCGGATTATTTGACATGTATGGAAAAAATTTCTCCTTCAGCTATCACAACTTTAAACTGAATCTTCCGGATATTGACTCAATGGGTTTCTATGTTCACAGCCGGACCAAAGATCCCAAAACACAGCAATTTCCGCTGGTAAAGATCAAAACTTACCTCAATGACCTGACAGGGGATCTCCTGATCGACGACCCCGGGAACAAATCGGGCCTGAAGAATTTCCCCCAATATCCCATCTTTACCAGCAAGCGGGAGGCGAATGTCAACTGGGATAAAAAAAATATTCTGAAAGGCGTTTACAAGAAGCAGGATTTCTACTATAGTCTCCTGCCATTCCAGTTTAAAAGCATTGGCGAATTACCTACCGATAGTCTCACTTTCCGGGGGCATCTCACATCAGCCGGGATTTTTCCGGACATAACACAGCAGCTGGTGGTTCGTCCGGATTATTCGCTTGGAATTGAAACCACGACTGATGCCCGGGGATTGCCCGTATATGGCGATAAGGGTGTTTTTACCTCTCACATCGAAATGAGCGATGCCGGGTTGAGGGGCAACGGTAAACTGGTTTTTCTCAATTCGACTTCTCTTTCCGACAATTTCATTTTCTTTCCCGATTCTATGAAGGCTTTCGTGAAAAGCTTTATCGCTACCGAGGTATTGGCCGCCATCGAATATCCCGCAGTGAAAGCTGATTCCGTTCAGGAATTCTGGTTGCCTCAACGCGATTCGCTGCTGATTTCCAGCATTAAGAAGGAGATGAATATGTACAACGATCAGTCCCGCTTTGCCGGTCAGCTTGCCCTCACTCCTTCAGGAATGACCGGTGAAGGAACCGTTAAAATCAGGGATGCAGAGATGGATTCCCGGCGTTTTAAATTTAACAGGAGAGCTTTTGATGCCAACATTGCCAATTTCAGGATAAAGTCATATGACCTTGCGGATTTGACCATTTCGACCCGGAATTATCAGACGCATTTTGATTTTGATATGAGAAGAGGAGAGTTCAAATCCAATGTCGGTATTTCCAAAGTCGAATTTCCGGTAAATAAATACACCTGTTCCATGGACCGTTTCGACTGGCTGATCGATAATGAGGAGATTGCGCTTTTCAACGACCGGAAACAACAGAAAGCCAGGACAGATACCTTGAGCCTGGATAAGCTGATTGATATGGAATATACCGGATCAGAATTTATTTCTGTCCATCCTGCCCAGGATTCATTGACCTTTTTCGCCATGAAAGCCAGGTATAATCTCCGGCAGAATATCATCAATGCAGAGGAAGTCACGCTGATCAAGGTTGCCGATGCGGCAATATACCCCGATTCAGGCAAGGTAAGGATCATGAAAGATGCGGTGATGCTGCCGCTGAAACGTGCGGGAATCATTGCAAATACGACCAGCAAGTTTCATCATTTCTATAATGCGGATGTATCGATTGCTTCCCGTAAAAATTATACGGCAAATGGTTATTATGATTACGTTGAACGCGGAGGCAACCGCCAGCAGATCTATTTTCACGGCATCAAAGTAGACAGTTCTCTTACCACCATTGCCACCGGAACGATTACCGATTCAGCCAGCTTCAGGCTCAGTCCTGATTTCTATTTCCGGGGGGAAATACGGCTCCGGAGCAGTGACCGGCTGCTTACCTTTGACGGTGGTTTCCGTCCCATCACCGATTGCTTCCAGTCGCTCATCTCATGGGCCGCTTTTAAAAGCATGGTGGATCCGCAGCTCGTCGTTCTTCCCCTGGATCAGCCCTTACGCGATATGAATGTCCAGAAACTCAATCTTGGAATTTATTATTCAAATGCGGATAACCGGATCTTCGCTTCATTCTTCAAAAGGAAGGAATCATTCAGCGATTCGGTGTTGGTCAGTGCGCAGGGATTCATTGATTATTCCCCGCCACAGGAAGCATTCCGCGTTATGCCGCCGGAGAGAAGAAAAGACCCGAATTCGACGCAAAACTTACTGACACTCACTACCGGAAATTGTGTTCTTCACGGGGAAGGGAAGATCAACCTCGGGATGAATCCAGGCCCGATGAAGATGGAGACATATGGTTCCATGGATTATTATGTTATTCCGGATTCTGTAAGTGCAAGAGGAGCCATTGCGCTCGATTTCCCCTTCTCGGCAGATGCACTGCAAAAACTCAGTCAACAGCTAATTGCCATCAATCTCCCGGGTTTGATTTTCAGTACTTCCCCTTATAACCTGGCCATCCGGAACATTTTGGGGAACAAGGAATTCGACAAAGTGAAAGCCGAAATGGAGATGACCGGCAAATTCAGGAAATTTCCACAGGAACTGATCCGGACATTGTTCCTCGCCGATGTGAAACTCAAATGGGATTCAGTGAATAAAGCCTGGATATCCTATGGCACAATTGGTATCGGCAATGTGGGGAACGGCCAGGTGAACCGGTATGTAAACGGGACCATTGAATTTTCGAAAAAACGCAACGGAGATGATTTTACCGTCTATCTTGAACTCACAAAGGATGACTGGTACTTTTTCAACTATAGGAATAACATTCTTCAGGCGCTCAGTTCCAATCTCGAGTTTAATGATCTCGTGACAAAGACGATGCAGACCAAATCGGAACAAAAAAGGGTGGATGACCTGGCAAAAGGCTACCGATATACCATCAGCACCGAAAGGAAGAAGCGTGATTTCCTCAGAAGATTCGAATCTTCCGGGGAGGAATAAGGAAAAAGATTAATTTTACATATGCCATTTTTATACGTTGTATTCGAAATTATACTTGCTTACCTGATCGGATCGATCCCCAGTGCGGTCTGGATGGGTAAACTCTTTTATAAGGTTGATATCCGCCAGTATGGCAGCGGCAATGCCGGGGCCACCAATGTGATCCGCGTGCTGGGATATAAGGCCGGGATACCAGTTCTCCTGGTGGATGTAATGAAAGGCTTTGCCGCTGTGCAGATGGCTTATCTGTTCCCCAGCCTGGGTTTCGGCAACGAAACGCTGGATTATATCCGTATGGCGCTTGCCTTTGCTGCGGTGCTGGGTCATGTCTTTCCTGTTTTTGCATCATTCAGGGGCGGTAAAGGCGTTGGCACGCTTGCCGGCGCAGCCATTGCATTGTACCCTATCGCGTTGCTGATCATACTGGGTATATTCATCCTTATCATTGCGATCACACGTTATGTTTCCCTGGCATCCATTATTTGTGGATTGCTTTTTCCACTCATCGTGATCATTATCACACATGAAATACACCCGGGTCTGATCATCCTTTCCATTGTGGTGGCCGTGTTTATCCCGTTCACCCACCGGAAAAATATAAAGCGGCTCATTAACGGAACGGAAAACAGGTTTGATTTCAAGAGGAAGAGCAACGACCTTTGAAAGATGAAGAACGGGTTTCGAAAGCATTTGAAAAAACATTTAAATATTGTATATTTGACCCAAATTTCACCACCTTAATCCTTTTTAGTTTTTGTTTTTCACAAAAAATGATGCAATATGAAATTCATTGTCTCAAGCTCGCTACTGCTTAAGAACCTTCAGGCCATTTTAGGCGTAATTAACTCAAGTAATACCCTTCCGATACTGGATGATTTTCTTTTTGAACTGAAAGAAGACGAACTGACCATCACCTCTTCCGACCTCGAATCGACCATGAGTGTTACCCTGAAACCGGATAAATCCGTTGAGCCGGGAAGTATTGCTATACCGGCAAAGATCCTGGTGGACACGCTGAAGACTTTCGCCGATATCCCCGTTTCATTCACAATCAATGAAGAGAATCAGTCTGTTGAAATTTCAGCAGGAGAGGGTAAATATAAACTCTCCGGGCATAAAAGTGATGAATATCCCCGTACACCGGCAATCGAAAATGCTACTTCCATTGAGCTTACCTCATCCATATTGGCGCAGGCGATCAATAAAACACTGTTTGCGACAGGGAACGACGAACTTCGGGTCGTGCTTTCCGGGGTCTTCTGTGAACTTTCGCCCGAAGATATCTCTTTCGTTGCAACCGATGCCCATAAACTGGTATGGTATAAACGAAGAGATGCCCGTTCGGCCGATTCAGCCAATTTTATCCTTCCCAAAAAACCGCTTAACCTTTTAAAGAACATCCTTTCTGCTCAGGAATTTCCGGTGAAGATCGAGTACAGCCGAACCAATGCCTTCTTTTCCTTCCAGAATATTCACCTGATCTGCCGCCTGATTGATGGAAAATATCCGAACTATGAAGCGGTTATTCCCACCGAAAACCCCAATAAGCTGATCATCGACCGCAATTCACTCCTGACCACTATCCGCCGGGTTTCCATTTTCGCCAACCAGTCGACGCACCAGGTCCGTTTTAAAATTACCGGGAAAGAACTCGTGTTGTCTGCCGAAGATCTTGATTTTTCAAAGGAATCCAAAGATCGTCTTACCTGTGATTATGAAGGAGAGGATCTTGAGATTGGTTTCAACTCAAAATTCCTGATGGAAATGTTGAATAACATTGATACCGACGAAGTACAGCTTGAAATGTCGGCTCCGAACAGAGCCGGAATTCTTACACCGGTTAACAATGAAAACAAGGATGAAGATATCCTGATGCTGGTGATGCCTGTAATGCTAAACAAATAAAGCAAAAAAAAGCCCTGCTGGTTAGACAGGGCTTTTTTAGCTTCAAAGTGTCTTCAAAGAAATTAATCCTTCTTTACATTGATAGCTTTTTTGCCTCTCTTGTCCTCTGTGATATCAAAAGATACCTGGTCGTTTTCCCTGACCCGGTCAATCAAACCACTGACATGAACAAAAATGTCTTCCTGGGTTTCTTCGTTTACGATGAACCCGAATCCTTTTCTTTCATTGAAGAACTTTACTTTTCCTGTTGACATAGAAGATAGAAATTAAAATTAGTGCGACGAATATACAACATAATTTCATTTATCAAAATATGATTAAATAAATATTATGACCTATCATTGATTTTCCTTCATAATTTATAATAATTTTATCCAAAAAAGAATATAATCGAACATTCCTGCCCATATACCTCATTCGAGTCAGAATGATACTCCGCAAAAGGCGGATGGGTATTTTTCGTGATCCTGAACTTTAAAATATCGATATATGAAAGAACTAACAATGAAACTGGAGAACCTGGATGAATTGTTCCCTGATGACTTTACCCAGGAAGAAATTGCCAAAGCCAAAACTTTGTTTTTCAAAAAGCTGGCCCAGGATGCCCATTGTTTTTATTCCGGAAAGATTCAGACGGTTCCCAAAGCTTCCGTTAAAGGATTCAACTGGTTCAACGTCTGGTATACGCCGGGGGTCTCCAAGGTATCCACGAATATCCGTGATAACAACGACTGCTCTTTCGATTTGTCAAATCGCGGCAACCTGGTTGCGATCGTAAGTGATTCGACCCGTGTCTTGGGCGACGGCGATTGTACACCTGCAGGCGGATTGGGCGTAATGGAAGGAAAAGCATTTTTAATGAAATATCTGGGTGGCGTGGATGCTGTTGCACTTTGTATCGATAGTAAAGGTGCCGACGGAAAAAATGATCCCGAGAAAATTATCCAGTTCGTGAAAATGTGTCAGCACAGTTTCGGAGCCGTAAATCTTGAAGATATTTCACAACCGAATTGTTTCAGGGTGTTGGATGTCCTGCGTGAGGAATGTGAGATTCCGGTCTGGCATGATGATGCTCAAGGAACGGCTTGTGTAACGCTTGCGGGTGTGATCAACGCACTGAAACTCGCCGGGAAAAAAATCGGGGATGTGCGGATCGTACTGCACGGAGCCGGGGCCTCAAACACAACCATTGCCCGTTTGCTGATTACCGATGGCGCAGATCCCGCGAAGATCACCTTGTTCGACACCAAAGGTTCGCTGCATGCCGACCGCTTGGATATCAAGGCTGATGCACGATTTTACAGGAAATGGGAGCTTTGCGAGAAAACCAATCCTACAAAAGTACTGACCATGGATGAAGCCATGAAAGGTGCCGATATCCTGATTTCCTTGTCAACACCCGGACCTGACGTGATCAAACGGGGCTGGGTGAGCAGCATGGCCGAAAAATCAATTGTATTCGTATGCGCCAACCCAGTTCCTGAAATTTATCCGTATGCTGCAAAAGAAGCAGGTGCTTTCATCGTTGCTACCGGTCGTGGCGATTTCCCCAACCAGGTGAACAACTCCATTGGGTTCCCCGGAATTTTAAAGGGTGCTTTAATGGTTCGCGCCAGGAAGATCACCGACAATATGGCGATTGCCGCAGCGCATTCACTTGCAGATTATGCGGAAAGAAGAGGAATTACCGAAAATAATATCGTTCCCAATATGGAAGAAGCTTCTGTGTTTCCTCATGAATCGGCTGATGTGGCCATGCAGGCCATTAAAGATGGCGTTGCCCGGATCACCATGACCCGTGAAGAGGCTTTCGAAAAAGCGAAAAAGGATATCGACTATTCAAGGAACCTCACCAAATCACTCTCCGATAACGGATTCATCAAGGATCCACCCATGGAAATGATCCGTGAGGCTTTCCAGTGGGCCATCGACCAGTTTAGGAAATAAAAGTAAAAAGCCGCCTTCGGGTGGCTTTTTTTATACCCGGAAAATCAGCTTGTAACACGCCGAAATTGTTCGTATATTGTATTGTGATTACTTCAGAGAAAGCACATTCGTCGATTTTGGAATTGTGAATTCGGATGCCGGCAAATATGATATCCCCGGCGATGCCGATTGTTTCTATTTTTTTAACCCTTTTGATGCAGTTGTACTTGACCAGGTTCTCCAGAACATTGTCAGGTCACTGGAAACCAGGCAGCGGAAAATCATGATTGTTTATAAGAATGCGATTCATGAACCGGTACTTAAAAAATATCCTTTCAAAAAAGTGAAATACCTGTCAAAGGAAGATTTGGATATCTATTATACCGGAGGAGCCTGTATTTATAACAATTGAATGGCTGAATCTGGCCGTTGGGGTAAATAAAAAAGAGACCGCCAAAGGCAGTCTCTTTTTTATTTAAGGGAATGAATTTACTTCTGAATCACCAGCTTCTTCAGCATCTTTTCTTTTCCGTTTGTAAGCTCAAGAAGATAGGTGCCCTGAGCGAGTGATTTTAAATCAATCTTTCTGACCAGACTTCCGGTTACCGAAAAGTTGTCGGTGAATACGCTAACGCCTTGGGCAGAAAGGATCCGCAGATGAATGGTTTGAGCGATTCCGGAGTTGAACTCCATGGTTACGCTCCCGTTGCTTGGATTCGGATAGTAGTTGAAGCCCAGGCTGGCGATCTCGTTGATCCCGGTACAATTCTTAAATGTGATTTTAATGGAATCGGTCGCTGAACAGGTAGTTTGATCAGTTACGCTAACTGTGAAATACCTGAATCCAATCCCGGTTCCGGTTGAGTCAACCGTGATCACCGGGGTAGAAGCGCCATTAGACCAGTTGTAAGATGTTCCGTTTACTACCGTTGCATCCAGAGTCACCTGCAAGTTTGCGCAAACTACTGTATCAGCTCCGAGATTAACATGTGGCACCGGTGAAATGCTGACCAGCAGGGTGTCGCTTATCGGGAAACAGGACGCAGAAGATGGAATGTTCAAAAGGGCCAGTTTTACCGAACCCGATTGAATATCCTGTGATCCTGGAGTATAAATGGGATGTAGTACCGTGAAGTCATCAAATGAACCGTTACCAGTGGTTGACCACTGAAGTGAAGTATAGTTTGAAGCTTCGGATGTGCTCAGAGATACCGTGCTTCCGATACAATTGTGCTGATCTGGTCCGGCAGATACGGTCGGAGCGGGTTCAAAAGTCAGGGTCATAGCACTGGCTGTGGGTTGTCCGTTATTTCCCCATCCTGTGAGGGTAAGAATAACGGATCCGGCAGCAATATCCTGCGCGCTGGGTGTGTAAGTGGTGTTCGGTAAAGCCGGATCGAGAAAAGTTCCGGTTCCCGATGTACTCCATTGCAAAGAATCATAATTGACGGCTGCTCCGTGAAGGTTGTAAGGATTTCCTCCACATGCGGTTGAATTACCTCCTGAAGAAATATTGATCTTATATTCCGGGGGAAAGTTGATGTAATCAATCCAGGCGGCGTCTTTTCCGGTAGAAACGGTTGCGTTCTTTTCATAAACCCATTTGAAAGTATGAGGTCCTGCAAGAACAGGGTACTGGTATTTTCGGTAAGCCTGGTTCCCTGACCATTGCCCGACCATGGCATTATCAATAAAAAACTCCAGCTTATCATTGGTATTCTCAGAATCGGTTTTCCGGTAAAATGAAATGGTATCATTATACATGACATTGTAATTCAGGTACAATTCAGAAGTCTGGCTATTGGTGATCAAACCCGATTTGGCTGCATAGATCTTTTCCCACGAAGTGGTATCAATCACCCAGTTCGCAGCACCGGCAAACTGCCAGGCGAATTTTGAGAAATCTCCGGTCTCCCAGTCTTCGATGATCAGTCCGATCTTCACCAGCCAATCCTTTCGATCGGACTGTGTTACCGAATGTGCATAATTGTGAAACACGGTAGCTGTTCCGATGGCTGTGGCGGGATTTACCATCACATCGAACGAAACGAGGACTTCCTGTCCGGGAATCAGTGTTCCCAGAGTCTGAACCGGGCTTGCAATCGTAATAAACGGATTGGATGAGGTAAGTTCACTGATCGCATTGATTGCATTATAATCACCGGTGTTCTTCGTCAGAATTTTCAAAGTGGCTGTTTCACCCGGGTCCAGTCTTCCATTGTTATTTCCCAAAGGATCTTCAATGACCATTGATAGAATGGTAACTGCAGGTGCATGGGAAAAAATCGAGAAGGTACTGATGGTAGTCGAATCCGTTTTATCTTTCGCTTTTACCAGAAATGGGATCATCAGGCCATGAGGAACTGAATCCGAGACCTTGAATTTAAAGGCATTGTTGATGTTTCTTACGCCGCCAATGGCAAAATTACCATAAAATTCAGTACTGTCAATCATAGTGATGTAAGGAGATTCACTAGTTAAGGTAACAGCAACACTGTCGGCCTGCACAGTTCCCTCGTTTTTGAGTTTAAGCCCCAGCAATTCGATTTCGCCATAATCCATTTTCCCGTTGCCGTTTCCGAAAGTAGTGTCGTTCAGTGTATTCGCATTGTAAACTACCAACGGGGCAGGCATTGTCATGTCGAGTGGAGAAACATAGGTCATGCAATAACCCAGGCGGTTATCGGTCCAGCAAGGATATACTTTGCCATTGTAGGCCGAAATGCCTAGGTAATCCCCCATATAGCTGGAAGCCATATTTGGAATGGGAGAAGGCGTGAAGGAGACGTCACTGACTTTAAGGTCGGTGAAAGTATTACCCCCATCAGTTGAATAGGCCACATAAGTTTCAAGTTTGGCGGATGTAACATTCCGGTTATCATAATAAACAATGGATAGGTTTCCGTTGGTCTGGTCGCAGGCAATCCACGGGAAATAATGTTTTTTACCCAAACCGGAGGCATCAGTATTGATTTTCTTTGCGGTCGACCAGGAAGTTCCCTGATCGGTGGATTTAATCATATAAACATCCACGTCGGTTCCGGTATTTACTCCGGGAACCCCTATGTTGGCCCACACTGCATAAAGAGCACCATGATTGGGGCCATTGCTCAGGTCGCATGCCATGGAAGGAAAAGAATTGGTTCTCATGTTCTGGGATACACCAGTAGTACGGATCCCCCTGATATTATCGATAATTCTGACAGCCGTACCCCAGGTAATTCCGCCATCTGCCGATTTTGAAAAGCCTAAGGCTTTTTCATCACTCGGCCAGCTGTCATAAACAGCCCATACACAATATACTTCTCCGTCGGGGCCACATTTAAAGTTGAGTCCCTGGTTATGACTACCGGCATTCGTTCCTGCACTGATTGAAATGGGTGCTTCCCATGAAGTGCCATTGGTGATGGACCTTGAAACTTTAATCTGGTTGCTTGCCATCCATGCATCGTATAAATTTCCTTTGTAAGGGCTTGCGGGGCTGATGTCTACCCATAAGTGGTTTTTGTCGAGCATATTAAACATGGTACCATTGGCGACTTTTACCGGGATCCAGGTTTGTCCCTGGTTATCCGAATAGGAAACACTTTGTCCATAACCGCCATCAATATACCCGATGAAATACCTGCCAGTAAGATTTATACAGGCTGCAGGGTCTCCGGAGTTAGCTCCGCCTGCCCCTTGCTTTGAGCCGGTCCAGGTCTCACCTTCATCAGCAGACATGTAATAATCAGCTCCATAAAGACTCCCGGTGCTGGGTTGGGGTGTTGAATTGTTGGAATTTAAAACTTTGGCTTTATTGTTTGGATCCACTACTACCGAGTTTTCACTTTGCGTTGCAACTTCGGTGGTTACAGGTACATCAGGAGAATCAGTAATCATCACCCCGTCAGCATTGAAAACCCGCGTACCGGTAAAGGTTGCCTTTTCAACGATATGATTGGGCTGGACAGGTGTAAGGCCCATTTCTGCACATTTTTGCCAGTAACCCATGTTATCAATCCGGGTGTCCATCTTAAATCCCGGAGGAACTGCAAGCTTCTGCTGGGCATGAAGAACGGGCAGGGAAATTGTGCATAATAACAAAATAAAAAAAGAAGGAATCAGTTTTCTCATAATACAATTATTAGGTGATTTGTTGTTTCTTGTACTTGTATGGTTGTCCATGAAAAAAATGGTAGCGTCAAAGTTTACGTAGAACGAAATGATAGGGTCAAATATAAGAATTTTCGGAGCCTAATTTTACGATCTATGCAATTATAAATCATTTTTTTTATAATTTTGTATCGATTATTCTATATGTGATGAGGCAAAAAAATTTTTCGGTTGCATCGGTGTTGGTTTGCATTCATCAGATCCGTATTCCTTCCCCGGTTTGTTAATGATGCTTCAGAAAGTTTCTTTTCCTGAAGAGATTCTATTCGTTTATTCAATTGATACATCATTCAACAAACAATATCCATGAACAAAAGAAATAAGATTCCTCTTTTACTGGCATTGCTAAGTCTCTGCATGAATATTTCCATAGCGCAGCCAATAAGCGGGGTGATTTTCGAACAGACAAAGGAGAATGCCCGTTCACCTCTGCCGGGTGTAAATGTTTATTGGATCGGGACCCAAAAAGGAACCGTATCAGATGCTACAGGGAAATTCCAGCTTCCGAGACGGGGCGTTCACGACAGCCGTTTGGTATTCAGTTTCATTGGTTACAAAACCGACACAATTCCCATCGATACCTCCAGGGCATTATTGACCGTGGAACTGAAACCTTCTGAACTTTTGCTTCAGCAGGTGGATATCGTCCAGCGAAACACCGCTTACATCTCGAAAATGAATCCCCGGCAAACCCAGATTATCAGCAGCGGGGAACTTCAAAGGGCGGCCTGTTGCAACCTTGCCGAGAGTTTCGAAACCAATGCCTCCGTAGATGTTTCCTACACTGATGCGGTTTCCGGCGCTAAACAAATCCAGTTGCTCGGACTGAGCGGGATCTACAGCCAGGTGATGACAGAAAATGTCCCGCTTATCAGGGGGATGGCAAGCATTTATGGCCTGAACTATATACCGGGTCCATGGATGGAATCCATCCAGGTTTCAAAAGGTACCGCTTCGGTTGTGAATGGTTATGAATCGGTAACCGGCCAGATCAATGTGGAATATAAAAAACCTGAAACGGCCGAAAAGTTCTACGGGAATCTATACATGAACAGTAACCTTAGAATGGAAGCAAACTTTGATGGTGCGATAAAGATAAATAACAAGCTCTCTACCATGCTGTTTGAACATGTCGACAAGTTCAGCAACAAATTCGACCGCAACGGGGATGGGTTCATTGATCTCCCGGCTGTAACTACGTATAATCTTTTTAACCGGTGGGATTACATCAATCCTGGCAAAATGGTTTCCAAATTCGGTATTCAATATTTGGATGAGACAAGAACCGGAGGCCAGATGCGCTTTGATAAAGGAAATCAATCGTTTGATACCACCGGCATATCGGATGGATCAAAGCCTTATGGGGTAAATATCCGGACGAAACGACTTGCCGGATTCTGGAAAAACGGGTTCTTCTTCAAAAACCATCCCGCAACCAGTGTTGGACTGATTCTTTCCGGGATCATTCATGATCAGAAGGGATACTATGGGATCAACCAGTACAATGGTCATGAACGGAATCTTTATGCCAATCTTATTTACAATACCTCGATGAATGGGGATAAACACAAGATTGCAGCAGGGTTCAGTTATATGCTGGATGACTACAGGGAGAATTTTCTTCAGACGCAGCTGGTTTACGATTTTTCCTCCTCAAACCTATTCAAACTGAGGGACTCACTGATGGTGAACTTCAACATGAATCGCACGGAATGGGTCCCCGGAGCATTCTTTGAATACACGCTGAACCTTAAGCAGCTGACATTGATTGCCGGAATAAGAGGGGATTATAATAGTCTGTGGGGCTTTTTTGCCACGCCAAGGTTGCACCTTCGGTATAAGTTCAATGAAACGACCATTCTCCGGGGTTCTGCCGGAATGGGTTACCGGACTGCCAATATCCTGGCCGAAAACAGCCCGCTCTTCTTGAGCCAGCGTTCTTTCGTCTTTGATGAAAAGCTGAAACAGGAAAAAGCCTGGAATTTCGGTTTGAATCTTTCAAAAGAATTCCGGCTGTTTAACCGGAAAGCCGAAATTGATATTGATGTCTATCGCACGAGTTTCATCGACCAGGTCGTTGTAGATGATGATCAGTCTCCAATCACAGTCCATTTTTATAATCTGAAAGGAAAGTCATATTCCAACAGTGCCCAGGTTCAGTTCATGTCCGAGCCCATCAAACAATTCAATGTTACGATGGCATTCCGGGTAAATGATGTAAAACAGACGATTAACGGAACCTTGATCGAAAAACCCTTATCCAGTCTTTATAAAGGGCTGGTAACAATCGGTTATGCAACAAAATTCAATAAGTGGATGTTTGATGTCACTGGGCAATTGAATGGTCCGGCAAGGATTCCCAACGCAGACAATATGCCGGCACTGCTTAAAAGAGCCGGTCATTCGCCTGTTTATTTCCAGTTGCTGGGACAGATCACGAAAAGATTTAAATTTGTGGATGTTTATCTTGGCGGGGAAAACCTTACAAATTACACACAACCCAATCCGATTGTTGAAGCCCGGCTACCCTATCATTCTCACTTTGATGCGGCCATGGTATGGGGACCGATCACCGGGATGACCATTTACGCAGGAATCAGAATGAATTTGAAATAACAAGTAAAACTATATAACATGAAATTATACATCAGAATTATTTTGGCCATGTTCATCATGTTGGCTGCATTTACTGGCCTTCAGGCTCAGCAAAAAAGCGATGGAACGATCGTCATAAAGACCTCTGCCGTTTGTGGTCAGTGCAAAACCCGGATTGAAGAGGGGATGGCCTTTGAAAAAGGTGTTAAAGATGTTACCCTGGATGTGGAATCAAAAAACGTGACCATCACCTTCAACCCGAAAAAAACCTCTCCGGAGGCGTTGAAAAAGGCGATTTCAAAACTCGGCTATGACGCCGATGAAGTCCCTGCTGATCTGGCTGCCTATAATAAGCTTCCATCCTGCTGCAAGAAAGATGCGCCGAAACACTAAAAGATGAAAGTGTCTTCTTCTTTTCTGTTTGCATTCCTTCTTTTATCGGTAATTGGAGTATTTTCTGCTCAGGCGCAGGATTCGTTGAAATTCAGGAATCATCAGTTACCTGTCGTGGAAAGAATTCGTAACCTGATTTCCCGATTGACACAAGAGGAGAAGGTGCTGCAGTTACAGAACGATGCCCCGGCCATACCACGGTTGGGAATCCCTGCATACAACTGGTGGAATGAATGCCTGCATGGCGTGGGCAGGAATGGAATCGCCACTGTGTTTCCCCAGGCCATAGGAATGGCCGCCACCTGGGATCCGGATCTTATTTTCCGCGAAGCCGATGTCATTTCTACCGAAGCGCGAGCAAAATACAATGAAGCCAGGAAAAAGGGCTTTACCGGAAATTATGAGGGCCTTACTTTCTTGTCGCCCAATATCAATATTTTTCGTGATCCGCGCTGGGGAAGAGGGCAGGAAACATACGGGGAGGACCCTTTCCTGACAGGTACGATCGGGGTGGCTTTTGTGAAAGGTTTGCAGGGGAATGATCCGAAATATCTGAAAGTGGTGGCCACTGCAAAGCATTTTGCCGTTCACAGCGGGCCTGAATCCACCCGTCACTCTTTTGATGCATGGTGCAGCGATCGTGATCTGTTTGAAACCTATCTTCCTGCATTTGAGATGCTGGTAAAGGAAGGTCATGTGGCATCAGTAATGGGAGCATATAACCGTTTCAGGAATGAACCCTGTTGTTCAAATAATTTCTTACTCAGAGATATCCTCAGGAAAAGCTGGGGATTTGAGGGATATGTCGTTACGGATTGCGGGGCCATCTGGGATATTTTTAACGGTCATGAGCTTCAGCCCGATGCCATCCGATCATCAGCCATGACCCTGAATGCCGGGTGTGATCTTACTTGCGGGGACGAATACCAGGAATTGTTAAAAGCAAAGGAATCGGGCTATGTACGACAGGTAACCATCGATCAATCCCTGGAAAGACTTTTCACAGCCCGGTTCAGGCTGGGCATGTTTGATCCGGATTCGATAGTCCCTTATTCTGATATTACGGGAACTTCCCTGGATACTCCTTCAAATCGTGAGCTGGCTGCGAAGGTCGCCCGCGAGAGTATCGTTCTCCTGATGAACAACGGAATTCTTCCCCTTTCGGAAAATACAGGTCCGGTTGCTATCATAGGACCATACGCCGACAATCTAAATGTACTTTTGGGAAATTACAATGGAACACCGTCGCAGCCCGTGACCCTTCTGCAAGGGATACGGAACATAATCAAAAATAAAAAAGCTATTTATGCCAAAGGTATTCCGGCCTTTGAAGAAATTGATTTTTCGAAAAACGTAATTGACTGGATGCCTCTGGAGATGCAGCGCCAGGCTATGGATGCCGCACAGAAATCGAAGGTGATCATTTTCGTGGGCGGGATCTCACCCGGTCTGGAAGGTGAGGCATTAAAGGTTGAAATACACGGATTCAGCGGAGGCGACAGAACCAATCTGGAATTGCCCAATAACCAGAAATTCCTGTTGAAGAAATTAAAAGAAACCGGGAAACCAATCATTCTGGTACTCACCGGTGGTAGCGCCCTTGCCCTGGATTGGGAGAAGGAAAATTGTTCCGCAATCCTTCAGGTCTGGTACCCGGGCGAAGAAGGTGGCAACGCGGTCGCAGATGTCCTCTTCGGAAAGTATAATCCGGCAGGCCGGCTTCCGGTTACTTTTTATTCCTCGTTAAATGATCTTCCTCTGTTTGAAGATTATTCGATGAAAGGCAGGACATATAAGTATTTTGAAGGTGAGCCGCTTTTTGCTTTCGGCCATGGATTGAGTTATACCCACTTTCAATATGAGCATTTCGCCCTCAGCAAATCAATCATTTCCTCCGAGGATTCTCTTCTTGTGGAAATCACGCTGAAAAATACCGGACGGGTGGATGGTGAAGAAGTGATACAGCTTTATTCAGCAAAACCGGATTCCAGGGTCGGTCAGCCACTCCGGAAACTGATTGGATTCAGGAGGGTATTTCTGAAAAAAGGGGAGGAGAAGGTTGTCGTGTTACCAGTTTATGTCAGTAATCTCCGCTATTATGATTCTGAACGCCAGAAATACAGGGTTGAAGCGGGGATCTACACTTTATTGATTGGCGGTGCTTCTGATGATATCAGGCTGAAAGGGGAGATACGGGTCAATCCGGAATAGTCGTAAATTTCTGTTTTTCCTTCTTACAAATCAATTTAATTGCCTTTCTGCCGGTAATCACTCCGGAAGGTAAACCTCCCCCTGGTGAAATCCATTGCCCGGCCATATAAAAGTTCTCTAACCGGGGAAGGGTTTGGGGAATGTGTTTGGTCATCGATTCTTTGGTCAATACCCATCCCTGATAGGAACCTTTCCAGTTACCTGTATATCTGACAAATGTCATAGGTGTGGCAACATCGGTTGCCTCTATCCGGGTATCCAGATCAGGATACTGTTCTTTCAGGCCCAGCAATACCTGCTCAGCAACCTGTTTCTTTTCTTTGACATAGGCTTCCTTGTTTTCTTTCAACTGCTGCCAGTACTCAAAATCAGTTGACATCATGACCATGAAAACCGTTTTTCCCAGTGTGGCTAAGGAAGGATCAAACCAATATATTTTCAGAGATAAGGACTTTACTTCCTGGTTGGCAATATGAATGGGTGTTTTCAGCATGAATGTCGTATCAGGATATTCGGCCGAAAAATCTCCCCGGATTCCGAAATAAATCAAAAGTAACGGAGGGAAAGGGACCAGGGTTTCGTATAGAGTGGAAATTTTCTTATCGATGTATTTTCCTTCCAGCCAGTCAAAAATGGTGGAATGTCCGTCTGCTGCCGAAAGAACGATATCTGCCCTTTTCTCTTACCCGTTGACTAATCGGATTCCAATCGCCTTATTATTTTCCACAAGGATCTTCTCAACCTTGGAATTGTATGCAATCCGGCCGCCGAGCCGTTCATATTTTTGGACAATAGGATCAATAAACCCCTTTGAACCTCCAAGCGGGTATCCGGCATTTTTACTGGCCATCATCGACATGGCCCAGAAGGAGAACCCAATCGACATACCATGCCAGTCCAGGTGATCATGAATGATTCTTTTCAGTCTTTCATTCTTTACCTTTTCAGAGAATCCTGGTGCCGACATCCGGTAACGATAAAGTAATCGAATGACCTTCAAGGTTCGCCTTAGGGTTCGTAAAGAAAAATCTACCGGTAACTCATTGTCCATCAGCGTCCTCATATCTTCCGTTACCCGCATAATGAGTTTTTCGTCCTCAGGCGCCACTCTTAAAAGCTCGGCCCTGAGTTTGTGTGGGTCATTGTAAAAAGTAACTTCCTTGCCCCGTTCATCCCGGTATTTCAGAAAATAATCATACAAATAAAATTCCTTACCCTGAATGCCGCCGATTTCTTCCCACAATTTGTAATAACCGGATTCCGGCGTTATACCTGTCAACCAGTGAATACATCCATCGAAAGTGAATCCGTTTTTCTTCCAGGAAGTACAAAGACCACCCGGATTAGCTCCCATTTCATAAATAACAGAATTGAAGCCGTTCATCTGGGCATACACACCTGAGGATAATCCGGCAATTCCGCTTCCAATGATAATAACTGATTTTGACATGGTTACCAGCAGATAAATGGAATGAAACTTTATATTTTAAACCCCATTCAAAGATATAAATCTTTTCAAAAACAATCCTTATTAATTATTATTAAATAACAAAACCGCCTTCCCCTATTCAGGAAAGTTTCCACGGTCTTGTTGGCGATAAACAAAAGGCCAACCTTTTTGGGTCAGCCTTTTGATAAGTCAATTGTATTCCTTTGAAAGGATGGCGGGTTACTTCTTTTGTTTGATCACTGCCTGAGCAGCAGCCAAGCGGGCGATCGGAACGCGGAAGGGGGAACAGCTTACATAGTTGAATCCCAGTGAAGCACAGAATTCAACGGATTTTGGTTCACCTCCATGTTCACCACAAATACCGATCTTCAGGTCTTTACGGACACTTCTTCCTTTTTCAACAGCGATACGCATCAATTCGCCTACACCTTCGAAATCGATTACCTGGAACGGATCAACCGGGAGCACTTTCTTATCAAGATAATCCGGTAAGAATCCGCCGATATCATCACGGGAGAAACCGAAGGTCATCTGCGTAAGGTCGTTGGTTCCGAAGGAGAAGAATTGTGCAACACCGGCAATTTTATCTGCAGTGAGCGCAGCACGCGGTATTTCGATCATGGTACCGATCATATGGGGAATTTCCTTCAGGTTATATTTCTGAAGTACTTCCTGAAGCACCTTTTCGATAATCACATACTGATCTTTCAGCTCATTTTCGGTACAGGTAACCGGGATCATGATTTCCGGAAAAGGATTTTTCTTTTCCTGGATCAGTTCGGCCGTTGATTCAAAGATGGCCCGAACCTGCATTTCGGTGATTTCAGGATATGTGATTCCAAGACGGACGCCACGATGTCCCATCATCGGGTTGGTTTCATGCAATGCATCGGCACGTTTATCAAATTCCGTATTTGAAATGCCAAGACTTTCAGCAATTTTCTGACGGGCTTCCTGGTTGTGAGGAATAAACTCATGTAAAGGCGGATCCAGCGTACGAATGGTAACGGGGAATCCGTCCATGGCTTCCAGTGTTCCCTTGATGTCGGCTTTTACAAAGGGGTAAAGCTCATTGAGGGCATTGCGACGTTCCTTGACGGAATTGGAAGCAATCATTTTACGAAGCAGGAAAAGTGGCTGTTCAGCGTGTTTTCCGTAAAACATATGTTCAGTCCGGAAAAGCCCGATTCCTTCAGCGCCAAAGGCACGTGCTTTTGCAGCATCCTCAGGTGTGTCAGCATTGGTACGGATTTTCATCTTACGAATCTCATCGCAAAGTCCCATAAAAGCCTGGAAGTCCGGATTCTCTTCAGCAGCCTTGATCATGTCGATCTTTCCATTGTAAACATATCCTTTGGAACCATTCAGCGAAATGTAATCGCCTTCTCTTAATACGATTCCGTCAACAGATAGTGTTTTTGTATGCGCCTCTATTTTAATGGTACCTGCACCAACGATGCAGCATTTTCCCCAACCTCTGGCTACAAGAGCAGCATGACTGGTCATACCACCACGAGCGGTGAGGATAGCATAAGCAGCGCGCATTCCTTCGATATCTTCGGGATTGGTCTCTTCGCGGACCAGGATGACTGCCTTGCCTTGTTTTGCCCATGCAACGGCAACTTCGGAAGTGAAAACAATCTGTCCGGTCGCACCACCGGGACCGGCAGGCAATCCTTTTGCCATCGGTTTGGTAGCCTTCTCCGCCTTGGGGTCAAGGATCGGGTGAAGGAGTTCATCAAGTTGTGATGGCTCAACGCGGCTTATCGCTTCTTCTTTTGTGATCAGGCCTTCATGATACATGTCCAACGCCATTTTTACTGCGGCAGGACCATTTCTTTTACCTACACGGCATTGCAGCATGTAAAGTTTCCCTTCCTGGATAGTAAATTCAACATCCAGCATATTACGATAATGTTTTTCAAGACGGAGCTGGATGGCATCAAGCTCTTTATAAGCCTGAACCATAGCCGTTTCAAGTGAAACCAGATTTTGGGTATGTTCATTTTTGCCAATTTCATTGATGGGATTCGGAGTCCGGATACCGGCAACCACATCTTCTCCCTGTGCATTGGCCAGCCATTCACCATAGAAATATTTCTCTCCGGTGGCAGGGTTACGCGTAAAAGCAACACCAGTGGCTGATGAATCGCCCATATTACCAAATACCATGGATTGAACACTTACTGCAGTTCCCCATTCATCAGGAATATTTTCGAATCGCCGATAGGAAATGGCCCTCTTGCCCATCCAACTCTGGAATACGGCACCAATCGCACCATAAAGCTGCTCAAGTGCATCTTCCGGGAACGGTTTGCCCAACACTTCCATGATTTTTTTCTTGTAAATAGCGATCAGTTCCTTAAGATCATCAGCGGTAAGCTGTGTATCACTAAAAACGCCGCGGGCTTCTTTCATTTTGTGGAGTTCACGCTCAAGCTGAACCCTGACGCCCATGCCTTCTTTTGGTTCAACACCGGCTGCTTTTTCCATTACAACGTCTGAATACATCTGGATCAGACGACGCTGAGAATCATAAACAAACCGGGGATTATTCGTTTTCTTGATAAATCCTTCACGGGTGATATCATTCAGCCCGACATTCAATACGGTTTCCATCATACCTGGCATGGAAGCCCTTGCACCTGAACGAACAGAAACGAGGAGCGGATTATCTTTGTCGCCAAAGATGGCACCCATCTCTTTTTCGGTTGCTTTCAAGGCTTCTGCAATCTGATTCTGTAATTCCTTTGGGTAGTTCTTGTCGTTCTGGTAGTAAGCTGTACATACTTCAGTTGTAATGGTAAACCCGGCAGGAACAGGAAGACCAATGTTCACCATCTCAGCGAGGTTTGCACCTTTACCGCCAAGTAAGTTTTTCATATCTGCCTGACCATCTGCCTGCTTCCCGCCAAAGAAGTAAACATACTTTTTTTCGTTAGCATCTTTTGACATAGTTCATTAGTTTTGAATAGTTTGTAATCAATTATAAGTGGATTCAAATAAAAGTGCAAAATTACGAAAAATTAATGGAAATCGGGGGCAATTGTTAATTAAAAACGATCGGTCCAATGTTCCCCATATTCCAGAGGATCCATTGCTGACGTCGGGTGAGATAAGATGTCGGATGAGCGGGATCCCATTTACGCGGATTGGGCAGAATAGCAGCCAGCAGCGCCGACTCTCCGCGTGTGAGATGCATCGCGGATTTATGAAAATAGGCCTGTGAAGCTTTCTCGGCTCCATAAATTCCATTACCCATCTCCACTACATTAAGATATACGTCCAGGATTCTTTTCTTGGTCCATAACTGTTCAATCAGGAAAGTGAAATATACTTCGAGACCTTTCCTTACCCAAGAACGTTGTGGCCATAAAAAAACATTCTTCGCAGTTTGTTGTGAAATGGTGCTGGCTCCGCGGATCTTCTTTCCTTTCAATCGCTCATTATAATCCTGCGCTTTCTCAATAGCTTTGAAATCGAACCCGTGGTGTTCCATAAAAAGATTATCCTCCGATGCGATGACGGCCAGTTGCAGATTACGTGAGATTTCATCAAAAGGGACACTCTCCTTTTCCATCTTCACGGATTCCCCGTCGAAAACCTGTTCAACAACCCGTATGATCATCAATGGGGTAACCGGCGGATCAACGAAACGGTAGAACACCACAAAAAACAGGGTAGAGGCAAAGAAGGGAATTATAACCCACCGGAGGAGAAAACCACCGAATCTTTTCATGCGATAAAATTGAATTTAATTAATTTAATCCCTGTGATGCGCTATGAAATCATTCAGTTCATCAATGGAAGACTCAAACTTAAAAGCTGAATTTACCTTGTAATAGTTTCCAAGATCAAACGTGAAGCTATAGGCATATTTTGCAAATTCAACCCGACTGCTTTCGTAAGAAAAAAGATCCATGATCTGTTTCACTTCCGATGCAAAGAGACAAGTTGAGCTAACCACCTGTTTTGCAATGGTTAGCTTGCTGTCTTCAAAATTTTTCGAGGCAATAGAATTTTTTACATTATCAAAATCCAGGTCGGTCAAAGGGTAAGGACAACCCACCGGACCGCTGTAACCGGGCATTACAAATGGTTTTTGCCCTTCCATCATATGATGTTCGTCCGCTGAAGTCCCGCTTGTTGCATTCGAAGTGGTTGTGGTTGTTGTAGTCGAACTAACTTCACCCACATTCATCCCGACAGAAATATTCATACTTCCAGAAGTCATTCCGGTATTAACGGTCGTGGTATTTTGGGTTTGGATAACAGTAGTAGTTGAAACAGCCGGGACAGCAGTAAAAGCCACAACATGCTGGGTTGCCGGAGGTGGTGGCGCCTGCTGGATGGCAACCTGATTCATGAATCGGACAACATATGCACCTTTATTATTCTTCTTTATGCAAAAGGTCATTTCGGCATCCTCGGCAAGCATGAGATTCTTGTCAATCTCAAGTATGGCTTTGTTCTCAAAAAGAATCTTCAGTTTATAGGAAGGGGCAGGGAGGCCCGTGATCCTGACGTTTTTCTCCGGCGAAGCATTTTGAAGAATACCGTTCAGGATGACCGAAAAGTTTTCGCCCTGTTCACTGAAAAAAATGATGTTGGATTGTTGAGCGGTAACAATTTTTGATGAGAGAACAAAAATGACCCATAAAACGAAAACAAACCTGTACTTCATAACAAGGATTGGTTGAGATAAAGACTTGATTGAATTACTATAGAAACAAGGGGAATCTGATGTTTTTACGCTGTTTTTGCGTGCAAATGTACACAAATTTTATCTACTTTTGCATCAACGCCCAAACACAAAAAAACTATGAGCAAATTCATCGGAATCCGACACGAAGACAGGTATAACATGGAGCGGCGGGCACCCCTCACCCCAACGCATGTTGAAAGGCTGGTCAAGCAAAAAAAACTGGATATCGTCATCCAGACTTCGACTAAAAGGATTTTTTCGGATGAAGAGTATATCAAGGCAGGTGCTAAGATCGCTAAAGATCTGAAGAAATGCTCTGTGGTCTTTGGCGTTAAAGAAATGCCTGTTTCTTTTTTTGAACCGGCAACCACCTATGTGTTTTTCTCCCATGTTATAAAAGGCCAGCAGTATAACATGCCCATGCTCAGAAGGATGATGGAATTGAAATGCAACCTGATTGATTATGAGCGAGTCGTCGACGAACAAGGAAAACGATTGATCTTTTTTGGGAAATATGCCGGAATGGCTGGAATGATCAATTCTTTCTGGTCCCTTGGATTGAGGATGAAAGATCATGGTTATATCTCTAACCTCCTGAAAATCCACCAGGCACATAAGTACCGGTCACTGAAAGAAGCAAAAGACGATATCTCTGCGATCGGCCAAAGGATTGCGGAAGAAGGAATCCCGGAAAACCAGATCCCCTTCGTCATCGGATTTACCGGTTATGGAAACGTGTCGCAGGGTGCTCAGGAAATCTGCGGCCTTCTGCCTGTGAAGGAGATATCCGCGGAGAAACTCCTGGTGCTGAGATCACGGAAAAAACTGCCCAATAACATTGTTTATAAAGTCATTTTCAGGGAAGAAGATATGTATGAGCGTTGTGATGGCGAGCCTTTCGACCTGCATGATTATTTTGCCAATCCCCAGGAATACCGCAGCATTTTCGAGAAATATATACCACATCTTTCTATGCTGATCAACTGCATTTATTGGGATAAAAGGTATCCTAAACTGCTCACCAAGGAATTCCTGAAAAAGATGTATGAGAAAGGAATCCCTAAGCTTTCTGTGATCGGCGATATCAGTTGTGATGTGGGTGGTTCGATGGAATGTAACCTGAAATCTACCGAAATTGAAGATCCGATCTATGTTTACGATCCGGTAACTGAGACCATCCGGATGGGACACAACGGCGAAGGTATGCTGGTAATGGCTGTGGATATACTCCCGGCCGAGCTGCCCAGGGATGCCTCTAATGGTTTTGGTGATGTGCTGGTTAATTTTGTGAAACCGATTGCCGATGCGGATTTTGAAGAACCGTTCGAAGACCTTGATCTTCCCAAATCCATTAAAAAAGGACTGATCCTTCATAACGGAGAACTGACACCTGACTATAAATATCTCGAGGCATTTGTTGGAAATTCAGGGATACCATTAGAAACAATCTAAAAATATTGTAACGATGAAAAGAGTACTCATACTCGGCGCCGGGCTAGTTGTAAAACCAATGGTGCAACACCTCCTTTCCGGAAATTATTTTGTGACCGTTGCGTCAAATACACCTGACAGGGCTAAAGAGATGACACAGGATCATCCCAACTCGAAGGTAATTTTCTGGGAAGCGGAGGATGAGTTAGCCCTTGGGAAACTCATTGCAGATCATGACCTTACCGTGAGCCTGCTTCCTTATGTATTTCACGTCATGGTGGCAAAACTATGTATTGCTCATAAGAAAAACATGGTGACCTCCTCCTATGTGAAACCGGAAATGAAGGCCCTGGACCAGCAGGCAAAAGACGCGAACATTATTATTCTGAATGAGATGGGCCTTGACCCCGGAATTGACCACATGTCTGCCATGCGGATCATTGATCACATTCACGAACAAGGTGGTGCTGTTCTTGAATTCTATTCAATTTGCGGAGCACTTCCTGCACCGGAGGCAACCAATAATCCCTTCAAATACAAATTCTCCTGGAGTCCCAAAGGGGTGGTAATGGCGGGAAACAATGATGCCCTCTATCTCCGCGACGGAATACAGGTGCAGGTACCTACAAGCGATCTCTTTAAAAATCCTTTCGGGGTTGATTACCCGGAAGTAGGACGACTGGAAGTTTATCCAAACCGCGACTCACTGGCGTATCAGACGATTTATGGTATTCCCGAGGCACGGACCGTTTTCAGAGGCACTTTCCGCTATCAGAACTGGTGTGAGATCATCGATGGTTTCAAGAAACTGAATCTGATTTCCTATGAAAAATCGGATATGACAGGGATGACGTATGCTCAGCTTCTGGCACGACAAATTGGTATACCATTAACAGGAGATATCAAACAAGACGTTGCAGATTTCCTTGGAAATTCTGCCGGATCGATCACGATTGAGGCACTGCAATGGCTGGGAATGTTCAGAGATGAACCGATGAACCGAAAAGAGGATTCCACTTTCGAGATAACCTCTGACCTGATGATTTCAAAAATGGAATTACTACCGGAGGAACGGGATATGGTGGTGTTGCAGCATACTTTTCTTGCCGCCTATTCTGATGGTCGGAAAGAAGTGATACGCTCAAGGATGCTTGATTTCGGAACCCTGGCCACAAACACTTCCATCGCACGAACTGTCGCATTGCCTGCAGCCATTGGGGTTGAAATGATTCTAGCCGGGAAGATCACTGCCAAAGGGGTTCATATTCCGGTTATCCCCGATATTTATAATCCCGTTCTCGACCAGCTGGAACATCTCAATATTAAAATGGTAGAGGAATTCGGGTTACCTCTTTCGGAGAATATCCGGTAATATCATTCGAACCAACAGATTATGGGAACGGTTATCATTATCATCATTCTTGTTATTTTCTTTTATGCTGTTTTCAGCATGAAAAAGAAAGGGGATGAAAAAGAAAATCCTTCTGCTCCGGACGGGAGTGCAACAAACAGTAGTGCAAAACCTTCAGGTGGCAGCAGGTATGGGAAATGGATTGGTGGAGGCTTGGGTTGGGCCTTTGGCGGGCCCCTGGGCGGAATTTTGGGGTTTGCCCTGGGTTCAATGTTCGATGGGAAAAGTGCCGGGACCTATTACCAGGGAACGGCCCGTGGTGATTTTGCAATGAGCCTTCTCGTGCTGTCTGCTGCAGTGATGAAGGCCGATGGAAAGGTGGTCCGTGCAGAGTTGGAATATGTCAAGAAATTCTTTCTCCGGCAATTTGGGGAGGAGGAGGCTTCACGCCTGATCGGGATACTGAAAGAAGTGCTGAACCAGGAGATAAAAGTCGAGGAGGTCAGCGCCCAGATCGGGCAGTTCATGGACTATGCCTCCCGTTTGCAATTGCTCCATTTTCTATTTGGAATCGCTGCAGCTGATGGTTCTCCGCATCCTTCCGAGACCGATCTTATTGAAAGAATTGCCTCTTCCATGGGGATTTCCGCTTCCGATCTGCATTCAATCCGGGCTATGTTCATCCGGAACGTAAACAGTGCCTATGAAATCCTCGAAATCGCGCCTGAAGCTACAAATGAGGAAGTGAAGAAAGCATACAGACGTCTTGCCATTGAATACCATCCTGACAAAGTAAACCACCTTGGGGAAGATATCCACAAGGCAGCTACTGAGAAATTTCAAACATTAAATGCAGCGTACGAAGAGATAAAGAAACAAAGAGGGATGAACTAATCCTTATTCTTTACTCACCCTTCTTACCCAGGAATGATTCTCCGAATCAATGAATTTCAGGAAGTAGATACCCGGATTGAGAAGTGCCATATTCAATTTGGATTCGGCTCCTGATTGTAAATCATTGGTTATTTCAAAAACTTTCATCCCGGTAACGTTGTAAATCTCCAGCCGGTTTAAATCCTTTCCTTTACTTTCATATTTATAATACACAATGTCCCGGATTGGATTCGGATAGACACTAATTACAGGCGTCAATGATAAGCTCTCGGAAATTGATGAGGGATTCCGTACAGTAAACGAACCACGCATACCCATTGCAGCATGAATTGTGCATTCATAATTATAAGTTCCGGATAATGTCACCGGATAAATAAATGTGGTGCTGGTGCTTGTCAAGGGTGAATCCCAGGTTGCTGCACCGGCAGGAATGACAAGCGATGTGGTTGTGTGAGTTCCACTTCCCCAGGTGAATACTATACTATCACCTACTTCAACATTCTGAAGATTTGAAGGTGTAAATGTGATTCCCGAAGCGGTTATGATGTGACGGTTTGCCAAGACCCCTGTAGATAAAGCAATTCCAGTAATGAGAAGAATTACTTTTAAATTACGTACAAATGTTTTCATATCGATTTTTTTTAAAATAGGATAAATTAAGCAAAATCTGTTCCAATGTCATTGTTATTTAGAATTATTCTAAAAAAACAAAGAAGAAAAAATCCGGAGTCATCACTGATCAGACTTATTTAATTTTGGAAAAATTTTCCTATGAGAATGTTTTCCCTGTTGTTTCTATTGTTTTTTTTGATCAATGGCCCTGTGAGTAGTCAAACTGATACTGAGACGGATCCCGCAGTGATGAAAAACCTCGAGGCCTGGAAAGACCTCAAGTTCGGATTGTTGATGCATTGGGGTCCTTATAGTCAGTGGGGAATTGTTGAATCCTGGTCAATATGTTCGGAAGACGAACCCTGGTGTTTGCGGAATATGAAAAACTATGTTGATTATTGCCGGAAATATGAAAAGTTAAAGAACACTTTCAATCCCGTAAAATTTGAACCTGACAAATGGGCAGAGGCTGCCGGTTATGCCGGAATGAAATATGTGATATTTACCACCAAACATCATGATGGCTTTTGCATGTTCGACACGAAGCAAACCGATTATAAGATTACCGACCAGGGATGCCTTTTCCATGCGAATCCCAAAGCGGACGTGACTGGTGAAATATTCTCAGCATTCAGGCGAAAAGGTTTCCTGACGGGTGCCTATTTTTCCAAACCCGACTGGCACAATAACGATTATTGGGCTGAGGAGTGGGCCACGCCTAACCGGAATGTGAATTATAGTATCAAGAAATATCCGGAAAGATGGAAAAGATTCAGCGAATTTACTTACCGGCAAATTGAAGAACTGATGTCCGGTTATGGCAGGATGGATATCCTTTGGTTGGATGGGGGATGGGTTTGTCCGGACAACCTGGATCAGGATGTGAATATGGCGGGAATTGCTGCTATGGCGCGAAAAAAGCAGCCCGGGATCCTGATGGTTGACAGGGCTGTTCACGGAAAATATGAGAATTATCGTACACCGGAACAAACCGTTCCGGAAAAGCCCCTCGATTATCCCTGGGAGACCTGTATGACGATGGCCACCTCCTGGTCATACGTCCCGGGTGATATCTATAAACCCACGTCTGATCTTATTCATTTGCTGGTGGATATCGTTGCGAAGGGAGGGAATTTCCTTCTGAACATCGGGCCATCTCCGGAAGGTGAACTAGCGGATACCGCCTATTTAAGGCTTAAGGAGATTGGTGACTGGATGAAGGTGAACGGGGAAGCGATCTATAAGACCCGTCCTATTGAACCTTACAAGTTTAGAAACCTTTGTTTTACATCTTTGCCGGATGGGACCATTTATGTCATTTATCTTGCAGAGCAGAATGAGCGCAAAATGCCTGCATCGGTTTATGTTGAAGGATTTCAACCAACAAAAACCTCTACTATTGAATTGATGGGAAAAAATGGAAACCTTAAATGGAAGCTGGAAGACAATGGTTTCAGGATTGAAATTCCTGCTGTTCGTCGGAATGCGCCGCCATCACGCTTTGCTTGGGCCTTCAGGATTAAGATGGACAATCGTGACTGATCCTATCAGATAAGCCCGGACCAGTCATTGTCATATTTTGAAAATTCTTCATGAAGATGCTGAATGATTTCATCCGGCAGAGGTCCTTTTGAGACCGCTTTCAGATTCTGTTTCAAATGTTCAACACTTGAGGTTCCTGTGATGACGGTACTTACCCCCGGAGCAAACGCCGAGAACCGTATGGCCAGTTCATTCCAGTCGAGACCAAAATTATTTACCTGCATTTTATGAAAACGGTACCAGTACTCAGCGCTGTAATGCCCGACCGGGGCTGTATCGAATCGCCATGGTGCATTGGCTATGGGTCTTTTCCCGATGACGCCCAGTCCAAGGGCAGCTGCTCTTTTGACCTGGTTTGCGAGCCCATGTTGATCACAAAAGTTTACAGATGTCTGGATGCTTCCGAATTTCCCGGAATCCATTGCGTAATCCAGGTCTTCATTTTCCCCCGAAAAAGCTATAATTCCAATTTTACCTGCTTCCTTTGCTTTCTCCAGCGCAGAAATTACTTCTCCCTTTTCCAGTACTTTCTTTGAACAGGAGTGTAAATGATAGATATCAATATATTCGGTCTTCATCCTTCGTAAAGATTCATCCACACTTTTAGCCGCTGACTCAAAAGTCCATTCCGCATTCCAGTCTACATCATAACCCCCTTTACTGGAGATAATAAACTCCTTGCGACGGTGGGAAAGAAATTTCCCGATCCGTTCTTCGGATAAACCATAGGAATGAGCGGTATCGATAAAATTTATCCCAAGATCGGGAAGCAGGTTTAAGAGCTTCTCAACCTGGTGCTCTTCCTGTTGATCTTTTCCTACATGTCCGGCTCCGAACCCGAGGAGGGAAACGCTCAATCCGGTATTCCCGAATGCCCTTTTCTCCATAGACTTGTATTTATTAAATGTCTGAAATCCTGAAAACAAAGTTCGGTTTTTTTTTACCTCGACCTTGTCATCTTTCCTGCATCATTTTTCTGTTGGATTCTTTTATTGAGTAAAATTTAAAGAATACGACCCAAATGGATTCGCATAATTGTACTTCAGTTTATCTTCATTGACCATTTATCAGGATGAGAACTGACATGAGGATCTAGGGAAAGGCAATTGTGAAGGAACTAAAACGTCGTAGAAGAATACATTTTTGGGCTGCAATAAAAATCAATCATGAAATCTCCAGGTGAGGCCAAAACGGAAAGCTGCATCCTGCATCGGGTAGTGAGGAACAGTATAATAGGGGTTTTTCATAAAAGCAGCATTGAAATGGGAATACATGACAAATATCCTGGCACGTTGTATCTTCAGGTTGATAAAGACATCCATACAGAGGTAATCTCCGATCTGTTTTTTGTCCTGGAGATAGAAAGATCTCAGGGCCGGCATGTAACTGTTCCCATAATAAAGGCTGTTATACTTAAGAGAGAGACCAGGCTGGAATGTTGCAGCACCGTGGAAAAGCGGCTGGGTGAAATAGGTGGAAAACGTACCCATGAAAGTTGGCAGCCGCATGACATTGGTTCCCTGTACCGTCTGATAAACAAACTGTCCACGGAAAATGAATTTTCCGACAGGAATATTTTCAGTGAGAAAAACATTCAGGTATCCGAATTGAGGCGTATATTGCTGTGGATAGGCGGACGAATCAAGATAAACGAAGTTGTTGATCCTGCTGATGTTTACTCCGGCACTGAGAAAGTTTTTGAAGGAATAGGTGATTCCACCGGAGATGATTCCCTGTTGCCTCCATGCGTTGTCCCAGATAAAATTATTGCCGAGGAAGTGTTCGTAGAACCATCCGGGTTTCTGAAAGGCATAAAACCCGTTGACGGATATCATTCCGGCATTCCTTTTTTCACCACCCAGGGTTTGTGACAAGGAGGCTTTAAGGCTCATATCCCCGCCATTGTAATCTCCGATTACATAATCGGCATATGCTTTCAGAACCAGGGTTGCGAAAGGCTGGAAGGATATTTCCCCGAAAGGTGTGAACTGAATAAAGTATCTGCGCCAATAGTGGTCACTGATTTCTAAGTACCTCTGTTTAATGCTGGCTTCCACCTGAACGAGTCGGTTTTTCCGGTCAGGTTTGAAATTTGGATTGGTCCAGGTAAGTATATTAGTAAAACCGGAAACGGTTATTGAATCACGCGTTCCAATGGTGTCCAGAAAGAAATCCTGGTAAAAATTCGCATTCCGGTCGTTCGCAATGTAATCCTGGATTTGCCGGTTGTATTCAAAAGTATAGACCAACCTGCCCAGTTCAAGTTGATTTTTTAAATCATGATGAGTGGAGTCATTAGGATTGATGACATGCCGGGAAAGGTTAAAATAATGTTTCATAAAGAAACCGTTATCCCTGATGCGGTTTTGAGCCTGGGAAAGATTGATGGCGATTATTTGCCGGTTGGTTTCAAGGTTTTGGTCATAAAGGCTATCGTAACGGGTCCCTCCGTTTTCCTGTGATTTCAGGAAGTTGATCCGGAGGTTGGCAATAACCCCATAGCGTCGGTTTTTGGTGAAATATTGTGTAGTGAGGACAAAGTTGACATGGTTTGTTTTCTGCTGGAGATATGCACCGATCGAAGATAACACACGGAAGTCGAATCCGATGTTAAGACTTTTGTAAAGGTTCCGGCTGAAGACGGCATGGAAGAATAGTTCTTTATTTGCTCCCTGGACGTATTCAAGATCGGTGTAGGTTTTAAAAATTTTATAGTACCGTACACTGTCATTCTTGTAAATATAGTTGTCGAAGGTATGAATACCGTAATCAAATCCACTTTGTGATGAAGAAGAGAAGGGAAGGAGATTGAGTTGAGCCTGACCGATGTTTCCCAGGGTAGCGAAGAAGCGGCTTTTCTTGTAAAGGGGGTCATAATTTTGAAACCCGGTAATGGCTGTATCGGTAGCATGGAGATTCAGGAGACCGAATTTCTCAAAGTCATTAGAGAAATAGGTAACGCGGGTAGAGTCTCTTTTGGGACGGAGGGAGTCGGCAGGGTAGGGGGAGGCAAGCAGAAGTGTTGAGCAGAGAAGTAAAAAGGAGCCCAGGATGAATTTAGTTGGTAACGTCATTGAAGTAGTTGATGAATGAGGTAAAGGTAAGAAATTTTGCCAATTGGAGGAGAAGAGAGGGCAAAAAAAAATCCCGGTTAAAAACCGGGATTTTAAAAAAGATCGGCGACGACATACTCTTCCACATTGTAGTGCAGTACCATCTGCGCAAGTGGGCTTAACTTCTCTGTTCGGAATGGGAAGAGGTGATCACCACTGCTATAGTCACCGTAAGATCTTGGACAATTCAGAAACCCCAGGGGGTTACTGGTTGTCATGAATACCTTATGACATATTGAAGAAAGAAAATACAACAGAATAATCAGAAAGATTAGCACTATTTAGAAGAAAGCTACGGGTAATTAGTAATACTCGGCTTTGCCATTACTGGCTTTACACCTATATCCTATCAACGTGATGATCTATCACGACCCTTAAAGGAAGTCTCATCTTGGGCTGAGTTTCGTACTTAGATGCTTTCAGCACTTATCTCATCCAGACGTAGCTACTCTGCAATGCAGCTGGCGCCACAACAGATACACTAGCGGTCTGTCCAACTCGGTCCTCTCGTACTAGAGTCAGGTGCCCTCAAACTTCCAACGCCCACAACAGATAGGGACCGAACTGTCTCGCGACGTTCTGAACCCAGCTCACGTGCCACTTTAATCGGCGAACAGCCGAACCCTTGGGACCTTCTCCAGCCCCAGGATGTGACGGGCCGACATCGAGGTGCCAAACCACTCCGTCGATGTGAGCTCTTGGGAGTGATCAGCCTGTTATCCCCGGAGTA